>JAGRIJ010000087.1 GCA_020443295.1 Alphaproteobacteria bacterium | reverse complement strand
CTCGATACGCCCGGCCACTCTGCCTTCACCGAAATGCGCGCCCGGGGTGCTAATGTCACGGATATCGTGGTGATCGTGGTTGCAGCAAACGACAGCATTATGCCCCAGACAATCGAAGCCATCAGCCACGCCAAGGCAGCAAAGGTTCCAATTATTATTGCCGTCAACAAAATCGACCTTCCCGATGCAAAGCCGATGAAAGTCAAGCAGGACCTGCTTCAACATGAAATCATCGTGGAAGAACTCTCCGGAGATGTTCAATGCGTGGAAATCTCTGCTAAACAGAAACTCAACCTGGATAAGCTTGAAGAAGCAATCCTGGTTCAGGCGGAAATCCTTGAGCTCAAGGCAAATCCGGCTCGCGACGCACAGGGGTTTGTTATCGAATCCAAACTTGAAAAGGGCCGCGGCCCCGTCGCCACCATACTGGTCCAGAATGGAACCCTTAAAGTCGGAGACGTCTTCGTCACAGGGGCAACGATGGGAAAAGTACGTGCGCTGATCGACGATAAGGGGCAAAACGTGGCCGAAGCCGTACCCGGCCAACCGGTTGAAGTCATCGGATCCGAAAGCGCTCCGGTCGCCGGAGACTCCTTTTATGTCGTAAAGGACGAAGCCCGTGCACGGGAAGTCGCAACTTACCGCCAGAGAAAAATCAAGGAATCCCAAGCGGCCATGGCAATCAAGAGCCGGACAACGATGGAGGATATCCTCCAGCAGAAGCAGGAAGGCGAAAAAACCCGCCTGCCGGTCTTAATCAAGGCCGATGTCCACGGCTCCGTGGAAGCGATTGCAGGATCGCTCAAAAAGGTGGTTGAAGAGAACAAGGACGTCGAAGTCCAGATCCTTCACACCGGCGTGGGCGGTATTACCGAATCCGATGTCATTCTGGCCAAAGCATCCAAAGGCGTAATCATCGGCTTTAACGTTCGCGCAAACATGCAGGCCCGCAGTCTGGCCCAGCGCGAAGGCGTGGATATTCGGTACTACAATATCAT
This sequence comes from Alphaproteobacteria bacterium, assembly GCA_020443295.1. GTDB lineage: Bacteria > Pseudomonadota > Alphaproteobacteria > Micavibrionales > Micavibrionaceae > JAGNKE01. The sequence continues at coordinate 28,355 of JAGRIJ010000087.1, read as the reverse complement.
TTACAATGTCATCGATGACGCTAAGGCTATCCTTTCCGGGATGCTCTCCCCGCACATCCGGGAAAACTATCTGGGGCAGGCGCTTATCAAACAGGTCTTCAACATCACCAAGGTCGGCAAGGTTGCCGGATGTCAGGTTTCAGTTGGAAACGTCAAGCGCGGCGCAAAAGTACGCCTCTTGCGCGACGATGTTGTCATCCACGAAGGCATGCTAAAAACTCTCAAGCGCTTCCAGGACGAAGTCAAGGAAGTCAAGGAAGGCATGGAATGCGGTATGGCCTTTGAAAGCTACGATGATATCAAGGAAGGCGATGTCATCGAGTGCTACGAGCTGATAGAGGAAGAGCGCACACTGACCTGACAGCCTGTACGCCGCACAAGAGAGTAAGGATTCCCCCCCGCTATGAAACACCGCATCTCCGAACCATCCCAGCGCCAGCTTCGTGTGGGAGAACAAATCCGGCATATCTTGAGCGAGACGTTACAGCGCGGCCATTTCCACAGTGAAATCCTGATCCAGGAAGCCGGACGCGTGACGATTACGGAAGTCCGCCCCAGCCCTGACCTCAAACATGCAAGAGCCTACGTGATGACCCTTGGCGGTAAACAGGTTGAAGCCATTTTGAACGCTTTGAATGATGAGGCGCATACTTTCCAGAAGGAAATCGGGCGCAAGTCCAATCTCAAATTCACACCCAAAATCCGCTTCGTAACGGATGACTCTTTCGATCAGGCGCAGCGCATTGAAGAACTCCTGCGCGGAACCTCTCAAACCGAGAACGCGGAAAAAAGCCCCGACAACGGAGAATAACCCGTGGCCCGCAGAAAAAAAGGCAAGCCGGTCAACGGCTGGATCAACCTCGACAAACCCGCCGGTTTAACCTCAACACAGGCCATCGGACGCATTCGCCGGATCCTCAATCCGCAGAAAATCGGTCATGCCGGAACGCTTGATCCCATGGCCACGGGCATCCTTCCGATTGCCATGGGCGAAGCCACCAAAACCATCCCCTTTGTTCAGGACGCCCTGAAAACCTACAGCTTCACAGCCGCATGGGGCGAACAGCGCGATACGGACGACGCGGAAGGGGAAATAACAGAAACCAGCCCCAACAGGCCCGAAAAAAGCGAAATTCTTGAGATTTTACCTGATTTTACAGGGAACATCCTGCAAACCCCTCCCGCCTTCTCGGCCATCAAGATCGATGGCCAGCGCGCCTATGATCTGGCCCGCAGCGGCGAAAAACCGGACATAAAACCCCGCAAGGTCTATATCGAAACCCTTGAATTACTGGAAACGCGCCCAAATGAAGCGGATTTTCGCATGATTTGCGGCAAAGGCACCTATGTCCGCTCCCTCGTGCGGGATATCGCCACAGAACTGGGAACCTGCGGATACGTCAAAAACCTCAGGCGTGAAGCCGTCGGCCCCCTGACGCTGGATAACGCGATTTCTCTGGACTTGTTGGAGCAAATGGACTACGTTGCGGCTCTTAACGAAGCCCTGTTGCCTCTTCAGGCCGTGCTGGACGACATCCCGGCTCTGCCCGTGAAACAAGAGGAAGCGGCAAGGCTCAAGAGCGGGCAGGTCCTGACCTTCATATCCCGCCCCGATTATTCCCGCCTGACGCGGGAAGGACTGGGCGGACAGGAAGACAGGCAGGCTCTGGCGGTTTTTAACGGTGCCCCCGTGGCCCTCGTCGAAAACCGCGGACCGGAAATCCGGCCCGTTCGTGTATTCAACCTGTAACCTTTAAAGGAGGAAACGATGTCGAAAAACACTGCAGCAGCTGCAACCGAAGTCAGCAAAGCCGAACTCATCAAGAATTTCCAGACCAGGGAAAACGACACCGGTTCTCCGGAAGTTCAGGTCGCGGTCCTCACTAAGCGGATCCTCGAACTCTCCGAGCACATGAACCAGCACCCCAAGGACCTGCACAGCCGCCGCGGCCTTCTGGCCATGGTCGCCAAACGCCGGAAGCTTCTGGACTACCTGAAAGCCAAGGACGAAGATCGCTACAAGAAGCTGATTGAAGCTCTGGGCATCCGCCGCTGATCAAAACGGCAAACAGACGAATAAAGCAGGCGCGTTATGATGAATGCGCCTGTTTACATGCTATGACGTTGAAAGAAATAGCCGTCATTATCCTGATTGATGCTGACCGAACCGGAGGGTAAGCGCTGCCCCGCCTCGTTATAAAATTCGGTCGTATGATCAGCGGACAACTCCCCGAACCGGGCCCCTTCCAGAAACTCGACAGTGAGCTTTTTCCCCTCGGCATGAAAAACCCCTATGGTTGCGCCTTTAAGGGAAACCTCACGCATATCCTGACCGACATCAAGCTCCCCGCCGATATCCCCGCCGCTAAGATCGATACTGATTTGTGCCAAAGCCCAATCTCCGTGTTTGTTGCATGAACGACTTTAAACCAAACATCTCAGGCTTGTCGAGAAACCCGCAAGGCCAGATCTAAAATCTATATATTCATCAGGATTTCACGATCGATCGTGCTTTGCCAGCGGTTAGGATGAACACCATTCAGAGCCATGGCGCTGCGGACAACAAAAATGCTTTCGGGCGGTTGGCCCTCCCGTAAACGACCCATAGCCTGCCCGATAAGATAACAGATCACCTGCTTCGGGTCGTCGACGTCAAAATGTTCGGTAGAAAGAATGTCCTCCTCGTAACCGGCCGCAGCTAAAGCATCGTATAATTTCTTGCAGTCCTCGGGAGAATGAAAAGGCTCCCCCAGTTTTCCGATTTCTCCATACTCATTCAAAGCGCGCAAAACAGCCGTCTCGCCCTGCAATATCGTCTCGCCGATACCGTCAACAATTTCACGCTGCCGGGTCAGGACCTGCTGCCGCCCTTCATAATCACGCGGCTGTAGGTACATAAAAAGAGAAGTAAGCATAAGAAAGGCAATAAGCAATAAGATTGCTTATGTCAAACCAATTTATTGGAGAAAATACCGCTTGCTGATCTGCCCGTTCTCCATTTCGAACACCAACGGCACCCCGGTCGGAAACTCGGCCTCATTGATGCTCTCCGGCGTTTCGGCTCCAAGGATAATCAACATGGCCCGTAAAGAGTTGCCGTGTGCGGCAATCAGGATATTTTTTCCCTGCTTGACCAACGGCTTGATCTCCGCCTCGTAATAAGGGCGCACGCGGTTCTCCACCACATCCTGCAGACACTCGCCCCCCGGCGGACGCACGTCATAGGACCGCCGCCAGATATGAACCTGTTCCTCCCCGTATTTCTCGCGGGTTTCATCCTTGTTCAACCCGGTCAGATCCCCGTAATCCCTCTCCCGCAAATCGTCATGCCCAATCATCGTTCCGATCAGTTCCTGCTGCCCGGCATGTTCAAGAGCCAGAAGGGCGGTATTGCTGGCCCGCTTGAGCGTACTGGTAAAGACCTGATCGAAATGGATCCCGGCCTCTTTCAGGCGCTTTCCGGCTTCGATCGCTTCCTCCCGCCCCTGATCGGTCAGGTCAATATCCTTGAACCCGGTAAATTTGTTCTGAAGGTTCCACTCGCTCTGCCCATGGCGGAGAAGTACAAGAAAACTGGTCATACGTGTCTATCCTCCCGGTGTGATGAATCGGCGATGTGCCCCTCTATAAAAGCTTTTCCCATAAGGATCAATCCATACGTTAAGAAAACCCGAAATCCCCTTGGTTTTCGCGAAAAATCAAAGAAATCTTTGACTTTTGTGCCTGAGAGTGGCATGACTATCACGGTTTGCAAAGCCCGAAAGGGCGAGAGGCTCGCGGTTGACGATTAAAGGCGGATGCGTCCGCTTTTAACAGTCCACCGAAGCCCCCCACCCAAAGAGCTTTGAATTTTGACCGTGCCTGTTCCGTATGGGAACGGGCCATTTATGACTATGAAAAAGGAAAACATACGAATGTTTAATGTCTACAGAAAAGAAATTGATTTCGCGGGCAAAACCATAACCCTCGAAAGCGGAAAAATCGCGCGTCAGGCCGACGGCGCCGTTCTGGCCAGCATGGGCGACACGGTTGTCCTCTGTTGTGTCACCGCAGCAAAAACCATTAAGGAAGGCCAGGATTTTTTCCCCCTCTCCGTTCACTATCAGGAAAAAACCTTCGCCGCCGGAAAAATCCCAGGCGGTTTTTTCAAACGTGAAGCAAAGCCCAGCGAAAAAGAAACGCTGACTTCCCGCCTGATCGACCGTCCGATCCGCCCCCTCTTCCCGAAAAATTTCCTCAACGAGGTACAGGTCATCGCAACCGTGATCTCCCACGATCTTGAAAACGATCCCGATATCGTTGCAATGATCGGCTGCTCGGCAGCACTCACGATTTCAGGAATTCCCTTCCTCGGCCCTATCGGGGGCGCGCGCGTCTCCTACATCAACGGCCAGTATGTAATCAATCCGACCATGCAGGAAACCAAGGAAAGCGACCTTGACCTTATTGTGGCGGGCACGCAGGAAGGCGTTCTGATGGTGGAATCCGAAGCCAAGGAACTGCCCGAAGATGTGATGCTCGGTGCCGTCATGGAAGGCTGGAAAGCGTTCCAGCCCGTAATCGACGGCATTATCGGTCTGGCCGAGATGTGCGCAAAGGATCCATGGGATATCCCCGAAACACCGGATCCGATCAAGAAACTCGAAGAATCCATCAAAAGCAAATATGCCGACGAAGTAACCAAAGCATACGCGATTATCAATAAACAGGAACGCCGTGATGCGGTCGATGCCGTCCGCAAGGCAGCAATCGAAGCCTTCACCAACGAAGAAAACGCCATTGATGCCAACGTCATCACGGCCAAGTTCAAAAGCCTGGAAGCTGATGTCGTTCGCGGCCAGATCCTGAAAACCGGAAACCGCATCGATCAGCGCGATACAAAAACCGTTCGCCCGATTGTGGCTGAAGTTGGAACCCTGCCGCGTACGCACGGTTCAGCCCTCTTCACCCGTGGAGAAACGCAGGCCCTCGTGGTCGCCACGCTCGGAACCGGACAGGATGAGCAGATCATCGATGCGCTGGAAGGCGAATACAAGGAACGCTTTATGCTGCACTACAACTTCCCGCCCTATTCGGTCGGTGAGTGTGGCCGCATGGGCGCACCGGGACGCCGCGAAATCGGTCACGGCAAGCTCGCATGGCGGGCAATCCACCCTCTTCTTCCCAGCGCGGAAGAATTCCCGTACACGATGCGCGTAGTCTCCGAGATTACCGAATCCAACGGCTCGTCTTCCATGGCAACTGTCTGCGGGACGTCTCTTGCCCTGATGGATGCCGGCGTGCCTCTGAAACAGCCGATTGCAGGGATCGCCATGGGCCTGATCAAGGAAGGCGAAGACTTTGCCGTTCTCTCCGACATCCTGGGCGACGAAGACCACCTGGGCGACATGGATTTCAAAGTTGCCGGAACGGCACAGGGAATTACCGCCCTTCAGATGGACATCAAGATCACGTCGATTACCGAGGAAATCATGAAAATAGCTTTGGCCCAGGCCAAAGACGGACGCATGCACATTCTCGGTGAAATGAACAAGGCGCTTGAACAATCCCGCGGCGAACTCAGCCAGTACGCTCCGCAGATCGTCTCGATCCGCATCCCCACCGACAAAATCCGGGAAGTCATCGGAACAGGCGGAAAGGTCATCCGCGAAATTATCGAGCTCACCGGCACCAAGATCGACATCGAGGATGACGGCTCCGTCAAGGTCGCCGCGACTAATGGTGAAAGCATCGAAAAAGCGATCAAGATGATCCGTAACATCACCGACGAACCGGAAATTGGTAAAATCTACGAAGGTAAAGTCGTCAAGACAGTGGACTTCGGCGCTTTTGTGAATTTCATGGGCGCCAAAGACGGTCTTGTCCATATCTCCGAACTGGCCGACCACCGTGTCGCGCAGACGACGGACGTCGTCAAGGAAGGCGATCAGGTAAAAGTCCTCCTGATCGGTGTCGACGACCGCGGCAAAGTAAAGTTGTCCATGAAGCGCGTCAATCAGGAAACGGGCGAGGAAATCCCGTTTGAAGAAAAGCCGAGAAAGAAAAAAGAAGGCACCAACGGCTGATATCGCGCTAACACAAAAAACAAAAAAAAGCAGGAGGGCTACCCTCTCCTGCTTTTTTAATAATCTATGTTTCCTATTTAAACTTCTGGGCAACACTGCCCACTACCGAATCATAACGCGCTTCCACCGTACTGTGAACATCTCTGCCGGCGGAAGGATCAGCCGCAGGAACCGGAGCATGCCCGCCATCCATCTCGGTCAGGAAATGTGCAACCCCCATAACCTGATGAGTGTTGTCCCGCCCGGTAATCTTCGCAGCCTCGACATAAGCTTCCGCAGGCATGGCTTCGTTACCTTTGATGGCATCGCCCACCTGGCTGACCGCGGCAACGATCTCGGCCCGCGTCAACCCGCCTTCCATCGCCGAATGGATAGCCACTTTAAGCAAAGCCTCAACTCGATCAGCCTCGGCGGGATCGAGCCTGAAATGATCCTCACAAAATTTTTCAATCACCGCGTCGGTAAGACGCCTGTCCTGACCATCCACCGGCGCAACCCTCTGTAAATCGTTTATGAAATCCTGCACAGGCCGAGCGCTGATCCCGGCAACGGGGGGTGCTTGTTCGGCAGACGTGGTCGTAACAACGGGCCCGCCATCTTCGGCGGCTTCCTCAGCCCTTAACGCGGTAACCTGCTGGAGATAAGTGATACCATTTGACATTTACACCCCCTTTATTGCTTTATTGAAATTTTATTACTCACAAATACCATATTTCTATGAAAAAGAGCAATCAGGAATACAAAAACCCTCCCATAAGAATTTATTTCTGGACAGGCGAATATTTTCCCATAATAGTTGGTATAATAATAAAGAGTGAGAAAACATATGGCGATCTCAAAGGCGCGGAAGCGATTTAGGGTATTTCTGGGCATGATGCTTGCCCTCAGCCTCGGCTTCTTTTGCACGGCCGCATTCTTTTACATTGGTCTGAAGCAAAAAAGGATCAAGATGGCGGACATGGCCCCTGCCTTGTTCCAGATCGACATCTACCAGTATCAGGCTCTGGCGATGCTGAGTTCGGATGACGAAAAGCTGCGCATCGGAAAATCCCTCATTCAGAAAGGGGTGTTCGACCCCGTCTACGGTAAAGCGGGAAAAGAAATGATTGAAGAACTCGCCGAAAACGGACACGCGCCCTCCCAGAAAACCTATGCCGACATCATATATATGCGTATGGAAACCTCGGCTGAACACCGCACCCTTGCCATGGATTATTATAAAAAATCCGCTGATCAGGGCTATAAACCCGCACAGGAACGCTTGGCCGAACTGGCAAAAGCGGATACCATAGCGATGGGCGACACGCGCCCTTGACAATAAAAGGGACAGATATCCGCAAATGCGGGCCTTACCGAAACATCACGCCTATAATCTCTTCCTGGAAAAGGAATCGCAATACCTTATGGTCTTTAAGAACAAGAGGACCTACAGCATTATGCTCGGACTCGCATTGTGCGGTTTTTTTTGGGGAATTTACCTCCTGTTTATTTTCCCAACGCCGGAAGCTTTTATATATAAAACCGCCCTGACAAACGCCTTTTTACTGATGGGAAGCATCTCGCTATTAGCCCTGTTTTACTTCATCAGCGCTTACGAAAGTCTGACCTTGCGCAAGGTCAACCGCACCATCATTTACGAATACTATTCGGTTTCGGATAAAAGGGGCTGGAAAAAGCACTTTAATGATTTTCAATATATTCAGATGTACAAGGATCCCGAATTCAATGCAAACGGTATGCGGATCAACAAACACAGCATCTGGCACTTCGATCTGGTCGGCGCTGATGATGATCTTCGTGTAACGATCCACCCCGGAACGCTCAAACCCTTCAAGGCCTGGCAGGAAGAAGAAGCCATTGCCTTTGCCGAAAAAATCGCGCAGTTCATGGAAATAAAGGCCCAAAAGCTGATCGCCGAGTTCTAGGAAAAGAAAAAGATGCTGAAGCTCCCGAAAATCATAGGCCACAGGGGTGTAGCTGCCTACGCTCCCGAAAACACGATTGAGGGCATCCATACCGCCGCAGATATGGGCATCGAATGGGTAGAGCTGGATGTGAAACTCTCAAAAGATCAGATCCCCATTCTGTTCCATGACGAAGCGCTGGACCGCACGACAAACGGCTCAGGTCCGGTCGCGCAAAAAACACTCGAGGAACTGCGCGAACTTGAATGTGGCAGCTGGTTTGCCGACTCTTTTGCCGGAATCAAAATTCCAACCCTTGAAGAGGCTCTGGAAGTGCTGCTGGAACGCCGCTTGGGGTTGAATCTTGAAATCAAACCCTGCCCCGGTCGCGAACGCGAAACCGCTGAAGTGGCACTGGACCTGCTCTCCCAGATCTGGGACGACCATGACCGTTTGCTGGTTTCCTCCTTTTCGCTGATCAGCCTTCAAACTGCACAAGAACTGGCTCAGGACTGGCAACGTGGACTCCTGATCGGTGAACACTGGCCGGAAAACTGGCAGGAATTAATAGATTTTATTGAACCGTCAACGATCAACGTAAACGCGGGAACAGTAACCCGCGAAGAAGTTGAGGCTGTAATTGATCAGGGCTTACACGTCCTTGCTTACACCGTAAACGACCCCGACGAAGCCCGCCGTCTCCTGCGCTGGGGCATAGATGGCGTGTTTTCCGATGCTCCGGATGTAGTAAGGGAAGGGCTGTTTTCGGTTCACTGAAAACCTGAGATTGATCACCGAATGCCGAATATGACACGCTCGCTTCCGAAAATAATCTCCCGCAGCACAACCGACTTCCCAAAAAACATAAAAGGACTGACCTCGCTAAGATTTTTCGCCGTCCTGTACGTCATCCTCTTTCATTATCACTTCAAATTCACCCCCTCGGTTGATTTGATTATTTCCAAGGGCTACCTGGCCGTCGATTTTTTTTTCATCCTGAGCGGATTCATTCTAACTCACTGTTATTTTGAAGCACTGCAAAACAAAACCTTTTCCTACCGTGGATTTTTAATCCGCAGGATCGCCCGGATTTATCCGGTCCATCTTTTCACCCTTGCTTTGATGCTACTCTGTTTCGGAGTCTATTTTCTGGGACACTTCCCGCTGCTGGAAAACAAACCTACGCTTTCTGACCTGATCCAGAATATCTTCCTCGTTCATTCGTGGGGTCTGGCCTCTGATCTCTCCTACAATCGCTATTCCTGGACGATCAGCGCTGAACTTTTTGCTTACCTGCTCTTCCCCGTCCTGCTTCTTACGCTAAATAAAATAAAACCCGTCGGCATCGCTCTGGCTCTATCGGTCGTACTGTACTGTGCATTATGGATGGCCGTTCCCTCTTTCTGGTCCCTCCCCCTGAGCAAGATGTCCGTCTTCGGCTTGCCTAGGATATTCCCCGAATTCATAATGGGAATAGCCCTCTATCTTTTTTCCCTTCGCTATGAACTAAACTGGCATGGACAAACATTCCTGACAGTCTGTCTGGTTGCTATGGGTCTTGGTCTTCTGATGCATTGGGGAGACTGGATCGCCATCCCCGCCTTTGCCCTCATCATTCTGGCAACAGCCGAACAATCAAGAGCCGGTAAACAGGGTTTTCTTTACCGCGATTCATCAGAGTATTTAGGTGAAATCTCCTACAGCCTTTACATGATCCAGTACCCGTATTTTTTTATTTTTGATCTTGCCCTAAAACAGGTGCTGGGCCTTGAGGAAACATCCCGCATATGGGGCTACGGCTGGAGCATTTCTCCAATGATCCTGATCCTTTTGGCTATGGCCTGCCATAAATATATTGAAACCCCTGCCCGCGTCTGGACAATAAAACGCTTGTCAGGCCCTGCAGGAACAAAATAATAAAAAGAAAGAACAAAAGCTGAAAACCCGTATGTTCAAATCCGCCGAAAAAGACTACCCCGATATTTTGCCGGTCCTGACCTCCCTGCGCTTCTGGGCCGCTTTTGCTGTCGCGTTTCAACATTGCTGCATGCTTATTCTCGAAAACGCCGCGCCCGACCTCACAACACAAGTCCCCATAATCTCAAAGCTCTATTTAGGCGTGGATTTTTTCTTCATTTTGAGCGGCTTTGTCCTGACCCACGTCTATCTTGAAAAACTCAGGCATAAAACCCTCTCAGTCAGGGGATTCTACGTCAAACGCATCGCACGAATATACCCGGCCTATCTCTGCGCTTTTGTGATCGCACTGACCCAGCTGACAACCTTCAGTGCCTTGGGCATTACCGACCCTCCCGATCCCTCACTCTCAATCTCAACGATCCTGCTTTACCTTTTCTGCTTTCATGCCTGGTGGGATTTCCACCTGACCACGATTAACGGTCCCTCCTGGTCCATCAGCGTCGAATGGTTTGCCTACCTTGTCTTTCCTCTGCTGCTGATACTTTACAACCGGACATCCTTGTATGTCGGAGCCTTTATTACGCTCCTAGCGCTTGCCGCCTGCTGGCTGGTTGCAAGTGGTGAAGTGGGGCAACCCCTGACCCGTCTGGACTTTGATTTTGGAATTCTCCGCATTATTCCGGAATTCATGGGCGGAATCTGGCTTTATAAGTTTGGAAAAAAATACGAACTCCGTTATTTCGACCTCAAAGCCTTTTGCGCTCTGACAGCCCTTATGCTGGGCCTGATGTTTTTTCTCGCCGGGGACTTCTGGATCGTTTTGACGTTCAGCGCCTTTATTTTCCTCGGTGCAGAACAGGCGCGCCAGAATTATCACTGGAGCCTCTGCTCAGGCAACGCCCTTTATCTGGGTGAAATTTCCTATTCGGTCTACCTTCTGCACATCCCGTTGCTGGAAATCACCCTGTCGCTTATGAAACTCGGACATTTCTCCGACGACACCCAGATGGCCCTGCTCTTTCTGGCGCTTTTGGCGGTTTTGCCGGCGGCGATGCTGAGCTATGCGCTCATAGAAACCCCGATGCGCCGTTCCATCAATAAACGCTTTGGACAACAAACTGAGAATAATAAAACGGAAAAAACCGGACTTAACCCGCCAGTTCCTTGAAAGCATCATGGGGCGGCATACCCACCGCATTAAACCCGCAATCCACGAAATGAACTTCGCCCGTCACGGCGGTTGAAAGATCGGAGAGAAGATAAAGCGCTGTGCCTCCAAGCTCCTGCAAGTCCACGGGCTTGCGTAAAGGTGAGGAAAGCATACTGTATTTATATGTCCGGCGCGCGCTGCCGATCGCCGCCCCGGCCAGCGTACGCATCGGCCCGGCGGAAATCGCGTTCACACGGATGCTCTTATGCTCTTCCGTGGGCGGACCCAGATCAGCAGCCAGATAGCGGACAGAAGCTTCCAGAGCGGCTTTCGCAACACCCATGACATTATAATTCGGCATCACCTTTGTCGCCCCGTAATAGGTCAGCGTAACCGCCGACCCGCCCTCGGTCATCAGGCTTTTCGCCCGCCGCATGATCGACGTAAAGGAATAACAGGAAATATGCATCGTCTGCAGAAAGTTGCTCAGCGTCGTATCGACATAATGCCCCTGCAGCTCTTCCTTGTTTGAATAGGCAATCGCGTGAATGAGAAAATCCATGGTCCCCCACTCTTTCTTGAGAATGGCAAAAACACGGTCAAGATCTTCTTCCTTCTGAACGTCGCAATCAATAAGCGTCTTGACGCCGATACTCTCCGCCAGCGGCTTGACGCGCTTGCCAAAGGCATCTCCCTGATAGGTAAAAGCCATTTCCGCCCCGGAATTATGCAGCGCCTCCGCCATCCCCCATGCGATGGAATGGTCGTTGGCCACGCCCATGACCAACCCTCTTTTACCTTTCATCAGATCCTTGACCATATCAGTTCCTCTAGCCGTCAAACCGGCTGAATGCCAGGGTGCAATTTGTTCCGCCGAAACCAAAACTGTTAGAAATCACCGTCTGGTGCGTCACGTTATCAATACGCTGTTGTGCGATCGGCAGGCCCTTGGCCCCTTCATCAAGCGTTTCGATATTGATGCTCGGAGCAACAAATCCATGCTGCAGCATCAGCATGCAGTAAATCGCCTCCTGTACTCCTGTTGCACCAAGGGAATGCCCGGTCATGGATTTTGTAGCGCTGATCGGAGGAATATCCTGATCTCTGGTTTTGAAAACCTCGCGGATCGCATCGAGCTCAATAATATCGCCCACAGGGGTCGACGTTCCATGCGAATTGATGTAAGTCACAGGGGTTTTGACAGAAACCAGCGCCTCCTGCATACAGCGAACCGCTCCCTCTCCACTGGGCGCAACCATGTCGTGCCCGTCCGAAGTCGCCCCATATCCGGTGATTTCTGCATAAATTTTGGCTCCGCGCGCCTTGGCATGAGAGAGCTCTTCCAAAACAATAACCCCGCCGCCGCCTGCAATGACAAAACCGTCCCGGTTTGCATCATAGGCACGCGAAGCTTTTTCAGGCGTTGCATTATACTTTGAAGACATCGCCGTCATCGCATCAAACAAAACAGAGAGCGTCCAGTCCAGCTCCTCCCCGCCCCCGGCAAACATCACATCCTGCTTACCCAGAAAAATTTGCTCGGCAGCGTTGCCAATGCAATGCGAAGATGTTGAACAGGCAGAGGAAATAGAATAATTGACGCCTTTGATCTTGAAATTTGTCGCGATCGTGGCCGAATTGGTCGAACTCATGCATTTGGGAACGGCAAAAGGCCCCACGCGTTTGGGCCCCTTTTCCCGCGCAATGTCAGCAGCAGCAACCTGCGACTTGGTGGATGGCCCTCCTGAACCCATCACAATCCCTGTCCGTGGATGGCTTACATCTCCAAGCTCCAGCCCGGAATCTTTCACGGCCTGTTCCATAGCAAGATGATTGTAAGCGGCCCCGTCTCCCATAAAACGGAACAACCGCTTGTCGATATGATCTTCCAGAACGATATCTGGCTTGCCGTGTATCTGGCTCCGGAACCCCATGACCTCGTATTCGGCAGCTTTGGAAATACCCGACTTTCCCGCTTTCAGGGAATCAAGCACAGCCTCGACTGAATTCCCGATGCAGGAAATGATCCCCATTCCGGTAACGACCACGCGGCGCCCTGAATTTGTCATAATTAAATCCCTTGTCGGTTCTCAGCGTTCCCTTGAAATATCAGATCACGTTCGGATTTTCAAACAGTCCGACTTTAAGGTCTTTGGCCTCATAGATCGGCTGGCCATCGCCATACATGGTGCCGTCCCCGATCCCCAGAACAAGACGCCCTTTCATCAGGCGCTTCACATTAACGACATACCGCACCAGCTTGGTACTCGGCAGAACCTGTCCGCTAAGCTTGAGTTCGCCCAGACCAAGCGCTCGGCCCGACCCCGGCGACCCGGTCCAGCCAAGATAAAATCCCAAAAGCTGCCAGAGCGCATCCAGACCAAGACACCCCGGCATCACGGGATCGCTCTCGAAATGACATTCAAAAAACCACAGATCGGGTTTGATATCCAGTTCCGCCTCGATCACGCCTTTATCATAGGTGCCGCCTTCAGCAGAAACATTGGTAATCCTGTCAAACATCAGCATAGGCGGCAGAGGCAACCGGGCATTGCCGGGCCCAAAAAGGTGCCCGTGTCCGCACTCAATAATATCCTCATAAGAATAGCTGCCTTTGGGGACGAAGCTCATTATTGCCCTTCTATTCGTGTCTTGTGCTTTATACGAAGGTTTGTCGGACGCGGCAAGTCCTGATCGCATCTTTCATGGTAATTAACAAAAATAGAGCTGTTTTTTGAACCGCTTAGTACGAAACCATATCAAAATCAAGACAGACATGCTTGTAGGTCTCGGTCATGGCAGACATGGCGATTGGCTTGGCAATCGCCGGTTCGATTTCGGGAAGTTCTCCCCCCGAAGCCACTGCGATCATCCGGCCGGCCGCTTTGGCGCAGCTAACCGCCTGATCATAGGGGTAGGTCATCTGGATCGACCGGAAAAAACGCAGGCACCGCGGCTCCATTTCCCGGATCAGGGCAACAGGCGCATTTACAGGACGGTCATTGGCCGGAAGCCCGAACCGCCAGTTGCTGCCCGCCGGCACGCCATGCCGCACGGCTTCCTGTGTCATGACATGAATGGTTTGTTCAAGATTCTCGGGCAGATCCGGGCCGTAGAAATAAGTAAAAGTGCCCGAATTCATGGAAATCGCAAGCCTCCGTCCCGCAACGCCGCTCAGCGCGGCAATACAATCCCCCAGCGTCCAGCCGTGCCTCTGCACCATGCGTTCGATGACGACATCGCACAATTCCTGCGCAGCAATCTCAAAAGCCATCGCGCGTTTCGTGCATTCAATCAAAAGCCGGAACGACTCTTCGCGCGCAAAACCCATATCTTCCCAACCGATCAGGATATGCTGATACAACATATGCAAAAGATCATTGAACTCATGATGGCAATCCATCCAGTCTTCGAAAAAAAGCCGGGCCGCCATCCGCCCGCGCTCTGTTTCCTGATCAATGATATGAGAAGGCGGCAAAGCATAGGGGGCAAGAGGCCCCGGTGCGGGATCGCAATTCAAAAGAGCAGCCAGCTTCCTGAAGCTCGCCGTCATCGCCTGATCGGCCTCATCGAAAACAAAATAATTCTCGACCAGAACGCCGGCCATCAACTGGATGACCTTCATCCCGTCGACGCCGCGCTCATGATCAGAGGCAAGCTGAATTAAAGCAGAGTAGAATCGAGCACCCATATCGGGCTTGTTTGTAAGCGCGAACATATTTCCGACGAACCTTAAGCGGGGTTATGAAAAGGTTGGAAAGTTAAGAAAAGGAAGGATGTAGTGGTCAACTACGATATTGATTCTAATCAAATAATTCGTTCTCGTAAATACCCCAGAGAAATTTTCTCTCAATCCATCCATGATATCCCGATATTTCTACAGCGCACCAACGAGCCTGACACTCTTCAAGATTAACAAGAACTTTTGGCTCTAACATAATGTTTATATTTGATTTTTTATCATCATCATTGAACGGGCTTTCATAGGCAGGCACATTCTCTTTGCTTTCAATGAACGCCGTCCGCGCGCCGGATAAAAGAGTGTGATAAACCCACCCCTCCTGCCCGTCATGGTCGCGGATTTTGCGCCAGTTCTCAAATTCAAGAATAATTTCAACCGGAAGCCCCTGTCGGGAAAACGTCCATTTTATAGGATATTTCTGACCCGGTCCGGCCCGTACATGCACCTCTTCTGCTCCAAGTGAGGCAAATCGCGGCAAGGGAAGATTAGTTGTATGAAAAGGATCCTTGGCCTTAACATCGGTTTCAGCCGCGCGTACGCCCGTGACCATGGCAAAAAACAGCAGAAAAACTGCCAGAAACACTGAAAAAATAAAAGAAGTGCGATTTTTGAACACCATCAGACAACAGATATGGTAAAGAAAACGCCATGAACAGCGCTAATGTATCAGAAACGGTGAAAAAATCCAAAACCGTATCCATCGCCCCGATGATGGATTGGACGGACCGTCATTTTCGTTTTTTTGCACGCTTGATCACTCCGAACATCCGTCTGTATACGGAAATGGTTACTACCGGGGCAATCATCCATGGCGACCGGGAGAGATTCCTGCGCTTTGATAACGCCGAACACCCCGTAGCCCTGCAGTTAGGAGGATCAGACCCTGCCGATCTCGCGGCCTGCGCAAAAATCGGCGATGATCATGGGTATGATGAAATCAACCTGAATTGCGGATGCCCATCCGACCGCGTGCAAAAGGGCATGATCGGCGCCTGTCTGATGGCCGAGCCCAGTCTCGTCGCCGAAGGCGTTGCGGCGATGATCGAAGCGGTAAAAATCCCCGTCACGGTCAAATGCCGCATCGGTATAGACGATCAGGACAGCGAGGAGTTTCTGGACACCTTCATATATAAGGTCAAACAGGCAGGCTGCAAAACTTTCATCATCCATGCCCGTAAGGCATGGCTTCAAGGTTTATCACCGAAGGAAAACCGGACAAAACCCCCGATCAATTATGCGCGTGTCGCAAAAATGAAAGCCCGCCATCCTGATCTTGAGATCATCATCAACGGCGATATCCGCTCGTCAGAGGAAACCGTGCAGCATCTTGAGGTCTTCGACGGCGTAATGATCGGCCGCGAAGCCTATCAGGACCCTTATCTCCTGCTCACCGAAATCGAACGGGAGATTTTTGGCAACGCAAATCTCAGAACCCGCGAAAACATCGCCCATGCCATGATCCCCTATACAAAGGAACAGGGAAAAAAATACGGCACGCCCGTAAAATCTATTACACGCCACATGATAAACCTGTATCAGGGCCTTCCCGGCGCGAAATCATGGCGGCAGGCGCTCAGCACCCTTCCCTTCCTGCCGGACGCAGACGAAAAAGTTATTGAAGACGCTCTGCAAGCCTTCCAAAGAACAAATAGAAAAGCCGCTTAGGAAAAGAATAGCCGGGCATTTACTTGCTGCGGGTTTTCTCCAGCTCCTCTCTGGAAACCTGGAAACTCTCCCCGCAACCGCAGCGCCCCGTCTCGTTCGGATTGACGAACTCGAACCTTGAATTGCCCAGCGCGTCCGTCACGTAATCCACCGTCATCCCGAACAACATCCACGAATGCATGCGGGGAATGTAAAGCTGCGCGCCGTCCTGCTCGAAACAATCATCCCCGGAAACATCTTCGCCGGGCTTGATATAATCCATGTGATAGCTGTTCCCGGAACACCCCGTGCTCTTAATGCTCAATCGCACACCCGGCGACCCCTCAGGCGCAGCGTTCTCCAGCGCCTTGATCTGCGCGGCGGCCTGATCTGTCATCCGGATGGGTTGCGTCATAGCACTCACGCTTACATAAACATGTTAAGTTGCATCTTGGCTGTTTCGGCCATCTTCGAGGGGTCCCACGGCGGATCCCAGACCATATCGACGCTGACCCCGCCGACACCCTCTAGGGGCAGTATAGCAGATCTCACCCATCCCGGCATCTCCTGCGCCACCGGACACCCCGGCGAGGTCAGGGTCATCCGCACCGCCACGTCGCTCAACCCCTCTTTTTCCGGTTCAATATCAACGGCATAGATTAACCCCAGCTCATAGATATTGACCGGAATTTCCGGGTCGTAAATCTCCCGTAAGGCCGCATGGATCTTCGGCCAGAGCTCATGATCGCGCGGAGCGGCGACATGCGCAGGCTCGGCCAGCTCGTCATAAACGGACTCAGGCGCAGAAGAAGCGGTATTGGTATCCGTAGTATTCTGTTTCATATCCTTGCTACTTGATGCACTTCTTCATCATATCCAGACCCAGTGCTTTCTTGCGCCTGTCCTGCTCTTGCGGCGAAAGAATATTCGTATTTCCTTCGGCTCCTTCGATCCATAGGGTGACATGCTCCTTGACCGAATAGGCATACATGCACCTGCAATCAAACTTGACCCCTGTAGTTGCATTCGTCTGCGCACACATATTGATAACAACCGGCTTAAGATATTTCTCAAAACAGGGCTTGCCCTTGCTGTAAAATTCCTGGCGTTTTTCCTTCTCGCCTTGGATCGACAGATCAAGCTTCATATGGGCATTGGCCATACAGCCGCAAAACCCGGAAACATCCATCCCCATGCGTTTCACGTCATCGTTTTTAGACGCCTCGCTGACACACTCGTTCCTGAAAGTCTCGACCTGGGCATCGGTAAATTTCTGCTTCTGCATGTCTTTAAGCGCTTTAAGGCTGCTCTTATTCGTCTGCGCGGTTCGAGTTTGCCGGGAATCCATATCGTTTTGCATGAGGATCATGGCCGCCCCGAAACTGGCCGCCAGCAACACAATCAAAAGTAAAATCCGGCTCATCCTTCTCCCCGTATCATAAAAGGTATGACTTCCTTAACACTCATGACAGATATTTTCTACCCCTGCCCGAAAAGGGACCGCACCTTGTAAAGCCCGGCGATCAGCGCGTCGATATCCGCGCTATTGGTATAAAGCCCGAACGACGCCCGAACAGTGGCATCCACGCCCAGCGCCTCCATCAGCGGCATACAGCAATGATGCCCGGTCCGCACCGCCACCCCGCACGGGTCCAGCACCATCCCGACATCGCTGGGGTGCGCCCCCTCCATCGTAAAGCTCAGGATTCCGGCTTTATGAGCGGTATCCTCAGGTCCGTATAATGTTATCCCCGGAACTGCCCGGATTTCTGCCGTAGCGTATTCCAGCAGCTTACGTTCATGCACCGCGATGGCCTCCATTCCGATATCCACCACGTAATCCACAGCCGCGCCCAGCCCGATCGCCTCGACGATCGCGGGCGTTCCCGCCTCGAACCGCGCCGGCGGCTCCTTGTAGGTCGTGCCGGAAAAGCGCACGCGCTCGATCATATCCCCGCCCCCCTGATAGGGCGGCATGGAATCAAGAATCTCCGCCTTGCCGTAAAGAACGCCGATCCCCGTCGGCCCGTAAAGCTTGTGTCCGGTAAAGACAAAGAAATCCGCATCCATCGCACGCACATCAATGGCCGCGTGCACGGCGCTCTGCGAACCATCGACAAGAACTTTAATGGCAGGATTAAACGCGCGCGCCGTTTTGATGATCGTCTCAACCGGATTGATCGTCCCCAGCGCATTGGAAACATGCACAACCCCGATCAGCTTGGTCTTTTTAGAGAGCAACTTTTCAAACGCGGGAAGATCAAGCCGTCCGTCCGCCGTAATAGGAATGACCTTGATCGTGCAACCCACCGGCCCGGCCAGCAATTGCCACGGGACGATATTCGCGTGATGCTCCATGGCCGTAAGGATGATCTCGTCCCCTTCTTTCAGGAAGCTCCGGCCCCAGCTCTGCGCGACAAGGTTGATCCCCTCCGTCGAATTGCGGGTAAAGATAATCTCATTCGCGCTCCCCGCACCGATAAACCGCGCCACCTTCGCCCGTACATCCTCGAACGCGGCGGTCAAATTCTGCGAAATCTCGTACAGCCCCCGGTGAATATTGGCATACCCGCGGGACAAAACCGCATCCATCGCTTCAATCACCGCGCACGGCTTCTGCGCGCTCGCCCCGCTGTCCAGAAACACAAGCTTCTGGCCGTGCATCTTCGTGCCGAAAATCGGAAAATCAGACCGCCACGGAGAGGAAAGCTTGCTCATGCCGCCCCGCTCTCTGGCGCCTTCTCCTGCGCCGCCTGCCACCATGTCAGGCACTGCTCGTAAATCCGCTGCTTCTCCTCTTCGGATTTAAAGAAACGGGAGGGAATATAAAAATAACCAATATTGCCAAAACTGACCAATAAATCACCGTCAGCCAGCAGTAAATATCGCACTCTAAGCCAAGAAAAAAGCCCCTCCTGATAGAAACCGCTTATATCTTGTGTACGAGTAAAAATACCCAAATCAGAAAACTTTACTTTGCATTTATAAGATGCCTTTTCTTTATCTGCAGTGGTAAGAATAGCTCGGTAATCATCAACCAAGGATTGATGCATTTTGCCCTTTCGAATAGTAAATAAGTACGCAAGAAAAATAAGACTTCCAAACACAACAGCACAGAAAGTTATGGAAGTTGCATAAAAAAAGACACGAGAAAAAGTACCATATGAAAAATCTTGAGATAAAAAATTTACAGAAAAAAGCAGACCAAAAATAAAAAAAATCGCAAAAATATTTTTTATTATATTTAATAAAAAAACTCGCCAACAAACAAGATATGCAAGACTCTTTATCATTCCAATCCTTGCTAGAAGTTCTGCTTTAGCCTTATAAATGTCTGCAGGTTCATAATCATACTCAATCTCAATCGCCTCCCCGCTCACGCCGCGCCCCCCGCCGAAACCGCCGCCCGCGCCGCCTCGAAATAAGCCTGACATTTCTGATAAAACGCCTCAAACGCCGCCTCGTCCGCAAACGCCTTGTCAGGAATAATCCACGCCATCATTCCGGTCAGGTAGATGTAAACGGCGCTCTCCCCCCTGATAATTTTCTCGATACCGTCCCAATTGACAGTCGCGTTGGACAACTCAGTCTGCGTTGAAACCCCGGACACGTCGAACCGCATTTTATGATGAGTCAGGAGAATGCGGTTTCTGCTCTCGGAAAGCTTTTTAAGCACGGTCTTCCGCGTAACCGAAGGCATGATCACCATCAGATAAAACACCAAAAAAACAACCCCCGAACAAAAACCGTAAAAAAACATGTACCACGGGTCAAAATGCGTCAGGGAGAAGAGATAATACAGCAGGAGCACGATAAGAGCCGAGAGCAAAAGAATAACGCTCACCCGCTTCTTATAGGTGATCGTCTTCTTCCAGTCCCACAGGCTGAATTCAACCGCGTCTTCCAGCGTAATATCGAATTCTATCTCAATCGCATCGTCAGCCATGCATCCGCCTTCCCCCGCGCCTCCTCGCGCGTATCCTCATCGGGAATTTTCTCCAGCACCTCGTCCACGAACGCCTGCACCAGAAGCCGCCGCGCTTCCGCCGCGCTAAGGCCTCGCGACCTCAGGTAAAACAGCGGCTCCTCGTCCAGCGGCCCGGTCGTCGCCCCGTGGGAGCATTTCACGTCGTCCGCGTAGATCTCCAGCTCCGGCTTCGTATCCATCTCCGCCATAGGGGAAAGCAAAAGCGCGTTGGAAAGCTGGTACGCGTCCGTCTTCTGCGCCGCCTGATGCACATGCACCTTGCCCTGAAACACCCCCCGCGCCGTATCGTCGAGGATGCTGCGGTAAAATTGGTAGGAGGTGCAATGTGGCGCCAGATGCTCGATCAAAATCGTGGTATCCCCGTGCTGCACCCCCGCCAGAAGGTTTAGCCCGTTCAGCCGGCAATCCGCGCCCTGCCCCTCGATCACCGCGTGAATCTCGTGCCGCGTCAGCTTCCCGCCGAGATTGAGCGAAAAACAATCGTAGGCCGCATCCTGCGCAACCGTCACCTTCACAAGATTGGTCTGCACGGCCTCAGGGCTGTCCTCCTGCAAACGGATATGATGCACCCGCGCATTCTTCCCAACCGCGATGTCCGTCACCATGTTCTTCCAGTAAGCGCCTTGACCCACATGCCGCTCGATCAGGGTCAGATCCGCCCCTTCCTCGACGGTAACCCGCAAAACAGGCTGCTGGTGCGCCCCTTCAAAGCCTGTCCACAAAACATCTTCAACTTGTCCCCCGTTCTGTCCACGGGACCTGTGGATAACCACTTCCCGAACGGTCTCGGGTTTCTGCCGGAGAAGAGCTTCAGGCAAAACCCGCGCAAGATTGGTGTATTTCCACTCCTCCTGCTTGGGGGTAGGCAAGTGATCGGGAGCCAGCGCTTTTAATGCCTTTACCATAGGGCGGGAATTTCCTGCTTAAGGGGAACCATTCGGGAAACTCCGGCAAGCATCTCCAGAGCCAGAAGAAGAAAAAGATACGGATCTCCGGTTTCCTCCGCTGCGGCTTTGATCATCTTCGATGTGGCCAGAGCGCAGGCGATTACCTTCTCCTCGCCCTTGATCTTGTGCTTGAGAAGAATCCCGTCGATATCATAGCGATACCGCACAGCCACATTCGGCGACCATTCATGCGGGTAAGAGTAATCGGCAACGCTCAAGGGAGGATAGTCCTGCTCGCCGCCTTCCCGGATGACATCATCCGTATCGGCGATAATCGGGTCCATATCCGGCAACTCTGCAAAAGCCAGCCCCGATGTCAGGGCGCCCGCACTCAGGATGATATACAGCGAGTCCTCTTCTCGCTTATACATCAGGGAATCGATATCCTCGTTGTAAATCCACTTGCTGCCCGGCTCAATGCGGGCCAAGGGAACACAGTGGCGGACAAGCTGATCCCCTGTCAGCGCAGCAAAAGCGCAGACCAGTGTCTCCGCGCTCATATCGCCCTCTTCCGTGACATATTTGGGTAAAATAAAAGCAAGGATGTCGTCGGAAGCCTTATCCAGTTTATCCATGAGAGTGTCCCGTTCGATTTAAGCCACGGCTTCGATAAAATCTTTATAGCCCTGCTCTTCAAGCTCAAGAGCCAGCTCCGGCCCTCCTGTGCGAACTATTTGGCCGTGGGCGAGCACGTGAACGATATCGGGTTTGATATAATCCAGAAGCCGCTGGTAGTGCGTAATAATTAAAAAGGAGCGCTCGGGGCTGCGCAAACGGTTGACCCCGTCAGCCACGACCTTCAGCGCATCGATATCCAGTCCGGAATCCGTTTCATCAAGAATGCAGAACTTCGGCTCCAGCAAAGCCATCTGGAGAATTTCATTGCGCTTCTTCTCTCCCCCCGAAAATCCGGCGTTAACCGCCCTTTTCATCATCTCTTCAGAGATTCCGAGTTCCTTGCATTTGGCTTTCATCAGCTTGAGCAGGGCCAGCGCATCCATTTCAGGCTTTCCCCTTTGCTTTCGGATCGCATTGAGCGATGTTTTAAGAAAAGTGCTCATATTGACGCCGGGAATTTCCACCGGGTACTGGAAAGCGAGAAAGACCCCGGCAGCCGCCCGCTCTTCCGGCTCAAGATCCAGAAGATCCTTGCCGTCCATAGTCACGGAGCCTTCGGTAACCTCGTATCCTTCACGCCCGGCCAGAACATAAGAAAGGGTGGACTTCCCCGACCCGTTCGGCCCCATGATCGCATGAACTTTTCCGGGTTGAATTTCAAGGTTTAAACCTCTCAGGATTTCCCGCGGCCCTTCATCGGAAGAAACTCTTGCATGAAGGTTTGTAATCTTAATCACTTTTTGCCTCTCCTGTATTTGTGGGCTTGCTATAGGTTTCCTTCACAAAGCCGTAGATGCGCCAAGGAATATTAAAAAGGCTGAAAGACGTCACAAGAAAACCGATGACGAACATGCTGCTAAGCAGCGTCGAAATAAGCAGGGAGAACAAAGAAAGAATGCTGAAATCGTCATTGAATTTGTCATAGAGAAACAAGGTCAGGTAGAGCACATGTGACGTGAGATAATTAAAAAATGAATCCCCAAAATCACTGCCACAGCTTAGCAAGGCATCGTCGTTAATATGACACCAGTCATAGACAAAAAATGTATTGATAAACAAAAATAAAAATACAACAACCGAGGCCGCGACAAAAAGATGCCTCCTGCAAAAACCGATCATGTCATTCAAAAGCTGAAGAAAGAAATCGGAAAACTGTTTTTTGAGCTCCTCCTGGTTCATGGCTCTTCCTCCATTTCCTTACCGCCGGCGGATCCGGACTCAGCATTGGGATCAAAAAGCGGCAGTGTTAAATCGTCTTTTTGCTCCTCGGACACAGCGTTCATATTCGTAAGCGCCGATACGTCCCCACCTGTCTTGGCATTTCCAAACACCGGAACCGCATGCATTTGCGGAAAAGCTTCGTCTTGGGAATTCTGCTCATCTACGAGAGCCTGAAAGTTCGGATCGCCGGGAACCTTATGCTGACTTTGGTATGTTCCGTAAACCATTGTCCCAGCCAGAATAATCCCATACAGAATAAGCGCGGCACTAATCCCGACCACAAGACGGTGAAAAAACTTTTCAACACGCATATTGCTATTGTCGTTCATAGCCCTTTCCATTCCGATATTTTCTCGGCCAGAGAAATATCCTTTTCCGTCACCTGGTTCCCAGCATCGTGGGTTGTAAGGCTCAGTTTAACGCGGTTATAGAGGTTCTCGATTTTGGCATGATGGTTAGCAGCCTCGGAAAGCCGGGCGACCACAGCCAGAAAGGCAAAAGCCTCTGTAAAATCTGCAAACTTGAAATTAGCCCAAATTGCGCCATCCGCATAGCTCCATGACGGGTTTCTCTTTAACCATTCCTGTAAATCACTGTTTGACAATGGTTTTTGAGTCCCCATAATTTAATGCCTCTCCGCTGGCAAGCGGCATTCCACCCCGATCACTTCGCGTTCGCCGCCGACCATCCAGCGGTCGAGAACTTTATGGACCTTATCCTCTTCCAGAGCCGCCACACCGATAGAACGTTCATGAACCCACTCCTCGCTCTCGACTTCATGCTCGTCATGATCCTCGTGAACCTTCCCCTCGCTGCAAGCCCGGCAAATGTGACGGACATTCTGGGTCCAGTCCTCAAGCACGACACCCTCCTGTTCAGCAAACTCGTCAAGCTCCTCAACATCTTCCATGCATTCTGCCTTCACAGTCACGCTAAAAGTGCTGTATTCGGATGCCGTAATCAGTTCGAGCACATCAAAAACACTGTATTCCTGCCCATCGACAACACGGCTCCCGTTCGGTGCTCCATCGTTAAGAACCAGATCGCCATAACGGAACCCGGAATCCGGATAGGGCACGCTGATGATCTTGGTACGCGCAGGATCGATCCGCCGCCCCCAGACGACTTCCGCTTCGCCTTCCGGCCCGTAAACGCGAACGGGGCTCATCCCGAAATCCATCTCCGGCGGCATAACCCCGGCCTCCATTTTAACGCCGTACTTGATCCACGCATCCCGCGCCTCTTTCCATCGGCGCAGCGCCGTTGCTGCAATCCCGAGATTCCACAACGCCGCCTCATCAGTCGGATTCAGTTCATGCGCCCTTAGGTTATGATCGAAAGATTGATCCCAGACGCCCCTGTACTTATAGATCAGCCCGATATTGTAATGGGTGGTCGGCCGCTTTTCATCGCATTCCAAGGCTTTGTAATATAAATCCAAAGCCTCATTATCCTTCCCTTCATGGGAAAAGACTTGCGCTTTATCATGAAGCATTCTGGCTTTCCGCTTTTTAAAATATGCGAACATTAAAAAACCTCATCACGCTCCGGCTTCCGCTTAGCCGTCAAAACCTTGACGATCCCGATTATACTAACGATCAGCCAACTCAATTCCATGACAAACCCTCCAAGGTCGCCCCAGTCAAAATTATAAATGACGGAAACCATGATCATAAAAGCGCCAAGGGCGTTCAACCCGTAAAAGCGCAGGCTATTTGCGCTCATTCTTTCGGATGTCATCATCCAATACAAAAACGTCGTCAGAAAGGCCCCGGATACCCCAATCACAGCCATAATCAGCTCCTGTATCACCCGACGCTCCCCTCAAGGCTGATCCCCACCAGCTTCTGCGCCTCGACCGCGAACTCCATCGGCAGATGCTGCATCACCTCGCGTGCAAACCCGTTGACGATCAGCGCAATCGCTTCCTCCTCGCCGATCCCACGCTGCAGACAGTAAAACAGCTGATCTTCGGAGATTTTAGAGGTCGTCGCTTCATGCTCCAGCTTGGCCGTACGGTTCCGGCTTTCGATATACGGCACGGTATGCGCCCCGCACTGATCACCAATCAGCAAACTGTCGCACGCCGTAAAATTACGCGCCCCTTCCGCACCGGGCATGATCTTGACGATCCCCCGATAAGTGTTGTTGCTCCGCCCCGCGCTGATCCCCTTGGAGATAATCCGCGAACGCGTATTCTTGCCCAGATGGATCATCTTGGTCCCTGTATCGGCCTGCTGCCGCCCATTCGTAATCGCAACCGAATAAAACTCTCCCGACGAATTGTCGCCCTTGAGAATACAGGACGGATATTTCCACGTAATCGCCGACCCTGTCTCCACCTGCGTCCACGAAATTTTCGAATTCCGCCCTTCGCACAACCCGCGCTTGGTCACAAAATTGTAAATCCCGCCCGCGCCCGTATCGATATCGCCGGGATACCAGTTCTGCACCGTTGAATATTTAATCTCCGCGTCATCCAGCGCGATCAGCTCGACCACGGCGGCATGGAGCTGCCGCTCATCGCGCATCGGCGCGGTGCAGCCTTCAAGATAGGAAACGTACGAACCCTTATCCGCGATAATCAGCGTCCGCTCAAACTGCCCGGTATTCAGCTCGTTGATGCGGAAATAGGTCGACAGTTCCATCGGACAACGCACCCCCGGCGGGATGTAAACGAAGCTCCCGTCGGTAAAGACAGCATTATTCAAACATGCATGCTTGTTATCCGAATACGGCACGACCGAAGACATATATTTCTTCACAAGTTCAGGATGCTCCTGCACCGCCTCCGAAATCGAACAGAAAATAACGCCGTGCCGCTTAAGCTCATCCTTGAACGTCGTGGCCACAGAAACGGAATCGAACACAGCATCCACCGCAACCGGAGTCCGGTTTGTAACCCCCGCAAGAATTTCCTGCTCACGCAAAGGAATACCCAGCTTCGTATAAGTCTCCAGCAATTTCGGGTCCACATCATCCAAAGATTTCGGCCCGTCCCCCGCCGATTTCGGCGCAGAATAGTAGTAAGCGTCCTGATAATCGATTTCGGGGAACTCCAGCTTAGCCCACTTCGGCTCCTTCATGCGCTGCCAGTGTGCAAACGCCTTAAGCCGCCGCTCCAGCATCCATTCCGGCTCCTTCTTCTTCGCGGAAATAAACCGGACGATCTCCTCGCTCAGCCCCTTAGGCGCTTTGTCACTCTCGATATCCGTGACAAACCCGGCCTCGTACTTCCCGGCCATGTCCTTGACTTTGGCGATGGTTTCTTCAGTGGCGCCCATAATGGTCTTCCGTCTCTTCCTGTACTTGATGGTTGCTCTGCAAGGGACCGCAGCACGTTTTCCCGCGCATCATATCTGCAAGCGTAATCTCCTCAAGTGCATTGCGGATCGTAATATTGACCTCGTCCCACCGCCCGCGCACACCGCAGGTCTGCGCCAGCGAACAATCAAGCAAAGCCCCGTCGACACAGGTCGTGAGCGCTATAGGCCCGTCCAGCGCTTCGATCACCGCAGAGATCGGAATACGCTCCGGCGCCCGCGCCAGCTTATACCCGCCATGCGCCCCCCGCTGCGAAGCGACAAGTCCGTCCTGCCCCAGAATCTTGAGAATTTTTGCCACAGTAGGCTCCGAAATCCGCGTGCGTTCCGAGAGCGCCGCCGCGCTGAGAACGACCCCGCGTTCCTGGGCCATGCTCGTCAGCATGACGACGGCGTAATCGGCGAGTTTGGATATCCGGATCATCTTATCTCCAAAGAGGACTAATTTTGTACGACATTACACCTTTGCCCTTGAGATTCAAGGGGTTTTATTACGATTTTGTCGCCGCAAATTTAATATCGGGATTTTTATCCTGCGCATCGGTGAGGTGCCAGCTATTGCGCGCCATAAACACCGGATCGCCGTCATGATCATTCGCGACCGCGCTCTGGTTCGCATCGATGAACTTCTTGAGCTTGAGCGCATCCTCGCACGTAATCCACCGCGCCGTATAAAGGCTGGTCTCCTCGAACTTGACAGGAATATTATACTCGGTCCGTATCCGGTCCTTCAGAACGTCGAACTGCAGCGCCCCGACGACACCGACAATCCAGTCCGGATCACTATACGGTTTGAAAATCCGCGCCGCGCCCTCCTCGGCCAGCTGCTCCAGCGCCTTACCCAGATGCTTGGCCTTCAGCGGGTCTTCCGCCCGCGCCCGCTGCATCAGCTCCGGCGCAAAGCTGGGAATACCTGTAAAGACAAGATCCTCTCCCTCCGTCAGCGCATCCCCGATCCGCAGGCCCCCGTAATTAGGCAATCCCAGAATATCGCCGGGAAAGGCTTCCTCCGCCACTTCCCGGTCCTGCGCCAGAAACATCTGCGGCGAATGGATCGTCAGCATCTTGCCCGAGCGCACATGCTTGAGCTTCATGCCCTTCTTGAACTTGCCCGAGCAAATGCGCGTAAACGCGATCCGGTCCCGGTGCTTCGGGTCCATGTTCGCCTGGATTTTGAACACGAAGGCCGAGACTTTCTCCTCCTCCGGCTTCACCATTCGTGTTTGCGTCGGCAAGGCTCTCGGCGAAGGTGCATAGGCTTTCAAGCCGTTGAGCAACTCCCGTACCCCGAAATTATTCACCGCGCTCCCGAAAAACACCGGCGTCATATGCCCGCCCAGATAGCTTTCGGAATCAAAAGCCGGGCACAAGCCCCGCGCCATCGCGACCTCTTCGCGCAAGGCAGCAGCCTGCTCTGCGCTCAGCAACTGATCGATCTTCGGATCATCCAGCCCCTTGCACGATACGCCATCCTGCAACGCCTCGCCCTTGCTCCTGTCGAACAAGACAAGCTCATCATTCATCAGGTCATAACACCCGCGGAAATCCCGCCCCATCCCGATCGGCCAGCTCGCGGGCGTCACTTCAAGCGCCAGCTTCTGCTCCACCTCGTCCATCAGGTCGAACGGCGCCTGCCCGTCCCGGTCCATCTTGTTGACGAAAGTAATGATCGGAATATCCCGCAAGCGGCACACTTCAAATAATTTCAAAGTCTGCGACTCGATGCCCTTGGCGCAGTCCAGAACCATCGCCGCGCTGTCCACGGCCGTCAGCGTCCGGTAAGTATCTTCCGAAAAATCTTCGTGCCCCGGCGTATCCAGAAGATTAAACGTG
>JAGRIJ010000086.1 GCA_020443295.1 Alphaproteobacteria bacterium | reverse complement strand
GTTCAAAAGAGTCCGCACTGATAAAACGCAAGACATATTCCCGTACGATCTTTGAAGGAAGCGGATCGTCCTTTTCGATCATACAATAATCACAAGAGATTTTTCTGAGGCTGACAATGGTTCTCTTTTCATCAGCTTCGACAAGTCCTTCATAGACCGGAAACGCACCGTCAGACGCTGAAGCGAAAACCTCGCCCTTTATTTTCGTTCTGGGAAATTTGGCAAGCTTGATATGCCCACCTTTAACGAAAAGATCACATTCATAATACCACTCGGCATCTGGATCGCCAGGAGAAAGGTTGGGAAGATACTTATATCCAAAATACACACCATCCTTTAACTTCTCCTGCTCCGCCGCAAAGCAAGTAAGAGAACAAAACATACCAGCTAAAAAAGCCAGACAAACTATATAGCTTTTCATCTGTCCTTTTCCGGATTGTTCAATCAAATATGTATCGGCCTTTTATGCACCGCGAGCGCGGCCTCTTTCACCACTTCGCTGAGTGTCGGGTGCGAATGACAGGTGCGGGCGATATCCTCCGCCGTGCCCTGAAATTCCATGACGCTCACGACCTCGGCCATCAGCTCGCCGACATTCGGCCCGATCATGTGCGCGCCAAGAACGCGGTCGGTTTTTGAACAGGAGAGGATTTTCACAAACCCGTCCGTCATGCCCATCGCGCGCGCGCGCCCGTTCGCAAGGAACGGAAACTTCCCGGCCTTGTAATCAACGCCCGCCTCTTTGAGCTGCTCCTCGGTCTGGCCCACGTTCGCGACCTCCGGCCACGTGTACACCACGCCCGGAATAAGGTTATAGTCAATATGCCCGCTCTGCCCCGCGAGGATCTCGGCAAGGATCACGCCCTCATCCTCCGCCTTGTGCGCCAGCATCGGCCCAGCGATGACATCGCCGATCGCATAAATGCCCTTCACGTTGGTTTCGAAATGCGCGTCCACCGCAATGCGCCCGCGCTCGTCACGCGTCACGCCGACCGCATCCAGCCCCAGCCCGTCCGTATAGGCTTTACGGCCGATGGACATCAGCACGACTTCGGCCGAAAGCGTTTCCGCCTTGCCGCCCGCAGCGGGTTCCACGGTCAGGTCCACGCCCTTCTTGGAGGTCTTCGCGCCCGTGACCTTGCTCGAAAGCTTGAATGTGATCCCCTGCTTCTTGAAGATCTTGAGCGCCTCCTTGCGGATTTCCCCGTCCATGCCCGGCAGGATATTATCGAGATATTCCACCACTGTGACCGAAGCGCCAAGCCGCCGCCACACGGTCCCAAGCTCCAGCCCGATCACGCCGCCGCCGATGACGATCAGCGATTTGGGAACGGACCCCAGTTCCAGCGCCCCCGTGGAAGAAACGATCTGCTTTTCGTCGATCGTAATACCCGGCAGCGAGATCACGTCCGAGCCCGTCGCGATAATGATATTCTTCGCGCTGTAATTCTCCTTGCCCACGCGCACTGTGCCCGGTGCGGTAATTTCCCCCGTGCCCTCAAGGCGCGTGATCTTGTTCTTCTTGAAGAGATAGTCGATGCCCTTGACGTTCGTATCGACCACGCCGTCCTTGAATGTCATCATGGATTTGAGGTCAAGCTCCAGCTTCCCGGTCTTGATCCCGATACCCGAAAAATGCTCCTTCGCGTCCTCGTATTTCTCGGAGGAATGAAGCAGCGCCTTCGAGGGAATGCACCCCACGTTCAGACACGTGCCACCCAAAGTTTTGCGTTTTTCCACGCACGCTACGCTCATGCCCAGCTGCGCGCAGCGGATCGCCGCCACATACCCGCCCGGCCCCGCGCCGATCACGATAACATCGAATGAATTGGCCATGTCTGCCCCTCCGCAAAGGTGTGAAATTCGTGCCCGTGTTATAGAACACAGCAGCCGGAATGAAAAGCCCGGATCAAAAGGAAAATGGAGAAGTTATGGCAAACAATCAGGATTCAAGGTCGAACGACCCGTGCGCCGCCTTGTTATCGCTGCCGATACTGTGCAGGATAATCATCCTTTGCATATCGCCCATCGCGTTATCGATCCCGCGGTAGACCTGAAAGAAAAATTCATCCGGTCCATCCACGAGGCCCTTGAGCTTCTCGCGGAAAAAATCGATGCTCCAGCGTTCCTCGATCCCATCCAGCGCATGCTCGTCGACCTCCAGCTTGGCCAGCTCTTCCGCCGGGAGAGTATCCGCATATTCAAGATAGCCGGAAATATATTCCGCCGCAGGCACCGAGACTTTCTGGTGATTGACCGTAAAATCGATCATCGGGTCCGCGCGCAGGCCGCTCAGCCCGATATAAAGAATATTCTGCTCCCCCGCCTCCGGCCCGGTCGCCACACCGCGAAAGGTTTCGGGAAGCGTAAGAACATTGTTATGCCGGCCCGGCACATCGGCATCATCGTACAGAAAAATCGCCGACCCGCCCCCGCCGCCAAGATCAACATGATCATGAGTCGTAAACGGCGAGTGCCGGAACGTGCGTTTATCGAAGACGATGGTATTGATGGTGTGCGCCATACCCTGAAATCCCGCTTTTTTTAAGAAGTAACATACGCGATTTTACCGGTCAATCTTTACGGAAAATCTGTCGGTAAAACAGGCTTTGATCCAAGCGCATTCCGGCTTAGACTGTGCAGGACGAGTACACTGAATATTCAAAGAGGTCATGCCCGCCGGTCCCTTCGCCAGAATGGAAAAAGCTCTTGAGATCGAGAGCCAGAGCCGCCACCCCGTGCATCAGGTCGGTGCGCTGCTCTGCGGGCAGGATACGGGCAAGGCCCCCTTTGAAACCGGCCATGCGAATTTCTGGCCCCCCGCTCTGGCGGAAAATTTCGCTCCCGACGAAAAACTTGGCAACGCCAGCACGACCGTTCACGCCGAAATTGCCGTCCTTCTGAACGCCCCCGGCACCGAAGGCGCGGAGCTTTATGTCACCGACCTGCCCTGCCCCAACTGCGCGAAGGCAATTGCCGAGGCGCGCATCGGCAGCGTCTTTATCGACAGCCACGCGCACGAAACCCCGCTGGGCGTAAAGATGGAACCGTATTTCAGCGGCATCTCCCGGCCCCTGCTGGAATATGCGGGCGTGAATCTCTTCGAACTCAACCGGAAGGAACGCACGGTCAAACCCCTGATCGAGGTCTCCGAAAGCGCGGTCATCCCCATCGAAAAACCCGTGGAGATGACCCTGATCGGCAGGAACGAAATGACGGAGGAAAAATTCGAAGAACTGATCGAATCCGCGCAGGACCGTTTCCCCGGTGAAGCCTTCGTCGTCTGCTTCGCGCATACGCGCCTCGGCTCGCGCACCGCGCTGACCGTCCGCCCGCACCGCACGATCGGGATCGACGAGGAAAAAGCGGGCCGCCTCGCCCCCCTGCTGGAAAAATATAACCTGACGCTCCAGCCGCTCAACCGCGCCCTGATCACCGCCGCGCGTTATGGCCTGAGCATCGATCCCGAATTCCTCTATTCCTCGCGCGTGCCCACGGCCAGGGAGTTCGTGAACCTGATCGGCGCGGAAATCACGGCCCTGCGGCTCGGCGACCGCACAACCTCCCGCGACGAATGGGGCCTGAAGGCGCTGGGGCAGTTGGAGGAGAAGGGAGTCCTGCAGGTGGGATGAGCAAAAGCAGAAACATCCTGACCCTTGCCATCACGGCGCTGATCCTCGGCGGGATTTTTATGTATTTTACTAGCCAGAGCTCCCCTCCCGAAACCAGAGGAGAAAAATACATGCATCGCCTCAAAAATGAGGCGCAAGGCGGATACACGAAGGCCTATCATCTCATCGCCCTTGAATACGAGAAAGGAAAAATCGTTCCGCAGGATTACACAAAGGCGCGGGAATGGCTTCAAAAAGGCGCGGATTTAGGTTTTGGCAACGCGCAGATTGACCTAGCCAAGTATTATTATCACGGTTTGGGCGGGGAGAAAAATTTGCAAAAAGCTCAGGAATGGTATGCGAAAGCGGAGGAACTGACCGACATTACGACACGCCACAATCTCGGTCTGTCCTATTTTAACGGAAAGGACATAGAACAGGACTATTCAAAAGCCAGAGAGCTTTTTCTCCTGATAACGCAATCGCCCGACTTTGCTAACGACAAATACAAAACAGAAACACGTCAGGCGACAAGTCTTCTTGGTTTTATTTACCTTAAAGGTTTGGGGACCGATCGCGATGAAAATGAAGCGCGGAAATGGCTTCAGATTGCCGCAGACAAAGGCAACGAAAGCGCGAAAGAGGAACTTATCAAACTCCAGAAGAATCCGGATCAGAAAGCAGAGTAAATTTACTTCTTAACATCAGGTTCCCGAATCCACTTTGTTTCTGGTTCCAGTTTTGTCTTCAGAAAAAATTCCCGCTGTTCTGTACAAATAACAAAAGTCTCTTCGTCCTCTTTATGAAGCCCTATAAGTGAATCAACACAAGTAGGATCATAGTCTAAAATTGTGTCCTCAAAATAATAGACCTCGCGAAAGCACAATTCCTTAACGGGAGAATCCTCATTAACGGGATTAAAAAAATCGAAGAGCGAACGTCCGCTCTTCGATGACATATTTTATCGACTGAATGTAAGGATAAAACCCCTTTAAAAGATCGGATGTGAGGTCTTTCTTAAACGTCCAACAACAATCTCTGCGGATCTTCGATCGCCTGCTTGATGCGCACGAGCGAGCTGACCGCCTCGCGGCCGTCCACGATCCGGTGATCGTAGGATTGCGCCAGGTACATCATCGGCTTGGCCACGACCTGCCCGGACTTGGGATCGACCACCGGGCGCTTCTGGATCGCGTGCATGCCCAGAATGCCGGACTGCGGCGTGTTCAAAATCGGCGTGGAAAGCAGCGAGCCGAACACGCCCCCGTTGGTGATCGTATAGGTGCCGCCCACCATTTCATCAAGGCTCAGCTTGCCATCCCGCGCACGCGTGCCGAGATCAATGATCTTCGTCTCGATCTCCGCCATGCTCAGAGTATCGGCATCGCGCAGCACCGGAACCACCAGCCCCTGCGGGGTCGAAACAGCAACTCCGATATCGTAGTAATTCTTGTAGATGATCTCATCGCCCGAAATCTCGGCATTCAGCGCCGGAAACTCGCGCAGCGCCTGAATGACGGCCTTCACGAAGAACGACATGAAACCGAGCTTCACCCCGTGCTTCTTCTCGAACGCTTCCTTGTATTCGTTACGCAGCTCCATGACCGGACCCATATCGACCTCGTTGAACGTGGTCAGCATGGCCGCCGTGTTCTGCGCTTCTTTCAGGCGGCGGGCGATCACCTGCCGCAGCTTGGTCATCTTGACTTTTTCCTCGCGGGGTCCGGCCTCGCGCGGCTTGGACGGCGCAGGAACGGGCGCTGCAGGCGATTTAGCCGGCGGCGGCGCATACGGCGAAGCCTTGCCCGCCCCGCCCTTGAGGTAACTCTCGACATCTTCCTTGGTCAGGCGGCCATCCTTGCCGGAGGCGGGAACCTGCGCAGCGTCAAGATTGTTATCGGCCAGCAGCTTGCGCACGGCCGGCGAGGTTTTCGCATCATCCTCGGCAGGCGCGGATTTCGCGGGCGCAGGCGCCGCAACAGCCTTCGGCGCTCCCTTGCTGCCTTTATCGTTGGCGACAGCCCCGGCCTCCAACTCGCCGAGAATGGCGCCCACACCGACGCTCTGCCCCTCTCCCACGATGATCTTGACGATCACCCCGTCGGACGGCGCATTGACTTCCAGCGTCACCTTGTCGGTCTCCAGCTCCACGATCGGCTCGTCGGCCTTCACCGCCTCGCCCTCTTTTTTCAGCCACTGCGCGACAGTGGCCTCGGAAACGGATTCACCCAGCGTGGGAACAACGATCTGTGTCATTTCTGTATCTCTTCATTTGGTCATCGGTAAGGAAAGCAGCCAGCGCCGCAGACCCGCTATCTTAGCCCTTTTTCATACTCTCTGAACGCCCCGAAGGCAAGGGCCTGCGTTATGAAATCGGGAGAAACATACAAGCGGAACAAAGGTATTCTGAAAAATATCCTGTGAAAAAAAACGGCAGGGCAAAATAAGGCAAAGTCAGAGAACAAAGGCGCGGAACGCATTGCGCCTTAGTGAGGGAAAAGCCAAGAGCGAGGGATTATCATTTAAATCGCAAAGACACCAAGCGGGCGGCGCTGTTCTTGTCATGCCGGCGAAAGCAGGAATCCATTTTTAAAAAACTACAGAGCCAGACAGGGAAAAACAGAGACCGTCGGCGGGAACATCTCTGTTTTTTATTTGTTCTCACGGAACCTGTGCAACTTCAAGATACATTAACCGCTCGCCCTCTTTCACGCACAAACTCACCGAACATCTCCTTACAGATTCCTCAAAGCAAGCCGTTTCAGAACCTAAAATGACCTCCTTACGAAAATAACAGGTATATCCCAGTTGATCTGTTGCAG
Organism: Alphaproteobacteria bacterium; assembly: GCA_020443295.1. Classification (GTDB taxonomy): domain Bacteria; phylum Pseudomonadota; class Alphaproteobacteria; order Micavibrionales; family Micavibrionaceae; genus JAGNKE01. The sequence continues at coordinate 26,878 of JAGRIJ010000086.1, read as the reverse complement.
AAAATCCATCGATTCTTGTTCCTTCCTCTTCAATGACGATGACATCACTATTCTGTAAAACATTGTAATTCTTTAAAGAGGACTTGCTAAATTGAAAAGGCTCAGCCAATAAGACCTTCCAGTTTGCGGCTGCACCATCAAAGGCAGGCGTTCGGACCCAAACCCGCTCGATTTGAAACTCTTCAATACCAGCGCGATCCCTGACGAGAACTTTGGCCGACTCATCTAGCCGTCCTGCGAGATATGAATCACCATAATTTTCAATGTAAACTATGACAATAATACTATAAACAGCGCAAAAGAGAAAAAAGACAAATCCCAAACCAAGTATCCACGCGCAAATCTTCACAAGCAAAGATAAAAGGTGAAAGACGGGTCTAAGACCCTTGCAATAAAGCGGAACCTCTTGAGCGTTTTCGTCCATGAGGATCACGCCCCCTTTTTAAAATCTAAAAATGCTGCCATCCCACGGCCTTGAGCGGAAGTTCTTCATCTTCCGCATTAAAGACCTGCACCCCTGAGATTTTGGATGAAAAGCGCCCCACAACTTGCGGAGAGAACCCAAGTTTCTTGAACCCGGCGAGAACTTTCTTCACCTGCTCCTCCGGCACCGCCAGCACAAGCTCGTAATCGTCCCCGCCCGAAAGCGCCTCCTCCATCGTCAGGAACCCGGTATCAAGAGCGGTCGTCACCTCCACAGAAAAGGCCAGCCCGTTCGCGCCGAGATGAACCTCCGCCCCCACGCCGGATACTTTGCAGACATGGCCAAGATCGGCCAGAAAACCGTCGGAAATATCGACGGCGGCCCGCGCATGCTCGCAAACCAGCGCAGCCCCCTTGATCCTCGGCTCGGGCACCCGGTGCCGGCCGACCGCCTTCGGATACGCTTTCTCCTGCCCTTTCCAGAGCGCCTGCAGCCCCAGCGACGCATCGCCGATAGCCCCGGTCAGGATAACGGCATCCCCGTCTTTCGCCCCGTTGCGCCGCACCGCCTTGCCCTCGGGAACCAGCCCCAGAACGGTAATGGAAACCGAAAGCGCGCCGTGGATCGAGGATGTATCCCCGCCCGAGCAAAAGACGCCGAATTCCTTCTGGTCCGCCAGCAGCGCCCCCGTAAAAGCCTTCAGCCACTCCGCCTGCGGCCTCTGCGGATAAGCGATATTAAGCTGGTAGGAAAGCGGCTCCGCCCCGCAGGCCGCAAGGTCGGACAGACTGACCCGCAGCGCCTTGCGCGCGATATTCTCCGGCGCTTCATCCTTCATGAAATGCGTCCCGGCATTCAGCGTGTCGCTGCTCACTACGACCTCGTATCCCTTGGGAATCTTCAGAACAGCCGCATCATCCTGCAGCTCCGCGCATTCCTCGCGCCCCATGGTCAGTGCGACAAAATAATCCGCGATAATCTCGAACTCATGCATCCTCGTGCTCCTCTCGCCCGTGGAACTGGAAATGATTGACCGGCCCGTGCCCTTTCCCGACATTCAACGCATCCGAAGCCTTCAGGGCGTCGGTCAGGTAAGCCTTGGCCTTGGCCGCCGCCTCGGGCAGGGCAAACCCCTTGCCGATGAAACAGGTCAGCGCCGCCGAAAGCGTGCACCCCGTTCCGTGGGTATTATGCGTCTCGATCCGGGGCACGGAAAATGTTTTCACGCGCCCGTCCGTAAACAAAACGTCCGTAGCCTTGGAATCGCCGAACGCGTGACCGCCTTTAAGCAGCACCGCCTTGCACCCCAGATCGCAGACTTTCTCCGCCAATACCTCCATCTCCTCGGAAACGCTTAAGGCATAGCCCGAGAGCTTCTCCGCCTCGGGGATATTGGGCGTAAGGACATCGCAGAGCGGAATCAGCTTGTCTTTCATCACATCCACGGCATGTCCGGAAATCAGGGGATCGCCGCTTGTGGCAACCATAACCGGATCCAGCACGACAAATCTTGGTTTTAAATCCTCCAGCAACCCCGCCAGCATGGTAATTGTGCGGGCATTTCCAACCATCCCGATCTTGAGCGCATCAACCTCGATATCATCGAAAATCGCGCGGATCTGGGCCTCCACGAAACTGGATTCCAGATGGAACACCTCCCGGACTTCCAGAGTGTTTTGCACGGTCAGGGACGTCAAAGCGGCCATCCCATAGCAGCCGAGCGCCGTGAAGGTTTTCAGATCGGCCTGAATGCCCGCCCCGCCCGACGGGTCCGACCCCGCGATGGACAGGACATTGGCAATCATGAAGCCCGCCGCGCCTCTTCTTCCTGACGGGCGGCCTGTACCGCCTTGACCAAGGCCCGCGCCGCTTCTTCCGGATCGACCGCCTCGGAAACCGCGCGCATCATCGCTACGCCGTCCGCTCCGGCAAGTATGGCATCCCCGGCGTTATCGGGCGTAATCCCCCCGATCGCCACGACAGGCACAGGAGACAGGTGCGCCATCCGGGAAAAATTCTTCGTTCCCAGCACAACCTTGCCCTTATCCGTTTTCGTCGGATATAGAGGGCCTGTGCCAACATAATCGATGATCCCCGAATCAAGCTCCTGAAAATGCTCGTCATGGTAAGCGCTAAACCCCATGATAGGCTCCGGCCCCAAAAATTCCCGCGCCTCTGCCGGCGGATCATCCTCATGCCCCAGATGAACCCCCGCAGCGCCGCATTGCATCGCGACCTCCGGATAATCGTTGATAAGAAGAGGAACGCCGAAATCGTCTGCCAGCTTTTTAACAACGACAGCCTGCTCATAAACTGCTTCAAAACTGTCTTCCTTGTTCCGCAGTTGCAGGAGGGTCACCCCCCCCTTCAAAGCCCCAAGCACGACAGAGCCAAGCGGCCGTCCCAAGCAGTTATGCGGATCGGCAATAAAATAGACAGACAGGTCAAAAGATCTGGACATGCCACCAATATTAAAAGGTTCGTGAAAAAAAGGCGAGTCAGGAACAATAAAAATTGAAAAAGCCCCGGACACCAAGCCTTACTTGGTCAGCCATTCCAGATAGGGATTACCTTTTACCTTACTGCTGTGCTTGACGTATTTGTAGGCGGCGAACACGCCCAGAAGAAGCAGGAAAAAGCCCATAATAAACCGCTGCCAGAAATATTGAATATGGGAAACGACTTCCTCGTCGGTGTAATATTGCGGACAGGCCAAGGGATCCGGGTAAAGATTATTATCCTTCTCCCGGCGCGCGCGCACAAGGTAAGTATGGCTCATATCCGTAAACGTATCCGGGAGATGCACGATATCGAGAGTTCCTTTTTTGGGTTGCTCTCCCTTGTAAAGCATCCTGACTTCAAAAGTGGTGACCACAAAACCCATCACCGTGCTTTCCTGCCTGATCGGCTTGCCGACAAAAATATACTCCATGGCCTGGACATATTCCGCCAGTTCCTTCTCATCCGGATGATAATGAGGATTTCGGATCCGGCACTGGTAATTATAATCTCTGGCGGCCTGAGCGATCGGCCCCGAAACCAGAAACGCCAAAAATCCGGCCAGACATACGACCACATGGAGAAACTGTCTTTCCCATGAAACCGTTCCGATTTGAGAAAAAATATTTTTCATAATACAAACCGTAATGTCCTGAGGCTTAAAATTACCTAAAAAACACAACAAATACATGCAATTAAAACATGGCAAAAAACCACACGAACGTCCATTCGTACCAAAAAACGGCAGAGGTGAAAAGTCCCTAGGAAGAATGTAGAGCGATTATACGCCTAAAGCGTCATTAACCAGCTTGTTCTGCTCGGACACATGGCGGTTGTGCAACCCCGTCGCCGGAGCGGCTGAAGCCTCGCGCCCGACATAGCTGGCCCGTTTGCAGGAATGATTCATCTTGGCCAGAGTTTGCTCGATATAAGGTTCAGCAAAACTCCAGGCCCCCTGATTTTTCGGTTCCTCCTGGCACCAGACCACATCGGCGTTCTTGAACGGCGCCAGCTCTGCCCCCAGAGAGTTGACCGGGAAGGGGTATAACTGCTCGAGCCTGAGAATCACGACATCATTGATCTTGCGCGCGCGGCGTTCCTGCAGAAGATCGTAATAAACCTTACCCGAACACAGAACGACGCGCTTGACCTTTTCCGGCTGAACCAGTGTCTCGCGGTCATCGTCCCAAAGGACGCGGTGGAAGGAGCTGCCGGTGGCAAAGTCAGAGAGTTTTGAAACGGCCAGCTTGTGCCTCAGGAGCGATTTCGGAGTCATCATCACCAGCGGCTTACGGAAATCACGGTGCATCTGGCGACGCAGCACATGAAAATAATTTACCGGCGTGGTGCAATTACACACCTGCCAATTATCCTCCGCGGAAAGTTGCAGGAAACGCTCCAGCCGGGCCGATGAATGCTCCGGCCCCTGCCCTTCATAACCGTGCGGCAAAAGAAGCACCAGGCCCGACATCCGCAGCCACTTGCTCTCGCCCGAACAGATAAACTGGTCGATCATCACCTGCGCGCCGTTGACGAAATCGCCGAATTGCGCTTCCCAGAGTACAAGCGTGGTCGGATCGGCCAGAGAATATCCGTATTCGAATCCCAGAACCGCCATTTCGGAAAGCGGACTGTCGTAAATCTCGCACTTCGATTGCTTGGGTTTGATATGCTTGAGCGGGATATGCTTGTCCTCGGTCGCCTGATCGTACCAGATCGCGTGACGCTGCGAGAATGTGCCGCGCCCGACATCTTGTCCGGTCAAACGGACATTATACCCCTCATCGAGAAGAGTCCCGAAAGCCAGACTCTCCGCCGTGGACCAATCCAGACCTTCTCCCGTGCTCAGCATTTGTCTCTTGGTTTCAAGGATGCGGGCCAGCTTGGTGTTGATCTCAAACCCCTCAGGCACATCCGTCAGGATTTTCCCCACCTTCTGAAGATCGGCCTCGGAAACTTCAGTCTTGCCGCGGCGGTCTTCACCGTGCGCAACCGTCAGGCCCGTCCAAGCGCCCTCAAGGAAATCCGCGCTATTCGGTTTATACGTACTGGCGGCCTTGAAATCCTCTTCCAGCTGGGCATTGAAATCATCGACAAATTTCTTGGCTTCTTCGGCTGTCACCACCCCTTCTTCGACAAGCTGGCGCGCATAGATCGAACGGGTTGTTTCCTGCCGCGCGATTTTCTTGTACATCAGCGGCTGGGTAAAGGCCGGCTCGTCGCCTTCGTTATGCCCGTACCGCCGGTAACACATAATATCGAGAACGACATCCTTCTTGAACTCCTGCCGGAATTCGGTCGCAAGCCGCGCGACATGAACGACAGCCTCAGGGTCATCACCGTTCACATGGAAGATCGGCGCTTCGAGCATCTTGGCCACATCCGTCGGATAAGGACCCGACCGTCCGTAATTCGGCGTGGTGGTAAAACCGATCTGGTTATTGATAACGATATGGATGGTCCCGCCCACGCGGTACCCAGGAAGTTCCGAAATCATCAGCGTTTCCGCAGTAATCCCCTGACCGGCAAACGCGGCATCCCCGTGCAGGAGAAGCGGCAGAACCTGTGTGCGGTCCTTATCTTTGCGCTGCTTCTGCTTGGCACGCACTTTCCCGATAACGACCGGGTTCACAAATTCAAGGTGAGAGGGATTGGCCGTCAACGAAAGGTGAACGACATTCCCGTCGAAATCGCGGTCGCTCGATGTGCCGAGATGGTATTTCACATCCCCGGACCCGAGCACATCATCGGGAACGGAGGGATGCCCCTGAAACTCGGAAAAAATCGCGGTAAAGGGTTTGGTCATCACGTTGGCCAGAACGTTCAGCCGCCCGCGGTGCGCCATACCAAGACAGATTTCCTTTAGCCCCATCTGTCCTCCGCGCTTCATAATCTGTTCAATGGCGGGAATAAGCACTTCCCCCCCGTCGACTCCAAAACGCTTGGTCCCGGTATGTTTCTTGTGCAGGAATTGTTCGAACACTTCCGCAGCCGTCAAACGCTGAAGGATCGCGCGCTTTCCGTTCACGGTGAATTCGGTTTTATTGTAGTGCTGCCGGTTTTCAATGCGCTCCTGAATCCACTCGCGCTCCTGAAGATTGCCAAGGTGCAGATATTCGACACCGATGGTGCCGCAATAAATCTGTTTCAGCGCGTCGAGAATTTCGCGCAACGTCGCATAATCGAGCCCCAGCATCCCGTTGAGGAAAATCGGGCGGTCAAAATCCTCGGAAGTGAACCCGTAATAGCCGGGATCAAGTTCCGGACTGACTGTCTTTTCCTTCAGCCCCAGCGGATCGAGATCGGCCAGCATATGACCGCGAAAACGGTAAGAACGGATCAGCATCAGCGCCCGGATGGAATCCAGCGCCGCTTCCTGCGCAAGTTCCGGCGAGACGGGTTTCTTGGTTTCCTTGCGGGCCGGGCCGGCTGCAATATTCAGGTAATCATTAGCAGGCTCGTCGGAAACAGTTCCGAACCCGCGCAGTTGCTTGACATTCTCCTTGGGCGTCCAGCTGGCGCCGGAAAGTTCGCACAGCAACTCGGCCTCGGTATCGTTCAGTCCCTTGAAGAAGCTCCGCCAGCTTTCATCCACCCGCGAAGGGTTGTTAAGAAACTCGCCGTAAAGATGCGCGATATATTCCGCGTTCATCCCGGTCAGAAACGTCATATCCTGTTGCTTGGCCTGTGTCATGAAAACTCCCGCCGTGCGTATTGAAAACCTTCATACGGTATAGCGCCAGCCGCCCCGCAGAGCAAGCGGCATTAACAAGACACGGTAAGTTACGGAAAAATTTACTCCACTTTCGCCAGAGCCTGCCGGATCGCCTCGATCGCGCTATCCTCGGCGGCGCTTACATTCATCGGATGATTTTTATCGTCATTGGCAAACGATCCGACGACTTTTTCCATGATCCGGCCGAAAAACCCCTTCTTCTCGTGAACGTCCCCGAACTCGCCGGAGGCCTGCGCAACGGCAGTCGCCACTTCAAGGAGCATCTTCTTGTAGCTTTTGAGTTCCTGCGAAGAAACGATGGGCTTGAGCACACGCGCCGCCTGTTCGCAATCAGGCGCGATATTGAAAATATTCTGGTTGGACCATTTCGGCCACATATCTTTTCTGCGCAGGATCTCACCGGCGATCTCGCTGACCAGCGGCGATTTCTCATGCAGCTTGGCGATCTGCCTGATACAGGCTTCCAGCGCCTCCATCTCATAGACGTCATCCATCTCGCCTTCTTCATCCTCGGTATAGCTGATGCTCACCCCCACCCGGTAAGGCAGGCTGATCAGAAGTTCGGTGTCTTCAGGGGAAAAAACTGAGAGTTCAGACATAAAAACGTCTCCATAATCCATCGATGGGTTAAAGGGCTATTGTTTAGTATGCGTCTTAATCCGACCTAAATATAGGTCATGTTGAGCGCGCCTGCAATCATGCGCAAAGCGCGGCGCTCGTGCATACTGATATTCAGAAACTGATCCCAGCTTTTAACGGCCATCTTTTTCTGCTCGGCCAGCTTCCTGTCTTTTTTATAATCGAGAAAAAGTTTGAACCGGGCAAACATCCCGAGATCATGTTGCTCCCGGAACGCCATGGCGACGGACTCTCCGATCTCCATCAGGTGTTGCTTGAAAGCGTTGACTTCCTTCTGATCGACAAGATCTGAAAGAAGATCGACCGCCTTGTGGCAATCCTGCTCGACGTTATTAAGCTCTCCTGCCCATTCGGTCCATTTACTCTGTTTGGAAATAGTCTCGCTGATAATGTACTGGACGGTCTCGGAGCCGAAAACCTCCTGCGCATAACCGTTCAGGATGCTCGACAGGGCACGCTGCTCCATTTCGTCGGCCTCATCGCCGCCTGTCTCGTCGCTTTGGCTCACCATCAACCCCACCCGGTAAGGCAGGCTGACAACCAGATTGCGGTCCTCGGGGTCCAGTTGGTTAAGAAAGCTCATCCTGTAGAGACGTCCTCTTAATAATTGTGCACCCCATAAGAATACACCGAATCGCCAAGCTTCTCAAAACAGTTTTTACCAATACGCAAACGCCCGAAAACTCAGGAAAAACGAAAAATAAAGCAGCCGGAAACCACCATCAACCTGTCCCAGGAGAAAACCCCGACAAGCAGGCAAAGATAATCCTAAAGTATTACAAAAGCCGGAGGGTTATATTTTTACATAAAATTTTAATAAAACCTTATCAATACTTTGCTTTACTGGAAGTATGAAAAAGTGTGTCTTCGCTTTGTTCTTCGTTGCACTGGTAATCTTTCCCTGGCAGTTAGCAAGAGCCGGGGAGGAGATATCACGCCCTGAAAAAGCCCCTCTGGCCGCCCGCATGGAAAGCAACTGGAAACTGGGCAGCAAACGCTCCATTTTAATGAACGAATTCTGGATTCCGGTTGCGCAAAACGTCGAAGACGGCTCGGTCATTTATACCGACTGGCGCTTCATGGCCGATGATCAGGACAACCGGGAATTCAACCTCGGCCTCGGCTACCGGAAGCTGATCGAAACAGCCCTCCTCGGCGAAGGCATCGCCGGAACCCATATCTGGCTGGATCGCCGCATAACCGAACGCGGCTCCGCCTTCAATCAAATCACCGCAGGCGCCGAATGGTACGCGGAGGATTGGGAACTTAAAGTCAACACCTATCTGCCCCTGAATACCAGCAAGACCTATACGCAGGCTAACCCCAACGGAAGCGGCGGGTCTTTCTCCGGAACGCAGATTGTTGTGAAAACCGACCAGACGGTAGTCGAAGAGTCGCTCAGAGGAATAGATTTCGAACTCGGTTATAAGCTTCCCCTCCCCGAAAACATAACCGACAGCACAAGAATATATACGGGCGGATATTACTTTGCGGGTGATGAGGCCGAGGACGTCACCGGCTGGCGCACCCGCTTCACGAGTGACATTACTCCCGACATCCAGATCGGCGCGAGATTCCAGAAAGACGATGTGCGCGGCTCTCAGGGCTTCCTCGAAGCCACCATCCGCCTGCCCTTCGGCCATAAGAAAAGCTACCGCAAGGAAGGCCTTCGCGCCCGCCTCGACGAAAGCCCCGAACGCGATATTGACATCGTAACCAACGAAGCACTGACAGACGACGGCACCGACAAACCCCTCCTTAACACCACCACAGGCACAATCCAGAATGTCTACCATGTCGATAACACGGCAGCAGGAGGCGGAGACGGCTCGGCGGAAAACCCGTTTAACACTTTGGCCGCAGCGCAGGCAGCAGCAGGCACCAACGATATTATCTATGTCCATCGCGGCAACGGCACGGCGGCCGGGCAAAATACGGGCGTGACCATCGACGATGACGGACAGATGCTCATCGGCGAGGGATCGGCGATTAGTTTCTCAGGCGGAATGTTCACCCTTGGCGCGGGCAGCGGCTCGGCCGCAAATCTGATTATCCCTGCTGGAAACGCCCCGGTGATCTCGAACACCAATCCGAACGGCGACGGGGTGACCGTCACCGCCGATAACATATACCTCTCCGGCTTCACGGTGGACGGCGCGTCGCGTGACGGCATCCTGGTCGAGGGCAACGCGGCCAGCGCACAGAACGTGACCATCACAAACGTCACAGCATCCAATAACCGCACGGGGATCTATATCCACGGATATAACGGCGGTGATGTCTCCGCGATGGTCGAACAATCCATAACCACCGGCAACAGCCAGCACGGCATCGCCGTATATGACGACACCGCCGGAACCTTCGAGGTCGATCTAGGCGGCGGCAGTCTCGGCAGCGCGGGCCTGAACATACTGGCCGGAAACACTCTGGAAGATTTGGCCGTAGATTATGACGGCCGCACCCTCTCCGCCCGCAACAACTGGTGGGGCTTTGCCACAGGCCCCGATCTCGATGATCCCTCCGATGGTTTCCGCCCGCAGATCTATTACGGCGCTCCGATCGAGGACAGCCTCGCAGGCAACTGGACCTTCGATTCTGAGTGGACCACGAACACCACCGCCTATGACCGCTCCGCCAATGCGAACAACGGAACCCTCCTCGGCGGCCTGTCCCTCGCCGATCAGGTCACGGGACAATACGGTGAAGCCCTGAACTTTGATGGTATCAACGATACCATCCGCATCCCGCACAGCGCCTCCCTGAACATCGCAAACAACATCACGGTCCTGATCTGGATCAACGGCCTGCCGCAGACAGTAGACCCCTGGGCGTCTTACATTGTGAAAGGCAACAACGTCACCGGGTACTGGCTAACCGCCCGCGCCAACACGGCAGACTCGCACGCGCGGGTCGATACCGATGCGTTCTTCAACGACACGCTTTTGGTAAACGGCGGGCTGGACGGAAATTGGAACCAATATGCCGTCACCATGAGCAGCGGCGACATGCAGACATACATGAATCTGGTGAATGCGCCGAACCCCTACCCGCACGGAACGGGTTTCGCGACGACCGCAGACGCCTATATCGGAAGTTTTCTTGCGGGTTCTGATTGGTACCAAGGTTCGCTTGACGAGGTCAGAATCTACAGCCGCGTGCTCTCGGCTTCCGAAATCTCCGAACTTTACCGGATGGACACCACAAGCACCGTTAACACGACAGGCTTCCTATCCGCTGCGCCGTAACAAACGAAGCTCTAAGCCGCCATCGCCTTCACAACGGCCTCGCCCAGCCCCGCAGGGCTTTCGGACACCACGAACCCGGCGGCGCGCATGGCCTCCATCTTCGCGACAGCGGTATCGTCCGCGCCCGAGATAATCGCCCCGGCATGACCCATGCGCTTGCCCGGAGGGGCGGTTGCCCCGGCAATAAAACCGGCAATCGGCTTTTTGGTTTTGAGCGACTTATAAAAATCGCACGCATCCAGTTCTGCCGTGCCGCCGATTTCCCCGATCATCAGGATCGCTTCGGTTTCCGGATCGCCCATGAACATCTCGATACAATCGATGAAGTTCGTGCCGTTCACCGGATCGCCCCCGATCCCGATACAGGTCGATTGACCAAGACCGACCGCGCCCGTTTGCGCCACCGCTTCGTAGGTGAGCGTGCCCGAGCGGGAAACGATCCCGACCTTGCCGCGCTTGTGAATATGACCGGGCATAATCCCGATCTTGCATTCATCCGGCGTAATCACGCCCGGACAGTTCGGCCCGATCAGACGGGTCTTGGAACCGGTCAGCGCACGCTTGACCTTGACCATATCGAGAACCGGAATACCTTCGGTGATACAGATCGCCAGCTCAATCTCGGCGTCGATCGCCTCCAAAATGGCATCCGCAGCAAACGGCGGCGGAACGTAAATCACAGTCGCGTTACAACCGGTCTTGGCTTTGGCTTCGGCTACTGTGTCAAACACGGGAAGGTCCAGATGCTTCTGCCCGCCCTTGCCCGGCGTCACGCCGCCGACCATTTTCGTGCCGTAAGCGATCGCCTGCTCACTGTGGAATGTCCCCTGCGAACCGGTAAAGCCCTGACAGATGACTTTTGTATTCTTATTGACGAGTACTGACATTTTTTAGTTCTCCTTAACTCGAGGATATTTATAGCTCTTAGAATTTTTAAGGTCTAAGACCTTAACATCTGCTTTTGAAAAAATTACAACTATGAGATTATCGGCATTTAACACTGATATGTCCTTTGATACTTTTTCTGTATCTGTCACAACAACTTCATCTACACCGAAACTTTCTCCGTACCACTTCTCTCCGTGAACAATTACTCCGTTTTTCTCCCCACGAACAATCACATATGTGTCATCCCTAAGAACGGCTACTCCGCCTTTAATGGGAAAAGCTACAGGATAACAAATTTCACCTTCAGAACATTTAGAATTGAAAGCAAAAACAGGAACAGAAAAAACAACTAAGACCGTCCATAAAAATAAACTATAAAAACGGCTTTTCCTGCTTTCGATCACAATTTTGCCTCCAACAACATTCAACCTTACTAAGCCGCAGCCTGTGCTTTGTGTGTAGCTTCGACAACCTTCTTGGCGGCATCCTCCAGATTGTCCGCGGAAATAATCGGCAGGCCGGATTTCGCCATAATTTCCTTGCCCTTCTCGACATTCGTGCCTTCCAGACGAACGACCAGCGGAACTTTCAAATCCACTTCCTTCGCCGCCGCGATCACGCCTTCCGCAATCACGTCGCACTTCATAATGCCGCCGAAGATATTGACCAGAATGCCCTTCACGTTCGGGTCCGACAGAATGATCTTGAACGCCGTGGTCACGCGTTCTTTGGTCGCGCCGCCTCCGACATCAAGGAAGTTTGCAGGCTCCCCGCCATGCAGCTTGATAATGTCCATCGTCGACATCGCCAGCCCGGCCCCGTTGACCATACAGCCGATATTGCCATCCAGACGGACATAGGAAAGCTCGTTATCCGCCGCGATCTTCTCGTTTTCGTCTTCCTCGCTCTCATCGCGCAAAGCTTGAATTTCAGGATGACGGTAGAGCGCATTCGCATCGAAATTCATCTTGGCATCCAGCGCCATGATCTCGTCCCCGACCAAAATCATCGGGTTGATCTCAACGATCGAAGCATCCAGATCGATAAACGCCTTGTAAAGGTTCGCGAAGAACTTGGAGGCCGATTTGACCTGCGCGGCTTTCAGCCCCAGACCGAAAGCCAGCTTGCGGGCATGGAAACCGGAAAACCCGGCAGCCGGGTCAATGCCGACCTTGATAATTTTCTCGGGCGTGTTGTGCGCCACTTCTTCGATATCCATACCGCCCTCGGTGGACACCATAAAGGTCACGCGGCTGGTCGAGCGGTCCAGAACGACCGAGCAGTAATATTCTTTTTCAATATCCACGCCGTCCGTGACGTAAAGACGCTGAACTTCCTTGCCTTCCGGTCCGGTCTGCTTGGTGACCAGAACCTGCCCCAGCATGGCTTCGGCCGCAGCCTTGACCTCATCAGCCGTCTTGCAGAGGCGAACCCCGCCCTTGCCTTCCGGGTTGTTCTTGAACTTCCCGGCTCCGCGTCCACCCGCGTGAATCTGGGCTTTCACGACATAAAGCGGCCCCGGCAGGGATTCCGCCGCCTTAACGGCCTCCGCAACAGTCATGGCGGGTATACCGTCCGGCACGGCCACGCCGAATTTCTTCAACAGCTCTTTAGCCTGGTATTCATGGATATTCATGGGGAATCTCTCCGTTTGGATCCTAAAAGTGCGCGTGGCGCCCTGTAAACGAATCAGGTTTTAACACCGGGACAGGCATTTGAAAACCGTCAAAATTAAGACTTTTGGCAAATTTGAAGGCCAATGCACGAAAAAACAGCCTCTTGAACAGTTAATTTTTGACAAATAATTGGTGCATACCCTAAAATGTTGTCTAAGTGTGTAAATCCGCCTGCCATTCTCCGGAATGGTTAAAACCGGAGTAGTTTTGGGTAGTTATTAAGGCGGAATTCGGGTTAAATTAGCACTAGCAAAGCCGTATGCGGAATAACGGCGGGTTATAAAAAATAGAGGAATGCAAAATGACAGGCGAGAATAAACCTCCGGCATATAATACTCGCGAAGATTTGGAAGACCGCAACGCAACGTGGGTCTACGGCGATACCCCTCAGACAGAGGACGGCTCCGGCACGGAAGCCGAAGCAAGACCGAACATTCTTGATTTGGAAGAAGCCAAGAATGCGGCCATGATGGATGCATCTCCGGCCGCCCACCGTCAGGGCCTGATAGAAGAGGCCACGCTGGACACGCTGCGCGTTTTTGCGGCCGGCGGCTTTCTGGCGGGATGGGGCCGCGAGCATCTCGAACCTCAGACACGGGCGGAACCCACTTATGACTCCGCTGATTTCGGCATTTTCGGACACGATGACGAATTCGAAAAACAACAAGCCATCATGTTCGAAAACACCAAGCTGGACTCCGACGGCGTTCCCCTCGCAGACGGCAAGATCGCGACCATGTATACCGACATCGCGAAACAGCATGCCGAAGAAGAGAAAAGACGCCGCGAACAAGAAGAAAGAATGGCCGCCTATCTGACCGCCGAGGCCATAGCGAATAACTGGTGGATGCCCACCATGACCTTCGAGGAATTCGAGCACGAGACGCAGCGCGTCACCCAGCAGGCCGATACGGTTATCCATCAGGCGCAGCAAACCAGTAGCAAGCTGCGGGATTATATTCAGGAAAACCGCGAGCACAGCAGCAGAATTCAGGATATGGAGGCTCAGGCGCGCAGGCAGCAGGAGCTTTTGACTCAGCGGTTGCAGAGCACGACCGATCCGACAGAGCGAGACGCCCTGCAACGCCGGATAGACGCCGCCGGCCAGACAGTGGACGCCATGCATCACGGCCATGTAGAAGTCGAGCAGCGTGGAAGATTGCTTGGAAATCTTCTCCGCGCCAACGAACTGGATATCCAGCGCGCGACACAAGGCAAAGCGGATGCGCTTCAGGGTCTTGAAAATCTCAGGAACATGACTCCGGAGCAGGCAAAGGCCCAGGCCCTCTCCGAACTCAGGGAAAGGCTGGAGTACGAGCGTGCTCATGTAAGAGCCGGACACGTCCACGAAGGCGAAGACCACGCACAGACAATCCACGATCTGGAAACCCGGATCAGTGATCTTGAAAGCGGCAAAGCCGATCCCAGACAGGCCTATCAGGCGATGCTGGAAGGAAGGCTGCACCACTTCGACGAGCAGCTGCAGCAGCTTCAGACCAAGTCTATGGCGGTCGACAACGCTGTGGACGCCTACAGAAGGTATCAGTCCGCCACTGAAGCATACAGCCAGTATATGCTTGAGATACAGCAAACCGAGCACCCGACGCCCGAACAGCTTCAAAGAGAAGCGGATCTTCGTAAAGAGTTGCAGGATTCAGAAGCGGCAGTTGACCAGCAGTTGCAATACTTGAACGAGCAATCACGCAGATCGGCTCAACAAAACCGCACAGAAGCAGCAAGTGCAGACACGACGGTGGCCCAGGCTGCGGCTGCGGATGCAACCGGCCATGCCCATGAAGAAGCGGCCGCCTCCGGTGAGGATCTTTTCAAAATACAGACAGAACAGCATATCAGGATGCATTTGGCTGGCGCCGCCGCCACAGAAATGGCCGCGGAGCGGAGCGGCGGAAGATTGCCCGCCCTTACAGACCAGGCGGATCCCACCCTTGGCGGAAGACATGGGCCAAGAGCCCCGGCCTCTGCCGAACAGATAGACAGTTCCGTCAGCAGGGTCGTTGAAATCTTCTCGCAGGCTAAAACTGAAGGCCGGGCGGTGACAGAAGATGAATGGCGAGAGCTGGGACGCCTTCCCGGTATGAGCTGGCATGCGATGAGGGAAACGGCCGAAGAAATGGGAATCGACGCCCCCTCAAGAGAACAAATGATGAGCAGCAGGCCCGATGGCGCGCGGTGGGGAGCCGCCGACGGAGCGTCATGGAGAGGAACCTCCGGGTCCGGTGTGTCCGTCACGCCTGCAGTGCTGGACGCCTCGACCGACGCGGTCAGCCTTACCCCTGCCAGTTACGACTATTCGAGCTTCGGCGACTTGGGCGTTCAGGATTATTCGCTTTTTGGGTATTCCCCTTACAGCTCGACGAGAATCCCCTATTCCCCCATTCAGCCGATCGGGTATTCAGGGTCTCCGCTGGTTCAGAATGATTACGGAATTTCCGGTGGCGGTTACCGGTCCTTCGCCGACAATGAATTTAACGAAACCAACCCGACCCTGGAAGAAACCGGCGGCGCGGTACCGAGCTACAACAAACCGTGGTACGAGTCGGCTTGGGACTCCATTACCAATCTCTGGAAAAGCGATACGGAAACAACCCCGAGTCCGGATGGACAGCTGGGTCAGGCCCCGACCATGGTCGCGGCAGCAGATCCAACACGGGTAACCCCGGGAGCAGGACAGACCGCGGGCGGCGGCCAGATGGCATAAAAATTGACTTTGGCCCCGCATTTTGTATAAGATGACTGTAATAAACAGCGCAACAGCTAGAAAACGAAAAACAAGCGCTGAATGGATGTGATAAAGGGTAATGATATGGCCGATGATGCCCCAACCTCTGAATCTTTGACGGTTACTGGTCCGGACTCTGCCGATGCCGGAGACGAGGTCGTGACGGATGACCGCATGAGCGAAGAACAAGCCATCTTGCTCCAGCGCCAGCGTGAAGAAGAAGATCGCCGCAGAACCCAGCTTCTACTCCAGCAAAACCCTCAACAGGGATTGGGCGCCTTTGCCTTCCTGATTGCCCTTTTTATGGGCATGTCGGATGACGACAGCCTTGCCAGCGACGAATCGACAAATTCTCTTGCTTCCGCCTTGGGACTGGATCTCACCCAATTCAGATCCACGGTTGCCGACGTCAGGAGCGGAAGAACTTCATCCTATGCGGCTGCAAGCAGCACGCTTCTCTCAAGAGCGCCGTCCGGGGGGATTTCCGAGGCGCAGATCGAAGCCGCCAGAGGCGCGGTCGCGCGTTATGCCAGCACGGGCAACCCGCTTCTCGAACTGATCGCATCCAAGGAATCCGGCGGAAACTACAATATTATGTTCGGCGGGAGAACCGCCAACCTCACAAGCATGACCGTCGACCAGGTCCTGGCTTATCAAAGACAATATGTGCACAGCGGAATGCGTTCCTCCGCTGCCGGAAAATACCAGATTATCAGTACGACTCTGGAAGGCCTGAAAAGAGAGATGCACCTGACCGGCAACGAAAGATTTGACGAAGCCATGCAGGACCGCATGGCGACTGTCCTGCTCGAACGCCGCGGTCTGAGTCAATATCTCGCCGGGCGGATGGATGAAAGAACCTTCATGCGGCACGTATCCCAGGAATGGGCATCGATGCCCAAAGACGCAAGCGGCAGAAGCTATTATGCAGGCGATGGCCTGAACAAAGCTCTGATCGACCCCGCGACATTCCTTGCAGCCATCAGGACAACCCGTGAAGAGGGCGGAACGACGACTTTGGCCTCTGCCGGCTTCCCCGGTGGCGTAGATCAGACGACACGGCGCCCGAACGCGCAAGCCGATGGCCTGACGACCGTCCATACCGCCACCATGACCAGCGGCGGAACCGATCAGATCGCTCTTGCGGCAACCACGGACAGCGACCATCCGGTCATCGACCCCGTAACGCCCGGCGGCGCAAAACCGGTATAAGGACCTGATAATCCAGCGGTTTTCCATTAGGATTATCTTTACCCTTTTTTCATAAAATATAGAGACCCTTGCGCGTTCTCACGCGCCCTGTATGATCGTGTCTCACAACACTGTAACCCGGATGAAAACAGCACAAATTCTCGTTTTTGCGTTACTGTCAGTGTTTTCATTTTTCCCCTGCTCTGCTCAGTCCGTAGAGCGGAAACCCCCGCTGCACATCAAGGTCAAACCGGTAAAAGGAAAAAAGAATCAGGCGGCCTTTACCTCCTGCCCGATGATAATCGCGGGAAAAAGCCTGAATTCCAAATACGGCATAAAGGTTAACTTCATCCGCCAGGACCGCAAGGCGCTGCATCTCGCCACGGCCCTGCGCGAATATTTCTTCAGGAAAGGCCGGGATACGCAGTTTATCTCCGCCCTTTACGATGCCAGCGTCCAGACCGGAACGGATTTTGAGCTGCTCGTCCTCAAGGCCATGATGGAAAGCAATCTGGGACAGCTCAATTTTGCGAAAGACACAACCGCCCGCGGCAGCTTTCAGTATATCGAATCCACATGGCTGAACCTGATCAAGCGTTACGGTAAAAAGGCCGGTTACCCCGATTACGCGAAAGTCATCAGCCTCAACAATCTGGGCATGCCCACTTTCGAAACCACGGACGAAAAACTCAGGCAGCAAATTCTGGATTTGCGTTTCGACCCTTATGTCTCGGCACTCATGAAAAGTTACCAGATGACCGAGGAAATGGGGGAAATCAGGAAGATGAAAAACGGCCGCCGCGTCGGCGCCACCGACCATTATATCGTTCATATGCTGGGCCTGAATCTGGCGCGCAAACTTTATACCCTGAAAAACACCGCGCCGAAAACCATCCTCGCCAGCGCCGAAAGCCCGGACATGCTGGCCGCAGCGGAAAACAACCGCGTATTTTTCTATGACGAGGCGGGAACCGCGCTGAATGCGCAACAGGTCTACGAACAATTTGAAAAACGGGTGACCGCCGCCCAACTGCGCCTGGCCAACATCATGGCCCAATACGGCACGGCCGGCGGCTGCGGTAAATTCGAACCTGTCCCGCCTTACGAAGCCAAGGTCGAAAGTCAGGCCGCGAAAGATGCGAAGGAAAAAGAACTGAACTTCACCTTCATGCTCACGCCCAAAACAGAGAAAACCACACCCCCGCAGGAAAACAAGGTCTGCACACCCGAAGAAGAGGTCGCCCTCCTGAACCTGCCGGAAAGCGCGGCAGGAGAGGAGAATGAAAATGTGCCGCTGCCGCCTATTCGGCCGCCATCCGTCCCTTGAACAGATGCTCGACCCCCGCGCGTTCCTCGCGCAGTTCCTTCTCCGTCGCATCCAGACGCGCCTGTGAGAATTTCCGGATCGAAAGCCCCTGCACAATCTCGTACTGCCCGTCCTTGCAGGTCACCGGATAACCGAAAATCACCCCCGGCGCGATGCCGTACGATCCGTCCGACGGCACCGCCATCGAAACCCAGTCCCCGCGCGGCGTGCCCAGCGCCCAGCTCTTCATATGGTCAATCGCCGCCGCCGCCGCAGAAGCCGCCGAAGAAGCGCCCCGCGCCTTGATAATCGCCGCCCCGCGCTGCTGAACCTCGGGGATAAACGTATTTTCATACCAGCCCTTGTCAATCAGCTTGAGCGCGGCCTTCCCGTCCACCTTCGTATGGTGCAGGTCAGGATACTGCGTGGAACTGTGATTGCCCCAGATAATCACCTTCTTGATCGCGGTCGTATCCGCGCCCGTTTTTTCCGCCAGCTTGCTGATCGCCCGGTTATGATCCAGCCGCACCATCGCCGTAAAGCACGAAGGCTTGAGGTCCGGCGCGTTCTGCTGCGCGATCAGCGCGTTGGTGTTCGCCGGGTTCCCGACGACCAGAACCTTGACGTTCCGCTTGGCATGATCGTTCAGCGCCTTGCCCTGCGGCGCGAAGATCGCCCCGTTGGCCTCCAGCAAATCCTTGCGCTCCATCCCCGGTCCGCGCGGCCGCGCACCGACCAGCAGCGCATACTCGACATCCTTGAACGCGACATTCGCGTTATCGGTCGCCACGACACCCTTGAGCAACGGAAACGCGCAATCCTTCAACTCCATAACGACGCCCTCCAGCGCCGGCAGCGCGGGCGTGATCTCCAGCAGGTGCAGGATGACCGGCTGATCCTTGCCCAACATATCCCCCGATGCGATACGGAATAAAAGAGCATAGCCGATCTGGCCGGCGGCGCCTGTAACGGCAACTCTGACGGGAGCTTTCATGGGAAAAACCTTTCTATAACGAAGAAGTATACGAAACTTTTACGGGAAAAATCCTAGACCTTTAAGTTGATTCGGGCAAGGGTGTACAATGGAACTATTATGGCATATAAAACTTTAAACTATGCAATCCTCCCAAATTATAGAACCTAGAATTTTTTGTGTTTTTAAAAAAGTTATGACCACAAAAGCCATTCACAATGACATAGAAGCTTTCATCGCTCTGAAACCCATCAATTTCCGGTTTTTGAAATCATTATGTTTAAAGCGGGAAATTGGAAAGAACGCTTGTGGTCGATACGATATAGAAATTATCGCCACCTCGTTTACAGAAGACAAAACTCTGTGTCTGCGGCTTTTCTGCACTAGCGCCTTTGGAATAAATTTAAACGATATAGAAGGCGGATTCGGCGGACTTTGGATTGATATTCAAGATATTCAAAGCCACCAGATCGAAGGGGCAAAATATAAAATTTTCGACTGTGAGCATGACGAGCTATTCTCTTTCTATTGCAAAAGCTTTACCGCCGAATTGATAGAACAATAAGAAAAACGGCAGCCCCGTCAGGAACCGCCGTTCTCAACAAAGAGCAAAAAAACTTATTCCGGCGCAGCGGCGGGTTCCGTTTCCGCAGGCTCCTGGGCATTAGCCGCGCTAAGATCCAGCGGCTTGTAAGCCTCAAAAGCGGACTCCTCGGGTGGAACGTAACTCGTCTTCACCTTCTCCAGAGTCTCCTTGAATTCCGGATTTTCCATCAGCTTCTCCAGAATTTCCCCGGCCAGCTTCCGGCTCGCCACCCCGTCGCTCGGGTAATGCACGCCGGCAATCTCCCGCCGCGTTCCGATCGCATAGGCATGCGCCATATAGATATCCTTGTGCTTCTCATCCAGTATCGAAAGGATCAGCCCCACGATCTGCGATTGCCCCGCATGGCCCGAAGGATAGGCCGGATGCCCGGGATTGGGAATAACCGTCTTCAGGTCCGGATCGAGGAAATCCGGCCGCACCCGCACGAATTTCTTCTTGAACCCGACAATGAAATACCCCGCGTCCTGAACGGCGGCGGTAATCAGCTTGTCCGCTTCGGGATTTTTCTCGGCGGAATAAAGCCCCGCCATCTCATAGGAAACCAGCGGGGTATCCATATGATTTTCCTTTTCAATCAGCTCAATAGCCTCGGGCGTCCGCAAGGTCGCCGCATAACGCCGGAGCGTCTCAAGGTCCTTGGCCGTCTCGGCGCTGTCATTGGCTGGCGGAGGCGCCATGTCGAACGCCAGATCGCGGGAAAGAAACGCCGGACCCATATCATAGAACTGCAAAACGGCAGGATCCCAGCTCGAATCCGGATACGTCGCCTTCGCCTTGTCTTCAGGCATGGCGGAAGATTGCGAAGCGGGCGCATCCTCGGCATAAACATGGGGGGAAACAACAAAACATCCAGCCAAAAGCAAGGCCGCAAAAAGGCTTTTCATATTCTTACCTCTGCAAATTGAAAATAAACCAAAACAATATGAAGAAGGCTAGCACCCGCCGCCAGGGGAAACAACCCTGCTATTCCTCAACCGCCTTGCAGCGGCCCATGACATCCGGGCACGAAGCCCCGGGCGGACAAGGCTGCGGAGGCTTATCGCACAAGGCCACGGCCCTCAGCGGGTCCATATAGCGGACGCACTCGATGCGCGCGTTGATATCGTTGGCATATTGGGTGCCCTGCGTAATATGCTCCTGGTTCACCGCATCCAGAAAACACTCTCCGCCGATAATCCGGCAATCGTCATCCTCGGTGCAGTATTTCCAGTCCTCAGGCATCTGCGCAAAAGCGGGAACGGACACAAAAAGAAAGAACAGAAATAAAATAATTCTCATAACACCCTCCTATTTCTTGGCAACGCCAAGAAAATCGAGTTGCCAATCCAGTTCCTCGTCGCTCATAGGATAATCGGTTCCACCCTTGGGATAAATAAGATTCTTCGGCGCAACCTGCGCCAGATCGCGCTGCAACGAAAGCGCCGTGCGCATGGACAGCCCCGCCTTCCAGCAAATCGCGACTATCGGCTTGGCCGACCGCGCCTCGAAAATCTCCTTCAGGGTATCATCCGGTATCCCTGAAAGCTGCGCCAGAGCCGCATAAACGAACTCCACCTCCCGCACGGCCAGCGCGTCCGTGATCGTCTCGTCATTCAGTTCATCTTTCTTGGCCAGACGCTTGACGCGCTGCGCCACTGTTTCCGGCTTCTTGGAATCCCCCCGGATGAAATCCAGCCGCCGCCGGAACACATCGGCGATTTCCTCGGCCATCGCCCCGTCGAAATCGGAACGCTGCATAAGAAGGTCGCGCACCGACGCATCCACGAATTCCGCCAGTTCCTTGGCCAGCGCAAAAGGCAGGAAAGGCCGCGCCGCCACGGGCTCCTGCCAGTCCTTGTATTCGCGCGCCTTCTCCACGATCTGCTGCAGGGTCTCCACGCTGATTTCCGCCCCGCGGTTACGCAACAGCACCTTTCCGCCGGGAATATCGTCCACGTTAATCACCGCTGCGGAAACCATCTTGCTGACGGTGCTCCGCCCGGCGATCGCCTGCACCACCCAGCTCGCCGGATGGCTTTTGAGGATATCCAGCAGGTCCCGGTCCGACAGCGCCGCGCAAAACCGCAAAATCGGCTCGGACACGTCCCGCTCCACATCCCGCGCCAGTTCCGCCGCGACCTTCGGCGGCGCATAGGCATGATCCTTGAGCGTGCTGGACAAGGCCAGCCGGATTTTCAGTACCTCGTCCAGCGCGAGCGTCCCCAGCGCCTGAACCGCATAAGCATAAAGCTGCGATTGCTTGTCCGCGCTTAAACTCGGCAACAGCGCCACCAGGCGCGCCGCCAGCGCAAGACGGACATCCGGGCTGTGATCGCGCGCCAGAAACGGCGAAACATGCACGGGCATAACCTCGTTCTGAGCCACCGCTTCCCGCACCTGCTGGTCGGGATCGTTCTGCGCAAGATAATAAAGGATTTCCGGGTGTGTCTTGCGGTTCCGGGCCAGCGCCAGACGCTGGGCGGGCGTGCCCGATGTCGCGACCTTTTTCTCGCGCTCGTACCGGCCCGCACGGTCCTTCTTCTGCCACGTAAACACACTCAGGAATTTCTGCATGCCCTACCCTAACCGATCGCACGGAAAAAATCACCCGTTCACCAAAAAACAAATCGAAAATAACATGCAAAAATTATGACAGTTTGAATTTAAACAGTTTTTCAGTATGTTGAAAAAACTTTTTCTGGCAAAAAATAATCTGATCGGAGCAACACTCTCATGTCTATGAAGCTTTTCTATACGCCTACATCCCCCTATGCGCGCAAAGTGCGGGTCGTCGCCATCGAAAAAGGCCTGAAAGACAAGATCGAACTGGTCATCGCTCCACCGGCGGAGAATCCTCCGGAATTGCAGAAAACCAACCCGCTGGGCGCCGTACCGGCCCTGCAGCTCGAAAACGGGGAATCCCTGTATGACAGCCCGGTGATCTGCGCCTATCTTGACTCGCTCTCAAAGGATAATCCTCTATACCCCTCTTCCGGCATCGAAAAATTTCGCGCCATGCGCGCCGAAGCGCTGGCCAACGGCATCATGGAATCCGGCGTCGCCATCGTCTATGAACGCCGCCGCACCGATACCGGGATCTCGCAGAAAATCGTCGACAAGCACCTTAAAGCCATCGACCGCGCTATCCCGGTGCTGGAAGCCGAATGCCCGGCCTTCGGCGAAGCCGTAACCATCGCCCAGATCGCTTACGCGACCGCGCTGGGCTACATCTCCTTCCGCCTGCCGGAAATAAGCTGGGAAACCAAGGCGCCGAAACTGGCGAAGTGGGCCGAAACCTTCAGCGAACGCCCCTCGATGAAAGAAACCGTACCGAAAGATCTCTGAGTTTAAGGATACCCCTCGCCCTGCATTTCCTGCAGACGGGAAACCGTGCGCTGAAACTCGAAACCGTGATCGGACCCGCTATAGAGCTTTTCCGGCTCCGCCGCCGCGGAAATCACCACGCGCACCCGTTTGTCGTAAAGCGCATCGATCAGGTTCATCAGCCGCTTCGCCTCGTTCCGCCGGTCATACCGCAACACCGGAACATTTTCCAGAAACACAGTATGAAAAGTCCGCGCAATCGTCAGGTAATCCTCCGCCCCCAGCGGCTGCTCGCAAAGCTGGGCAAAGGTAAACCGCGCCACGCCCTTGGCAGTGCGCACAGGCACCCGCCGCCCCTTCACGAACAGCTTTTCCTCATGCGTGGACGCCTGATCGGTCAGCAAGCCGAAAACCTCGTCCATCTTGCGCTCCGTAACGCGGCCCAGCGGGGTAAAATACGTGCCTTCCTCGGCCAGGGTCTGCGCCCGGTAATCGTGCGGACTGTCCAGATACACGACCTCCATCTTCTCTTTCATAAGCGCGATAAACGGCAAAAACCGCTCGCGCTGCAATCCGCCCTCGTAAAGACGGTCCGGCGGCCAGTTCGACGTCGCCACGACCACGAGGCCCTTTTCGAACAAAAGCCGGAACAAACGGCCAAGGATCATGGCATCCGCCACATCCGTGACATGGAATTCATCGAAACACAGCACCTTTGATTTCCGGAACAATATCTCCCCCAGCGAGGGCAGCGCCTGATCCACCGCGCCGTTGATCGTATCCTCGGAACGGCGGGTATTGATATAATCGTGCACTTCGATCATGAATTCATGGAAATGCACCCTGCGTTTGGACGTTTCCTCGGGAAGACAGGAATAAAACAGGTCCATCAGCATGGATTTTCCGCGCCCGACCCCGCCGTAAAGATAAATACCCCGCGGCACGCTCTCGGTTTTTCCCTTACTCGAAAACTTCTGGAAAAAACTGGTTTTTGGCGCTTTCTCCCCCTCCAGAAACTCCTCGTAAAGCCGCTGCAGCGACTTCACCGCCGCCCCCTGCGCCGGATCGAGATGCAGTTCCCCCCGGACGAGCTTTTCCGAGTAAAGGCTAAGCGGGGTTTGTGTCATTTCCAGAGGAATTCTCAGGGTTTGCATTGCTCTTCGGTGCGACCATACGGATCATAAGGATAGACAGCTCATAAAGCCCCATCAGGGGGATAGCCAACAGAATTTGACTCAGGATATCCGGCGGGGTCAAGACCGCCGCGACGATAAAGATAACGATAATCATGTATTTTCGGCGCTCCGCCAACCACTCCGGCGTAATCAGGCCGACATATCCCAGCAGGGTCAGGAAGACGGGCATCTGAAAACACAACCCAAACGCGAAGATCAGGGTCATGATAAGATCGAGATACTCGCTCACCCGCGCTTCCAATTGTATCGGCAATACCGCTTCCTCTCTGGTTACCTGAAAACTGAGAAAAAACGGCCATGCCATTGGAAGAACAAGATAATAAACACATGCAGCGCCGAGAAAAAATAAAATCGGCGTCGCCGCCAGAAACGGAAGAAAGGCGCGCTTTTCTTTTTCATAAAGACCGGGTGCTACAAAAATCCAGACTTGAATCAAAAGCACAGGAAACGTAAGAAAAATACCTGAAAAAAAAGCAACTTTCAGATACGTAAAAAACGCTTCGGTCAAATCCGTATAGATAAGGCGTTGCGTATCTCCCGGGCCCATCGCATTTGCAAGTGGCATCACAAGAAACCCGTATATCTCATTGACATAAAAATAACAAATAATCGTACTTAAGATCATGGTTGAAAAAACCCAGATAAGTCTTTTCCGAAGCTCAAGAACATGGGCAATCAAGGGTTGTTTTATGTTGTCAGTAGTTTGATTTTCCAGATTCTTAGACATCACAACTCACCCCCCTTCCCATCCCCTTCCGGACCCTCTTCCGGTTCGGCAGGAACAGGAAAAACCGCCTCGTCCGCCTCGGCTTCGTTAAAATCCTTATCCTCGAAATTCACCGACTGGCGGATATCGTCCAGATCGGCCTCGCGCATCAGGTCTTCGAACTGCTGTGTCAGGGCATATTTAACGTAATGAAGACGCCGGGCGATCCGTCCGAAGAACACCATCACCTTCGGCAACTCCTCCGGCCCGACCAGCAGCACAGCGAGCGCCGCAATCAGCAACAGTTCCTGCCATCCGACATCCAGCATCACAACTTTCTCTTCAAACGCGAAAACCCGAAAAGGACGCTGCTAGAGAAACAGGTCCATACATAACTTTAAGCCAGCCATATAGCCCGGCACAACCACCAAAGCATTGACGATAATAGCCATGTTAAGAAGCATCGTCTGCTCCTCCTCTGTCAGATCGTCATGACTCTTGAGTTCCTGCTCGGCCTCGCTGGATTCCTGCACGGAAGCGTAAAACTCCCACATCAGCCCGTAAATCAGCATCGGTATAAGCACCCAGCCGAACTTCGTGGCCCAGTCCGGATGAAAAAAACCGATCACGAACACGAACGAAAAACAGCACGAAATCGCCGACGCGCAAGCCCCCCGCGGATTTCGTCTCCAGTCTTCTATAATCCCCGCCACCGTGAAGGAAAACAATACGACGAGATAAAGCGATGCCCACCACGGCACGGAAAGCGTGCCTATTTCCATGGCTTAGTCTTCTTCCTTGGCCTTTACCGGGTCCTTTTGAGAGACAGAACTGTCATGACCGATTTGCGGCTTGTCGGGGTCGCCCTCCTTCAAGCCTTTTTTGAAACTGTTAATGCCCTTGGCCAGGTTCTCCATGATGGTCGGAACGCGGTTGGCCCCGAACAACACGAAAACCAGCAGGATAATAATCAGAATTTGCAGGGGTCCGGGCGACATCAGATCAATTCCTCAAGGGCCTCCTCGCCGGATTCTTCATCCGTATTGTGACCGTTAAGCACCTCATCGGAAAAATCAGGGTCGGACTCCTCGTCCTCGTCTTCATCCTCGGCGCGTGACAATCCTTCTACCCCGTCCATGCGCTTCTGTCCAGAGAACAGGTCGGCCTGCGGAATCGCCTCGATCGCCGGGCGGCGGTCCAGCAACCCGGCCGCCTTGAGATCGTCCATCCCCGGCAGATCCATCAGGGATTCCAGCGAAAACGCATCCATGAATTCAGTCGTGCTCACCCAGGTAAGCGGCCGCCCCGGCGTCTCGCGCCGCCGCCCCGGCTTGATCCACCCCATCTCCATCAGCGTATCAAGCGTACCCTTATGTGTCGCCACTCCGCGGATATTCTCGATCTCCGCCCGCGTAATCGGCTGGTGATAAGCCACGATCGCCAGGGTCTCCATCGCTGCGCGCGAAAGCTTGCGCGCCACCTCCTTCTGAAGGGTCAGGCTCTCGGCCAGATCCGGCGCCGTTCTAAACGCCCACGCCCCCTCGCGCTCGACCAGTTCAACCCCCCGCCCCTCATAATCGGAACGCAACTCCATCAACAGCCCGCCGACATCCGCGCCTTCAGGCATCCTCAGGTGAAGCTCCCGCGTCGGCAATGGCTCAGGAGAAGCAAACAACAGCGCCTCTAGCAGGCGTTTATGGGTTTGATCACTATCCATCGGCAGCCTCCGCCTGTGCCGGAATGGTACGC
>JAGRIJ010000085.1 GCA_020443295.1 Alphaproteobacteria bacterium | reverse complement strand
GCCAGACCTATGTGACCGACGAGGCCGACCCGCATTTGACGGGCGGATTGTCCACGCAACCTGCCAGCGAACCTTTGCCGGAGGCCGTATCAACAGGTCAGGATCTTGCGGCGCCGGACCGCGCTCCTACCGGGCAAACACCCCGTTAATCTTTATTTTGAAAAAGTTTGTAAAACCGGGCTTTTAGCACTAAAAAAAGCCATAAGAGACAAGAATTTGATCTCCGGCGGCTAAAAGTCTTAGAATGGTGGGATAAAAAGCAGTTTTCGGGTTACCGGGTTATGACAGAACGCGCACAGATTACCGGACAGGTCGAGGGAAGTTTCAATCACGCCGTGACACGTGCGGGGATGGCTTCGGATTATATCCTGGTCGGCGATACGGATCATACGCTGTTTAGCGTGCGCGGCTTTGTTTCCAGCAACGAGATGATGCGCACGCTGGCCGAAAGCGGCGTGGCGCATGTGTGCATCGAGATGCCTGCCTATCTGGACAATCTGGCCCAGCGCTACCAAAACGGCGAGATCGACCGCGCCGAATTCCTGCGTAATTTCGAAAGAGATTTCAGTCTTGCCAATCCCGGCGAAATTACCGTCCACGATATGGCGGAAAGCATTGCGAACACCATGGATAACGCGAAGCAGTACGGAATGCGGGTGCATTTTGTCGATCCGGGCTTGCCGTTACCCACGGCAGAGGAAAACGCACTTTTTAAGGAAGCTCTTCAGGCTTACGAGCATGCCACGGGTGAAAAGGTCGATTACAGATCGCGCGAATCCGTTGACGACGCGGTGAACTACATCCGCAATCATGGGGATCTTCTGCCTCCTGAAAAGATGCAGGCCCTGCGCGATGCCTCACAGCGGCTTTTGAATGCGCGGCTGAACGACCAGAATCTTTACAGCAATATCCAGCAGGCCACACACGGCGAGAAGACCGCGGTGATCTACGGGTCGCGGCATGACGATCTGGCCGACCGGATCAAGCGGGACGGCCATTCCGCCCTTGTTGTCGATATTTATGACGAGGGGCGCGCGTTTTACCGTCAGCGCGAGCAAGGGGCCGAAAAAGTCGTGGTGAACGGCGAGCCGGACCTCGTCCATGTCGTCGATGAAGATAACACCTATGTGACCGACCGCGCCACGGATGCGGAAAAAGCGGGGCTGACGATCAATCAAGGGTCGATGCCCGCGAACGGGTATTTCCTCGGGATCCTGCCGATCGACCCGCCGGGGCCGGATCCTTCTTTCCAGCACCGCTACGATCCCTGATTTTTTTTCACTTTATTCAAAAGGGCTGGGATTCCAGAATTTGCCCGCAATCGAGGTTGCGGGCTTTCACTTCGGCAAGCAGGGCCGGGTCTTCCTTGGCGTAGGCGGCACGGTAGCAGAGTGTGTCCGCGCTCATCTTCGCCGGATCGCCGGAAAGAGTCGGGGCGCGGAAGCCCCCCAGCGTTTCGCCCGAGCAGGCGGAGAGAATCACAGCGGCGGAAACGAGCAGCAGGCGTTTCATCACAGCACCAGCATCGGGATGGTCGCGACCAGCAAGAGCGCGAGGGTCAAGTTCACGAAACGGCGGTAACGGTCGGAGGTGAAGAGCAGGCTCATCGCCTTGCCGAAGAGGGTCCAGCTCATGATGCAGGGGATGGAGATAAACAGGACGGAGAGCAGGATGATCGCGGCCTTTTCCTCCAGCATCGCCCCGGCGGGCAGGAAGGTGGCGGTGGAGGAAATGCCCATCACCCACGCTTTCGGATTGATATATTGGAACATCGCGGCCTCGATGAAGGAGAGCGGCCTTGGTTTTTTTGCGTCCTCTTCCACCTGTTCGCCCCCGCCGGGTTTCGCGAGCGCGGCGTTCGCCATTTTACAGGCGAGGTACAGCAGGTACGCGGCGGCGAAAACCTTCAGGACGATCTTGAGCGCGGGGAACAGCTCGAACACCGCGCCGATGCCCAGCATACAGAGCAGCAGCAGCGAGCAGAAGCCCGTGACGACCCCCGCGATATGCGGCAGGGTGCGTTTATACCCGTAATTCATGCCCGAGGCCGCGACCATGAAATTATTCGGCCCCGGCGTGATGGAGGCGACAAGGAAGAACGAAAAAAACGGCATCGCCGCGAGGAAGAGTTGGGTGGAGGTCATGGGTTAAGATTATCCCTATCTATCTTCCATAGATAATATCAAGTTATTTAAAGCGTGATCTATTTTATCTAATTCGCTTATCCGCTTTATATGAAAGCTAACACTTTCCATGAAAATCGGCTTAGGAAATATATAATCACAAATATTTTCTCTGCATCTAAAATGGCGGACCACAATATTCTCATGGATTTGAAAGTATTGGTCGAATTTAACAGACGGCTCTTTTGCTGTCTCTGGATTATAGGGATATTTGACGATTCCGTTTTCTAAATTCTCAGATGAGGTTTTGCTAAACTCACTCAAGTATCTCTTGACATACACATCAGCATTTGTGTCCTCCTTGTAACCGGGGCGCGGTTTCCATGGTTCGCCTAAATTTACAATGATAAGATTTTGATTTTCCTCAACTTTAGGAACTTTAGTATACTTAAAGTTTTCACTTGTTCCGAAAGGCTTAAAATCTGAAGATTCTATAAAAAGTGATATGTTCCATGGTTTTTTTTCAAGATCCTTTTTTGTTTCTTCGTATTTAGATTGGATTTCTTCTTTAGTTAAGTTTTCAGGTTCCAGATGGCAGCCATTGTTAAAGAAAAGATATTCACTCGGGATTTTTAACATCTTATTTTCTTTAAAATGGACTTGAAGATTTTTTCCAGTTACACGGTAAGTAACTTGCGGACCATGGTGAGAGAGAGATGTACTGCATATCGGAATTTCTGCTGCGTATTTACCTTTATCTCCCTTAGATAGAAAATATGCAGCTATCAGAAAAAAAATAACGGATGCTAAAAAAAACAATTTTTTCATCAGCTTGTTCCTTTATTAAGCTTTTATCCTCGCCGCCGGGAAATAAGAAATATGATCCCTGAACCATTCGTGCGCGAGGCGTTCATCATCCGCCGCCTCGATCCATTCCTCCATCACTGGGAGGAGCGCGGCGCAGTTTCGTGCCACTTTTTCGCACGCCTCCCGGCGCAGCATATAATCCAGCCAGCCGCATTTAAACCAGCGCTCGTAGCCCGTTCCGGCGTGCAGGCGCAGGCTATAAACGCCAAAGACTTTCGTGATGCTCTCCGCCGCCTGCCACTGCCCTGCTTGCTCTCCAAACCGGGGGGTAAAACCGGGCCGCCCGTTCGCGTCCCGCTCCAGCGCGGCGAAGCGCACATTCACCACGAAGCGCGGGCGGTGATATTTATCCCACTGCACGGAGAGGCCGGTGACGCGCGCCTCCTCCACGCGGAAGAAATTATAAAACAGGGAAGAGTGCTTCTGCGCGGTAAAGCCGCGCTCAATCAGCGCGGGGAAGAGATGCGCCTTCAGCGCTTCGCGCAAAGCCTGCGATCGTTCCTTGGTCTTGAACATTCTCTCTTGCGCCTCAATGCTTCGTCAGGCCCGCCCACGCATATTCGGTAACCGCGGACTCGCCGCCGAAATGCTTGTCCAGAACGGCGCTCGCACGCCCTAACGGCGCTTCATCGGCCTTGTAAAAACCGCTGAGCGCGGGCGAACCGCTCTTGTGATGAACCACCTTGGCGTACACCTCGCCGCGCAGGATATGATTGACCAGTTCCAGCGCCTCGTCGATCATGCCTTGCACAGGGTCTTTCCTGTCCTGCTCATACGTCCAGGCGTAAAAGCTGGTCTCGGTGATTTCACAGCCGATTGCGACCGTGCCCGCATCGGGGACCAGAATGCCCAGATAGCCGAAGGCCTCGGAGGGGGCGGGCTTCGTGATCAACAGAATGTCGCTGCTGTTTCGGGCGACCGTGAAGGAGGACGCGTCCTCCACCCTTTCGCCGAAGGCCTTAAGGAAGCGTCGCTCAAAATCTTTTAAGTCCATTCCGCCGCCCTGTCTGCGCTTTTCCAGCGCTGCTCCGCTTAATCCGTCAGTTTTTTCACGAACTGCGATTTCAGGCCCATTTGGCCCACACCGGGGATTTTGCAGTCGATATCGTGGCCGTCCGAAGCGCCGGGGACGAGGCGGATGCCCTTGACCTTCGTGCCGACCTTTACGACGCCGCCGCGATATTTGAGGTCCTTGATCACCGTGACGCTGTCGCCATCCTGAAGGATATTGCCGACGGAATCTTTAATCACGGCTTCCCCGCCGCCTTCGCTGTCCCCTCCTCCGGCGGCGCTCCATTCATGCGCGCATTCGGGGCAGATGAGCAGCGGGCCGTCCTCGTAGGTATAGGGCGAAGAACATTTCGGGCAGGGGGGAAGGGTGTCGGTCATGGTTAGAAGTATCCTTTTTGAAGCTGCATTTCATTAAAATGCCTTTGTGCAATACAATATATACGATCATAATGCTCCCAGCCTAAGCTAATAGGTTCATACATTTTATGATCGCCGTCAGGATTTACAGGTGGAGGTCTAGTTTCTTCTAAGTCCTTTAAAAATTTTTCTTCCGTTTTAGGAGTCGCGTATCTTCCAGACCATTCCAAAATTTCTTGAAATATTCTTAAACGAAGTTGATCCGGCTTATCCAATTTTGGAAGTTTGGCTTCAGCCCATAACTTCGGAATAATATGATTCTTAGGAATTCCAAAATCACTATTTTCTATTTCTATTCTAAGAGCAATTATAGCTTTTAAAATTAGCTCTACTGATAAACAAGCTTCCCTGAGATAGCCTTCATAAAGGCCTATATCCGTCGTTCCGCAATATCTTGCTTCATTTTTTAGGTTTTGCCGTGTTTCCTCGGTAATATGAAATAATGTATAAGCGCAAAACTTTGCATTTTCGGCTCTAGCAAGAAAATGAAGCGGAGCGCGCTCACGCCATTCAAATGTTGATTTTAACAAAAGACTTTTATCCTCTATGCCGCATTTTCCTGTTTCTCTTCTGCCGCCACAAAATCGCGCACATCCTGCGTGATTTTCATGGAGCAGAATTTCGGGCCGCACATGGAGCAGAAGCTCGCATGTTTCGCGCCCTCGGCGGGGAGGGTTTCGTCGTGCATCGCCCGCGCCGTATCCGGGTCGAGGCCGAGGTTGAACTGATCCTCCCAGCGGAACTCGAACCGCGCTTTTGACAACGCGTCGTCGCGGAACTGCGCACCCGGATGCCCCTTCGCGAGGTCCGCCGCGTGTGCCGCGATTTTATAGGTGATCACGCCCTGTTTCACATCGTCGCGGTTCGGAAGGCCCAGATGCTCCTTCGGCGTCACATAGCACAGCATCGCGCAGCCG
>JAGRIJ010000084.1 GCA_020443295.1 Alphaproteobacteria bacterium | reverse complement strand
CCGGGTTCCTTCCGGCAAAAATCGTAACGGAGGTCACGCCCGCCGGACCGTTCTATGCGGCGGAGAAAGATCATCAGGATTATCTGCTAAAACACCCGGACGGCTACACCTGCCACTTCATCCGGCCGAACTGGAAACTGCCGCCCAAAGCGGCGGAATAAAAGGAAAAATCAACCGGCCTTCTTGGCAAGGGCCGCGCGCACCGTTTCCCATGATTTGGCCACATGGTACATCCGCGCAAACGCCGGCGGATTGGTGCGGATAAAGCTGAGAATGCCCTGAATCAGCACCTCGCGCTCCGGATCGTCATTCAGATAGCTCTCCTCGATCGCTTTATCGAGAATATGATACCCGCGCTTGCGGGAGAAACTCTCGCGCGGCGAATACTTCGCAAGGTAAAGCCCCAGACAGATACGGTTATTCTCGGACTGGGCCGCGAAAACCTCAAGCGCCTCGCAATCCTCCTCGCTCAGCTCCCAGTGTTCGAGATTGCGGATCAACTGCGGATAGTCGCGCTCAAACGCATCGGTGTAAACCGAGCGGAACTGTCCCAATTTTGTTCTGATTTCTCCGGGCACTCAACACGTCCTTCATTCGCAATCCAAAAAAGCGAGGACCACTGATAGCACAACAATTTATGCAAAACAACGGTATTTGAAAAAATCACATAAAATCAGGGCCTTGCGGCAATGAAGGCCCGTCATCCTGGCCGTTATCCCCGCCAGAACCGTCACCGGAATGGCCCCCCGAACCGCCCTTTCGGCTCTGGGCGGACTCATGCGCGATCGCCAGATCCGTCATCTCCCACGCCCGGATCGTATCGAAGTAGCCTTTATGAATCTTCGGCTTGTCGGCCATGAACGCCAGAAAAGCGTCCAGATACTCCTCGCGGCTGCCCGCATAGGGAAATTTTTTATCGAGAAAACACTGCGAAATAAAATGATCGGTCCACCGGACCCCGAACGCATGGGCCGTTGTCTCGTATTTGTCCTTGGGAACCATAGGAGTATGCAAATATTTCCGCAGGAAAAACGCGATCCCGTACTTCAGATCGGAAGACTGGCGTATAAGAGTATTAAGAAGATGCGCGTCCTCGGGCCGGGAAACAAAACCGGACTTCAGCCGCCCGGCCAGTTCGGGATGGTTGTTCATGAACATGCCGGCCAGATCCTCCGGTAAAACGCCTTGAACCGGACCGCCAGCCTTGAAATTATGGGCCATAGAGCATCCATATCTCTCAATAAACGAGGACAGGATACACTAAAACCCCGATGGATTTCATCAGAAATAGCTCTTGTCTAACGCCCCTCTTTCCCCTAACAAGGCTCAAAGGGCGCAAAAAATGAGCGAAAAGAAAAAGATATTCAAACCCCAGCCGGTCAGCGGCTTTCCCGAATGGCTCCCCGAAGTCCGCGCGGTGGAACAGCAATGGTTCGACCATATCCGCAAAATTTTCGAAAGCTATGGCTTCTGCAACATCGAAACCCCCTCCGTCGAATTGCTGGACGCGATCAAGGCCAAGGGCGGCGACGGCGAAGCCGACGTGGACAAGGAAATCTACGTTCTCGAACGCTATCACAAGGAAGACGGCGACAAAGAGGCGCGCCTCGCTTTGCACTTCGACCAGACCGTGCCCCTCGCCCGCTACACAGCGCAACATTTCAACGATCTGGTCTTCCCGTTCAAAAGATATCAGATGCAGCGCGTCTGGCGCGGCGAGCGCCCGCAAGCCGGACGCTTCCGCGAATTCTACCAGTGCGACATCGACGTGATTAACGTGGATTCCCTGCCCCTGCACTTCGACGCCGAAATGCCCGCCATCATATGGGAAGTTCTATCTACCTTGCCGGGAATGGAAAATGAGAAGATTCAGATCAGGATTAGCAACCGGAAGATTTTGATGGGGTTCCTAAGCAGCCTAACTGCAAAAGATAGTCAGGGTAATGACAAAAAGCTTTCTAACGAAGTAACAGCAGAAATTCTGAGAGATATTGATAAGCTTGAGAAAGTTGGTCTTGATAACACTCTAACAAATATTGAAAACAGTTTTGTAAGAAAAGGCTATGCCTTGGGCAGTCAGGATTTAATTAAACCATTTTTGGATACCTGCAAAAAGCGGTACCCCACGGGAGAAGACCTTCAAGACACTCTGACAAATTCTTCAGAAATTGATACGAGCAATGTTTTGTTAAAAGAAGGCATCAAAGAACTCTCTTTCGTCCTCGACCAACTCTCCCATCTTCCCGAAGGCGCCGTCGTCGCTGATCTCTCCATCGTGCGCGGCCTCGATTATT
The DNA here is from genome assembly GCA_020443295.1 of Alphaproteobacteria bacterium. GTDB lineage: Bacteria > Pseudomonadota > Alphaproteobacteria > Micavibrionales > Micavibrionaceae > JAGNKE01. The sequence goes on along the minus strand of JAGRIJ010000084.1, from coordinate 7,931 downwards.
ACACAGGCACGGTCTACGAAACCGTCTTCCTTGACGACCCCGGCTACGGCTCCATCTGCTCCGGCGGGCGGTATGATGATCTCGCCAGCAACTATATCAACAAGAACCTGCCCGGCGTCGGAATCTCCATCGGCTTCTCGCGCCTGTTCGACCGCCTGCGCCAGCAATACAAACTCCCCGTGGGCCGCATCTCCCCCGCCGACATCATGGTGATGATGCCAAGCGAAGACCGCCGCGCCCTTACCATGGAAACCGCGCAAAAACTCCGCGCACAGGGCCACAAGGTTGAAACCTTCCATAACCCCGTCAAACTCGCAAGACAGCTTGCCTATGCCGAGAAAAAAGGGATACCCTATGTCTGGTTCCCACCCTTCGAGGATGGCAAATCCCACGAAGTCAAAAATATGGGAACCGGAACGCAAACCGCCGCCGACCCGGACGACTGGAAGAAAGACTGACCATGATGAAATCCCGCCTGTTTCTTGTTCTCCTGTCTTTGGGACTCGCCCTGACGGTCCCGGCAACCGCGCAGGCGAAACACGACAAGCTGCGCGTTCCCCCCGGAACCGAAACCGAAAAAAAGGAAGATCGCGTTGTCGGCGAAGACAAGAAAATGGACAACCGCGTTTACAAACCCGATTACTGCGATTTCTATGCGGCGTTCCCCTCCGAGCCGCTCAAGGGCCGCCGCTGCGAAACCGATGACGACAGCAAATGCTACGATCTTGTTTCCTTTACCAAGGTCTTCGGCCTCTCCTCCACCGTACGCATCGATATCATTTGCAACCCCGGCAGCGAGGAGCTGTATCAGCAATACACCCCTGACGTGATGAAAAAGACCGTAAGCGCCATGATGCAGGGCAACGCTCAGGAAAGCTACGAGCCGCAGGTCCGGGAAGAAGAGAATTACCGTCAGGCCGGAACCATCGGCCAGGGCCGCGCCGGAATGGGCGACTCGATCTACATCGCACAGCTCTGGATCGGCAAACACTCTATTATGGCGGTCGAAGCCGAACTCATGGGCGAACAGACGGAAGAAGCCGACAGCCTCTTCGCGTCCATCCTCAAAACCATCGGGTATCAGGGTCCGGCCGGGGAAGAAGATAAAGACGGCAAGAAAGCGGACAAGGAAGCCAAACAGGACGAGAAGACAAAACCGTCCGGCAAGAAAAAAACCGAAGACAAAAAAGAAAAACCGGGCTCGAAAAATTAGGCGTGAGCCGCCGTGATCGAACGGATTCTCTCCAGCATGGCATAAAACCCGTTGCGTCGGTTGGGGCTGAGATGCTGTTCCAGCCCGATATCCCGGAAGATTTTAACAACGTCTGTGTCCGCGATCTCCTGCGCGGTCTTGTCCTGATACGCGCTCATCAGCAATGCGATCAGCCCCCGCACGATATGCGCATCGCTGTCCGCCACGAAATGATAGGTTCCGTCCGGCTGCCGGACAGCCACCATCCATACCCGCGAGGTGCACCCCCGGACGAGGTGATCGTCGGTCTTCAGCACCTCTTCCATATGAGGCAAAGTGCGGCCCAGATCAATCAGGTAGCGGTACCGTTCCTCCCAGTCGGAAAAGAGCGAAAAATTCTCGGCCAGTTCTGTGAGCGTTTGCAGCATAAAGTTATGTAAATAAAGTTAACGGTCTGGTGATCTTTGTAGCGTATTGTGATAAGGAGGCGCAACCTCTATACAAGTTCGGCAATTTGTCCGCAGGAGGGGGAGTAAAATGCTTATTCGCGCACTTAAGGGCTTGCACAGGCTTCCCGCTCTTGGCAGATTGAGGGGAGAGTTGATTCACTACAGACAGAAAGTCCAGCCATGACGAATTCCGGTTCCGGCGACTCCAAAAACACGCTCTATTGTTCCTTCTGCGGAAAAAGCCAGCATGAAGTGCGCAAGCTCATCGCGGGGCCGAACGTGTTCATCTGTAATGAATGCGTCGAACTGTGCATGGATATCATCCGCGAAGAAGACAAGACCCAGCTTGTCCGTCCCGGCGAAGGCATCCCGACTCCCGGTGAGATCAAGACCGTTCTTGACGATTATGTGATCGGTCAGGAAAGCGCAAAACGCGTTCTCTCCGTCGCCGTTCACAACCATTACAAACGTCTGGAACACGGCACCAGCGGAACAGGCGAAGTCGAACTCGCCAAATCAAACATTCTGCTCGTCGGACCGACCGGATGCGGTAAAACGCTTCTGGCCCAGACCCTCGCGCGCATTCTGGATGTCCCCTTTACCATGGCGGACGCCACCACCCTGACCGAAGCCGGTTATGTGGGCGAAGATGTGGAAAACATTGTGCTTAAACTCCTGCAGGCATCAGACTACAACGTCGAGCGCGCGCAAAAGGGTATTGTGTATATCGACGAGATCGACAAGATCTCCCGCAAATCCGATAACCCTTCGATTACGCGCGACGTATCCGGCGAAGGCGTGCAGCAGGCGCTCCTCAAATTGATGGAAGGCACCGTCGCCTCCGTCCCGCCGCAGGGCGGGCGCAAACACCCGCAGCAGGAATTCCTGCAGGTCGATACATCAAACATTCTCTTCATCTGTGGCGGAGCCTTCTCAGGACTGGAAAAAGTCATCGCGTCACGCGGACGCGGAACGACCATCGGATTCGGCGCTGATGTAAAAGCCGTCGATGAACGCACCGCCGGGGAAATCTTCAAGGACCTCGAACCCGAGGATCTTTTGAAATACGGTCTGATCCCCGAATTCGTCGGTCGCTTGCCGATTATCGCAACGCTTGAGGACCTCGATGAGGCCGCGCTGATGCAGATCCTGACAGAACCGAAAAACGCTCTGGTCAAACAATACAGAAAACTTTTCGAGATGGAGGGAGTCGAGCTGACCTTCAACGAAGGCGCCCTGAAAGCCGTAGCGAAAAAAGCCATCGAACGGAAAACCGGTGCACGCGGCCTGCGCTCGATCATCGAAAACCTGCTCTTACACACCATGTTCGAAATCCCCGACCGGGAAGACGTCACCGAAGTGGTCGTCAACGAAGATACCGTAACCGAAAACAAGCAACCCGTTTACGTAATCGCCGAAAAGAGCAAGGAAAAATCCGGCGGTAAAAAGAAAGAGGTCGCATCGGCTAAGAAGTAATGGAACACAAAAAAGTATATTTTTTGCAGTTCTTCCTTCTTTACTGTGCTCTCGCCATTTCAGCTTCAAGAATTTATCAATTAAGCGTCCACCCGGATACAGCGTGGCTAACAATGTGCGCACAACGCCTTCTCGGCGGAATGTCGTTAACGGACGGCTGTTACGACACGAACCCCCCGCTGAGCGTTTTGATACACATACCAGCCGTTTTGCTCAATCAGCTCACAGGGCTGCAACTCTATAACTCGATTACAGTCATCCTTTTTGTTTTCATAGTAATCTGCATTTTCGCAACTCATGTGATTTTAACCCGCTTATCAATTTTTAACCCGCAAGATCGCTTGATCTTCATGATCGCATATACAGTCAGTATAGTGATCGACCCTCGGTACAATTTCAGTCAGCGCGACCATCTGATCGCAGCGGCGCTCATTCCCTTTTTTTTGGTCCAGTATACCCTCACACAAAAAACGACAATCCCGTCAGGGGTAAAACATCTTGCCCTTACTCTCGGCACAGCGATGATCATGGTCAAACCTCACTATGGGCTACTCCCGGTGATTATGCTTCTGCATCGCTCTTATGTCCAAAAACGCTTGCCTCTGGATCTTGATTTTCTTTATTTATTTTTCGCCAGCTTGTTCTATGGATGTGTAATTTTCTTCTTCTTTCCGGATTTTCTGACCACTACTCTACCCGACATCGCCCACTACTACTTGCCTTACACAGACACAAGAAATACGCGCCTCCTTTTGATACCGTATGGTCTGTGGTCTTTGCTGATCCCGGCCATGGCATTCCTGATAGGCAAGGAAAACACGGGAAAAAAAGATTTTTTTCTTTTATGTTGGGCCGCAATCTGCGTAGCAATAATCGCCTTCTATGTTCAGTCAAAAGGGTTTTTCTATCAACTGATCCCAACCCGAACCTTTTTCTACATCGCACTCTCCACAGCGTTTTATTCGGTAATGGAACCCAGGACGAAACTCGAAGGCCTCAGAACTCTGTTAAGTATAGCCATTTGCATCTCCCTTGCGGCCTATCCGCTTTATCAATTTATAAACTTCAGTTCCCGATACACGACACATTCGTTTTTTCTGAACGCTCCATTGACAAAAGCCATTAAAAAAGAATGTGCAAGCCCCTGCTCCTTTTTCATCACCTTGCCATTCCAATCCTTAAACATTCAGACAAGCTTTTATATTAACGAGATTTACGCCAGCCGTTTCCCTGCTTATTGGTTTTACCCGGTCATGGAGTATTCTCGGGGAATACCCGTCTCTGTAGCCAAGACACAAGCTTATCAGGAGCAAATCGCAAGAGATAAAAAACGTTTCACCCGGTACGTTGTAGAAGATCTCCAGAGATTTCAGCCAAACGTCCTCTTCCTTTATAAGGACCCGGAGGACAGCGAAGAAAAATTCGACTTTTTCAGCTACTTCTCGGATGATGAGAATTTCCGTAAACTTGCCGGACAATATGCAAAAACGGGCGAATTTACCGCGGAAAGATCGGATTATTTCCATGGAACTTCGATGGATTATCCCTATACTTTACGCTGGGATGTATACAAAAGGGTTGAAAACTTTGCCCCTGAGCAACAACGAAACGAAAACAACGAATAAATGGGACTGGATTTCCTGGGGGATTGGCCTGATCTGCCTGCTCCCGTGGCTTTACGTACAGAGCCAGGCCATGCTGAATGGAAATGTCTCTTGGCTTCTGATTGCCGCAGAGCGCATGGTCCACGGACAGTCTATGACAGCTTCGATTTACGAAACCAACCCTCCCCTCAGCATCCTCTTCTATGCGCCTCATGTTCTCTTTTCATATCTTCTGGGACTCAACCTCGCCACGGGTGCAGTTCTTCTGACAACCATACTGATCGTTCTAAGTCTGTTCATCACAAATGAAATTCTCAAAAATTTCACTTTTTTAAGCCGCAATGAACATCTGGCACTGCTGTTCGGGGGCGTATCCTCACTGACAATCATCACCACCATTTATTTTTTGGACCGCGAACACCTGATGATGATGGCGCTCATCCCTTTCATCTTTTGCCAGTACGCTTTGACCTATCGAATTCCGGTCAAAAAAGCGATCCTGTGGCCTGTCGTAATCATCGGATCGGTCGCATTACTGGTAAAACCGCATTACGGACTTCTGCCGGCAATATTCTTCCTTCACAGAATGATCGTGCAAAAAAAAATAAGCCTTTGGCGGGACGCAGACTTTATCGCGCTTTGCTTAGGGACGATTGGATACCTGGCCATCCTCTGGTTCGCCTATCAGGACTATATTCAAATCATTTTTCCTGATGTGCTGAACTATTACGTCGCCGGAAACGATAAGGTCCAGACCTTCGGCCTTTTTAAACCGCATTTCAGTGCCTATATCGCCTTCTTTTGCCTTGAGTTCTTCATGGAAGACCTTGAAAAGCCCAAACGGCGTTTCATCTTGTTTATATATTCTTGCGCTTTGCTGTCTCTTGTTCCCCTTGTCGTGCAAATGAAAGGGTTTTACAACCATCTCCTCCCCGCCTTTGGATTTTTTATCATGGGGTTTTCACTGACACTGGTTTGCCGGACAGAAAAATATCTAAAAAATCACCTGTTGCTTATTCGAATTCTGACCCCGCTCCTGATCCTCGGGCTTTCAACGGCAATCATACGCCCAGCATGGAATTATCCCAAAGGCTCTGAAATCCCTCACATGCCCGTCGCGGAATTTCTGGATGAAAACTGTCCGAAGCCGTGCGTATTCTTCGCTTTCCACGGCGATATCGAAACCATGAACCCTACGGCCTTATATACGGGCTACACTCACGGATCCCGCTTTCCCAGTTTCTGGTTTATCCCGGAAATCTTGCGCCAATTGGAACAGTATAAGGAAGGGAAAAAAGCCCGCCTGAGCAGGGAACAACTCAACGCGGCTATCGACAAATATGCCGGTTTTGTGGCCAACGATTTTGAAAACTATAAACCGTCCGTCCTCCTGATCGGCACCAATATCGATGTTTTTGGAAATGGAACCATGATGAATTTTGACGACTTTTTTTCGGTAAACGAAAAATTCAAAACGGTATTTCATAAAAACTATACCAAGACGGGAACATTTGAATTTGACCGGGCCGAATATTTCCGGGGCACAAGCTTAAACCAGCACTTCGTTTTGAAATACGACGTCTACAAGCTCAAAACGCAGGATTAGGTCTGGGCGTCCTGCCCCTCCTCTTTTTCCTTAAAAATAAAAAGCCATGAACCGATATAGTTCCACATCATGGAAACGCCGCTGGCAAACACTTTGCCCCACAGATCCGGAAGCAGATTTTCATGGAGATACAGGGAAAGCAATTCAACGGCAAAATATAAAGCTACGGTGCTAAACCCTAAGCCAACAAGGCTGATCAGAAAAAACTTGCTGGCTTGCTGCCAGAATGTATCACGGCGAAGCTTTTTAAACGTCCAGAGGGAATTCAGGAAAAAACTGTTGGCATTGGCAATGATAAACCCCGATACATGAGCAAATATGTAATATACGCCAAACCCGTACCGAAGGAGAGAGAAAACAGAGTAGTCGATAACTGTGTTCAAAACGCCCACAGCCGCGAACTTGCTGAATCTTTTGTAGTGACTTTTAACGATATTACGCATAGATTTTACGCTTTAAGAAGACGGAAAAATGGAGAGACCAGCTTGACCGACGAAACAAAAAATAAATTTGTTTTACCTTTCCCGCTTCTAACCCTCGTTGCAGGTATTTACATAGCTTTTTGGTCAAAACTCTACCTCAATTTTTATCTGAATACGGACTTTGGCTGGCTCTTTACCTGCCTTCAGCGCTACCTTGCGGGTGGGACCTATGCCACTGACTTTTATGAAACCAACCCTCCACTCAGCTTCTTATTATATTTACCCGCCTACCTCCTATACAGCACTTTAGGAGTGTTCCCATCAATAGGAATATTGATTTATTTTGCCATAATAAACGTTCTGGTTGCCGTAATCATATTGAAATATATGCGCCTATACGATTTCCCAGCAACCATGAAAGCCGGTGTAATTTTTTCTCTGATTTTTGTTACGACATGGCTGACAAATGCATCCTACGGACAAAAAGATCACCTGATCTTTCTGCTGTTTTTGCCATATACACTCATGCATGTAGGAATAATCGCATCAAGAACAATACCAAAAAACTTGATAATTATTACTTCGATCCTGGGCGGACTGGCCGTATGTATTAAACCTCATTATCTTCTAATACCTGCAACGTTTTACTTATATAGGCTCGTTGCAAACCGCAACCTCTTAAAAATAATTTTGTCTATAGACTTCGTCGCTTTTGTTTTAACAGGCCTTGTATATCTTGCCTTTATATATATGTGTTTTCCGGATTACTTTAATATTATTTTGCCGGAGGTTCTCGAATATTACGGAGAAGATAAACCTCTCCCGGTAACCCCTCACTTAAGCTTCATGGTACTTTCGGTTACAGCCTTTCTCATTCTGCTCTTTGTTCAGGAAACTGAGCAAACTAAATTTTTAAGGCTCACCGTATTTGCCCTGATCGGTTTGAGCATTCTTAGCGCGATCGCTTACTATGCGCAAAATAAGGGATTTTATTACCATACGATACCTTTCTTCGGATATGCCGCAATGGCCTTTATCCTCGCACTGTTTGGCTTGATCTATTATTCATCCAGAATACTGGAAGCCTCAATAATTGTGCCCGTGGTGGTTATATTTTTGATTACGCACACTTTCATGACCGGATTTCCGCCAGGATTTTTATCGACTAAAGAATTTAGAGAT
>JAGRIJ010000011.1 GCA_020443295.1 Alphaproteobacteria bacterium | reverse complement strand
TGCGCGGTGGCTTCGGTCGTGCGGATCTGCGCAATTCTCCGCCCTTCCCCGTCATATGCGAAACTCATCATCAGGTCGCAATAGTCCGCCTTATCGTCGGGGTGTTCAAAAACCGTTACGCCCGGCACCTCGCGCAGGGGAAGATGCATTTCGGGCATGTGAATCAGGGCGGCCTTGGCGTGCATGTCTTCGACCCTGTATTCCTTTTGCGGGTTAGTTTGCAGCCATTGTTTCCAGACCTGCACCATGCGGGTTTCATTCGCGCTGGGCTGCAATTTCTGGGTCGGCATTACACCGGGCAAAAACGCCGTCATCACCGCATTGAAAAACGCACTTTTACCGATGCCCGATCGCCCAGAAATTCCTATCTGGCCGGGGTGATGCAGAGTTTCGCCGTTATACTCGACCGCGTAGCCCTGTTGCTCCACGGCCCGGAGCGCGTGGGTGAAGGCGTTGGCCAGCGTGTAAAACTGCTCGTCTGAGGTAATATCGAAGCGGAAGCTTTGCGTCAGGTTTTTACTCATGGCGGAGATTTATCCTGAAATGACCCGTCCGCGCAAGTTTTCCGTAATTTCGCAGTGGTTTCCGCTACAATCTCAGAAACGTGAAGACGGAAGGGCTACTTGTGGTATGAAAACTGGAAGTTCATGTTTAGAAGTATGACTCGCCATCAGGCCAAAGCACCTTTGTTTGACTGTCTTTTTGCTTGAGATAAGTTTCCACAAATGTAAGAGCGTTTTTCATCGCGTCGATTGGATCAATCCCGGCTATATCGCTCACACGGCCAAGATCTCCGCGAATAGCCACGGGACAACGAGCTTCAATATCCGGCTCCGTCCATTTGGGGTATCCAATCTGAATAATGATATCGACAATAGAGTCAGGATTGCGCTGAACTTTGAGGCGCCTCTCCAAAGATACCTGAAAGTCGTCTTGTTCTGTGCTCATAGTCATCCGCAAATCAGCACTTCGCTGTTTTTCCCTAATTCCTTAACGGCTTGCCCTTGTCCAGCATATGCTCGATGCGGGCCAGCGTGCCCTCGTTATGGACCAGCTTCATGAATTCGCGCAGTTCGAGCTTCAGGAGATCTTCCTCCGTCAGCTTGTCCATAAAATCCGCGCCGCCGCCGCTCAGGACTTCGGCGAGATGGGCCGAAACCACGCCGTCATAGGGCGTGGCCTTGCCGGATTTCTGCAAGTCCTTGACCGCCATGTCGAGGGCGAGCCTGCCGCCCGTCCCCGCGAGGCGGATTTCCGTTTTCTTTTCCGGGGCTTTATAGTTTTCGGCCAGCTTGAGGGCGCGTTGCTTGGCGTCATAGAGCAGGCGGTCGCGGTTCATGGTGATGCCATCGGTTTCGCGGAAATAGCCGATCTCCACCGCCTCCTGCGCGGATTTGGCGACCTTGGCGGTGCCAATTGTCTCGAAGGCCTGCCGCGCCGCACCCATCGGCGTGGTGTCGGGCGAGAACCAGACGTTCTTCTTCCCGATCTTGCCCATGTCCGCAGAGAATTTTTGACGCTCGCGCTCCTGCAGGCGCAAGATCATCTCCTTACAGCCGCCCCAGCCGGGGATCAGACCGACGCCAACCTCGACGAGGCCGCAATAGGTTTCCGCGTGGGCCTGAACCGCGTCGCTCGCCAGAAGGATTTCGCAGCCGCCGCCCAGCGCCATGCCGCTCGGGGCGCTTACAACCGGGAAGGGCGCGTATTTCAAATTCATGAAGACCTTCTGCCCTTGGGCCACGAAGCTTTCGACCTGCGGCCACATGGCGATGTTGATCATGAAGATCGCCACGCCGAGATTGGCCCCGGCGGAGAAGTGCGAGGCTTCGTTATAAACGACCAGCGCCTTATATT
>JAGRIJ010000083.1 GCA_020443295.1 Alphaproteobacteria bacterium | reverse complement strand
GTGTCTCTGAAGTTCCTATTCAATCAGACTTTTCGGACTATTGGCAGGAATACAGAACCAAGTATTCGTTTTATTATTCAATCGGGGGCCGTAATTACGAGCAACGAGCAAGCATCTATGGCAAAGCTGCTTATAGTAAAGGGCAAGATTTGGTTTTGTATGTAAACCCTAAAGATCCTTCGGATTTCATGTTGCGAGATCGTTACCTAAGGGATGTATTATTGTTTTTGGGTTTTAGTCTGTTTTTTTTAGGTGTTCCCATCTATCAACTATTTTTAAAAGGCCAGAAAAAGGCCTCACTTGCTTCAACTAAACCACAGAAAAAACCGCAAAAAAATCCGCGTCGCGGTTTGTAGTCGATCATTTATTCAGGGTAACCTTTACAAAACCCCGTGTTCGAGGCCGAGTTCTTCCTCCAGACGGTCCTTTTCTTCATCCGAAGGCTGGCCGGTGCCGGAGGCGACGATTTCCGCAAACTCGCCGGGGCGGAAGCCGTGCCGGGTCGATTCCTCAAGGAAGGTTTCCACGTCGTCCGGCGGCACGGTGACATAGCACCAGAGGGTTTCCCCGGCCTTGTTCTTTCCCTCCAGATAAAAGAGAAGATCGAAATTCTCCGTTACGGCCTTTTCGGTCAGGTGCATGGCGGCGGAGGCGGTTTTCAGGTCGCGGGTCTGGGCTTGTGGTCGTTATCGTCGTTCAGAGCATCGCGCATCGCCCGGAGAATGTCAAAGACCGTATCGCGCACGCGGGTGCGGGCCTCGGCGGAATCCTTGTCTTTGCGGAACGCGTCGAAGGCGGAGCGGAAGCTTTCGATCAGGGGACTTTCGCCCAGTTTGCGCGCGAGGAACCGGAAGAGCGGTTCGGGGTTGCGGGCGATCATGCCGCCATATTCCACGATGGGCGGTTCTTCGAATTGCAGGTCTTGTTCCGGGTTCGCGTAGATGTCCGCCAGAGAGGTGAGGTGGCCTTCCTCGCCGATGGCCTTGGCCCAATCCTCGAAGGGGATCATTTTATCGGGCGCTGTTTCGCGCTGTTTCATGACGCGGATGAAGGCCGGGTTGATGGAGCCGTAGGGGTAGGTCTGCGCCATGAATTCGGCCACATCGTAATCGACGCTGATCGCCGTGAAAACGTCGGTGGGGCGGTGCAGGAGGGCGAGGGCCTGCTGTTGCGTCACCTGTTCGGGGCCGACGGCTTCGAAGACCTGACCGCCCTTGAGCGGGCTTTCGATCAGGCGCGCAGCCTTAGCGAGATCGCCGATATAGAGCGGCTGGAGCTTTTGCTGGCCGGAGCCGATCATGGGGGTGAAGGCGAGGTTGGCCAGATGGGGCAGGTTCATCGGGCGGCCCCAATCGGGTGTTTTTGGGTTGAAGACCGTGATCGGGCGGACGGAAATCCAGTTCAGGCGGCCGGAGAATTGTTCGAGCGCCCTTTCCGCCTTGCGTTTGGAACCGGCGTAGGTCAGCGGCTCCGTTTCGGAGCGCGCGTTGGCTTCGGCGTCGGGGTTTCCGGCGGTAATTGTGGAGACGTAGATCATGCGGTCGATCCCTACATCCACCGCGGCCTGCGCCATGGCGGGGATCGGGCGGTAATTCACGGCCTCGAAGGTCAGGCCGATTTCGGGGTTTTCCGAGAGGATTCCGGCCATGTTGAAAACGGCGTCGATGTCGTATTTCTCATAGATTTCGCGCCAGTATTCGGGCGTGGCAGTGCGCGGGTCGCGGAGGTCGGATTCCTGAAATGTGACCTGCCGCTCCGGGTAATGTTGGCGGATGGCCTCGACATCGGCGTGGAATTTCGCGGCGTTGGGCGTGTGGTGGTTGAGGACCAGATCGTGGCCGTTTGCCAGCATGTTTTCGATGACCGGGAGGCCCAGAGAGCCCGCTCCGCCGATCAGCAGGACGCGCTTGTGGAAGCCGGGATCGGCGGGCTGTTTCTGCAAATGGAAATCGCGGATGCGGCGTTCGTGTTTCAGGACCTGCAGCGGGTCGGCAAGGAAATCTTCTCTGGATATATCCTGCCCGTCAAAGGCCGCGTTTTTGGCGCGTTCGGCGTTCAGGATTTCGGCGATGATCTCGGGGGTGCCGTCAACCAGCAGGTCGCTTTTGTTGATGAAATCGAGACGGATGTCAGTGGCGTTTTCTTCCGTGACGGGCATTTCGCGGCGCTTTGCGCCCAGAAGCTCGAAGGCCAGAGACAGGTCTTCGTTCGGGAAGATTGTCTTTTGCGTGACGCCGGGGAAGGAAAATTCCGTTCCGTCCACGGAATAAGAGGGATCGAAGACGTAGTTTTTCCTGTCCTGATCCTTCGCGGAATAGAAGAGGGTGAATTGTTCGGGCTTGATGCCGCTTTTATCGAAGAAGTCCACGAATTCGGCAAACCAGGCGGAGTTCAGAGGCACGCGCTTTTCGCCGTCCTCCATATAGGGTTTTTCGGCAGCGGGGCGGTCGTGGTCGTAAAGGGGGACGAAGATGGGTTTAACCGAGCGGCCATCGGGGTGACGGAGCTGTTTGCAGGCTTCCTCTATGATCTGCACGCGTTCGGCGAAGGTGAAGGGGTTTTTATCGCGGTTGGCGTCGGCGTTGCAGGAGCCGAGGAAAATCACGGGCTGGAAGCCCTGTTCGACCATTTCGGCCAGCACGTTTTGATGGCCGGTGTGCCATGGCTGCGCCCGGGCGATGAAGCCCGCATATTGCTGATCCTGTGAGAGTTCCTGATCCATACCCCTAACCCCGTTGCTTTGTTTGTTGTGGCCCTGCGCAAAAAGCGCGGCATTATGGTGCAACGTGGGTTCAGAATACTTGAAAGGGGCGGGGACGGACAAGGATAAAATGGTGGGCGGTACAAGGATTGAACTTGTGACCCCTTGCGTGTCGAGCAAGTG
>JAGRIJ010000082.1 GCA_020443295.1 Alphaproteobacteria bacterium | reverse complement strand
TCGTCGGACGGCTGGATGATATCGGCGCAACGGGCCTCGACCTGATTGCCGAGATTTGCACGATCTATAACAACTACCCCGATTTCCACACGCAGGTTCTGGTCGCCTCGGTCCGCAACCCGCTGCACATCACTGAAAGCGCGAAAATGGGCGCGGATGTCGCCACCTGCCCGCCGAACGTGATCCGCCAGCTTTACAACCACCCGCTGACAGACAAGGGCCTCGCCGCCTTCGTCGAGGACTGGAAAAAAACCGGGCAGAGCATTTTATAAAAACCTACCACTTGCTTTTGATAGAGTTGTAAAAATTCAACACACAATCCTTGTTGGGATTCGTATCGGCTTCACAGGAATATTCGTATTGAGATAACACCTGCGCGAGTAGGTAATTTAACCTATCCATATCTTGCAGATGCCTCATCTTCATTTGGTAGACATGATCTTGTACAATGGTTTGTCCTTTACCTAATCCATTTTTTCGAGCTTGCTCTGTAGCCATTTCCGCTTCTCTCTTCATACATTCAGGAGGCGCATCGACTTGACCATCATCTGTCCACTTTTTAACTACACCCGGTTTGCATTTAATCTCATTCCACTTTCCCTCGACTTCCTTCCAATTCGCGACAATCTTTCTAAGCTTCTGTTCTTCCTCAGGTGAAAACTCGGAAGGCCCAAAAACCGCGACCGCGACCTTCTTTGCCTGCTCCAGCAAACACGAAGGTGCAGGCTCGAAGAAGTCCCACTTTTTCACGTCGTAATTCGGGCAATAATTCTCTGAAAGCAGCGTTTTAAGCTGCTCCAAGACGGCATTATCTTCTGCTTGTGCGCTTTCTTTTTGAGCACCGGCCGCGGTAACTGAATCGGCTTTCTCGCCGTTTGCAAAGGCAGGAGCAATAAAGATTTGATTTGCGATCCAAGGCATAGAGGCCAGCAGCAATAAAAACAACGCGGCCAAGAAAACGAGAGGGAAATTTTTCATATTTATAATGTCCTTTATTCCAAACACGCGCACCAGCTCAAACCAAACAATCTCCGCCTGCCGCAAGCACTAACAAAGCCTCAGATCAGTTTAGGGATGCCCCCATAAACCGTGTCAATTTTCCGTTCACAAGAAAGCTACGGAAAGGCGTGTAGCCGCCCCCAGAAAGTTTGTAATAGTCAGGTATGATATCAAAAGAATTATTACTTAACGTCATAACACCATTCTCCTAGTGAACCAAATCCTTTAGTTCCTGCAAAAAAGCCACCTCATGAGCCTTGTGACTTGTTGTTAGAAAATATCTTGTCCAAAGTAATCTAGAAATTTCAAAATCTAGCAACTTTAGCTCATTCAGTTTTTCTGAAGTTCCATTATCTAATACTTCAAAAGCAGTACCGTCTGGCCTCAACGCCTGCAGTTTCTCCGACCTTACAAGAACACATTTTGGAGCAGGCAGTTGAACTGAGGCACCTACCCACTCCTCTTCTACACCTGGAGGACACGTATACACATCCATAATTTCTTTAATTTTTTTTTCCTGCTCTGAAACTCGCTGAATAGCCGATTCCTCTTCCTTGCTAAACTTAGGTAGACCAAAAACTGCAATCCTGACTCTTTTTGCCTGTTCCAACAAACACGCCGGAGCTGGCTCTTCTCCATTCCAGTCCTTCGCTTCATCGTTTGGACAATAATTCTCAGAAAGCAATGAGCGCAGCTTGTCTAGAACAGCGTCCTCTTGAGAGCTGAGAACATCTTTCTGAGTACTCTGAGCTTCAGCAACCCCGACGACATCATCAGCCGCAAAAGCTTGTGATCCTGAGATCGCATTGATAGCAGGGTTAATAGCAACCCCGGCCAAAACAACGCAGACAACAGTTGATAAAATGTAAAACACAGGTTTCATACTCAAATTTCCTTTTTCGGCTAAAACAATAACTGCTCAAGCCTTAAAACGCCACCAACAGTACGCCGAACGTGATCCGCCAGCTTTACAACCACCCGCTGACAGACAAAGGCCTCGCCGCGTTTGTAGAGGACTGGAAAAAAACCGGGCAGAGTATTTTGTAATCGATTGTTTAATGCACCGTGCCGCCCGCCGCCTCAGACAGGCGCGCAACGGCAGAATCCGAATAACGCACGCTCCGCCCCTCCATCGCGGCAAGCAGATTCAGCATCCGCACGGAGCGCGGCTGCGCGAAATTATCGTCTTCGAATTTGTGGAGTTCTTCGGCGTCGCGTTCGGACTCGTGCTTAATGCGTGCATTTGTCCATTGGATGAGCAGGATCATCTCGGGACCCCGCCCTTCCCGTATCGCTCTCTTCAGCAATTTACGTTTCAAGTCCTTTGAGGACCGTATACTCATTCGCCGCCACACGCTCCTTCCGTATATTAGTATACACGAATTTTACAGAAAATGAAAAAAAACCTTTTGTGAAAAACCTTGGAAAACAAGTGTCACAGGGGGTTGCCTGTGGTACGATAAGGGGATGAAAGAAACACAGACAACCATCCCCCCGGCCCCCGGCCTGAACGAAGAAGAAATCGTCCAGTATTTGAAAGATCACCCTGATTTTCTGCAAAAAAATCCGGAGGCCTGCGATCTTCTGATTCCTCCGGCGCACGCGCAGGGACGCGGCATCGCCGACTTCCAGACCTACATGATCGAACGCCTGAAAGCCGACAAGCAGGAGTTCGAGAAGAACACGAAGGAGTTCATCGAGAACGCGCGTTCGAACATGAACAACCAGCAGCGCGTGCACAAATCCGTTCTCTGCCTTCTGGAAGCCACGAGCTTCGAGGATTTCATCCAGACGATCACGATGGACATCTCCTCCATTCTGGACGTGGATATTTCCGTCTTGGTCGTCGAAAGTAACGGCCGCGAAATCCCGCATGTCCACCAGAACGGAATCCGCGTCGTGCCGGAAGGCACGATCGACCGCTGGATGAAGGGCAAAAATGTATTGCTGCAGGAGGACATCTCCGGCATCGAGGCGATCTACGGCGGTGGCGCGACCCTTGTACGCTCCCAGATTTTGCTGCGCGTGGATATCTCTCTGGACACGCCGCCCGCCATTATCGCCTTCGGCAGCCGCGATCCGCATCTTTTCCATGAAGGACAGGCGACCGACCAGATCTGCTTCCTCGCGCGGGTTATCGAACGCTGCTTCCGCATATGGCTGAACATCTAGTCATCAAGGCGCACATTACCGCTCTTTGCGCCGCCGACTTCTCATCCGCCCTGAACAAATGGGCCGAATGGCTGCGCGTCGAAAAAAATCTCTCGCGTCACACCCTGCGCGCCTACGGCAGCGACGTCGGACACTTCGTTTCTTTTCTCTTCGATCATCTGGGGAAAAAACCCGGCCTGAACGACCTCTCCGAAGTCTCCCTGCGCGATTTCCGTTCGTGGATGTCCCGCAAGGCGATGGAGGGCGCATCGAACGCCTCCCGCGCCCGCTCCCTCTCCGGCATAAAAAATTTCCTGAGCTGGCTCGATAAACAGGGCATCATGCACAACGCCGCGATCAAAACCGTCCGCACCCCGAAACTTCCGCACAAACTCCCCCGCCCCCTGCACGAAAAACAGGCCCGCGAAGTCATAGAAAAAGCCGGCCTCGCGGAAAAACAGGACTGGATCGGCGCCCGCAACATGGCGCTCTTTATGCTGCTCTACGGATGCGGGCTGCGGATCGACGAAGCGCTCTCGCTCGATGCCGGGCACCTGCCCCGCGATGGCGTAATCCGCGTGATCGGTAAGGGAAGAAAGGAACGGCAGGTGCCCGTTCTCCCCATCGTCGAAAAAACCCTCAAGCACTATATGGGCAAACGCCCCGTCCCGGCGGAAAAAAACGATCCCGTCTTCATCGGCGCACGCGGCAAGCGCCTCAATCAGGGCGTTGCGCAGCGGGCCATGCGCGATGTGCGAAACCTGCTCGGCCTTCCCGAAAACGCAACGCCGCATGCCCTGCGGCACAGCTTCGCCACCCACCTGCTGCAGAATGGCGCGAACTTAAGGGAAATTCAGGAACTTCTCGGCCATGCGTCTTTGAGCACGACCCAGCGCTACACGGAAATCAATGCGGAAGAACTCCTGAAGGTCTACAGGGCCGCGCACCCGCGGGCCTGAAACCCTTGCGCAATTTAAACTTACAACTCTTCGCTTGGATACCAGTGATCCCAGGGATCTGTGCCCATCTGGCCTGTTCCGGAAGATACCCCCTGAGTCATCTGACGTTGCTCGACCGGAACCTCGAAGCTCACATCTTCGCCGCCGGTCACCTCAATTTTCTTGACCTCTCCGGCACCATCGCCTTGTTGCGTTTGACCGGGACCGGCCTCATGCCAGTCTGCCAAAAACGATTTTCCACCGTCTGTCGGAAAATTTTCCCGTTTAAAATGCTCGCTCATGGTTACTCCTTTATACTTATAAAAGCGAACCCTAACTCCAGCACGCCGTTAGAAAGCCCGCAAGGAATTTTCATGCTGCAGCGCATCGTTTTGGAGAAAGAAAGTTACAAAATCCCTTTAAAAGCTGCCAATACCCCCTAGGAAAGTTATGTGTTTGCGCAAATAAAAACCGCTGTGTTAGACTTACTCTCAGGTCAATTGAGGGATGATAAAAAGTGGACCCGCGGCTCCGCCACAGAGTTCCTATTTTCGCTACCGAAGCATTCAGAGATGCTGCGGACGAGATGCAGTTCAACGAAGTCACGAACTGGATCAAGTATGACCGCCAGGCCAATGACGCATTAAGTGGTACCCTGCGTGAAATGGGGCAAACCCGCTTTATCAACATGACCTCCGGGATCATGGATGCGCGCGTCTCGCTGGTCCTATACGCCGGAAACGGCAACGTCGTAAAAATCATGCCAACCTCGTTTAGCGGCGATGATCTGGTCTTCCAGATGCCGCCTATATCCCAAAGAAGGGTCCAGACTGAGGATAGAGACTACACCATTTGCACCTATCCATGGCTGGCCGAACATAAACCCTGTACGCAGGAAGACGTAGAAATCCTCAGAAAGGATATAGGTATTTTGGGTATGGAGTTCATTGAAGGAGACGACACGCCGCGCAACCTCAAACGCCTCCCCGATAGAGAGGGAACCCTTGTCTCCATCGACGCGGACACTTTTAGAATTTCCAGGGACGGATTAAATCACGGCCCCGAACTTCTCGCCGCGTGGCACGAATATCTCACTGAACTGTTTCCGGTCTATCGTGACGGCACAATTCCGCGCCAGACGAAAGACACAAATTTTGATTTCTTTATGAATTACAACCGCGAGGCGCGGCTCAGCCGCTTCGACCCCCTTGCCGCCTCGCCGATCGTCTACCTTACCGCAGACGGCGCGCCAACCTCGAAAAAACATTCCTTCTGGGAAATTTTCACAAAACTCCATCACGATTAAAGAAAGCTCCTCTCCGCCATGGACCGCAAAACATGGGCAAGACTGGGATCGGCATTTTCTCTCGTAGTTCTGTTAAGCACACCCGGAGAACTCCACGGCCAGACCGCCGCCGATAACGAAACCAACCTCTATCTGGAGGGGCTGAACCGGTATCATGGGATCAGGGTAAAAGCCGGCGAGATTTCCCCGCAGGAAAGAACGCAAGTCGGAACCTTGCGCGAACAATATCCCGGTGTGGATTTCGTCCGTCTCGGCCATCTGGAAAAATACATTACCCTGCCGGTCGATCACGTCTCTTTCGATCAAACGACAAAAGAGCTAACCGTAACCGTTCTCGATTACGGCCGGTTCGAAAGCGACCTCAAGGGCATGTTTCTCAATCCGCTTTCCTCATGGCCCAGCCATACCGTGCTCACCTTCAACGGGTTTCAGGTAAATGACGATACGGTCTGCGCCTTCATCCCCAATACGGAAGTCGGCGACGTGAAAGCCGTCAAAATCCGCCGCGGAGCGGTGAACAGCGATTTCAGCATCGACGGGGACAAGAGCAAAACCGCCCCCGACCGCGCCGCCGGGGAGGGCCTCTCCATCCAGCAGAAAGTCACGATCACCAGCACGACCCTGCCAACGCAGTTATTTGACGCATCTAAACTCACCTGCGTAGCCGTGGAAATGCCACGCGCGGGGATGCTCTGGAACCTCGCCACCGCCGATAACGGCCAATGGGTGACCCTGCGCTCCGGCGCAACAAACGCCGGCGAACCGTCAGCCAGCGATCCCCCGCAACCGACGCAGTGATGTCTTGAAAACAGGATCGGGAGGCTGGATTCGAACCAGCATCAAACGTCATTGCGAACCCCGTGACATCGGGGTGAAGCAATCCAGAGCCGCAAAAGATTGCTTCATCGGCCACCGTCTCCTCGCAATGATGGTAAATTAGGCGAAGCTTAGGGTTTAAATTTTTTAAATTCCTCAAGAACAAACTTCATATCTTCTTCAGTATCATAAGCAGTCAATTCAGGATCGGGATTCGTGGTGTATGTCACATTGTCGAGTTCAAAAGAGTCCGCACTGATAAAACGCAAGACATATTCCCGTACGATCTTTGAAGGAAGCGGATCGTCCTTTTCGATCATACAATAATCACAAGAGATTTTTCTGAGGCTGACAATGGTTCTCTT
>JAGRIJ010000081.1 GCA_020443295.1 Alphaproteobacteria bacterium | reverse complement strand
TAAAAACTTACGGCGCGAACTGTTCTTGGAAAATCCGCTCTTCAAGGTGATTATCCGGGTCAAACAGCAGGGTCTGAGAAATCTCCCGGTACTCGCGGATATCCACCGTCACCACGTCGCGGATCTCTTTATAATCCGCCGAGGCGCTGACCGGCCGCTCGTGCGGGCGGATAATCTCGAACCGCACCCGGCTGGTATTGGGAATAAGCGCCCCCGGCCATCTTCGCGGTCGGAACGCGCTGATCGGCGTCATGGGCAGGACATTCGCGCCCAGCGGCACAATCGGCCCCGAGGCCGAGGAATTATAGGCCGTGCTGCCCACCGGCGTGGACACCATGATCCCGTCGCAGACCAGCAGCGGCAAGCGCACCTCGTCGTTCACGAAAATCATGATCTTCGCGGTGTTATGCGTTTCCCGCAGCAGCGAGACTTCGTTGAACGCCAGCTCGGTATAAATTTTCCCGTGCTTGTCCGTGGCATCCATGCGAAGGGGATGAATCGTATAGGGCCGCGCCGTCTTGATCCGGTCCGGCAGGTCTTTTTTGCGGTGCTCGTTCAGCAAGAACCCCAGCGTGCCGAGATTCAGGCCGTAAATCGGGATATTAATCGTGATAAAAGAATGCAGCGTGTGCAGCATCGTGCCGTCGCCGCCCATCACGACCAGAACGTCCGCGTCCTCGATCGGCGTATTCCCGTATTTTTTGCTGTATTCCTCCAGCGCGGCCTGTGCCTGCGCCTTTTCCGAGGCATGAAAACAGATTTTCATCGCAAGTCTCCGGGGACTCTCCCTGCAATCCGCGTGCTAGCCATGCCGGTCCTGCCATCCGTTGGGATCGTTCAGAAACGCCTCGACCGACGACAGTGTCGCCTTGTCGAAATATCCGCCTTTCTTGGCGACCTCCAGCACCTCCCACCACGTGGTCAGCGCATGCAGCGTGATTCCCATTTCTCTCATATTCTCTTCGCTCTTGGCGAAAATCCCGTAATGAAACACGACGAATGCGTCTTCCACAATCGCGCCCGCCTCGCGCAGCGCGTTGATAAAGGTAATCTTGCTCCCGCCGTCGGTCTGCAGATCCTCGACCAGCAGCACGCGCGGCGCGTGCCCGGCATCCGTTTTTTCCGGCAGCACGCCCTCGATCTGCGCCATCCGTCCGTATCCTTTGGGTTCCTTGCGGACATAGATCATCGGCTTCTCAAGACGCTCGGCAAGAAAAGCGCCGTACGGAATCCCCGCCGTCTCCCCTCCGGCGACGACATCGATAGTGGACAGGTTCACGTTCTGCCGCACCAGCCATGCCCCGTGATCCATCAGCATCTTGCGTTCGGCCACAAAGGAAATCAGGCGCCGGCAGTCAATATAAACCGGGCTCTTCTTTCCCGATTTCAAAGTGAACGGCTCGCTCGCATTAAACAAAACCGATTGCGTGGAAATCAGCGAGGCGGCGGCCTCAAGCGCAACCGCTTTACGGGTGAGCTTCCGCCCGTCCGAGTCCGGCGCATCCACCAGCGCGATAAAATCCGTCATCGTGGAGCCTGTAACGGCCAGAACTTTTGAAAGACTTTCCGTGGAAGGCCAGCGCGGTTTTCCATCCGGGCTGTGCCGCTTGCTTTTATTGAAGGAGGTGGGGTCCAGCCCCGCCAGCCGCGCAAGGCCGGAAGCCGAATATCCCTTCGACGCCGCAAGGCGGTCGAGTCCAAGCCAGATCTGTTCGTGCGTAAACATATTAGGATAATAGTCCCATCCTATGAACAAAACGTAAATAGGAAATAATTCACAATTATTTGCTTGACTCCTTCAAAATTCTCTGGCAAAAAAGAGAACATAAATAGAACATTTGTACCTTCAAAAAGAACAAAAATAGAACAAAAGCCCAACCGAAAGAAAGTCCGCCCCATGATCCCCAGCCGCCAGAAACATAAAACCCCCGTCATCCGCGAAAGCCAGCCCGTCCCGTTCGATACCGTCGAGGAAGCGTGGTTCTGGTTCATCGCCGCGCAACAGGCGAAAAACGAAGGCGCGCGAATCATCGCGGGGCAGGGGCTGGTCGAACGCCCGTGCGAACCGGTGGATATTCTCAAGATTCTCGACCGCCTCTACCGCCGGCGCATACTGACCATGAATCACATTCTTGTCCTGCGTCACTATGGCCGCCGGAACATGGCGCCCGATCCGCGCCGCATCAAGGAAGTCCGCGCCGACAAGCTCTGGCGCGAGGCGATGGACAGGCTCGAACCCGTTCTCGAATCAAAAGGCATCCTCCGCGCCAACAGCTGGCTGGTCCGTTTCGACCCCGGCCGCCGCGCGCACCGCCCGTCTTTTCACCCCCCATCGTTCAACCCTTACGAAGGAGTCGCCGCAGAATGACCGCCCAGCAAAGTAAAAACAAAAAAGTGGAATCCCCGGACCAGAAAATCTGGGTCGCCTTCACCGGGCAGACGGATATTCCCTGGCTCCGCTGGCTCAAGCCCGGCTTCCGCCACTGTTTCGTTGTCATCAATGACGGCAGCCACTGGGTCAGCCTCGACCCCATGGCCAACCGCTTCGAAGTCACCGTGCATGACGTGCCCGCTGATTTCGATTTTCCGCACTGGTTGCGTACCTGCGGGCTCACGATCATCGAATCCCGCGCGCAAAACCGTAACCGTTCGGCGCCGCTCATGCCGCTCACCTGTGTGGAGGCGGTCAAACGCATCCTCGGCATCCACGACCGTTTCATCCTCACCCCGTGGCAGCTTTATTGCCGTTTGCAAGAGCAGAACGGCGCGAATGAACCCTCGCGCCCGCGCAGCATCTTCGCGCTCGCCGAAACCCTCGAACCCCTGATGGAGAAAGGAACAATCTCATGGGAAGTCTGACCTCGCGCCCGAAAGCGCCAACCATCAGAACCGTGGTCCTGCAAAACCCGGTCACCCCCGTCACGGAACCGCCGCCCGATACGACGGCAGGCCAACCGGACGCAGAAACGCTGGCCGCGCAGGCCCGCACCCGCGATCTCCTGACGCGCCGCCGCGGATTTCTCGGCACGATAGGAACGAGCTTCCGGGGCCTTCTCACGGCCGTGGGCAATAACTTCAACCGCAAAACGCTTCTCGGAGAATAGCCATGAACACCGTCACCTCGCTGCGCAGACAGGAATCCTCTTCACGCAACCCGTCACACAATAATGACGACGCTCTCGCCGATCGCCTGATCGAACGGTATGAATCCGCAAAGCGCCAGCGCGGCCAGTGGACCCGCCTGTGGGAGGAATGCTACGAATACGCGCTCCCCCAGCGCGGCGGATTTCTCGGCGAACCCGTCCCCGGCGCGCCGCGCAATAATCATATCTATGACGCCACCGCGATGGACGCCGCCGACCAGCTTGCTTCCAGCCTTCTGGCGAACCTCACGCCGACATGGTCGCAATGGTTCGGACTCAAGCCCGGCCCCGATCTTTCGGCTGAGGAGGCCGCTGCGCTGGCCCCCGTATTGGAAAAGGCGGGAAAAACGATTCAATCGCACTTCGATCGCTCTAATTTCGCCGTCGAGATTCATCAATGCTATCTCGATCTCGTCGTCGGCGGCACGGCCACGCTCTCCTTCGAGGAAGACGATCCGGGCGGCTTTTCCGCCTTCCGCTTTTCCTGCATCCCGCTCTCTCAGGTCGTGCTGGAGGAGGGGGCGTCCGGTTTTCTTGATGGCGCGTATCGCCATATTCCCCTGACGCTCGATCAGATTCTCGACCGCTACCCTTTCGCGGAAATTCCCGCCAAACTTCTGGAAACCGCTTCCCGCGATCCGCAGGTTCGTTTCAAGATTCTGGAATCCGTCCTGCCCAACGGCCTGTCCTACGAATATATGGCCCTGCTCGATGAACCGGGCAACCGGCCTGTCCTTCTGCAATCCGGCGCTTTCGAGCAATCCCCCGTGATCAGTTTCCGCTGGATCAAATCGCCGGGCGAAACCTACGGCCGTTCGCCGGTGATGAAGGCGTTGCCGGATATCAAGACGGCGAACAAGGTCGTGGAACTCATTCTCAAGAATGCCTCCATCGCCGTAACCGGGATCTGGCAGGCCGACGATGACGGCGTGCTCAACCCCGCGAATATCCAGCTCACACCGGGCAGCATCATCCCCAAGGCCATCGGCTCGAAAGGCTTGCAGCCCCTTGATATGCCGGGCCGTTTCGACGTCTCGCAGCTCATCCTCGAAAACCTGCAGGCCCGCATCCGTCACGCACTCCTGACCGACAAGCTCTCCCCGATTGCTTCCCCGCGCATGACCGCAACGGAAGTATTGGAACGCTCGGCGGAAATGTCTCTTCTTCTGGGCGCAACTTACGGACGTCTGCAAACTGAACTTCTCACCCCGCTCATAAAACGCGCCTTCGCCATTCTCCGTCGTCGCGGTGAGGTGCCCGACATTGCGCTCGATGGCCGCCTCGTCGCCGTCGATTACCGCTCGCCGCTCGCCCGCGCGCAGGGGCAAAGAAACGTGCAGAACACCCTGACCTGGATCACCTCCGTCCTCGCGATGGGGCCGGAGGCCGCGCAGAGCGTGAACCTGCCCGCCGCCGCCCGTTTTCTGGGGGATGCGCTGGCCGTCCCAAGCGATCTCATCCGGACCGAACTCCTGCAGGCGGCTCTTGCAACCCCGCCCCGGCAACCCGAACAAAAGCAAAAGGACTAAGTCATGTTTAAGCGCCAGTCTGAACCCGGAAACGATCCGCAATCCTCATATGTCTACCGCGCCCCCGACCCGCCGAACCTCGAACTGCGCGAAATCGAAAAATGTTTCGCGCGGCTTTTTTCCACCGATGACGGCAAGAGGGCGCTGGCCTACCTGCAGGCCATCACCTTCCAGCGCGCCCTCAGCCCCGCCTCGAGCGATCAGCAGCTCCGCTATGCCGAGGGACAGCGCGCGATGGTCGCCGCCATCCTCCGCCTCATCGACCGCGGCCGCAATCCCGTCTGAACATTTCACCTCTTGATAAGGAGACCCCCATGACTGAAAACCTGCTCACCAACGACATCCCCGAAAAATTCATCGACCCCGAATCCGGCGAATTCCGCATGGACCGCATGCTCCAGTCCTACAACGCGCTGGAAAAGAAACTCTCACAGCTTCCCGCCGCCCCCAAAGCGCCGGAGGATTACTGCATCGATTGTTCCCACGGCCTCTTTCAGCCCGATACCGACATCAACGCCCGCCTGCACGACAAGGGCTTTACCCAGGAACAGGCGCAGGAAGTCTATAATCTCGCCGCCGAAAAACTCATCCCCATGATCGTGGAAATTGCCGCCGAGTTCCAGGCCGACCGCGAAGTCGAAAAGCTCGTGCAGCATTTCGGCGGGCCGGAGAACTGGAAGGAAATCTCCCGCCAGCTTCTCGCCTTCGGCCAGAAAAACCTCCCCCCCGAAGTGCTCGAAAGCCTTTCCTCGTCATACGAGGGCGTCCTGGCGCTTCACCGCATGATGAAAGGGGAAGAGCCGAAACTCTCCCGCACGCCGGCCAAGACCGGCGATACGACCAGCGACCGTGAACTGACCTCCATGATGCGCGACCCGCGATACTGGCGCGACCGCGACCCGGCTTTCGTCGAAAAAGTCACCGAAGGGTTCCGGAAACTTTATGCCGGGAAGTAACGAATAAGCGTGAAGAAATCCTCGAACCTGTAATAACGCATCTACCTCAAAAAACTAAAGGCCCGCTCCGGCGGGCCTCTTCTTTTTCGAACGACGAAAATCACGTCAACTGCGAGTCGACAAACCCCTGGGAAATGACATCGTCCACGACTTGCTGGAAATGCGACTTGATCGCCTTGGTCATCGGCTTGAACTCCAGCGCCACCCGGTTATGGGATTTCCGCACCACCATGGCGCTGTGCGGAATATCGAGAATGGAGTTGCGCAGCTTGAATTTCATCGTCACATCGAACGCATCTGTTACGCCGAACAGCCGGTCATCGGCAGCGATCAGGAACCCGCCCATACTCCAGTTTTCAACCGGGTAAATCTTCCCGTTGATCACGCTCACGCAATGATCGCCGTTCCTCCGCGCAAACTGCCGGCGCGACTGATCATCGGTTTCGTCCTTGGATTTGAAGCTTGAAAAAATCTTGCCGAACATAGGGGACGCTCTGATTCGTTTTACGAAGTAACCTAATCGTAAAAGATTTTTCAGAACAACTTAAGCTTCACGGAAAAAAACCTGCAATCTATGCACGATATTTTCTTGACAAACTAGGAATAAATTCATATTATAACCTCATAAACGCCGGAATTGCGCCTTTTTAAAAGGGTTGCACCCGGCGCTTCTTTTTTCCCGGACCGCGCAGACAACGCCGATCAAAATCTTTGCGCCTGCGCCTCCGTTCCTCCGCGCTTCTGGCCTTGCCGTAAAAATCCAAGACAACCGGACCGGGGTTTAGCCAAAACACCAACCCAAGACCAAGAGGTTTGAAATGTCTACAACTCTCGACCAGGCCTTCATTAAGCAGTTCGAACGCGAAGTGCATGAAGCCTATCAACGGCAGGGCAGTAAGCTCCGCAACACAGTCCGCACCATCGGCAACGTCAACGGCAGTTCCGCGATCTTCCAGAAAGTCGGAAAAGGAACCGCTTCCACCAAATCCACCCACGGCATGGTCCCGGTCATGAATCTCGATCACTCCAATATCGAGGTCGTCCTGCAGGATTATTACGCGGGCGATTGGGTCGACCGTCTCGATGAACTCAAAACCAACATCGACGAGCGGCAGGTGATCGCCAACGCCGGCGCGAATGCGCTGGGCCGCAAGACCGATGAGCTGATCATAGGTGCGCTCGCCACCGCCTCGGCCAACACGGTGCTTGATGGCAACGTCGGCCTGACCAAGGATAAAATCCTCTCCGCCTTCGAAACCTTCGGTGAAAACGACGTGCCCGACGACGGCCAGCGTTTTTGCATCGTCGGCTGGAAACAGTGGAGCGAATTGCTGGAGATCGAGGAATTCGTGAACGCCGATTACATCGGCAAGGACGCCTTGCCCTTCGCGACGATCACGCAGGCGAAAATGTTCCTCGGCACGATTTTCATTCCCCATTCCGGCCTGCCGATCGACGGGAATGATATCCGCTCCTGCTTCTATTATCACCGCACCGCCGTAGGCCACGCCGCTGCCAGCGACGT
>JAGRIJ010000010.1 GCA_020443295.1 Alphaproteobacteria bacterium | reverse complement strand
GACCGGCACGGCAGCAAGAGCCTTGCCGATGCCTTGCTGGTTCCCACCCGCATCTATGTACGCCCCCTGCTGGCGGCCCTTAAAATTAACGATTCCTCCGGAGCGCCTGCTATCCGCGGGCTTGCCCATATTACGGGGGGCGGCCTCACAGAAAATATTCCGAGGGTGGTGCCGGACTCTCTCAGCGTGCATCTGGACGCAAAAAACTGGGCATTGCCCGCCGTTTTCGGGTGGCTGAAGCGCGCCGGGTCGCTGGACTGCGACGATCTGGCCCGGACCCTCAATTGCGGGATCGGAATGGTTGCCATCTGCGCCACTGCTCAGGCCGATGACATCATGCGGGTTCTTGAGTCCCAGGGCGAGGCCGTTACCCGGATCGGAACCATTGAAGAGCGACCTTTAAAAGGCTCCCCCATTCAGATCGACAACATGGATGCGGCATGGGCAGCGGAAAGCTGAAACTTGCCGTTCTGATTTCCGGACGCGGGAGCAACCTGCAAGCCCTTATCGATGCCTGCCGCGATCCCTCTTTCCCTGCGGAAATCCGTCTTGTCCTGTCAAACCGAGCGGATGCGCCCGGGCTGGCCCGTGCAAAAGAGGCCGGAATACAAACCTCCGTGGTTGATCATAAAGCCTATCCGGACCGCTCCTCGTTTGAAAAAGACATGCAAAAAGAGATCGTTGAGTCCGATGCCGAACTTATCGTTCTTGCCGGTTTCATGAGGGTTCTGACGGCTGAATTCGTAAATTTATGGCCCAACCGTATGATTAATATTCATCCTTCTCTCCTTCCTGATTACAAAGGGCTGAATACGCACGCCCGGGCCCTGGCCGACGGGAAGAAGGAAGCCGGATGTACAGTGCATTACGTTGTACCCGAAATGGACAGCGGACCGATTATTGTCCAGAAGCGGGTTCCAATCCTTCCCGGCGATACGCCCGATATTCTGGCGCAACGCGTTCTTGAGCAGGAGCATCTGGCCTATATCGAAGCTGTACGGATTGTTGCCCGGACCCTGAACAAATCGTTAAGTTCCTGAGTGTTTCCGTCATTCTGCCCTTGAAGACCTTGGCCGTTTCAGTTTATTCATTATTCATGTAGGGGTTTTTTAGGAGATTTATCATGGGTGATCATACACAGGCCGTCGATGTCGACCCTCGAGAGCTTGAGCATGCCAGAAAAACGTGGGATTCATTTGCCTGCGGAGCCAAATACGCCATTCTCGCGATTGCCGCCGTGCTGGTCTTTCTCGCCTTAACCTTTATTCATTTTACGTAATTAAATCAAAGTTTTCGGCCCCCTTATCCTAAGCAAACCTTAACCTTTTCGCGTCACACTGCTGTGTGTAACTGCGTTTATGCGTTATTCGCTATTTTTGGGGCAATAAAACACTTCGGGACGATGTTTGATATTCGACATTTCCTGTCCTTTCCTCCGCCTGTCAGAACTAAAGCTTTGAGCACGTTCTGCCTGACAGCGTTTTTTATTGTCTTTACATTTGTCCTTGCAGGCCCCGTTCAAGCCGCTTCCCCTGCCCTTACGCTGACCGCCGATTCCCAGGTTCTTTTTATCGGACCGCAATGTTATATTACCCAAGATCCCGAGCGAAATATCAGCCTGAAATCAGTTGTCGACAGTTTTCAAAGCCGGGGACTGAAGGGTAAAAAATCAGACTCTGAACTTATCAATCAGTCTCTCACAGAATCGCCGTTCTGGATACTGTTCGAGATCCAGAATAATACCGACTCCGATAACTGGGTTCTGGATTTTGGCGACGCCATGAGCGGGCGCATGGCTTTGGCCAGCCAGATCATGGTTATGAACGCCTCGACCCAGACCCTGTTTGTCAAATCACCCGGGCTTAAGCTTACAGGGGTGCAGGATGAGGACGGCAAAGCCCCCGATGACGTATTCCTCGGCTCTTCTCTTCCTATTACGCTTAAGACGCGCTCGTCCAACCTTATCGCCCTCTATATTCAGCCCGACAACGGTTTTCCGGTCACGCTTGCCCCCCGTGTCCTTTCCCAGAAAAAATTCATGGACGTACTGCTTTCAGGCAATCCGAGCATTATTCTCGGGGGGTTATTTTTTGTCATTGTCATGGCTGTCTTTACGACGTTCCTGTATATGACTCGGCAATCCTCCTATTTATTCTTTTTGCTTCATTATGCCGCCATTTGCGTTCTCTTCTTCCTTCTTAATCAGGAATTTCTCAGCGGATCGCTTGTTTCCGGGCCAGCGCTGATCGGTCTTTATTCCGCGAGCATTATTTTTGCCCTTTTGCATACCAAATATTATCTGCGGATTGAGCATAACGACCATCCGATTGAAAATTTTGCTCTCATCGGGCTGGGCCTGATTATCGCGCTATCAACCGGAATTTACCTTTTTGTCCTGGGACAAAACGCCATTGGATTTGGGCTTTATGCTACCGCCATCAGTATGTCTCTGGTGATTTCAATGGTGGTTTGCCTTTTCCTGAATAAAAATATGCACGATATCAGCCGCTATTATTGCGCGGGATGGGTCGTTCATCTTTTAGGGTTTCTGGTTTTATGTCTGGGGACGCTAGGGCTTATTCCCGTCAACGGCTTTACCATCAGCCTCTTCTGGCTTTCGTTTGTCCCTGAGGCTGCTTTGTTCGTGGCGGGCAGCCTGCAAGCGCTGAAATACGACGAAAAGCTCAAAAAGCAGGAAATGATGCGTCAAAAGCACGATACGCAAGCCCTCGCCCGCCTGCAAAAATCCAAAGAGTCGGCTGATCAGGCCCGGCTTTTACGCGTCATTGAACGCGAGCGGGAGCTGATGAGCGAATTGCGGGAGCGGGAGATCCAGCGCGCGGAAGAGATGCGCTACGCCAAGGAAATGGCCGACCGTGCGAATATGGCGAAATCCGCGTTTCTTGCTGTTGTCAGTCATGAAATCCGTACGCCGATGACCGGGATTATGGGCATGGTTCAGCTTCTGCAAGATACCAACATGAATAAAACCCAAAGCGATTATGTAGATACGATTCGCAAGTCCGGCGAGACGATGATGACCTTGCTGAACGATATTCTCGATTTCGAAAAAATCGAGCGCGGAAGCATGGATATCGAAGAAGTGCAGTTTGACCTGCCCCGGCTTGCACAAGATGTCGTTACTCTGATGTCTGGACATGCGGCGCAAAAAAATCTGTCTCTTACGCTTGAAACCAGCGAGGACCTGCCGACCATCGTTTCAGGAGATCCTACACGCATCAGGCAGATTCTTCTGAACCTGGTGAATAACGGATTGAAATTTACGCAAGAGGGCGGAGTTATTATCAGGATGAATACCCGCAAACCGGGAAAGAAAGAAGTCTATTCCCCCGGAACCGTGCTCGTGAATTTTTCCGTGATCGATACCGGCATCGGTATTTCAAAAGAAGCGCAAGCAAAGCTTTTTACGCCTTTCTCGCAAGCCGAGGCCAGCATTACGCGGAAATACGGAGGCACCGGTCTTGGGCTTGCCATTTCCGACAGGCTGATCGACGCCATGGGCGGGAAGATACGGGTTATGAGCGAAGTCGGGAAAGGAACTGAGTTTTCGTTCGAGCTTCCGCTTCTGGAAGAAGAGACCGTGGAAGAGATTGCCGAGCCGTTGAGCGATGAAGAGCTGATAACGGCGCCGATGAAGATCTTGGTTGTCGAAGATAATGAGATGAACAGAAAAGTCCTGCTGGGACTTTTGAGCAAATACGATCATGAGGTCCTTCTGGCTGCCAACGGGTTTGAGGCGATCGAACAGTGCGAACAGGAAAGGCCTGTATTAATTTTCATGGATATCCAGATGCACGGGATGGACGGGCTTGAAGCGGCCAGAAAGATTCGCGCGAATTCGAATGCAGATATCGCGCACACCCCAATCATCGCACTTACCGGGAACGTGATGCCGGATGAAATCAAGGAAATTTATGACGCGCAGATCAACGGATTTCTGGCCAAGCCTGTTGATCCCAGAAAACTTAATGAAGTGATCTTCAATGCCGCCAAAGGAAAATTTGACAATCCGCTTGCGAAAGAACCCGAACCGACAAATTTTGAATCTCTGACCTCCAAAGATCTAGGACTGGAGCTGGACGACCGGGAACTTTATACGGCAGAATCCGAGTCTGTACCCCTGCCGGTTTCCGAAGACAATACCGCTCCCAACGGGAAAGATGCCGAGTTTTCTTTTGACGAGTTCAGAAGAAAACTTGAAGAAGAGGATGAGGCGGAAGCCGATCCGCTCGATTACGGAGAAGATTTTGAAATTGAAGAAACGGGCAAAAAACGCAAAAATGATCTAAGCTTTGGCGATGATGAAGAGTTGACGGAAATCCAGAAATTTCTGCTTTCCCAACAGTCGGGGCAAGCTTCCGAGTCAGCGAGCAAATCCCAGCCCCTGTTTAAAACGGAGAAAAAGGCTCCGAATAAAGATAAAGAGAAAGCGATCCAAGAACGACAACCTGCTGCGAAACCCGCCCCACCCCCTGAAACAAAGAGCAAAGCCATGCCTCAGCCCGAAACCCCCGAAAAGAACAATGAAAACCTTCTGGATACCCAGATGCTTCAAAGCCTCGTGGATACTCTGGGCAAGGACCAGTTCAAAAAACTGCTTGAAGGATTCCTGACCAAAGCCGATGAAATCGTCGGGCAAATCCATGACGTTATCGAGAAAAAGGACATTGCCGCATTGGCCGCCCGGTCTCATGAATTAAAAGGGATGGCCGCCAATTTCGGGATGTCCGAGGTCAGCAAGATCGCGGCCGAAGTCGAGAAAGTGTCCAAAACCTCTAACGGGGATCTTGCCATTAGGAAAGCAAGCCTTCTGGAAGAAGCTTCCAAGAATACGAAAGTCGCTTTTACAAAATGGCTCGGTGGCCTGAATTAACTTTTTAAGCTTTCTCCTAGCCCACGATTTCACATTCGCTGAAGAAAAACGCTATTTCCTTTTTCGCATTTTCCAATGCATCAGAGCCGTGTACGGAGTTTTCGCCGATATTGAGCGCAAATTTTTTACGGATAGTTCCTTCGGCGGCCTTTTCAGGATTGGTTTCGCCCATGATTTCACGGTTTTTGGCTACTGCGTTTTCACCTTCGAGAACCTGAACCACCACAGGGCCGGAGCTCATAAATTCGGTGAGTTCGGCGTAAAACGGCCTGTCCTTGTGAATTTCATAGAATTTTTGAGCCTGCTCCAGGGTCAGGTGGATGCGCTTCTGGCCGACTATCCGCAGGCCAGCCTGTTCCAGAACGGCGTTAACCGCGCCCGTCAGATTACGTTTTGTGGCATCCGGCTTGATGATTGAAAGTGTCCGTTCTAGAGCCATATCACTCCCCTTAAAAGTTTTCTCTCAGGTGCAGGATATATATCGGGCAAAGCCCTGTAAGGCAAGGCCATTCTATTTTTTCATGTCATCAAAACAAGTAATTTTCACCCTATTTTTTCCTTGCGATCCAATGATAAATCGTGCGTTAATGGGTGTTTAAAAAGCAAAAAAAGCAAAACAGGGAAATGTCAGGGGTTATACTAGATTAATGGTTACAAGAAGAAGCAGCATTAACGAGCGTTTTATGCACGCTACGGCGCTTTTCAGTGAAGGTTTGCCTGAGTTCCAGCCTTCGCTTCCCAGTTTTTTTTCCGATGAAGACAAGATAGCCGCTTATAAATCCGATGCCATGGTTGTCACACCGTATATCAGGGATATAGCCCTCTATCTGATGCGCGAGGCCCGCAAGGATTATGATGTGATGGTGGACCCTACACATGTCGGCGTTCTTAATGTCGGCCAGTATGATTGCGGTGATATCAAGTGTGATAGCCGTATCATTCGCAAGGCAACCCGGGAAAAGAGAGGCAGCGAAGGGGAGCCCCGTTATGACGATGTCAGGGATTACGGACGGGCACGCATTTACTGTAATTCACCCGGGGAAGTCGCAGTCCTTACCCAGGTTTGTGAGTGGGCTTATTACGCCGATGTCCCGCTTCCTCTGGGCGCAAGAATTATTGATGTCGAGAACCGTTTTGAAAAACCCACGCCTTCGGGTTACCGGTCTTTAAAAGCCAATATCGCCATTCCCCTTCCCGATGCCCAGCCGCGTCCCTTTCATATTATCGAGCTGCAAGTCCTGCATAGGGGGTTTGAGGAAGAAATCGAACGCGAGCGCAGGAACAAGTTTCACCGCAATTCCCATGAAGCCTATGAGGGAGAGCGGGAGATGACTGAACGTTTTTGGACCGAAGAGTCTTTCTGGAAAGTCAGCGATATTCACGGCACAACGGGCTTAAGTTATGAAGTTGCGCGCCGCTATGGGGACATGATCCGCGCGTGCCGTGATATTCACGCAAAAGCTGCAGCCCATCACGGATTGAACGATATCGATTTCGAGCCCTTCTTTCTCCGTAGGATCAGCATGATTGTCGATCCTTCGCAAGATGGTGAAGACTTCGAGAAGCATATTTAAAACTTGCGTAGCAACTATAAATTTTGATATCAGTTTTCCATCGCGATGGAGATATTATGAATATTAAATTACCTTCTCAGGACATTAACACTAACAGGCGTTTTTATTCTCTAGACGGTACGCCTATCATTATTGATTTTACCCAAACCCCTGAAGAAATTCCTGTTGCCGCTTTTCGTTTAGGCACACAAGATAGAGGTTTTATATGGCTCCCTCTTGAGCAGGACCTGTTTTTAGGAACTTTCGCGGACGGGAAGGAAGTCAACAAAGGTGAATTCTTCGGTGAGGTTCTTCCTGCATTTACCGAGTCCCGTGCCCCTGGCGGCAGTTCGGAACTCGACTTCGCCAGATAATCACAATGGAATCAGCCTTTCCTGAAAATATCCTGACCCGCTATGCTTTTTACAGGCTCGGCAGCGTTCCTGTCCGGATTGCTTTTAACCAGAACGACGATCCTTTTATGGCGGAGATTCCATCTTCCGAGAACGGTCGGTTGATCGTCGATAATTCCTATATTCCGGATATCCTGATCGGAGCGCCTGACGATCTGGAGGAAATTACCGAGGCCGAGTTCGAAGAAATCCTGAAAACGTTTCAGGGATAATCCTTAAGCCAGAGCTTTTTCAATCGCGCTGAGCGCATCGTTGGCTGCTTCCGCGTTCGGGCCTCCGGCCTGCGCCATGTCGGGACGGCCACCACCACCGGAGCCGCCCAGCGCCTGCGCTCCGATCTTGACCAGCTCCACCGCGCTGACTTTTTGCGTCAGGTCGTCGGTGACGCCCACAACGATGGAGGCTTTGCCCTCAGCCGTGGCGACAAGTACGATCACGCCGGAGCCGAGTTTTTTCTTCAGATCGTCGGCCATGGGCTTGAGGTCCTTGGCCGGGAAATCCTTCAGGACGCGTCCCGTGAATTTGATCCCGCCGATATCACGGACATCCCCTGCTCCGTCGGATGTGTTTGCGGGACCGGCCATCGCCAACTGGCGGCGGAGGTCGGAGACTTCTTTCTCCAGCTTGCGTTTT
Source organism: Alphaproteobacteria bacterium (assembly GCA_020443295.1). GTDB lineage: Bacteria > Pseudomonadota > Alphaproteobacteria > Micavibrionales > Micavibrionaceae > JAGNKE01. The sequence continues at coordinate 79,929 of JAGRIJ010000010.1, read as the reverse complement.
TCTTCGGAAAGATTTTTTACGCGCTCCAGCACTTCGGCGGGACTGGCTTTCAAAGTGCCCGCGACTTGCTGAAGAGTCTGGTCCTGCTGCTCGAAATAGCGCAAAGCATTCGCACCCGTTAAAGCCTCGACGCGTCGGATACCCGAGGACAAGGCGCTTTCGGAGATAATTTTCAGCAAGCCGATATCGCCCGTGCGTTTGACGTGGGTTCCGCCGCAGAGTTCAACAGAGAAGGGTTTGTTCGCGCCCTCTTTCTTGGTGCCCATGGCAACGACGCGCACTTCATCGGCGTATTTTTCGCCAAACAGGGCCATGGCGCCCGTGTTGCGGGCTTCCTCCAGCGGCATGACGCGCGTTTCAACGGGCGTGTTGGCGCGGATTTCTTCGTTCACGATGGCTTCGACTTCTTCGATCTGCTGCGCGGTCATGGCTACAGGCTGGCTGATATCAAAGCGCGTTCTTTCCGCGTCCTGCAACGAGCCTTTCTGGCTGACATGTTCACCGAGTACACGGCGCAACGCTTCGTGCAGCAAATGGGTGGCGGAGTGGTTGGAGCGGATCATTCCCCGGCGGGCGTGATCGACTTCCATAATGATCGCATCCTTGTTTTTAACGCCTCCTTTTTTACACTCCACTACATGCAGCCAGAGAGAATGAACCTGTTTTTTGGTATCCAGAACTTCAAGTTCAGCGCTTTCGGTTTTGAGCGTTCCTTTATCGCCGACCTGACCGCCGCTTTCGGCGTAGAAGGGCGTCTGGTTTGCTATGATGATCCCCTGCTCGCCCTTTTCGAGCTTTTCGACTTTTTTTCCGTCTTTGACAATGGCAAGCACAGCACCTTCGGATTTCTCGCGGTCGTATCCAAGAAATTCCGTCGGGCCGACTTCGTCGAGGATTTCAAACCAGAGTTTTTCAGTGGCCTGTTCACCGGTGCCGGACCACGCAGCGCGGGCGCGGGCTTTCTGTTCGTCCATGGCTTTTTCGAAGGCGGCGACATCGACTTCTATGCCCTTGGTTTTCAGCGCATCCTGAGTCAGGTCGAGCGGGAAGCCGTAGGTGTCGTAAAGTTTGAAAGCCACATCACCGGGGAACTTCTTACCGGAGGCGAGTTTTCCGGTTTCCTCGTCCAGCATTTTGAGGCCGCGGTCGAGCGTTGTCTTGAATCGTGTTTCCTCGCTTGAGAGCGTGGCGACGATGAGCGCCTCGGCGCGTTTGAGTTCGGGGTAGGCTTCGCCCATCTTGGCGATCAGGGTGGGCACAAGGCGGTACATCAGCGGCTCTTTCGCGCCCAGAAGGTGCGCGTGGCGCATGCCGCGGCGCATAATACGGCGGAGGACATAGCCGCGCCCCTCGTTCGAGGGCATGACGCCGTCGGCCATCAGGAAGGCGGAGGCGCGCAGATGGTCGGCGATGACGCGATGGGAGGGTGCCTGTTCCCCGTCCGGGTCCACGCCCGTCAGATCGGCGCTGTGCTCGATGATATCGCGCAGGAGATCGATGGCGTAGTTGGTCAGTTTACCCTGCATGAGGGCGGCGGTGCGCTCCAGTCCCATGCCCGTGTCGATGGAGGGTTTGGGCAGAGGCTTGCGGTTATGGCCACCCTTGCCGTCCGGCTCCTGCTCGAACTGCATGAAAACGAGGTTCCAGAATTCAAGGAAACGGTCGCCGTCTTCATCCTTGCTTCCGGGAGGACCGCCGAACAGCGCGTCGCCCTGATCGTAGAAAATTTCCGAGCAGGGGCCGCAGGGGCCGGTATCGCCCATCATCCAGAAATTATCGTCGGTGGGGATGCGGATAATGCGGTCATCCGAAAGGCTGGCGATCTTTTTCCAAAGCCCGGCGGCCTGTTCATCCGAGGAGTGGACGGTCACCAGCAGTTTATCCTTCGGCATGCCGAAGTTTTTGGTGACGAGTTCCCATGCGAAGGTGATCGCCTCTTCCTTGAAGTAATCGCCGAAGGAGAAGTTTCCGAGCATTTCAAAGAAGGTGTGGTGGCGGGCGGTGTAGCCGACATTATCAAGGTCGTTGTGCTTGCCGCCTGCACGCACGCATTTCTGGGCCGTGGTGGCGCGGGTGTAATCGCGGTGTTCGGCGCCGGTGAAGACGTTTTTAAACTGCACCATGCCGGAATTGGCGAACATCAGCGTGGGATCGTTATGCGGCACGAGAGGCGAGGACGCCACAATCTCATGTCCGTTCTTTTTGAAAAAACCCAGATATTCGGTGCGGATATCGTTGACTGTCTTCATATTCTTCGCTCTATTCTTACTTCAACCCAGAACTATCATGTTTACAGAAAGTCTCTATATATGCAGGAATTTCGAGCGCTTGCCAACAGATTAGCGGACGCAGCCGGTGAGATCATCCGCCCTTATTTCCGCGCGATCGACACCAGCGAAACGAAGGCGGATGAAAGCCCGGTCACGGCGGCGGACCGCGCGGTGGAGATGCGCATCCGCGATATCCTCTCCGAGGAGCGGCCGCAGGACGGGATTTTCGGGGAAGAGTTCGGGGTCAAGAAAAGCGAGAGCGGGCTGACGTGGGTGATCGACCCGATCGACGGGACCAAGCCGTTTATTTCAGGCCGCGCGACGTTCGGAACACTGATCGCGCTTTGTGACGAGGACGAGGCGATTTTGGGGGTGATCGACCAGCCGATCGTGAAGGACCGCTGGGTCGGCATTCAGGGCGAGGAGACCCTGCATAACGGACAGGTGTGCAAAGTGCGGACGTGCCCGTCTTTGAAAGAGGCGCGGTGTTCGAGCACCAGCCCCGGCATGTTCTTTCACCGGGAGGCGGATTTCATCAAGAAGTGGAAGGAGCAGGTGCATTTCATCACGTGGGGCGGGGATTGCATTTCCTACGGCCTGCTGGCGTCGGGGCATCTCGACCTCGTGATCGAGGCGGACCTGAAGCCTTATGATTTCCTCGCGCATATCCCGATTATCGAGGGCGCGGGGGGGCGCATGTGCGACTGGCAGGGGCAGCCTCTGGGCCTGTCTTCGGGCAAGGAAGTGATCGCGGTGGGCGACCTAGCCTTGCTGGAGGGGGCGTTGAGGCTGGTGCAGTGAGCAAAGCTTAATCCATTGAAATGACAATCGTAGTTAAAAAATTTCTTGACTTAACCATTTATCCAGAATAATGTAACATTATTCTGGATAAATGGAAAGATTAAATGATGAGCAAAGTAATGAGAATTCCAACCTCAACTTTTGAAAGGTTACAAGCATTGGCTGTTCCTCTTGTTGATACGCCTGGAAGCGTTGTAGAGAAACTTCTTGATTTTTATGACAATCATCAAGGTGAAGCAGAGTTAAAAGAGGTGGTAAGATCATCTAAAATTAGCAAAAACTCTCATATTCATGAACGTGGCCCAAGACAAAGAGGTGGAAAAATAATAATTGATCGTCAAACTTATGAAGGTTCAGTTAGCGAAGTCTATGAGAAGGTTTTGAAACATATGTTTGATCATGGCTATCTTACTAAACTAAAGTCATACTTACCTTTAAAAACAAGCAGTAAGCGTTATTTGATCTCAAATAGCCCGGTACATCCTAATGGGAATGAATTTGTAGTGCCTGTTAGCTATAGAGGATACTATTTAGAAGCTCATAAAAGTTGGGAAAATGCGGTTAATTGCCTTCAAAAACTCTCAGACCTATCAGGTTTTTCTTTTAGTTATATAGAGTAGAGAATTGAATTACTGGTTCGCGGCGAGTTTGAAGGCGTTTTCGTCCTGTACCGCGTAAGCGTACCGAGGGGACTGGCCGGAGGAGAGGGCTTCGAGCGTGCGAACCCCCTGCCCGCCGCGCAGGCTGTAGATCCAGTAATTGGCCATGACGCGTTTTACATACATGCGGGTTTCGGCAACCGGGATCATCTCGACAAACAGCAGAGGATCGGTTACGGGGCCGACTCTCTTTTTCCACCGGGCCAGATTTCCGGGGCCGGCGTTATAGGCCACGAGCATCGAGATCACATCGCCGTTGACGTTTTTGTCGGCCAGCAATTCCCGGATATAGGCCTGTCCGATGGTCAGGTTTTCCTCCGGACGGGAGAGCAGCGCGCTGACATCATCATCCGAAACGGACGCCGAGCGCAGAACGTGCCGGGCCGTGCCGGGCATGATCTGCATCAGGCCGGACGCGCCGCTCTGGCTTCTTGCCTGCGGGTCAAAGCGCGATTCCTGCCGGACAATCGCATGGACCAGCGCGGGATCGAGCGTGTATCCGCCCTGCGGCTCCCAGGGAAGCACGGGATAGAGCGCCGCATCATACAGCTTGCCGCCGGGGGCATCGATCATACTGCCCAGACGAAGCGCAACCTCGGACAGACCAACATGCCCCGCATACGCCAAAATCACCGGGCGCATGGAGGGGTTGGATGCGTAATCAAAATGAAGGAGTTCCTGTTCCGCCAGATCGTACTGGCCGGCGGCGACCAGAGCCATGGCGCGGCGGCCTTCGGCCGTGGCGAGCAGTTTTTGTTCGTCTTCAGAGGTGTAGGTTTCGTTTTCCCAGTTGAAACGGACATCCTGCCCCAGAGCGCGCAGGGCCAGAAGGCCGTAAAAGGTGCGGGAGTGTTTGGCCGCTTCGCGGTACCAGCGGCTGACTTCCTTGAGGTTTTTCGCGCGCGTGTGCGCCCGTGCCGCCCAGTAGGAACCCCCGGACGCCAGCCACCCGGATGCGTAAGGCGAGGTGCCTGCTTTTTCAAAATAGACCGCAGCCTGCGGATAATCCTTTTTCATCCAGAGGCTCAGGCCGGCCACCCAAGCCGCCAGCGGGACATATTTCCCGGAGCGTTCGAGGCATTCCCTGGCAAGGTCTTCTGCCGCCGTGGTCTGGCCGTCATAGAGATATCCCAGGGCGACCTGCGCTTTCAGGCTATCCCGCTCGGCTTCGTCCATGTACTGGACGGCCTCCCCGGTATAGAGCGTTTCCAGGGCTAAGGACGGCTCGCCTTCGTGCACGAGGCTCCTCACCTTCAGGCTGAGGGCTTTGACCGCCTGATTTTGCGCGGGCGTGCGCGGGGTCTTGTTCTTATAACTTTTGGCAACGACGACTTTCGGCTCGCGGACCTCCGGCAGTTCGCTGCGGAATTTCAGATTGGCCCATGACACCTGAACACCTTCGGGCTTGCGGCTCAGGGCCAGTTTATGAATGCGTTCTGCGCCGGGGTGATCCGGATAACGCGTCAGCCACTCGCTCAGTTCCTCAAAAGACGAGCGGTAGGCCGTGGGGTGCATATAACGCTGAAAGAGCACATCCGCCATCAGGCGCTGATCTGTAAGCTGGGCGATCTTTTCATCGGCCTGTTTCATCTTGCCGTAAGATTGCAGCTTGAAAATCTCTTTATAGAGTGCCGCATTTTCGCCCGAGAGGGGCGATTTGCCGTCCGGCTTTGCCAGACGATCAAAGCCGGGGATATTAAGAAGGGTTATTATCTTCTTGTTTATCCCCATAAATTCCGATTCAAAACTGGCGTGCTGATCTTGTTCCGCACGGGGCTTGATTTTGAGAAACTCCGCATGAGCGGGCTTTTGAGCAGGCAGGGGCACACGCCCCGAAGCTTTGACGGGAGGCAACAGGACGTTTAAAAAGAGCACGGCGCATAAAGCTACGCTTATGCTCTGCTTCCATAGGTGGTCTGCCTGCATAATGGCGCGATAAGTAATATAATTGCCGGAATTTGTCCAGTTTTATCTTCAAAACAATTCACAAGGCTCTGATTTTGCTATCTATTTCAAGCATATCAGCCCATGACAGTTTTTTCTGGGCCGGGGTCCTGAGCAAATAGGACGGATGGTAGGTGCAAAGAGCCGGAATCGAATCGGTGCATAAACGGGTCAACTCCGGTGTCACGGTCTTATAGTCATGCCAGCGGGACCGGAGGCGGGAAATTCCCTGTTCGGTCTTCAGCAACGCCTTGGCGGCCACACCGCCGCAGAAAATCAGAAGCCTGGGGCGCGCCAACTGGATATGCCGTTCAATAAAGGGCATCGCGAGTTCTATTTCCGCCGGGCTGGGGTTGCGGTTTCCGGGCGGGCGCCAGTTAAGAATGTTCGAGATATAGATAGAGTTTAGAGGGTCTTCTGAATGACGGTCGAGGCCGATCGCCTTCAGGATTTTATCCAGCAATTGCCCGCTGACTCCGACAAAGGGTTTTCCAAGCCTGTCTTCATCCGCGCCGGGCGCTTCTCCGACAAGCATAACCGGAGCCTTCGGGTTGCCGTCGGAAAAGACGAGGTTCGTTGCCGTTTTGCTGATGGCGAAGCCTTCGAACTGCCCGATGGCTTCACGCAGCTCCTCCAAGGATGCGGCACTGGCTGCCAGGCGAACGGCTTCCGTGCGCGCTTCGGCTGTGCCCAAGAACGCAGGAGGCGCGGTCACCGGGGCTTCCGGCGGGGGTATTTTTTCATGTTTTTCCTGCGTCAGGGGTTGCGCATTCAGCCATGCGGTGCGGTCCTGCGGGTCCGACTCCAAAGGCTCTGAAACCCCGTGATCGAGGTACCATTCAAGCGCTGCAATCTGAGACTGATGCCTTGTCATGGGCCGCCTACTGTTTTCCTGTCAGAAAAGAATCGCTGTTCCAACAGGCTAAAACAGAATGTTCTGCAAAAAAAGAAGATTAGTTTCTTTTCGGGGGCTGAAGCGGAGTACTGGGTTCCATAGTCGCGCTGGAGCCTGTCGCTTCCGCAGAAGCAATGCGGGTCAGTCTTTCCGTCAATGCCTGATAAGCATCCTGCCCTTCGTGAAATTCGATATGCCGCGCGCTGACTTCAGATTCATACAGGCCCTGAATTGTCTGGAACGGGAAAACCAACTGGTCGGGATGGTACAGGGCTGATTCCGGATTGGAATATTGGTTGATCAGAAGCCGCTTCAGCGGTTCCGTCGAAATGCCCCGCTCAGTCAAATCCTGCAAGGCTTCGTCCAGTCTTTCGGAGAAATGATTTTCCTTAAGCGCCGCCAGATATCCGGCCTGATCGTTAGGATGCGCAATGTATAAATGCTTTGCCTCCACCGAGAGCTGAACGATGCGATCGGCCGCTACCGTGACCGGGTTTGAATCTCTTGGGGTTCTGCGCGCTTCGCTCAGGGGAGCGACATCCTCAAGATTTGTCAGGGGTGAAACTGTGACATGGCCGTCACTTGTAACCTGCCCAACACGGATGAGAGCCGGGTCGATGTGATCGCGAATATAGATACTGGCCGCGACCTGACCATTCAGGCTGATGTCTATTTTTCCGGTTTCAAAATTATATGCGCTTGTGACCGATCCGGGTTGATCGGATTCAATCAGAAAAGTCGTATTGTCAGCGACCTGATTGGTTTTTGCCCAGAAATTGACCGTAAACTGATGCGCCTCGTTAAGGTTTCGGTGCGGGTCTATTCTCAGGACGAACTGAACATCTTCATCAGCGATATTAAATTGTCCGGGATTGTGCCTTGTCCCCTCTTCGGGGAAAAAGTGCATTTCCGACTGCCTTCTCGCCGTGCCCATATTCACAACGACGATATGCTCGTGGTTATCAAGATCGCTTCCTTTACTGATAATATCCTCCGGACGCACGGGCGGTACGGGCTGGGTAATCAGATCAAATGTTACAACGCGGTTCCCCTGATGGCGGGTTCCATCTTCGGTTTGTACGGGGCCGTTCGTTTCGCCTTCCGCGATAATGGTGGAGTGAGGAGCCACCCGCTGGTCATAGAGAGCGCGCGCCTGCACCTCTGTCAGACCTTGCCTTTGCAGAGCCGCGATCAACAAGGCCTCGGCTGTCTGAAGGCGATTTTCCGAAAGAGTCTGGTTTTTGGCCGTGTCTCCCGACGTATCGGCGTGAGCGGTCATTTTCAGCTCGAACGTCTGATTATGGACGAGAGCGTCAGCCACGTGGTCCAGGTCGACGTTCTCATAGCCGCTGGCTGTTACAATATCCTTGGGGGTGTAGGCGTCATAACCGTGAGCAAAATAGAGACCGCCCCGGGTTTCAACCACTGGTTCGGGGGGCTGTTCCGGCGGTGGCCTGACCCTTGCCGCCGTAACGATATTCACCAGCGAAATATCGCCCTGATAGTTACTCAGATGACGGTCGGTCACGTTGATATTACAATATTCAAACCGGCGGTGCGGCGGAGCTTCCACACGGTGATGACCGTCGTCACCCAAGGCAAGCCTGTGACCGTAATTCGAATAATTGGGAATTTCGTATGTTGTCGGGCGTTCTGTTGTCAGCCCCGGCGCTCCACCCTGCCCCATTATTTTTCACTGTCCGCTTTTTGTCTTTGTTAGGCTGTATTATTTCACAATTCCGGGCCGATTTGACAGAAAAAATCCATAAATCCCCTTAAATTTCTTTTCTCTAAGGAAATAACGCCCCCTGCGGGCATTTTGTGTTTATAATCAAGGGGTCTCATTATTCGGGAGACTTGAGGGATTCATGCCAGAAGCCTTACGATCAGACCGGGAAGTCATGGAATATGACGTCGTTATTGTCGGCGGCGGACCTTCGGGCCTTTCCTGCGCCATCCGGTTCAAGCAGCTTGCGGCAGAGGATGGAAAAGATTTAAGCGTCTGCGTTCTGGAGAAGGGATCGGAAATCGGCGCTCATCTTCTTTCCGGCGCGGTTTTTGAACCCCGTGCATTGGCTGAACTGATCCCCGACTGGAAGGAAAGAGGAGCGCCTCTGCATGTGCCGGCTACGCAAGACCGTTTTTTGTTTTTGACGGAAAAACGGGCCTTCCGGCTGCCTACCCCGCCGCAAATGCATAATAAAGGAAATTATATCATTTCTCTGGGCTTACTTGCCCGGTGGCTTGCCGAACAGGCCGAAGCGCTGGGGGTCGAAATTTTTCCCGGCTTTGCGGCAGCGGAGATTCTTTATAACGAGGAGAGTGCCGTCATCGGCGTGGCCACGGGAGATATGGGGCTTAACACGGATGGGACTCCCGGGCCGGATTTTGCGGCGGGCGTTGAACTTCATGCGCGGCAAACCGTTTTTGCAGAAGGGTGCCACGGATCGCTTACCAAGCAACTGATCAAGGCATTTGATTTGCGCCGTGAGAGCGACCCGCAGACTTACGGGCTGGGGATCAAGGAGCTTTGGGAAATCTCGCCGGAGAAATCCAAGCCCGGCCATGTGCTTCATACGATCGGATGGCCGCTGGATTCCCGTACCTATGGCGGATCGTGGCTTTATCACATGGATCAGAATATCGTGTCCATCGGGTTTGTCGTCGGGCTGGATTACATGAATCCCTACTTTTCACCCTTCGAGGAAATGCAACGCATGAAGACGCATCCCGCCATCCGCGAGACGCTGGAGGGCGGTAAACGCATCGCTTACGGAGCGAGGGCCCTGGTTGAAGGCGGGTTTCAGTCTCTGCCAAAGCCAACCTTTCCCGGCGGCGTCCTGATTGGAGATACGGCAGGATTTCTTAACGTTCCCAAGATCAAGGGCAACCATACGGCGATGAAATCGGGAATGATCGCCGCAGAAAGCCTTTACCCGATGCTTTCCGACAAAACAGTCTCCTATGGCGAAGAATGTACGCCGTATCCTGAAAAACTTAAAGAAAGCTGGGTGTGGCAGGAATTGAAGGTTGTGCGGAACATCCGTCCCGGTTTTCATAAAGGGCTCTGGTTCGGGCTGATCAATGCCGCATGGGAAACGCTGACCTGCGGGTATTCTCCCTGGACGCTGCGCAATCATGCCGATTATGCGCAACTGGCCAAGGCCTCTGCCAGCGTTCCTATTCCATATCCCAAACCGGACGGCGTTTTAACTTTTGACCGGCTGACGTCCGTTCAGCTTTCAAACACCAACCATGCGGAAGGGCAGCCTGTTCACCTCAAGCTCAAAGACCCGGATATCCCCGTGCAGGTCAATCTGCCCGAATATGACGAGCCGGCCCAGAGATACTGCCCGGCGGCAGTTTATGAAATAATTAAGGATAATCAGGGAGACTTGAAACTACAGATTAACAGCCAGAACTGCGTTCATTGCAAGACCTGTGACATCAAGGATCCGTCGCAGAATATTGACTGGGTTGTTCCGCAGGGAGGAGACGGACCGAATTATTCAAATATGTAATATTACTGCCTGAAACCCGCGCCTGACCTGTTTCCGGGAGCGTTTTTTTAAGAAAGTCATTTGAGAAAAAAGCCAAATCAGTTTATTCTGTAACCGAAAGGGTTAAAATAATGAAATTAAGTCAACTGCTGTTCGCGGGGTGTGCGATCTTACTCTGTACGGGACTGGATAAGGCTGATATTCCTTATACTTATCAGGCCAGCGTAGAGACCGATACCACCGCTACGGAACCGCAGGCGGGAGAGGATGCCGCCAAAAGCATGGCGGCCCTTTTTACCCCGACCGACCCTTTGGCCGGCGCTTACCTGTCCGCCCGTTTTGCACAAAGCCATCATGACTGGGAAGAAGCGAACGGTTTTCTTGACCAGCTTGTGACGAGCGGCGTTTCAGACCCCTCCGTTCTCCGACGCGCGATGATCCTCGCCATGGGTTCGGGGTATCCTGAAAAAGCCATCCAGCTGGCGCAGCGGATTGTGAGCGTCGATCCGGATTCCCAGAACAGCGTGGCGCAGGTCTTCCTGATTATGGATGCGATCAGCAAGGAGAAGTATGCCAAGGCCAGCGATCTTATTTTAAAGACCCCCAAGGATGAGATGACCCAGTTTATCGGGCCAGTTCTTGAAAGCTGGACGAAGGCCGGACAAGGAAAACTGGAGATTGCACGCCTTCAGGATAATCCCCTGCAGCTTTACCATGCCATTCTGATTGCCGATTATCTGAAGCAGACCGATCAGGTCAAGAAACTGCTTGAGCATTTTGCAAACTCCGACAGTATGGGCTTAGGAGAGAATGAGCGCGTGGGCGATTTGTACGCACATATCGGGCGTACGGAAAAGGCGTTAGAGTTTTATCAGGCCATTCTTAAAGACTGGCCGGGGGACCGTGAAACCGCTGATAAAGTCCAGAAAATCAAGGACGGGAAGGCCGCCGAAATTTTCCAGACCATCAAGAGTCCCAAGCACGGGCTGGGTCTGGCATTTTTTGATATCTCGAAAGTTTTATATCAAGAATTCAACGACGAAAGCGCCCGCGTTCTGGCTTCGATGGCGCTGTATTTAAATCCGGATATCACGGAGGCGAAGTTTCTGCTGGCTTATATCGCCAACCGCCATGACCGTTATGATGAAGCGATTTCCTATTATCAGAGCGTCCCCAAGGACAGCCGGTTTTATCCAGATGCACAGCGAAGCATCGCCGATGCCTACGAAAGCATGGAGCGTTTTGACGATGCTCTCAATATCCTGAAAAACCTCTCTGAAAAGAACCATGATATCGATTCCCAGATCAAGATCGGCGATATCTACCGCAGGCAGGACCAGTTCGACAAATCCGTAAAAGCCTACACCCAAGCCGAAAAAATGATGGATGGCGGTAAGGTTTCCGGAAAATACTGGCACCTTTATTATGTCCGGGGAATGTCTTACGAGCGTCTGGGCAACTGGGACGCTGCGGAAAAAGACCTGCTTGCCGCGCTTGATATCAAGCCGGACCATCCCTACGTTCTCAACTATCTCGGTTATGCTTGGGCGGACCGGGGCTTACATCTGGACGAAGCGCAGAATATGATCCGTAAAGCGGTCACGTTGCGCCCAGATGACGGGTATATTACAGATTCTCTGGGATGGGTGCTTTACCGTCTGGGCAAATACAAGGCCGCCGTGCCCGAACTGGAGCGCGCCGTTGCGCTGCTTCCTTATGATCCTGTCATCAACGATCATCTGGGAGATGTTTACTGGCGCGTGGGACGCAAGAGAGAAGCAAAATTCCAGTGGGAGCGGTCCAAGAATTACACGGACGACCCGGACATGAAGGCCAAGGCCGTCGATAAAATCGTCCAAGGGCTTCCGGACGACCTGAACAAGACGCTTGCTGCAGGCGTTCCTGTCAAGGATTCGGATCCTGTCCCCTCCGGAGTCAAAAAAGATTAACCCGGATTGTTCCGATGGCGAATGAGCGTTCCCGAAAGGTTTCTCTTTTCGCCCCCGCCAAGATCAATCTTTACCTGCACGTTACCGGCAAGCGACCAGACGGGTATCATGAGCTGGACTCGCTTGTGGCTTTCGCGGATATCGGTGACGATCTTACCGTGACATACTCCGATCATTTTGAATTTGAAGTCGACGGCCCGCATGCCGGAAATTTCAGCGCCCAAGAAAAAGATTCCGGGATCTCTTCCACCAATATCGTCGTCCGCGCAGCCTCCGCCCTCGCGGAATCTGCGGGGCTGGATCCCTGCGCCCGCATCCATCTGACCAAAAACCTGCCTTTGGCGGCGGGGCTTGGCGGCGGGTCCAGCGACGCCGCGGCAGCGCTCAAAGGATTGATTAAACTATGGGGACTTCCCCCGGATGCTTCTTATCTCCCTCCTGTGCTCAACGCTCTTGGAGCCGATGTGCCCATCACATTTCACGGGCGCTCCGGGCGCATTCTCGGGATCGGCCAAATTATCGAGCCGGTTCCCCCTCTTCCTGAGCTTCCCGTCGTTCTGGTGAATCCTCTTTGCCCCTGCCCGACCCGCGAGGTTTTCAGCCATTTTCAAGCCGGATACAAGACACCCTCCGCACTTCCGGAAGAATTCGGCGATATCATTTCCTTTACGGGTTTTTTAAACCGCATGGAGAACGATTTGACGCAGCCGGCCCTTGCGATCGTCCCTGAAATCGAAGAATGTCTTCTTGCCCTTGGCGTCGAAGACGGATGCCTGCTCAACCGGGTTTCAGGCTCCGGCGCCAGTTGCTTTGGAATTTTTGCTACTGTTGAAGAGTCGATCGCCGCCGCAGAGTCTATACAATCCGAGCATCCGGGGTGGTGGGTGAAATACGGGCTGATTAAAGACCGATTATAAAACGCCCGGTTTTATTCCGAGACCGAGGACGTTTTCATATAGGACAGAAGCGCCTGTGTCGGCTTCCCGTCTATCACGTCCATATTCGATGCGGTCTGATAGGTGCGGATCGCATCTGTTGTGACCGGGCCGATCTGTCCATCCACCGGGCCGGGATAGAGGCCGCGCTTCATCAATTCAGACTGGATTTCCGCAACCAGCTTCTGCTGACCTGAAAATCTGGCGTCTATGATACTGTTTTTCTGAACGGGATATTCAGGATCGGCTTTTGCCTGCGGTTTTTTCTGCGAGGACAGGGATGAAGGCGCGTCCTTATATTTTGCGGCCCGCACAGAATCGACGATCCTGTTCACTTCGGTGAGGGTTATTCCCAGAGACTGGGCCAATTGCTCCAAAGCGGCTTTTGCTTCCGGGCTGCCCTGATCGGCAGCCTGTTTATACCACATCAGAGCTTCGTCCGGCTGAGGCTTTCCAAGCAGCCCGTTCTCATAGATCAGACCGAGATTATAAGCCGCCTCTTTTACGCCCTTGTTCGCGGAACTCTCGAAATTCCGGGCGGCCTTGACCGGATCATAGGGAAAACCGATGCCACCGATATAGGCGATGCCGAGATTGTATTGCGCTTCTGGGTGCCCCATCTCCGCGGCTTCGGAATACAGGCTTAACGCCTTGTTCAGATCGGCTTTAACCCCCAAGCCCTGATGATAGAGAACGCCAAGGTTATATTTGGCATTCGCGACGCCGTTATCTGCGGCCTCCTGAAACCAGAATACCGCCCTGTTCAAATCGCGCTTGACGAGATCACCCGCAACGTAGATCGCCCCCATATCGTGCTGGGCCTCCTTGATGCCGTTGAACGCATCGGTTTCTATGCGCTTCAATTTCTCAGGAAGGTTAGGGTCGGGTTTCAACCTTTCACGCAAGGATTTGCCCGATGTCGTTTCTTCAGGCGCGGCTTGAGATTCAGTGGCTTCCTGCTCCCCGGCCGCAGACGGATCCTTCATGTCCTCTGAACTCAGGCTGGAGGGTTCGATTTCGTTCAGGCGATCGGCCAGAGCGTCGGGATTTTTTTCCATCGCCGCCATCAAGGTCTTGTCGTCTTCAGCCTCGATTGCCTGATCAATTGCTTCGGGCGTTACTTTCATATCTTCGCCCGTGTCGGCTGTCAGCGGTATCGGCGGGGCTTCGGCAACTTCCGTTGCCGCTTCTGTCTCCGAAGGCAATGAGGAGGAGGAGGATGCATCTTCCGCAATGGCCTCGGGCTGCGGCAGAGATTTAGACTCGACTGCTTCGGGAACGGAAGCAAACTCCGATGAAGAATCCGGCTCTGCGCTTTCAGACGGAGATTCTGCGCCTGAATATTTATCCGTGTCATTCGAGGCCATTTTATCCGGTGGAGGTAACGCTCTTTCGCCTGTCCAACTGATTTGCCCGGCAGGCTTCGTCTCCGTGAGATTTTGCGGGCGGCGAATTTCGCTGAGCATCCAGCCGAGCAGCAGACCAATAACAACGATCATAGTGATCGAAGCCGGATCGAGCTGGAAGTGCCGGCCCCAGAAGGATTTCTGTTCCTGCCCGTCGGGAATCGCTCCTGGAAGAAAATGCTCGGGCCCCAGCGAGCCATCCGTGATCTGCGCATAATCGGCAGCGGCCATCCGCCCCTGACTGGTCAGAAGCACCATGGCCTTGGCGTTCAGGGCGTCGCGTGTCTCCTGCACCGTTTCTTCCATGCGTTCGATCTTGCGGAGAAGGCGCGAACGGTCTTCGATCGCCTTGTTGATCTTGCGGTCGAGTTTCAGGAACTCGGAAGTGGCTTCCTCAATCTTGTTATCCAGCGCTTCCTGACGGGCCTCCGTTTCGCCCATGCGCTTGGTCATCGCGACGAAAGCGGTAAGATTCTCCGCCATCTTGTCGGATTGTTCTTTTTGCTGCTGTTCCAGAGATTTCTGGATGTTCAGGATTTCATCTTCGAGTTTCTTGCGCTGCGAAAGATCTTCCCTGATGGACTTGATGACATCTTCACTGTCCTGCGACCTTCCCTCGAGCGCTTCGACCAGCTTGCGGGCCTGTTCCAATTCCCGCGCGGTTTCCTTCATCGTTTCTTCGACGCGGGACGCCTTTTTGAAAGTTTCATTCTGCTTGGCCGCGACCTTTTGCTCAAGATCAATGTAACTCTGCTCGTGATGCCTGGCCTTTTCCTCCAGCGCCTTCAGCTCAGCCCGGTATTTCTGAAGCTCTTCCTTGAGAACTGCCCGCTCTTCTTGCGTATCGAGCAGTTTTGAATTCAGGGATTTCAGAAGGATGAGGATCTGCATCTGGTTTTGATCGGCCTGGGACGGTTCGGGCATGTGGACCGCTCCTCCTCCGTTTCCGTTGGTTGGTTTGTTATCGTCCTCCGTACTCTTGAAAAATACGCGTCCTTCCGATGTTCTCTTGAAAGCCATTGTGCGGCGACCCCTTCCGGTAAGCAGTGCGGTCCAAATTTATAGACCAAAGGTCCTCAGAACAACGATTCTGCGGATTCTCACTGGCACTATAAACATTTTGGAAAATATGGCCAAGAAAAACCCGTTAACCTTTCGCGCTATGCTGCGGATAAGTTGGACTTTCGGGTAAAATTACGGGAGCTTTAAACTCTTTATTTTTGGCCCAAAGAAGGCTTGCGTTTCCGGAGGCGTCTGGTATAAGGTTCCCTTCTCTGAATCCCACGTTCAGGCATTGGGGTATGGCCAAGCGGTAAGGCAGCGGTTTTTGGTACCGCGATCCCTGGTTCGAATCCAGGTACCCCAGCCATTCCTTAACCGTTGAAGCACTATGCCGGATCCCAAAATATCAAAAAGCAAAGCTTTAATCTCGATTGTTTATCACTCCGGCAGCGGGCATACTGCTGAGATGGCGCGGGCCGTTGCCAAGGGCGTATCGTCAGTTAGAGGAGTTTCGGTGGCTCAACACCGGATTCTCGATCAGGATTTTAAGGGCAGCCGCAGGCTAAACGAAGAGGTCCTTAAGCAGCTTGATGAGTCTGATGCAATTATCCTTGGCTCCCCCACCTATAAAGCATGAATAGTATATAAAATTAGAATTGCCTTTATAGTTTACAGACCTCGTGCCAACAAGGTGATTTCCTTTAGGACATGTAATGCTCCACCCTCCTTTAAGACCCAATAAAGAAGGTGTGACCACAGAATTTTTAGGCGTAGATTCATTAGACTGCACTTCATTACTTTTCAGAGCAGGCTGAGATTGAATATACTTGGTATCGTAAGGGCTTTCTGCAAAAGCGCCAGGCGTTGAAAAAAGTTCAAGAACAGACAAGCAAAAAAAATTGACAGAACTATGCTTTTTTTCATTTTTTCTACTTCACTTTTCACCTCAGAAGGATCAGCGCTTTCAGTGTATAGTAAAGTCCTGAAATACAAAAATTTTTTTGCTTTATCTCTTATCTTTTAGTTTCGATATCTATTTTTGTGAATTTTGAATCTTGTTTTTTCAGCTTCACTTCAGCTTCAAGACCTAATCTTGATCCATGGAGCGAACAGCTATGTTACGGCGGATAATCTTTCTGGCAGCCGGTACGGTGTTGCTTAGCGGTTGCGTTGCCGTCTGGGGCGGCGCTTATAAGGTCGAAACGCAGTCCCCGGATCTGATGACTATCCATTATGATACGACCTTTATTGACCCGGAAGAGGTCGCGGATCTTGCCCGCTCTCATTGCGAAGAGTATGGCAAGGATGCGGTCCTGCAGACAAAAGATAAAAGCCCGTGGGGGCTGACGACTGCGACGTTTAGCTGCGTAGAGCGCTCCCAAACCCGTCCATGAGTTTCTGGCACGCCCTCGGAGAGCAGCTCAAACACCCCAAAGGGATGACCGGACGCGCCGTAGGCCGGGCCATGCGTCTTGTCAACACGGTGCCAAACAAAGCCGCGGTTGAAGCTTTAAATCTTCAGCCGAACGATCGCATTCTTGAACTGGGTTTCGGTCCGGGCCAAGCCGTGCATATGATGGCACAGCATGTTTCACACGCAAACATTCACGGCATTGATATTTCGAGAGAGATGCTGGCCCAGGCCTGCAAACTTAACCGCTGCGCAGTGAACGATGGAAGGGTGTCCCTGATTCTGGGCGAGTTTTATTCCCTGCCGTATGCCGATCACTCTTTTGATAAAATCCTTGCCGTCAATGTGATTTATTTCTGGGACGATGCGCCCGCCGTGCTTCGCGAGTGCCGCCGGGTCTTAAAACCCGGCGGGACCATGGCCCTGTACGCTACGGATGAATCCGCCATGCGAAAATGGAAGTTCGCGGGGGCTGAGACTCATTTACTTTTCTCTTGCCAGGACATTCGTTCGGCTTTTTTACAAGGAGGGTTCAAGGCGGAAGATATCGCGGTTAAAACCCTGAAGATCCTGCCCGGAGTGACGGGGCTTCTGGCTACGGCCGTAACTTAGCGTTTTTTTATCGCTTTTCAGCTTCCCTTCAGGTACTTAGATTTTAATTAGTGCCATTCTGTTCATGGAAAGGACTCCCATAATGAAACATACATTTATAATCCTCGCGGCACTGGCTTTTTTGGTTTTTCCGGCGCTGACCTATGCTGAAACCACCGACGTTCAGGCAGAAGTGCCCAAAGCGTTTTTTGTCAACCTGAAGGACGGCGATAACGTAAAAAGCCCGCTGGCCGTTGAATTCGGGATCACCGGGATGACAATTGCTCCCGCAGGCACGAATGAACCGGGCACCGGACATTTTCATCTTCTGATCGATACCCAGCTTACCGATGAAGAAATGCAGTATGCCATTCCCAGCGACGATCAGCATCTTCATTTCGGAAAGGGGCAGACTGAAACCACCGTGACGCTCTCCCCCGGCGCTCACACGCTTCAACTGGTTATGGGCGATGGCAACCATATGCTGCACCATCCGCCGGTGATGTCCGATATCATTCACGTAACCGTGGAAGAGTAAAGCCGGCACGCATGGCGCGTTTTATCCTTCTTTTTGGTGCCATACTGGGCCTCGGCGGCGTGATCGCCGGGGCTCTTTTCGATCATGCCCTTTCCGATGAAATGACTCACTCCACAGAAACAGCGCTCAGATATCATCAGGGCTATGCCCTTCTCATCACAGCACTGGGGCTGGTGATGACTTACGCAGAGCTTAACCCGCGCGAGCTTAAGCGCCTTGCCTTTACCTCCACGCTGTTTATCGTAGGCACCATCCTGTTCTGCGGGTCCCTCTATGTTCTTTCTTTTACGGGTATCCGCCTGGCAGCCTATGGCGCCCCTGCAGGCGGGCTGACACTTATGGCCGGGTGGGCCGCGCTTTGCATCACTGCGCTTTTACGGCGCTAATTATATTTTTTGCCCAAAGCGGTTTTCAGCTTTTCCTGCGCGGTATCGAGATCGGCCTGAATTTCCTTGCGGCGACCTGTATCGGCGATCTCGCGACCGGGGCGCTCCGGAGCCTGCATGGCCTTTTCAAGCACGGGAACGGCCTCTTCGTACTTTTTGGTACTCATCAGAAAATCCCCGTAAAAATAGTTGGCGTCAATATCATCCGGGCTTATAGCCAGAGCAGCCTTCAGATGCTTTTCGGCCATATCATTGTCCCCGAATGAAATCGGCCAGCCCGGCACCTTGTAATAAAGGGAGCCGAGACTTGTGTGCGCGCCGCCGTTCATAGCGGACTCATCAATTTTAAGGGCATCCTCGAACAGTTCCCTGGCCTTATTGATCTTAGACAATGCCGATATCCCTCCCACTACGCCCGCATCGGTGGAGTAGATAATTCCATCCCATATTTTTACATCGGCGCTATGCGGGAACGAAGCGACGATCCTGTCCGCCTTTTCTTCCAGTGATTTCAGCGCCTTGGCCTGCTCATCCTTATCGGAAATCTGGTAGTTGACCTGATCCCACCGGCTTTGAAGGTCTGTAATCGCCATACTTAAAGCCGGCGGCGCTGAAACCCCGTCCTGCCGGGTCTGTTCCTGCGCGCTCACAGGACGCGGAAGCATCGCTGCGCCAGCCAACATCATTAATGCAACTTTTGAATACGCGGTAAATTTCATGTTCTTTTCCTTTTCACGTTTGAACTGTTGAAAGAATATCTTCGCCAATATCGCGTGCGCCCTTGAGGCCGCTATCGATCAGCGCCGGAGCAAGCATGTTGAGCCCGGAGAAAAACCGTTCGCTGAGCCCTATGCTGATTTCGGGCCTGTCCGACTCGATTGCGCGCACAATTTTTTCCGCCGTGTCGGACGGAAGGTCCATCGCGCTGCGCGTGCGCTTCAGAAGCTCGGAAACCGGCCCTGCGCTCATAGCTGTGCGCATGGCGCGCGGTGCGGCATATGTAACGGTAATTCCGCGCCCTCTATACTCTCTTCGTATCGACTGGCTGAACGCGCGCATTCCTCCCTTCGTGGCACAATAGACACTGAAATGCGGAAACGGCACACCGGCAAGAGCAGAACCGATATTGACGATTTGCCCCTGTTTTTGCGCAAGCATCCCGGGCAATACGGCGCGGGTCAGAAGCAAGGGAGCCTGCAGATTGACCGCGACCATCGCCATCAACCGAGCTTCAGGCTGTTCATGCGTTCGTCCGAAATGCTGAAGGGCTGCGTTGTTGATCAGCACATCGACCGGCATGGATTCTATCCGGCGGCACACACGCAAGACATCTTCGCCGCTCGAAAGATTGGCGCGGATATCATCCTCCTGCCTCCGCCCCAAGCTCGTCACGTGCGCCCCCTTTTGGACCAGCACTTCATAAAGCGCCGTCCCCAGGCCGCCTCTCCCCCCGGTGAGCAGTATTTTTTTACCCTCAAGCCGCATATTGGTCCCCCTCCATGCTTGTGGATTTCAGAGGAATACTGCGCAGAACATCTGCGAAGAGGCGGAAGGTTTTTTGCGCGACTTCGATAATCGCGGCCTGATCTTCTTTATTGTCGATGACGTTTACGGTTTTTTTGAAAAATTCGAGATGCTCAAGATCAAGAGAGCCGTGCGAATACAGGTAGCTGAATGCCCGGTCAGGCAAGCCGAGACCTTTTTTCAACGCGTCCGCCCCAGCCGTAGCGATTTGCGTACTGGTGCTTTCAAGCATAAACACCATGCCCATGAAACCAACGGGGTTTTTGCGCGCGATGTAATCGTAATTATAGGAGACCAGAAGTTCCGTTTCAAAATGGGGGCTCGATGTTCTTGCCGCTTCCTTTTCTCCGCCTGCGGCCTCGATGTCGTTGAGAATCCATTCCTCATGACCGATTTCTTCTTCAATATATTCTGCGATGGCGGTTCGCAGCCATTCCGAGCGCTCAGGGAGGCGCGCACCCATCGCCATAAGGAAGGGCACAGTATGCCGGACATGATGATACGCCTCGGTAAGATAGGCGATATACGTGTCCTTGCTTATTTCTCCTTTCAAGCCAGCGACCAGTTGAGGGGCACTATACAAGTCGCGGCGCTGATCCTCGGTTTCTTTAACCAGCACGTCGTAAAATGTCATTATTCATCTCCTTTTCCACGAGTGTCTTATAGGTTTTTGAAATCTCCTCCCGGCGCATACGGCCTGTCCCGGTGAGCATTCCGTTGTCCAGCGTGAAAGGCGAGACAATATCGAAGCGCTCCACCCGCGCATAAGAGGGAAGCGCTTCATTTACTTTTTCCAGTGCCTGACCGATATCCGCATTCCGAGAAGCAGGAACGATCAGCGCCGCCGGGAACGGCAGATCGTTGCCGTAAACGAAGGCCTGTCCGATTTCAGGCTGAATTAAAAGTAAGCTCTCGATCCATTCGGGGGAGATGTTTCGTCCCTGCGCGGTAATGATCACGTTTTTGCAGCGGCCCGTGATTTTTAAAGCGCCATTTTGATCGAATTCTCCAAGATCACCGGTAGCAAAAACCTGTCCCGGATCTCTGGGCGTTTCACCCAGATATCCGAGAAAGGCAGGGTTTTGAATTACTATTTCTCCATGTAAGATTTCTGCTTTTATATGCGGCAGGATCACACCCGCTGTTCCCACATGATCGGAAGAGGGTGTGTTGAGCGCAACAACAGAGCCACACTCACTCAAGCCGTACCCCTCGTAAACCGGGAGGCCTGACGCACGGGCCGCGTGAATGAGTTCCGGTGAGACCTTTGCCCCCCCTACTGCAACATAACGCAGAGATCGGGATATCTCATGATTTTGCATGAGTTCCCGCATTAAGCCGCGGAGCAATTCCGGCACAAGAATGATTGACGTGATTTTTTGTTCCGATATGTAACGGCATATCCCGGAAAAATCAGGCTGAAAGGGGTCATCCATGCCTATCTCATGCGGAGCGGGTATATGTATTTCGGCACCAGCCATCAGCGCCGTATACACGCCGGCAACATTTTCAAGGAGAACCCCCAAAGGCAGAATGCTTAAATGGCGCTCCGCATATTCCGGTCCGATTACGTTCTGCAAAGATACGGCCAATTGTTCCAACCCTGAGGCGGGAAGACATACGCCCTTGGGGGTGCCCGTCGTGCCTGAAGTAAATGTAATTTTTGCTGTTTTCTCCGGGATCGAGACGGAGTTTCCGGTTTCTGTTTTCACGATGCCGCGATCATATACGCAAGCGTCAATGCCCGTGCTGTGTTTCACATAGTTGATTTGCTCGTTACTAAAAAAGGGGGGGAGCGGGACACAGACAATGCCGCTTTTCAGGGCGGCCAGATCCCAGAGAATCCAGTCGGGAGAATTATTTATCTGAAGGCCCAGAACTTTAACATTCTGTTCCGCGAGGATATTTTTCCTGCGCCTCACTTCATCTATCAGTGTGCTGTAAGATATGGTCTGCCCTGCCCCGCAGAGCGCTCCTTTTTGCGGGGCTTCGCAAGCATGCCTTGTTATGGATTCAAAGAGAGCGCTCATGACGAGAAGGATTTTTTGAAGTGGAGACGCGAAAACAAAGATATTCCGGGCTGCTCTTCATAGACAACGCCCAAAGCTTTTTTGAGATGGTGAACGCCATTCCCAACGGATCCGGTCAGCACACCTGGTTTCGTATCATAGTAAGACCCCCACCGCCTGCGCTCTTCTTCCGTCAAGAGCTCGGGGTCGGCGCTGCACACTCTCTGCGGCTGCAGACCCAGCCTGTGAAAGCGTTTCTGCAGAAAATCAGTCCCGGTAACGGTAGCGAAATCAATTCCACGTGCGTGCAGGTAGGATGACAACGCTGCAAAAAGATAGATGGATGCTCCCTTCCCTATGGAAGCCAGATTGCCGATTTCAACAATCTGCGAACGGCAAATATCCTTATTGTAAAGAACGGATAATGTTTCCTCTATCGGGGCTTTCGTGTAACGCTCCAGAAACAAAGGCTCTTCAGACGCATAGCGAAAGCCTATTCCGGCGAGAATCTCCCCTGCACTCGTTCTTACGCTCATTAAAGTAGGGTAGAGAACGTCTATGTCCGCACCATAGGATTTTTCATAGATTTGCCGGATGAATGTTTCCACTCGCTCTCTCTGCGGAGCGAATGAGGGGGAGATATCTATGACCGATGCCTTTAGACGTCCGGCAGGCCCCATCGCCTTTGAATTAAGGCGTAAACGCCCGGCTTCGCTGGAATCCTGAAAAATGCGTATCGTCTGCATGGAAGGTCCTTTTCACCTCTTACACCTTATTCTTTTTTAACCCGCAAAGATGAAGCGAACCTGAAAAGGCGGAAAAGATTGAGCCAGACTTAATCTCCAGCGGAAATAAGGTGACGTTTTCAATAGAGCTAGGCGGTTTGTCGGACGTTTTTTTTCTGAGCCGATTTATAGATCTCTCCGGCAATCAAAAGCGGAAGAGAAGCCGCCAGCATGATCAGCCAATCGCCAGAACTCAAGGGGATTGTTTTTAGCGCCTGTTCAAGAGAGGGCGTATAGACGGCCATGATTTGCAAAGTCATTGTGAAGGCAACCGCAGCAAGAAGCCAGAGGTTGGTTAGATACCCGATCCTGTGAAGGGGATGGATCAGGGACCTGTAATTAAACACGTTTATTTTTTCCAGGATGATGATCCCAGTAAAGGCGATACAATTTGCCAGCTCGTAGTGCCCAGCCCCGAAGAATAAATAGATCTGGAACAGCGCAAGGGTCATCAAACCGATATATGTTCCGCTGGAGAGAACTATGATGATGCCTCTTTTATCAAGAATGGGCTGATTGGCGGGACGGGGCGGGATCGACATTATGCCCCGTTCGGCTTTTTCCAGACCAAGGGCCAGTGCGGACAATCCATCCGTGACGAGATTCATCCAGAGGATCTGAACCGGGAGCAGGATCAGCGGACCACCGATCAGGGCATTGATAAATACGGCTATGATTTCACCGAAGTTCGAGGAGAGAAGGTAGCGCACGAATTTGCGGATATTCGCGTATTGCCTGCGCCCCTCTTCAATCGCAGAAATAATCGAAACGAAATTATCGTCCATCAGGATTATATCGGCGGCGTTTTTTGCAACGTCCGTTCCCCGTACCCCCATGGCAATTCCTATATCTGCCTGTTTGAGGGCCGGAGCATCGTTTACACCGTCTCCTGTCATGGCAACGATTTTTCCGTGATTTTGCAGAATTTTTACAATCCGATGCTTGTCTTCAGGTACGGTGCGGGCAAAAATCGCGTCTTGCCTGACCCATTCCCAGAGCTGCGCATCCGTTGCCTCGTGCAAGTCCCTTCCACTCACAGTCAGTCGGTCGGGCAGACCAATCTGCCGCGCGACCGCCTGCGCCGTATCAGGAGAGTCTCCAGTCATCATCAGAACCTTGATGCCGGCGCTATGCGCCGTGCGTATGGCTTCAGGCACTTCGGGCCGCGGCGGGTCCAAAACCCCGACAACACCCAGAAAGCACATTTCGTATTCTGCCTGACACTCGTCGGGAATATCCGGCGTGTTTATCTTTTTTCTTGCGAGAGCCAGCGTCCGCAGCCCCTGAGAAGCGAAAGTCTTAATGATTGCATTAATTTCGCTCCTATCCTCGTCCGTCAAGGGTTTCGCTTCTCGACCTTTCATGATGTAAGTCGACCGGGCCAGCAGGACCTCCGGCGCTCCTTTCATGTGGACGATAAAGCCTTCATTCACCTTTTCGACGATGGACATGCGTTTGCGGTTGGAATTAAAAGAATACTCGGCCACAGCCCGGTCGTTTTGTTCGCTTTTTACTCCCGCTTTGGAGGCCAGTACGATCAAAGCCGCCTCCGTCGGAGCGCCCATCGCCTTCCATTGTCCGTCGTTCCTGACAATCCGGGCGTGATTGCATTTCAATCCGGTCTCGATCAAGCAAGCGAGTACGGGATCACTTTTTGCCAAAGCCGCCTGTCCATTTTTTCTGATTTCCCCTTCCGGTGCGTATCCGCTTCCCGTTACCTCAAGAACCGCTCCTTCAATCCAGACTTTCTGAACCGTCATTTCGTTTCTGGTTAATGTACCAGTCTTATCGGTGCAGATTACCGTGGTCGCTCCCAGCGTTTCGGCAGCCCGGAGCTGCCTTAACAGAGCCTTACGCTGCACCAGAACCCTTACGCCCAGCGCAAGGGTAATTGTCACAACAGCCGGCAACCCTTCAGGGACGGCTGCGACCGCCAGAGAAACCCCCTGCATAAACATCAAAAACAGGTCCTTTCCGTTAAGAACACCTGCAACGGTCACAAGCACAGCAATCGCGATAGCCATCCCTCCCAGCTTTTTTGCCAGTTCTTCCATCTTGCGTTTGAGATTGACGGCCGGACGCCTGATCGTTCCGGTCAGGGCCGCGATCTTGCCGAATTCTGTTTTCATCCCGGTAGCGATAACGATGCCTTCCGCCCGGCCGTTCGTTATGTTGGTGCCCATCCAGGCCATGTTCGAGCGCGCCGTGATTTCGGTTTCAGGCTCCTGCAGAGCCGTATTTTTTTCAACTGCCAGAGATTCCCCGGTCAGGGCCGCCTCGTCTATCCGGAGGTTCAGCACGTCGACCAGCCTCAAGTCCGCCGGGACCTGATCGCCGGACTCAACAAGAACGCGGTCACCGGGAACGAGTTCCGCCCGTCCTATCGTTTGAGGGCGGTCAGCACGGATAACCTTACATGTGGGCATTAACATGCCCTTGAGTTGCTGAAGGGCATTTTCGGCTTTCCATTCCTGAAAAAAGCCCAAGGCGCCGTTTAAAAGGATAATCGCGACAATTACCGCCGCATCTATTGTCTCCCCTAAAAAAGCGGAGATAAGAGCTGCTACGATCAGGATAAAAATCATAAAGTCCTGAAACTGGGACAGGAGCATCTGATACCAGTAAACAGGGTGCGTATCCTGAATTTCGTTTGGACCATACACAGCGAGGCGAGAAGAAATTTCTTCTTTTTCCAACCCTTGCGCGCGGGTCGAGAGGATTTTTTCAATCTCTTCAACCCGAAGGGCATGCCAAGGCTGGCTGGCGATTGGCTTGTTTTGCGTTACCATTGCTTAACAGTCATAAAAAAAATCTTTGTCGCTTTGATCATAATCAAGCGTATTTCTATGCCAATAGGCTAGTCTTTGTTTTTTTAGCGCAAAAGATTTGAAAAATATTATTATAGAGGAGACGATATTATGACCTGCAAGCCTTTGAGTATACATAAAGGGGATACGGAAAGCCTTTTTCAGGTGATCTGGTGGAAGCCCTATTTTGAAGTCCAGAAGCGAATTGCCCAGACTCTTAAGGAGAATTTCGCGGGGACGCCTGTTGAGGATCTTGCCAGCGCGCAGGAGTCCGTCTTTGAAACCATGCAGGAAAACATAAACCGCTTTTTCGCGGAGGTTTACAATACCCGGCAGATGGCTTCTTCCTGGATGTACGGCGATAATACGGAGCCTTATATCGATCTTATCGAAAGCACGGATGCCTTTAAAATCCGGGCAGAGCTTCCCGGCGTCAAGGAGCAGGATATCGATCTTTCTATCGTCGAGGGCGGCCTGATGATCAAGGGTGAAAAGTACGAGCATATGATAGAGGAAGGTGAAAACTACATGCACAAGGAGTGTCATGCAGGGTGTTTTTGCCGTTCAGTCGCCTTGCCATCAGAGGCTGATCTTGAGCGGGCCAGCGCGGAGATTTCCCTGAATATTTTAACCATTACCGTTCCCAAGATCGAAGCGGGGGCCGTCAAGCCCGGAGCAGGAAAGAAGGGTAAAATCGGTGTGGTTTCCAAGCAATCCATCAACGAGAACGCAAAGGCTGTTGCCGTCAAGAAGCCGGCTGGTTCGCCTCGTAAAAATTCTTCTGCCGCATAATACAGAGAGAGGCCTGCCAAGGTTGTCCGTTCCACGCTCAAGCAAGGGTTAAATTTCCCGTTTTTTGTGTTATGTTTGCGCGTAAAAGGAATCAAATGCCGCCTGCGCTTGAGAATAAGAAAGGCCTCGTTATCGGGATTGCCAACGATCACTCGCTGGCGTGGGGCTGTGCGCACGCATTTAAGGCGGCTGGTGCCGAGTTGGCCCTGACCTACCTGAATGACAAAGCCAAGCCCTATATCACGCCGCTTGCGGAAACACTGAACGCCCCTATTTTCATGCCTCTGGATGTCACCAAGGACGATCAATGGGAGGCTTTATTCGACCAGATTAAAACCCAATGGGGAAGGCTTGACTTTGCGCTTCATTCGATTGCGTTTGCGCCAAAAGCCGATTTACAGGGCCGGGTGACGGATTGTTCGCGTGAGGGATTTTTGACAGCTATGGACATTTCCTGCCATTCCTTCATCCGTATGGCTAAATTCTGCGAATCCCTGATGACGGAAGGAGGGTGCCTATTGACCATGAGTTATTACGGGGCCCAGCGGGTCGTTGAAAATTATAACCTGATGGGACCTGTCAAAGCAGCCCTTGAAGGCAGTGTCCGGGCTCTGGCGGTCGAATTGGGGGACAGGAACATCCGCGTGAATGCTCTTTCTTCCGGGCCTGTGCGTACGCGTGCTGCCTCCGGTCTGTCAGATTTCGACGCCCTGATGGAAAAAGCAGTTGAAAAGGCCCCGCTGCACCAGATCACCACTATCGAGGATGTAGGCGCCATGGCCGCATTTCTGGTTTCAAACGCTGCGCGGCATATCACCGGGCAAACTTTGTTCGTAGACGCGGGATATAATATCGTGGGGTCCTAAACGGAGAGATCGGAATGAGCCTTATCGAGAACAAGACGTACGACGAAATTCAAACCGGGGAAAGCGCCAGCCTTTCCCGAACCTTGACGAAACAGGATATCCAGCTTTTTGCGGTGATGTCGGGGGATGTCAACCCGGCGCATCTGGACGAAGAATACGCCAAAAGCTCGATGTTTCATGGGATCATCGCTCACGGTATGTGGGGCGGCGCGCTGATCTCCACGGTTATCGGTACGCAGTTGCCCGGCCCCGGCACAATCTACCTCAAGCAAACGCTTGAGTTCAGGCATCCTGTGGGAATCGGAGACCAGATTACCATTACCGTCACCGTTAAGGAAAAGCTGCCGAAAAACAGGATCACGCTGACCTGCAGCTGTACGGATAAAAAGGGACAGTGCATTATCAGCGGGGAAGCGCTGGTGCTTGCTCCTTCAGAAAAAATCAAACGCAAACGCGTTGAATTGCCGACGGTTTCCCTTAAGGAACAGGAGAGCGAGCGGTACAAGCAGCTTATTTCCCTGACGAAAGGGCTGAAGCCGCTTCGGACTGCCGTTGTGCACCCGGTCGATCAGAACGCCCTTGAAGGCGCGCTAGAGGCGGCGGATGACAAGCTGATCGAGCCTATCCTTGTCGGGCCCAAGAATAAGATTCTTGAGACTGCGGCCCAAATTGGCGCCGATATTTCCGCATTTGAAATTATCGATACCCTGCATAGCCATGAAGCTGCAGAACGGGCAGTTGCCATTATCCGGGAAGGCAAGGCCGAAGCTCTTATGAAGGGAAAGATTCATACGCAGGAACTGATGTCCCCTGTCGTGAACCGCGAAAGCGGCCTACGGACCGGACGGCGTATGAGTCATATCGCCGCGCTTGATGCGCCGAGTTACCACAAACCGCTGTTCCTGACCGACGCCGCTATCAATATCAAGCCTGACCTGGCCGCTAAAAAAGATATTGTTCAAAATGCGATTGACCTGTTTGTCTCTCTTACAAACCGCTCGCCGAAAGTGGCCATTCTCTCTGCGGTCGAGACGGTTGATTCCAAGATTCCCTCGACGCTTGATGCCACCGCCCTGTGCAAAATGGCAGAACGCGGGCAAATTACCTGCGGCCTGCTGGATGGGCCGCTTGCGCTTGATAATGCGATATCGAAAGCCGCCGCGGAGGCGAAGGGCATTATCTCGCAGGTTGCGGGCGATGCGGATATTCTGGTTGCTCCCGATGTAGAAGCCGGAAACATGCTGTTCAAGCAGATGCGCTATCTTTCCGGGATTGACGGCGCGGGCATCGTTCTGGGAGCCCGCGTGCCCATCATTCTGACCAGCCGCGCCAGCGGAGCGCAGACACGCAAAGCGTCCAGTGCTATGGCCCTGATTTATTACCGCAAACAAGGCAACGGGCATGGATAGGCGTATCCTTGTTCTGAACGGCGGATCCTCTACTTTAAAAACTGCGCTCTATCTTGCCGACGATCTGTCCTGCGTGAAGCGAGAAACGCACGAGGTCACGCCAGAGACATATCATGAGGCCCTAGAGAGCATTCTATCGACTATCGGTCCGCTTCATGCCATCGGTCACAGGGTGGTTCACGGCGGCCGAAGGTTTTTTGAACCGGTCAGGGTGGACGCAGAAATTTTCAAAGCGCTCGAAGATCTGATTCCTCTTGCGCCCTTGCATCAGCCCTATAATCTGCGGGCGATCAGCGAAATTGGGAAAATGCACCCCGATCTAACACAAATCGCGTGTTTTGATACCGCATTTCACCGGACGCAGCCGGAGATCAACCAGATGTATGCCCTGCCCCGCTCCCTTACGGAACAAGGGATAATCCGCTATGGTTTTCACGGGCTTTCGTATGAGCATATCGCCGATATCCTGCCCGAACATTCCGGTAAAGGGCATGGCCGCGTTATCGTCCTGCACCTTGGCAGCGGAGCAAGCGCCTGCGCCATGAAAGACCTGAAAAGCATTTCATCGACCATGGGGTTTACGGCGCTTGAGGGATTGATGATGGGAACACGGTGCGGAGCGATTGATCCCGGAGTTATCCTGTATCTCCTGCAAGAAAAAGGCCTGACCGGGGAAGAGATCAGCACGATCCTCTATAAGAAATCGGGGTTACTGGGCGTATCGGGCCTCAGCGCAGACAGCCGCGACCTTATCGACAATACAGACCCGGATGCGCAAAAATCCATTGATCTCTTTTGTCATTATGCGCGGCGCGCCGTGGGACAATTAACCGCGGAACTCGGCGGGCTCGATGTTCTTGTCTTCACAGCGGGGATCGGGGAACATCAGCCGATCATCCGAGCTAAAATTGCCGAGGCCTTTTCATGGCTGGGCGTTCACATCGACCAAGACCAAAACATCAAAAACAGCACATTGATTTCCGCTCAAAACAGCGCCGTTGAGGTTTTTGTCCTGCCTACAGATGAAGAAGCCGTTATCGCGCGATATACCCGAGAATTTATCTGAACACTTCCTATTCGGCCGCGGGCAAAGAAAAGAAAATTCTTGTTCCCCGCCCGATTTCTGATTCCAGATAAATCTCTCCTCCGTGACGTTCGACAATTTTTTTTACGACCGTCAGGCCGGCGCCCACACCCGGAAAGGTCTCGGCCGTGTGAAGTTTGCGGAACAGCCTGAAAACCTCCTGAACATGAGCCTGATCGATCCCGATCCCGTTGTCGGCGATCTCAAAGAACGTCATATCTCCTCTTATGTCCGCCTTGATCTGTATTTTTGGGGTCGCTCCCGTAGCCTGAAATTTGAAGGCGTTATCCAGAATATAGAGAAACACAGACTGCGCCTGAACCGGGTCGGCATATATTTTTGGCAGCGCTTCATATTCAATTTCTTCTGAGTCCTTCGCATGGCCGCGCTTTAATATTCTCAACGCTTCTTCTATCAGCCCGGAAGGTTCAATTGTCTGCGAAGGACCTGCCCGCGTGCTGACTCTTGAATATTCCAGAAGGGCCTGCTGGATCTTATCCATTTTTTCGAGGGATACCTCCAGAAAATGGACGTATTCCATCTCTTCCTGATCCAGGGAATCCAGCCCGCGCGCCTCGATCATCAGGCGCGTAAATTCCCGGATGTGGCGCAAAGGCGCTCCTAAATCATGAGAAACGATATAAACGAAATCCTCAAATTCCCGGGCTATTATTTCAACCTGATGTTCCGGGGGTATTTTTTTCATTGCCTGTGCCATGATCTTTTTTAACCTTTACACTCGTTGGGCAGGATTACCGTTTTGAACCAAAAATCTTCGATCGCCAGCGCTACTTCGCAAAAGTTTTCAAGATTGACGGGCTTTACGATGTAGCCACTGGCCTGTAAATCGTAAGACTCAAAGATATCCTTGTCGGCCTTTGAACTCGTTAGAATGACTACGGGAGTGCGGCGGAGACTTTCATTTTCTTTAATTTCCTTCAGAACCTGTTTTCCGTCTTTTTTCGGCAGATTAATGTCCAGAAGAATGATGTCCGGGGTTGCCAGATCAACATAGCGCTCCTTTTTAAACAACATTTCCAAAGCCACTTCTCCATCTGCGGCCACGTGAATGTTGTTGGCAAATTTTGCCTTCCTGAAGGCTTTCTTTGTCAGGAATACATCGCCTTCATTATCCTCTACCAGCAAAATTTCAACCGGCCTGTTTATCGCGTCGCTCACTTTCCTTCCCCTCCGATATTTCCAAGCGTTTCGGAACCGTAAAATAAAACGTACTTCCTTTACCGTATTCTGATTCAGCCCATATTTGTCCCTCAAAGCTCTCGACAATTTTTTTACAAATCGCCAGCCCTATCCCTGTGCCGCTATAATCTTTCTTATTATGGAGCCTTTTAAAAATCACAAAAATCTGCTGCAAATATTCCGGCTTAATGCCAATCCCATTATCAGAAATTTTAAACAGCCAGTCATTCTTCCGATCTTCAACGTCAATATGAATCACGGGCGAGCGATCTTTTTCCCGGTACTTTATCGCGTTCGCAATCAAATTCTGGATCAGCCTGGAAAACCGCAAAGGATTGCCGTATATCGCAGGCATAGGACCGACTGAAATTTTTGCTTTCGTCTCTTTTATTGATTCATGGAGATTTTCGAGAACGACTTTGATTTGTTCGCCACACTGAAATTCCGAAAACCCCGCCTCTTCAGAGCCGACGCGGGAATATTCCAAAAGGTCTGCCACCATACCCTGCATCCGGGTTGAGGCTTCCCGTATAAAGGTCATATACTCCAAAGCCTGTTCATCCATTTCTTTCGCATATTCTTCTTCAAGAAGCCGTGTAAAACTGGTGACCATCCGCAGGGGTTCCTGCAAATCATGGGATGCAATATACGCGAACCTTTCCAGTTCTTCATTCGAGCGCATGATCTCCTCTTCCGCCTGTTTACGGTCGGTGATATCTCTTACAATTCCGCTGTAGATTCGCCGTCCCATCACATCAACCTGACTTACTGACAAATCGACGGGGAACCTTGTGCCATCTTTTCGTTGCCCCTCGACCTCCCGACCTATTCCGATAATCTTTTTTTCTCCCGTTTTGTGATAATTTTCCAAATACGAATCATGTTCCTGCCTATACGGTTCGGGCATAAGAATTTTGACATTGCGCCCTATCACCTCAGAGACTTCATACCCAAAAATTTTCACACAGACTTTATTGAAGGACTCTATCTTTCCGTTCTTATCAATCGTGATTAGACCGTCTACGGTATTATCAAGAATCGATTGGAGCCTTTTTTCGTTTTCCAGAGATCTTACTTCTCTTTGCTTTATCAAATAAACCAGAATTGCCGTTGCCCAAAAATTCAGAATGGCCAAGAAAATATTTATCGTTGCTGCCGATTGCAAAAAGAAATCATGGGAAAACAGCATAGCCCCGCCTACAGAAAGAACCGTACTCAGCAGAGCCATGAAAAACGGTGCGTAGGTGCCTGAATACCAATAGGCACAGAGAACCAGAGGAGTATAGATAAAATAGGAGGCCACCGAAAACGAAGCATGGATTTCAAATGCCATACCGAAAAGAACTATAAAAAGCGGGATCGTAAAATAAAACGCCGATACAACGTGTTTCCTGCTTTTCCAGACATTTACCAGCAAGGCTGCATTCAGAATAATGAAGCCCAGCGATGTGTGCAGGGCCATGCTCTTGGTATTCAGAGACATCACTTTCCAAACGGACCAGACCTGCTGCGAATTTTTCAGTAAGACATGATCGGCCCATGCAGCGGCAGCCATTACGATGCAAAGGGCTGTGAATGCCTCTTGCAGCGCCGAGAGGCTGAGAGACTTTGTTCCCATTTTTTGAGAAGCTATCACACTTCCTGATAGCAGGAAGCACAGGGACGTTCCGACCGACATTCGTCCTGGAAACTCGGCGGTTCCTACCATGTCCCGTATGAATAATTCGTCTATATGCAGGTTAATGCTGAAAACGTGTTCTGCTAATGTTAAAATGCCTATAGCCAAGACCAGAATACCCGCCCACGCTGCAAGTTCCTTATGCTTGTGGGCCAGAAGAATTAACGCCACCCCGCCGAAAAAAAATCCCAGTGCCGTGTTACAAACCATCGCAGGATAGCCAGGCTGCAGAGTCACAAGACTTTTGTTTCCTGTTACCCAACCGAACATCACGGTAAGTGAAACCAGAGTTACAAAAATCCCTGACCATGCCGTCAAATGATTTATTGCGCCATCTGTCCAGAGGCGCATTTTTTCTGCTTTTTTTACCTGAAACTGATTTACTATGTGCGTTATCCCAATGAAAAAAGTGCTTCTTAAAGAGTTTTTCAGCGTCGAATATTCTGCTCCAAGACATTTCTGAAATCTTCATTTCTGATTTCTGCTTTTGGATACACATTATTGGCGCCGTTCTTGAGGGACTTTGAAACCGTGTCTTCCGTAACAAAACCCGTTACGACAACGATTGGAACCGTCCGGTTGAACTTGCGCATTTCTTCAACGGTTTTTGGTCCTTCGGTATCCGGGAGGTTCAGATCGAGAAGAACCATATCGAAATTTCGCTTTTTATATTCGCTGAACGCCTCGCGCATGGAACGAACAGGAATGACGGTGCAGTCGGGCCATAACTGGCGCACTTTAAGTTCGACAAGCAGGAGATCAAGTGTGTCATCATCGACAATCAGGATCGTATGTCCGCTTTTCTCCTTTGGATCGGTCTGTTTTTTCTTCATGAGAGTCCTTTCGTTGCGGCCCAGAAAAACATTCAGACCCTTTCCGGTTCCAGAAGTTTTTCGACATTTAAAACCAGATCGTCAAAATCAAAGGGCTTTTCCATAGCCGCATCAGCTCCGAGATTTTTTGCGGATGTCAGAAGATCTGCCCTGCTGAACAACCCGCCGCCTGACATGGCTATGATTTTTGTTCCCGCGAAGTTTTTATGAATATCTATAATGGTGCTAAATCCTTCTTTTTCCGGCATCAGGATGTCTGTAATGACCAGAATGGGCTGCTCTTTTTCCAGAACCGGAATGGCCTGCGCCCCATCTTTGGCCTGAAACGCTTCATATCCAGAAACTCTCAGGAAATCGCAAATCGTCTCCCGGAGTAACTGGTTATCATCAATGACCAAAATTTTTTTCTGCGCTGACCCCATATATGTGACTAGCCGTCAAAGGTTTTCCGAATCATAGAAAGCAGTTCTTCAGGTTGATAAGGCTTGTTAATCATTGGATACCGGCCTGCGAGGTCCATATCAGGCAAAGTGCCCGACATGTAACCTGTCGAAAAAATAAGTTTTATATCCGGACGAAGAGACTGAATACGTGCAGCGGCCTGCACACCGTTTATCTCGCCAGGCATCGTGATATCCGTAAACAGCATGTCGATGTTTTGTTTTTCCCGGAGAACAACATCGATTGCCTCCTGCCCGGAGGAAGCCTCCAGAATAGTGTACCCATATTCCTGAAGGATGGTTCGTGCCAAGAAGCGTATATCTTCTTCGTCCTCTACAACCAAAATGGTTTCATGGCCTCCTGTTACCGGACTAAACTCCTGCGCTTCTTCGGAGGATTTTTCTTCTTTTTTTACATCTTCCCTTGGAATAAAAATCCTGAATGTCGTTCCTTGGTTTCTCTCGCTCTGCACGGTGATTGCACCGCCCGATTGCCTGACGAAATCGTAAACCATGCTCAGGCCGAGCCCCGTCCCTTTTCCCGGATCCTTCGTCGTGAAAAACGGCTCGAAGATGTTTTTTCTTACGTCCTCTTCCATTCCAAGACCGTTATCTGTGACGCTCAGACAGACATAATCTCCTGTAATCAATTTCAGTTTTTCAGCCTCGCCCTTGTCCAGAGTTACGTTTTCCGTGCGTAAGGTGAGAGTTCCGCCTTCGATCATTGCATCGCGGGCGTTGACCGCCATGTTAATAATCGCGTGCTCTAACTGTCCGGGGTCGACATTTATATTGTGGATTGGCTCCTCCAAGGATAAATGAATTTCGACAAAATCCCCCAGAGCGCGCTGTAACAGCTGATCAAGGTCAGTGATGAGTTGGTTGAGGTTAATAATCTGGGGCTCCAGCGCTCTCTGCCGTGAAAAAAGCATCAAGCGCTTTACCAGCTCCGCCCCTCGACGGGCCGCTTTCTGGATAACCTTTACCTTTTCAAGACATTCACTCTTTTCAGGTTTTGGCTTATTGAGCATAACCTCCAAAAGGCGGGTGTTTCCGAAAATTATCGTAAGGAGATTGTTAAAGTCATGCGCGATTCCCCCTGTTAACTGTCCCACAGCCTTCATTTTCTGCGTGTGGACCAGAAGGGCCTTATCCTCGCTTCCCTTCTTCTTCAAATTAAAGAGTTCCCGGGCCTTTGTAATTGCGATGTGAAGCGTGTCCGGGGATATGTTATCTTTAATCAAATAATCCTGCGCCCCATAACGGATGGCGTCGATAATGACCGACTCGCTGCCCTGACCGGTAAGCATCACCACCGGGAACGGCCCCAAATCAGATTCCTTGTCGTAAATCTCCTTCAGCAGGCTGATGCCATCCTGATCGGGCAACCGGTAATCCAGAAAGACACAATCTATCTTTTCCCGCCCCTTGAGGATGGTCAGGGCATCTTTTGCGGTTTCAGCTTCCCGAATATGGACGACGTTTCCAGCTTTCGACATGTACCGTTTCAGTAAAGAACGGTCAGCCGGGTTATCGTCCACTACCAATAAATTCACGTTCATAAAAAAATTTTCTCTATATCTACGCCTGATAACTTTGGTCTATTTATTTTGATCTTATATTTATAAAAAAACAACTTATGATTTAATTTTTTGGTTAAATTTTTAAACTTTATACAAAGAAAAATAATTATAAATTTTCTTCCAAGTTGCCCTTATGCGCAAGCGTTGGGTTTAAAGCATGCCATGGTATGGAATTGGCGCAGGGCTTCAGACTATCGTGATACACTGGTTCAGATATTCGATTACTTTTTCGCGTTTCGGGGGTTTGGTTAAAAAGCCCACCGCTCCTTTATCTATGGCCTCCAGAACGTTTTCCTTAACACTGTCGCCGCTCAGGATAATGATATAGGCATCGGGATCCATCTGCATGATCGTGTCTATGAGTTCCAAGCCGTTTTTTCCGGGCATATGAATGTCCAGAAGAATCACATCCGGGTTATTGTTCATATAAGTACCCACTACACCATCCCCATTTTCCGCCTCAACCACTTCCCCGAAAAAGGCGAGTATCTGTTTTACCGCCTTACGGACGAATGCGTCATCGTCAGCGATCATCAGAACATTCCCCTTGCGCCGCTCGCGCTCGGAGAACATGCTCATCGTGGAGTCATCCTTGTTCATCAGATCAATCTGGATCTGCTTCAGGCCGGAGCTTGTCATCGGCCTTGCCATGACCCGACAAGAATTCCGGGGGAGCTTTTCCTCTAAATCCGTTTTTATTCTCATGTAGTTTTGAATCATTCCCATCCGTACAAGGCAGATAATTTTATTCTCATTATCGGTGTAGATGACCCCCTCGTAATTTCTGTAAAGCTGGAGAATTTTATTTACGACTTCTTCTTTGGGAGTTTCGCATGATTTCATCATGACGACGCGGAGTACGATCCATTCATTCCGGTTGCTCCGAATGGACGGAAGAAGCGACATCAATTCTGCTTCGTTTTCTCTATCCCCAATTTTCATAGATCTATTTCCTTTAGATAGGCGCTTACATTTTCATACCCCAGAGATATTTTTTCATAAAGAGCGGAACGATCAGCCGCACTGGCTGAAACCATTTTTTGAGCCTCGGCGCAAAGCTTACGCAAATGTTCAGCCCCGACAAAAGCGGAAGCTCCCTTGAGTTTGTGGGCCACTTCGGACCATTCTTTACTTTCGCCGTCCTTAATCGCGCCTTTGAGTTGACCGAGTTCTTCCATGAACGTTTCCGTAAAGACCTCAATAAGCTCTTTTAAAGCCTCTTCATTGCCATCTGTATATTCCTGAAGATAGGACAAATCCACAGGCTGAGACGTTTCATCCAACATCGCTCATATCCTTTCCGTGAGTCTTGCTCCCTGCATTATCAATCCATTTGGCCAAAGCCTCGGCGATCTCGCTTTCCCTGAAGGGCTTGTTGATATAATCATCCATGCCCACGCCCAGACATTTTTCCCGATCGCCCGTCATAGCATCTGCCGTCAGGGCTATAATCGGCACCTGATCCAGCTTATTTTTATTTTCGAATTTCCTGATTTCGATTGTGCTCTGGAAACCATCCATCTCCGGCATCTGGCAATCCATAAAAATAGCATCATATCTTGTCTTGGTTGCCTTTTCATATGCTTCAACCCCGTTTACTGCGGTATCAATATCAAGATTGAATTTGCTTAGAACTTTTTTGATCAACATCATGTTCATTTTCATGTCGTCGACAGCCAGAACCTTTTTACCTGTATAATTCCTTCGTAAATCCAAACCGAAATTATTGTCTTTTTGGCTCATAAAGGGCGTTGCATTGTGCCGCGTTATGAACGGCGCATCTGGGACCTTATTTTTGCGGTTACCTGTTGTGATCTGGATTGCACCGATGACCTGTTCAGCACGGAATGGCTTGTTGAGATATCCATCGAGGCCTTTTTTCTGCAATTCTTCATAAGGCACTCTTTCCATGAACCCCGACACCATGATCAAGGACACCGGGTCAAAACGCTTTTGACTCCGCAATTTTTTTACCAGGTCAAGACCTGTAATGCCTTCGAGGGAATAATCAATCAGACATGCATCATAGAAAACTTCTTTGTTATGTTTTTCCAGTTCTTGCAAAGCCTGTTCTGCGCTGGAAACTGAAACGCAACTTATCCCTTTTCTGTTCAGAGTTTCCGTGAGAAGTTCGCGGGTCAATTCATAATCGTCTATAATCAAAACCCTTAAGCTCGACAAATCCTGTTCGGCAGTCTTATTTTGCTCCACCTGTCCACTTCCAAGACTTAAAGTAAAAATAAACTTCGATCCTTTTTCTTTCTCACTTTCGACGCTGATTTCTCCTCCCATGAGCTCAATCAGTTGAGAAACGATTGCGAGCCCTAAACCGGTTCCACCAAATTTTCGCGTTGTCGATTCCTCTTCCTGAGAAAATTTTTCGAAGATTTTATTTTGCTTGTCTTTTTCGATTCCTATGCCCGTATCCTCAACACTGCAGAGCAATCTGACTTTTTTATCTTTCTCGATATTGAAGTCGAGCCGGATGAGAACATGTCCTTTTTGAGTAAATTTCAGCGCGTTACTGATAAGGTTCGCAAAAATCTGCTTTATGCGGACAGGATCCCCTACCAATGTTCTGGGCAGATCGGGCGCCATCTCGATGAGCATTTCTATGCGTTTTTCACGGGCCTGATAGGTATAAAGACCCAGCACTTCCTGCAAACAATCAAAAAGATCAAATTCAATTTTTTCGAGCGTGAGCTTGCCGGATTCAATTTTTGAAATATCAATGATGTCGTTAATAATGTGAAGAAGAGTGTCGCCAGAGTCACGGATGACATTGGCCCATTCTTTTTGTTCGGGTTCCAGTTTTGTATCTATCAGAAGATTTGCCATACCAATGATCGCATTCATCGGCGTCCTGATCTCGTGAGACATGTTTGCAAGAAAGTCGCTTTTGGCCTGGCTCGCCTGCTCCGCGCGCTTTTTTGCATCAAGCGCCTCGAAGCGAATTTCTTCGAGCGCGTCTGTATAATCCTGCATTTGCCGATTCAAGTGTTGCGCCCTTTCCTTTTCCAGACGCAATTTTGATGTCTGCTCGTTTACCCGATTCTCCAGAGTATCTCTGCTTTGCTGCAGTTCCACCCTTGCGCGTTCAATCCTGTCTGCAACAAAGAAGCGGGTATATACTATGCTGAGAAGGAAAATCAAAACGTCAAGGCTCATAGTCAACTCCTGCGAGAACAAGAGGGCCTGGTTATGTTTTTGTATGTGACTTTGAACACTACCTACTGCAATATCTTGCGCCTGTACTGTTTTTTTTATCTGGAGTTCGATTTCTTCATATGATCGGTTAAATATTGTTTTATCTTGCGCAGAAGCGCCCATAAGCTGAGTTAAGCTTTTCCATTCTTCTCTTGCAGAAGCCATTTCTTTGAGAACTTCGTCCTCGGTTATTGTTTTGACCTTTTCTCTTTTCAAACCATCCTGGCTTAGAATGACAGTCTGGCTATTCATAAGCCCCTGATAGTTTGTTTCTATAAGATTGTAATCAGACTCTGTTGCATTTTTGAGATCTTCAATTTCTTTAAGAGAAAGTTCATCCCCAGACATCATGAGCATGATCATGTTTTGCGCGTAGCGAACGATAAATGTTCTTTGCAAACTTGTCGCATTCAAGAATGCGCTGTCATCCTTTTGATTTTTAAGATCAGTCGCAATAAAAATGTACGATCCGATTGCCAAAACCAAAAAAACCCCCAAAATTAAAGACATCTGGAGAAAGACCGTATGGCCTGAATATTTATCCGTGATGCTTTGGCTTTGTGTTTCCGAACGTTTGTACATACTCAACGTCAAAGAGACGGCGAATATTCCTGTACTGACAATGGCGACCGCCAAAGCGAGACTATCAAAACTTTGATCGGGATTAAAACGACAGTCTGCATATGGAAGGAAAACGGATGCCGCCATGCCCGTGTAATGCATGCCGCATATCGCTGCCCCCATGATCAAGGCTGCAAGAATTTGCCACAGAAGTTTATTGCGAACCTCATAGTGCCCCAAGATAAATACAATGGCGAGTGCCGCCCCTGAAGCGGTTATCGCAATTAGAACCGAAAGCGCAAACAGACTAGGTTGATACCGAAGGTCGGCATCCATAACCATCGCCGCCATACCCGTATAGTGCATACCGCATATCGCCATCCCCAAAAGCAACGCACTTATACAAAGGCGTGTGATTTTCAGTTTTCCAGCCCGAATGACTTGCAGAACGCCATAGGCGATAACGATTGCTATCGCCATCGAAATCAATGTCAGAATCGGGTCATAGCTATGCTCCATTTCCATGTCATAGGCCAGCATTCCGATGAAGTGCATCGACCATATCCCGCTTCCGAAAGCAAAAGCTCCGCCTACATGCAGGTAGTTTTTTTGTTTAAGGGATTTTGCCTGATGGATGTCGGACGCCAAGCGCAGGCCTGTAAACGACCCTAAAGAAGCTACAATATAAGAAAGAGCGATAAGAGGAAGGATATACTCGCCATGAACCGCATTTTCGGGAATATCTCCGAAAAAGAAAAAGGAGTTCAAAATATCCCTTAAAAACTGCATAGCGGACCAAAAAGATAGAGTATTTGTATGTATTTTGCGTCAAGCGCCCTCAATTCGTGGTACAACTTTAAAACTAATTGCTAAACGTAATATTAAGCCATACGTTGGTATTCTCCTCTGGTGATGCTTGATCTTCTCCTATCAGGTCTCTTCTTCTTTTAATTTTCATAATTTATTATTTTTATTGATATATTTCCTGTCCCATTCTGTTCAGGGCGTTTATAAATTTAATTTTAAGAGCGTTTAAGTAAGCCTTTGAGCGGATTCGAGATGTTTTTGGCTGTTCCCATGGAAACAAACAATTCAGATGAAAAAAGTACAGAGATCCCTTCCTCTTCAGATCATCTGCTAAACAGGGAAATCTCCTGGCTGGCTTTTAATCAAAGGGTTCTGGAGGAAGCCTGCAACCCCCTGAACCCTCTTCTTGAGCGTGTCCGCTTTTTGTCGATTGCAGCGAATAATCAGGAAGAGTTTTTTATGGTCCGCGTGGCCGGACTAAAAAGCCAAGTTCGCGAACACGGCACTCATCACAGCTCTGACGGCCTTACGCCTCAGCAGCAACTTGAGCTGGTTATCCAGAAAGCGGTCGAATTTGCCAACGATCTTCTGGCAGCATGGGCGGAAATTAAAGAAGAGCTCAAAAGAGAGAATATTTACTTTTGCAAACCCGGAGATTTTTCTGAAGAAGAAAGGGCCTGGGCAAAAGACTACTTTATGAACGAAGTCTTTCCGATGATTACCCCCATTGCGGTGGATTCATCTCATCCTTTTCCTTTCATTTCGAATAAATCCATAGCCCTGGCTTTACTTCTGAAAAATCACGATACCGAGGACGAATTAAAGGCTTTTATCGTCCTGCCGGCAAGCCATAAGCGCTTTATCAGCCTGCCGGGTTCTTCCGACCGTTTTATTTCGATGGAAGATTTTATTCTTATGCATATTCACCACATTTTCGCTTCACCTCTTTCCCTTGTGGATTATGCCGTCTTTAATATTTTGCGCGACGCCGAGATGGATATTGACGATGAAAACGGCAACCTTATCGAGACCTTTGAAATTGCGTTAAACCGCCGTAAACACGGGGATGTTATTCGTTTGACCGTCAACCAAAGCGCCAATGAGACACTTATTGAATTTCTGAAGATCAACCTGCACCTGCAACATAATGATGTTCTGGTTTTTGGAGATCTGATCGGTCTGGCGGATCTGAAAGATCTTACCTCCCTTAGCAGGCCTGAACTTCTGTACAAGCCTTTTGAACCCCGATTTCCTGAGCGGGTTCTTGACTTTAACGGTGATTGTTTCGCTGCAATCCGCGCCAAAGATATTGTCGTTCATCATCCTTATGAAACGTTTGACGTGTTCATCAAATTTATCCGGCAGGCCGCTCGCGATCCGGATGTTGTTTCGATCAAACAAACCATCTACCGCACGAATAGAAAATCCAAGATTATTGAAGCGCTTATCGAAGCCGCAGAGAATGGAAAATCGGTGACGGCCCTTGTCGAAATCAAAGCGCGTTTTGATGAAGAAGCCAATCTCCGCTGGGCGATGAACATGGAAAAAGCCGGAATACAGGTTGTTTTCGGCTTTCTCAAGCTTAAGACCCATGCAAAAGTCTCTTTGATTACGAGGCGGGAGGGAGCCCAAATGGGCCAATACGTTCATTTCGGGACCGGCAATTATAATTCCGAGACGGCCAAAGTTTATTCCGACCTGTCCCTTTTTACCTGCGATCCCGATCTGTGCATGGATGCGGGGTTGCTGTTCAATTATATGACGGGATATGCTCAGCCGACCGATCTCAAACGTTTGACTCTTGCGCCGTTTAACCTCAAGGAAACACTGATCAGCCTTATAGAAGCCGAGACAGAGAACGCAAAAAGAGGACTGCCCGCCAATATGTGGCTTAAATGCAATGCCATTGCCGATCCTGATCTTATTGAGGCGCTATACAGGGCCAGTCAGGCCGGAGTTAAAATCAGCATGGTGGTCAGGGGCATCTGCAAGCTTCGCCCACAGGTTCCGGGCTTGTCTGACAATATTACCGTCAAAAGTATTGTGGGGCGCTTTCTGGAGCACGCCAGAATATATTGCTTCGGCGCCGGACATGCCCTGCCCTCACCGGAGGCTAAAGTCTTTATTTCCTCTGCCGACCTTATGCCCCGTAATCTTCGTTACCGGATAGAAACGCTCGTTCCTATTTTGAACGAAACTGTTCATAAACAAATTTTGAATGAAATTATGGTTGCCAATCTTAAAGACGAGGCACAAAGCTGGGTTATGAATTCTGACGGCACGTATTCCAGACAGGCGCATGACAAAAACTCTTTCAGCGCGCATAATTATTTTATGGAGCACCCGAGCCTTTCCGGACGGGGAAAGGCTTTGCGGGAAAAGCGGGAACAGTAAAGTTCTATTATAAACGTACAGGGGTAAAAATTCTTCATGACAGATACATCCATCCATCTTTCGAAGCCTGATCCTGTCGCCATTATCGATCTTGGATCAAATTCCGTTCGCATGGTGGTTTTTAAAGAAACAAAGCCGCTGACCAGCGATAAGGTGCAATGTTTGCTCGGACGTGACCTGCTGAAGACAGGAAAGCTTAACCCCAAGGCCTGCGACAAGGTTCGCAAAACCCTTAAAAAGTTTATGACGCTTGTTAAAAAGATGAATGTTAAGACGATTTTGCCGATTGGAACCGCCGCATTGCGATCCGCCAGCGATGGAAAGGATTTTATAAACTCTCT
Organism: Alphaproteobacteria bacterium; assembly: GCA_020443295.1. Taxonomy (GTDB): domain Bacteria; phylum Pseudomonadota; class Alphaproteobacteria; order Micavibrionales; family Micavibrionaceae; genus JAGNKE01. Next base: position 37,322 of record JAGRIJ010000010.1, on the reverse strand, counting down.
GGAACGGGAGTTCGGGTTTTCCGTCCGACTCATTTCCGGGCAGGAAGAGGCCCGTCTTTCCGCGTTGGGGGTTTTAACCCTTATGCCGAATGCGAGCGGGGTTGTCGCCGATCTTGGGGGCGGGAGTCTGGAGCTTGCCTGCATTGGAAACGGAGCTGTTAGCGAAGCTCTCAGCATGCCAATGGGCGCTCTTATCCTATCCGATTACGGCAAAAATCTTCCGTTTATTTTAAGGGAAACTTTTCAAAACCTGCCCGACAGCCTTAAAAAGCAGGATACTTTGTATGTCGTAGGCGGCACTTTGCGCTGCATGGCCCGTATCAATATGAAGTTGCATAAGGACAAGGTCGATCTGCAGGGGTATACGGTCAGCCGGCGCGATATTCAGAGCCTTTGCGAATATGTCCGCAAGAAGTCTCCCGGGTTTCTTGCAAAAAAATACGATATCTCAGCCGTACGGGCGCGCACCCTTTCTCCGGCAAGTTTTCTGGTTGAGGCACTGATGGACGAGCTTAGTCTTTCAGAAATGGTCGTCTCGCTCGGCGGGCTGAGAGACGGCATTTTACGCGAATATTATACTTCGCATTAACGCCCTGCTTAGTAGACGCCCAGAGACTTATACAGACGGGTCAAGCTCTCCGCCTGAGCGGCACGGGCCGATACGACCGCCGATTCGGCGTTGTTGGCGTTCCGTTGCGCGTCGAGAACATCCAGAAAGGAAATTTCGCCTTCCTTGTAGAGGGACTGTGAGAGCGCCAAGGCCTGATCGGCGTTTTCAAATGCTTTCTGAAGAGAAATCCTGCGTTCGTTGATATAAGCATAATCGTTCAACGCTGTTTCCACTTCGGTCACTGCACTCAGGACGGTCTTGCGATATTGCTGATAGGCCTGCATTTCCCGTGCTCTGGCCGCATCTATCCGGCCTTCGATCCTGCCAAAATCAAGCAGAGATACTGCGGCCCCCAGCGCTACGTTCCAGACATTCGCGTTGGTGACAAGACCGCCATCGCTGATGCCGTAAAAACCGCTGAGTGAAAAGGAAGGGAAGAACTCCGCCGTAGCCGACTCAGAGAGTGCGGTATTTTCTTTCAGATTTTCCGCGGCGGCACGAATATCCGGGCGCAAGGTCAAAGCCTTTGCCGGGGCCATCAGCACCGGTCCGATATCCGCACCGGGAATTTCGGCGTCCGGAGTCAGGATCGGCGCCAGTGTTTCCGGCAACGCTCCGGTTAAGACGCTTAATCTCAATTTTGCGTTTTCGCTTAAACGCTTGTATTCCGGCAGAGATGCGCGGGTCGTATTGACCAGATTTTCCGTGCGTTCGACATCCAGACGCGGCGCCGACCCCATTTTATTCAGGTCCTGTATCAGGCCCAGAGTCTTTTCCTGCGACTTGAGGTTCTTTGTTGCAATCCGATACTGATTTTGCGCAGAACGATAGTCAATATATGTCCTGATCGTTTCTGCGATCAGGCTTAAGCTGACATTATGATAGGCTGCTTCGGCAGATTTCAAACGAGCATCAGAGGCCGTATAATTTTTCCTGTTGCGGCCGAAAACGTCGATTTCGAACGATGCGTCAAAGCCCGCTTCATAAAAACTATCCACCGAACCGGGGCTATCAAGACCTGTATCCTGCCTGCCTGAGCTTCCAGACGCGCCAATTTGAGGCAAAAGGGCGGAAATGGCCGTGTGACGCAAGCCGCGCGCTTCTTTTATCTTTGCTTCTGCTGTCAGGCGGTCCGGACTTTGTTCCAAGACCAGATCGACAAGCTTGTTCAGGACAGGATCGTTGAATCCCAGCCACCATTTTTCAAGTTCTTTTACTTCTACCTGCTTTACTGTTTCGCCGTCCCGCGCTGTCCAAAGCTTGGGGAATTCCGGCTCGGACAGGTCAAGGCTTCCCTGAAAACAGCCGCTAAGAACCATACATAACCCAAGATATATAATTTTCTTCATCCGCTTACTCCGCCGGCATTAGTTGTTTGCTTGCGGCACCCCGCCGAAGCGAGGTTTCGAGGGTCCTCAGCAGAATGTAAAAGACAGGGGTAAAGATCAGGCCGAAGAACGTTACTCCCAGCATCCCCGAAAAGACCGATATTCCGATTGCCTGCCGCATTTCCGCCCCTGCTCCGTGGCTCAGAGCCAGAGGCAGAACGCCCATGATGAATGCGAAGGACGTCATCAAAATCGGACGCAACCGAAGACGGCAAGCTTCTATTGCCGCTTCAACGATTGTCTTGCCGTGATGTTCCAGCTCTCGGGCGAATTCCACGATCAGGATCGCGTTCTTGCAGGCCAGACCGGCCAGAACGAAAAGACTGATCTGGGTGAAAATATTATTGTCTCCGCCGCTGATATAGACTCCGATCAAAGCTGACAGGATGCTCATCGGAACGATCAGGATTACAGCAAGCGGCATGGTCAGGCTTTCATACTGGGCCGCCAGAACAAGGAACACAAAGAAGATACAGAGCGGAAAAATATAGATCGCCGTGTTTCCGGCCAGAATCTGCTGGTAAGTCAGTTCCGTCCATTCAAAATCAATTCCCTGTGGGAGAGTTTCCTTCAAAATGCGGGTGATTTCATCCTGCGCCTGCCCCGAGGAATATCCTTCATTCGGGCTGCCGTTCAGATCGGCGGCCCGGAAACCGTTATAACGCATGGCCACTTCGGGACCGAAGGTTTCTTTAACCTTGACGACCGAACCCAAAGGGACCATTTCTCCCTGAGAATTTCTTGTCTGCAGGCGCAAGATATCCTGCGGGCGCGAGCGGAACTCCCTGTCCGCCTGCGCGATCACCTGATAGGTGCGGCCAAAAAGATTGAAATCGTTCACGTAGACAGACCCCAGATAAATCTGCATGGTACGGAACACTTCATCAATGGATATACCCAGCTGCTGAGCGCGCGTGCGATCCAGGTCCACAAAGAGCTGCGGCACGTTGATGTTGTAACTGGAGAATACGCGGCTTAGAACAGGGCTGGCGTAAGCTTTCCCGAGAACCTGCTGCAGAGCTTCGTTCAGCGCCTGATAGCCGAGGTCCATACGGTCTTGTATCTGCAATTTAAATCCACCCGTCGTCCCCAATCCGCGCACAGGGGGGGGCGGGAAAATAGAGATAAACGCTTCGTCAATTTTGTCGTATTTTTTCTGAAGGCTCTTGGAGATCGCCCCGGCGCTAAGCTCCGGAGAATTGCGCTTTTCAAAATCATCCAAGGTCACGAAAACGATACCGGCGCTCGAAGAGTTGACAAAGCCATTGATTGAAAGTCCGGGAAACTGAACCGCGTTGGCTACGCCTTTTTCCTTCAGAGCGATTTCACCCATTTTCCGCATGACCTCCTCCGTGCGCTCTAACGTCGCGCCGGAAGGGAGCTGTGCGAAGCTAATGAGATACTGCTTATCCTGAGAAGGGACGAAACCGGACGGCACCAGACCAAAGCTGTAATAAGTCGCACCGACAAGGGCAACATAGATGACCATCAGAATTGCCCTGTGGCGGCTAAAAACGCCGACGCTTTTTGAGTATGCGCTCTGGCTTCTTCTGAAAATGCGGTTAAAACCATTGAAAAACCAGCCGAAAAGAAGGTCCATGATACGGGTCAGAAAATCCTTCTGTTCGTGTCTCGGTTTGAGAAGGACTGCCGACATGGACGGACTGAGCGTGAGCGAATTTATCATGGAGATACAGGTCGCGATCACGATTGTCAGTGCGAATTGCCTGTAAAACATTCCTGTCAGGCCGCTGATAAAGGCGATCGGAATAAAGACACCAGCAATCACCAGGCTTGTAGCGATAATAGGACCAGTTACTTCCTTCATTGCCTGAATGGTCGCTTCGCGCGGCTTTTTACCTTCCTCGATGTTACGCTCGACGTTCTCGACCACAACGATCGCATCATCGACGACAATCCCTACGGAGAGTATCAGCCCAAAGAGTGAAAGAACGTTAATTGAAAAGCCCAGCGGAAGCATAATGGCAAACGTTCCGACGATTGAAACGGGAACGGCCAGAAGTGGGATAATGGACGCCCGCCACGTCTGGAGGAACACGATTACTACAATTACCACAAGGATGATCGCTTCGATGAATGTATGGATGACGGCGTCGATCGAGTGACGGACAAAAACCGTAGGGTCGTATACGATCGTGTAATCCATATCCTGAGGAAAGGCTTTTTTCAGCTCGGCCATGGTTTTTCGGACATTGTCCGAAATCTCCAGAGCGTTCGCATCAGGAGCGGCGAAAATCGGTATCGCCACGGCGGGTTCATTATTCAGCATGGAGCGGAGGGAATAGGTCTGAGCGTCCAGTTCCGCGCGGCCAACATCTTTCAGGCGCGTAATGACGCCATTGTTATCGCGCTTAATAATGATATCTTCAAATTCTTCAGGCGTAGTCAGGCGTCCCTGCGTATTGACCGGGAGCTGTAACATCGTCTCTTTGTTATAGGGAGGCCCTCCGATGACCCCTGCGGCCACCTGGATATTCTGGCCGCGGATGGCGTTTACCACTTCGGAGGCATCCATTCCACGTTCTGCAATGCGGTCCGGGTTCAGCCAGACCCGCATAGCGTAATCCCCGGAACCAAACAACCGGACATCCCCTACGCCGGGAATTTTGGCCAACTGATCCTTGATATTCAACGTCCCGTAATTACGCAGGTATAGCATGTCGTAACGGGAGTTCGGGGATGTAAGGTGCACGACCATCGTCAGATCGGGCGAGCTTTTTACAACAGTGACCCCAAGATCCTGGGTGACCTGCGGGAGACGCGGCAAAGCCTGTGATACGCGGTTTTGAACCTGCTGCTGGGCAAGGTCAATGTCCGTCCCGATGGCAAAAGTAATCGTCATTGAAAGCCTGCCGTCGGCGGTGGCCAAAGAATTCATATAGAGCAGATTTTCGACGCCGCTGATCTGTTCTTCGAGCGGCGTAGCGACGGTCTCAGCGACAACGGACGGATTTGCTCCCGGGAAACTCGCAGATATCTGAACGGACGGGGGAGATACTTCGGGATATTCCGAGATGGGCAGACGGAACATCGCAATAAGCCCCAGCAGAAAAATCATGAAGGACAACACACCGGCAAAAACAGGCCGGTCAATGAAATGGCTGGATAAGATCATGACGTTACTCTTCTACTTTCGATGCTTCTTCCGGGGATGCTGCCGAATTCGCCTGCACTTGTTCCGCGCCTTCTCCTTTTGGCGCAACAATAGTGCCCGGGCGTATCCGCGTGATCCCTGAGGTTATGACCTTATCGCCTTCTTTGAGACCATCGAGAATAACCCTTCTTCCGCTTACACTCGGGCCGATTTTCACTTCGCGGTATGTTGCGGCGTTACCCTCACCGAGAACAAATACAAATTTTCGATCCTGATCGGTTCCGATTGCCCGCTCGGTTACCAAAATCTGTTTATCTTTCAAATTTCCTCCCATTTTCACGCTGACCGCCATGCCCGGCAGGAGATACCCTTCCTTATTATCAAAGATCGCGCGAGCGCGGATCGTGCCGGAAGACGGGTCGATCCGGTTATCAAAGCTGTGAACATATCCGTCCAGTTCCTTACTCCCGGATTCCAGCAGCAAGCGGACGGGAATTTTTTGTCCCTCAGACTGTTTTGATCCATTTGAGGCGCGGACGGAGTCGATATAGGTCCGCTCGTCCACTTCGAAGTCAACGTAGACCTTATCCTGAGAGACAATCGTTGTCAGAAGAGGCGCGTTGGGCGTCTTCTGAACAAGATTTCCTATCGTGATTTCCGCGCGGCTTACCCTGCCCGAAATCGGCGCTTTAACATAGGCAAAGTCAAGATCGATTTCCGCTCTCTGCACCGCGGCTTCGGCTCCCTGAACCGCTGCAGCCGTAGCCTTGCGATTGTTGTCGCGTTCATCCATCAGGCTTTGAGAAATGGCCTCCGTCTTGATCAGGCTTTTTGCCCTTTCATATTCTTTTTGCGCCAGTTGTGCCTGCACTTTAGCGTTTTCAAGGGCCGCTTTTGCCTGATTCAAAGCCGCCTCATAAGTGCGGGGATCAATTACAAACAGGACATCCCCCTTCTGCACGTTCTGCCCGTCGATAAAACGGATTTCCGTTATCCGGCCTTCGACCTGCGGGCGGATTTCGGCCCTGTCTACGGCGACGACATTGCCGGAAAAATCGTTCCAGATTTCAATCGATTCAGCTTTGATTTCCACTATATCGACCGGCATCGGAGGAGGCGCCGCCTTTTCTCCGGACTGCTCCATGGCATCTACAGAGGTGCTTTCATAAAGGGCCGTCCCCACCCCTGCGGCGAGAAGAGCCAAAGCTATAAAAACCAGAATTTTTCTTGATCCAAACACATTCGTCTCCATAACAACTCTAATCTAGGCGGCTTTCTTTTTTTTGCGGTTTTGATTCTGTCCTGATGCCACGACCTCTTGATCCACTCCGATCAGGCTGAAGACAGAGTCTTTCAGGTGGTGCTCAATAAAACTTAAATCGTTCTTGATCCTGGCCATTAACAGCTGCCCGACGAGAAAGGCGAAAATTTCCTCGGACTTAATTTTTACGTCGGTGGATTCCGGAATAAGGCCTTCGGAGATCAAATCCTGCAGCGCCGTTTCATAGTAGGCTGTTTTCTTCGCGCATATATCCGAGATTTTTTCGGCGATTTCTTCGTCTTCTGAAGCTATCTCCGAACCCAGTGTCGCGTAAGGGCAACCACAGACATGCCCCAACTCCGCGCTGATTTCCTGTTGTTTTTTGTATACGTGACGAGCCATAAGCGTAAAACGCTCCAGCGGCGGTCTTGTCCGGGAAAAAATGTCATCGTAATTTTCTATTGTTTCCTGCATACATGAGTCCATCGTTGCCAGCGCGAGATGGGCTTTGGACGGGAAAAAGTGATAAAAGCTGCCTTTTTTGACGTCAGCAGCCGCACAGATTTCATCAACGCTGGTCGCATTGTAGCTATCGCGCCAGATTAATTCCTTGGCGGTCTTTATGAGCCGGTCCTTCGTATTTGTCTGCCCGCGTGTCATTTCATCTATCCTTTCAGCACGAAGGATGCTTATATAGACTCTTGACTGACTGGTCAACTATAACTTTTTTTAAGGAGTATTCAGGTGCTGCGAAGGTTGGCGCAGGCAGCTTTTTGGGGCAGATCCATATAGGGACTCAATACCGGGCGATGACGGCGCGGACGGGGCAAATCGAAAAGAGGGAGCGCCTCGCGCAGGACATTTGTTACACGGATGCCCATTCCGCAGGGGAAATCGGGGTTCGTACTGTGCCAGGCCCCTGGAACAATATAGTCCGCGGGGATATCCGGCCTTGAGTTCAGGGCGCCAAACCCGTCCCACTGCCCCATGATATCCAGAACCTGCCTGAATGCTGTCGGCATGCCTATTTTCGCGCTTATCGTTATGATCCTGCTTCTTTTTGCCAGTTCCTTAACATCCCCCATATTTTCCAGCGCGTAGAGCGCTTCGGAAATCACGAGGTTCCCTTTCGAGTGCCCGATCAAATAAGGTGGCTTGAAGTCCCGATCCGACAACAGATCAATGAGAGTCGCGGTATCCTTGCTCAGGCGGGTCCATGCCAGGTTTTCCGTTGCCGTGAGCGCCGCTTCACTTTCGGCAGCATTTGTCAGCCTGTCCAACCCTTCAAGAGTGTGACGTATGCTGTTGAGCGCCCCAAACCAAAAAAATCCGCCGAGCGCTTCCGTCAGGACATCCGACATACCGTAGCCCGATATAACCGCCGCCACAGGCGCACCCAAAGCGTCAGCGATATTCCGCGCGAAGGCCGCCGCCCCAAGAGCCGAGCTTCCCACTCCTGCAACGGCCAACGCCGCCACTTCCCGTCCGCCCTTATCAAAAAACTCCTGCTTTCCATTGCTGACGCTCAGCGTTCCTTGGCCTGTGGGCGGCACAATCAGAATGGCTCCTTCCTGAGCCAGCCAGAAAACCAACGAGGGAATTTCGTGCTTTGTTACGCATCCAACATCATAAAAAATAGCATCGAGTATGGTGTTGCGGCGCTGGATGTTTCTTAATAAGGCGTTGTGAAGCGGGGTACGGGAATCCTTATTCGACCATCCGCATTCCTGTTCACGACCGACCACTCTGAGATTGGGGCGTGCTGACATTACAAGCTTTCCCTTTTTCGCGTAAAAGCGTTTAAGCTGCGTCCTTCATAAAAGGATAATCTGTATAGCCTTTTTCCAGACCGCCGTAAAATGTACTGCGATCGTATTTATTCAAAGGCTGGTTTTCGCGTATCCGTTGGGGGAGGTCGGGATTGGAAATGAAGTATCTTCCGAAAGCAACGGCATCGGCGTTACCGCTTTCGACCGCTTTAACGGCTGTTTCGGGGTCGTATCCCCCGGCGGAAATCAGAGGGCCTTTAAATTTTGACCGGAAGATCTCCGACGTGCACGGCATGTTCTGAGCCACTTCATCCCCTCCTCCCGCTCCGGTCGCCCGGGGTTCAATCAGGTCAAGGAAAGCGATCTTGCGTGCGCTTAGCTGCTCCATGACGTATGAAAACAAGGCTACAGGATCGCTGTCTTTCATGTCGCTAAAAGTTCCGTATGGAGAGAGCCTTACGCCTACGTGATCATATCCCCATATTTCTGCAACCGCATCGACGACCTCCAGCAAGAGCCGTGCGCGGTTTTCAATCGATCCCCCGTATCTGTCTGTTCGTTTATTCGATCCATCCTGCAGGAACTGGTCGAGAAGGTAGCCGTTGGCCCCATGAACCTCTACACCGTCAAAACCGGCAGCCTTTGCGTTTTCCGCGCCTTTTTTGAAATCGTCAATAATTCCTGGGATTTCATCCGTTTCAAGCGCACGGGGCGTCAGAATCGGTGTGGGCTGCCAATCCGCGGTAAAGGTCCCGCTGTTTTCCGCCGGTATCGCGGAGGGAGCCACCGGCAAAGCGCCGTCCGGCTGGAGAGAAGGATGAGATATCCGTCCGACATGCCAGAGTTGCAGAACTATTTTCCCGTTATTTTTATGTACGGCGTCGGTTACTTTTTTCCAACCTTCGACCTGTTCCTGCGAATGGATGCCGGGCGTAGCGGGATATCCCTGCCCCTGCTGCGAAACCTGAGTGGCCTCGGAAATGATTAATCCCGCAGATGCCCTCTGCGCATAATAGGTCGCGTTTAATTCCCATGGAATGTTTCCGGGCTGTTTCGAGCGCATACGCGTTAAGGGCGCCATGATAATCCGGTTCGGTATTGAGATCGCACCGAGATTCAGGGGATCAAAAATTTTGGCCATGTTCAGATTCCTCCAGTTTTTTCAATTCCAGTTACTGTATTTCCAGTTGATACTCAAGATTTTGGACTATTGTGTCGTCAACATCGTCACCGTCCGTATCCCCTACATATTCGGCGCGAAAGCGTAAAAGATGCATCCCTTTTTTTAGAGGTTTGTGTTCAATCTAAGTTTAATCGCAATATTTTTGGATCGCTGTAAACTCCCTATTCTTGTAGGACAGGGAAAATTTATAACTCTCGCCGTTCCAGACATACTGCAACCAGCGGCCCGACCAATCAGGATGCTTCTGGGTCAACATCTGGCTCCTTTTATTCAGCTTCTTATAACTTTCCATATATTTACAGATGCATTCTCTGGATGCACCGTCTTCTTTTTTGCATCCCTCTGTCGCCGCATCTATTTTATGGGAATATAAAAAGAGCGTATGAATTTCTTTAACCTCTCCTTCCCCTGTTACCTTGAGGTCAGGCTGGTCGGACTCCTTCACGGGGAAAAAATCTTCATTAATGTCCTGAGCACAATATTTCCCGAACAATTTCTGAATCTCGAAAAAACCTCTGGTTTCTATTGCTATTTTCTTTCCTGACTCCTGATAGTGAATGATGCGGGACTTCAGAACATCACCTTTCGCCGATATATCGTTCAGAGTTTTCGTATATGTCTGATAGTCGCCGGTATGTTCGCACATGCACACGCTTCGGCTTTTGGGATCTCTTAAGCACTTGTTATAGATGTTTCTGAGTTTCTTGTGTTCTTTGAGCAGAATTTTGATCGCGTCGATCTCTTTCGGCTCCGTGAGAAGCGCTATATGGGATTTTTTTTCTTTCTCTTTATCTTCGGCCTGAGCAAAATCTGCACTAATAATTAGCAAAGATAATAAGGAAAAAATTGAAAGCAAAAGCCTTTGCATCTTTATTTCTGTTTGAAGAAAAATCATTTTTAATGCGTCTCCAGATTTCGTGGCTTTATTCTTTTTACGTTCACAAATAGTTCTTTCATGTTGTGCCGAGATACAAGATAAAATGAACCAGAGCAGAGCCTTGCGGATCGCATTCTTATTCTCCTTAATTTCCTGATGGGTAATAAAATATCGCGTAGCGAGGCCAATAGCAAAATTTTTATGCCTTACGGTTGTATGAGCTTTCAAAAAAACGGTTCGTTAAAATTGTATTTGCGATTTTTCTTGTCAAAAAAAGATTTATCCGTTTATCTGTATGTCTGATTAACAAGAAGCCTTATCAGGCAGGTCCGATGACAGACAGTATTACAACCATGTCGACCTATGCGCACACTCCCTGCAAAAGCCGGTTTGTGGTGCCTTCAGGGTCCTTTGAGCGGCTTAATTCCTCCGCTCTTTTCCGTCTGTCACGAGGATGAATTCTTCTTCTGTCAGCCGGGTTTGAGGCTGACAGAACTTTCTCCCTTTTCAAGAGCTCTGTCCGCCTTGTGAAATTTTAAACATAAGGCCGTTTTATGCTTACTTTATTGAATAAATACAGAGGTTATGTAAGGGCCGGAGATCAGCGTTTCCGGCTTGAACTCGACACGCTTCCCCCCGAGGGGATCGAAAGCCTGCCGACCAAACTCTGGCCCTTTATCTGGTTCTTTTTGCGCCAGATCAAGGGGCTGGTCGTCCTGCTTTTGATAATGGAACTGGCGGTCGCCGCGGGCGTCAGTCTGATGTTCTGGTATGTCGGCGAACTGGTTAAACAGACCGAATACGGATGGGCCATGCTTCTGGCCGGGATCGCGCTGCTGATCCTGCGGCAGGGCGGCGGAGCCTTCCTGCAGGGGCTTTACGACCTGGTTTACACCCCCTATTTCGGCAACCTTGTCCGGCGGCAGCTCTACTGGTACACGGCGCGGCAATCCCTCGCCTACTTCCAGAACGATTTCGCCGGACGCATCGCCAACAAGCTGATGCAGGCACCGAGCATCCGGGATGCCGTCAAGGCCACTATCGGTTCGATCTGGTTCGCCTCCGTCTTTACCTTCACCAATATCTGGCTGATGGCGAACGTAAATGTCTGGCTGGCCATCCCCCTGGCGATCTGGCTGGTCGCCTATGCCCTCACGCTGGCCTATTTCGTGCCGAAGGTCAAAACGCGCTCGAAGGCCCACGCCGACAGTATGAGCACGCTGACCGGGCAGGTCGTCGACAGCCTGACCAACTTTCTGCCGACCAAGTATTTCGCGCAGCTTGAACACGAGGACGCGCGCGTGGTCGACCTGCTGCGAACGCACAGCAACACCTTCCGCGCCACAACCAGCACGATCTGGATGATGAGCATGACGATCGACGTGCTGAACACTCTGCTGCTGATCGCGACCAGCATCGTGTGCTTTATGCTGATCGATATTGACCCGCAATCCGGCTCGGCAGCTATGGCCATGGCCCTGCCGATGGCGTTGCAGGCGACCTTCCAGTCGGGCTGGATCATGTTCGAGGTGTCCTCGGTGTTCGAACATCTGGGCACGATTCAGGACATTATCGATACGATCTCCAAGCCGCATGAGGTCAAGGACGTGGAAAACGCGCCACCGCTCGTTCTCAAGGACGGCAAGGCCGACATCGCCTTCCGGCACGTCAACTTCCATTACGGGCGGGAAAGCAAGCTGATGAGCGATTTTAACCTTGAAATCCCCGCCGGGCAGAAGGTCGGCCTCGTCGGGCGCAGCGGCGCGGGAAAATCCACAGTGACCAGCCTGCTGGTCCGCGCCTACGACGTGGAGGGCGGCGAGATCCAGATCGGCGGCCAGACGATCGCCAATGTCTCGCAGGACAGTTTGCGGCGGCAGATCACGGTTGTAACGCAGGACAGCTATCTCTTCCACCGTTCGGTCATGGAGAATATCCGCTACGGCAAGCTTGATGCGACCGAAGAGGAAGTGATCGAGGCGGCAAAGCGCGCCTATGCCTATGATTTTATCCAGGGGCTGGAAGATCATAAGGGCCGCAAGGGGTTCGAAGCCCATGTCGGCGAGCGCGGCGTGAAACTTTCGGGTGGCCAGAAGCAGCGGATCGGCATTGCCCGCGCGATTTTGAAGGACTCGCCGATCCTGATTTTGGATGAGGCGACCTCGGCGCTCGACAGCGAGAGCGAGCACGCGATCCAGAGCGCTCTTGAATCGATCATGAAAGGAAAGACGGTCATCGCGATCGCGCACCGCCTCTCGACTCTGCGCCAGATGGACCGCATCATCGTGATGGAAGACGGCCAGATCATCGAGGACGGCACGCACGAGGAACTGATCCAGCAGCCGCACGGGCATTACGCCAAACTCTGGCATATGCAGTCTTACGGATTTTTGGGGGAGAAATAAACGCTGAACCGGCGCCGTCAGTTTTTGGAAAATTCGGGCAGCCAGTCCAGCGCACCCTCCTCCAGATCAACGACGTAAACCGGCTCCGGATTGTCGCCGCGGGGCGCAACCTCGGCGAAATCGACGACCGGGAAGGCCGAAATTACAAGGTTTACACGACGTTCCTCCGGCAGATCGGGGGCAAGCTTTTCATTCAGCCCGCTGCTGATCGCCGCGGCGTTATGGAGGCCCAGGCATCTTTTCATAAAGAGTTTGAACTCGCGCTGTTCTTCGAGCGTAATCAGCCGCCCTTCTTTTATGGCTCGCCGTTCTATTTCATTGGCGCTCTCCCTGTGCCGATGCGTTTCTTTTCGAAGCGCCGCAATTTCGGAGCTTACGCATTGCACTTCGCAGATATGACCGTTGGGCATGACAATAAAAAACTGCCGGTCGCGATAGCCAAATTTATTCGGCCAGCTTATCCGGTCCTGAATATCTCCAGCACGCGCGAAACGTTCGTCCATGGCAGCGACCAGATCATCTACATACATGCCGGGGACAACAAGAGAACCTCGGACAGCATCCAATATCCTGGTGACATCGCCTTCATATTTTCCGAACAGGTTTGTCCTGATCTTTTCACGGGTTTTCAGACCGGAATGATGAAAGGCCAGTTCGCCAAATTTTTCAGGATCCGCCTGACGGCTATCCTCCACAAAACTTTCCATTTCCGCGACAAACGGTTCGAAGGTCGCCTCGGCCTGTTCGCAGAAGGCCTCAAGAGATGTTATTTTCTGTCTTGGAATGGTACCCAACACGACCCTCCACCTTATCTATCGTGTTTCGCCCGCATAATATTTTTCACACGCCTCTTCAAAGGCATCCTTTTCAAGCCGCACGACGTCATACCCCTCATCGTGAACCGCGAGGAAAAAGCGCATATCGATTTCGAGCTTTCCCGTTTTTTTGCTGGGGGTCATGGTTCCGACGATATCGCCCTGACTGTTCAGGGGCGCGGCAACAGGCACCACCCCCACCATAAAATATTCAAAACCAAAAATTTCCTGTTCTTCCGCCATATCGCCTCCAGAGCCTTTACCCGCAAATTATAACCATAATACCGGATGCGCGTCCAAGACAAGTGTGCCCCGCTTTTTGGCTCATAGTCTGCAAAGTTTTTAAATCAGGATGACGTTTTCGCTTCCAAAGTTTTCAACCTCACCACTAAATCTATTGCCACCATGCCCAAGATCGGCACTTTACCGGAGAGCTAGCGGCGCAGGTTGTGAGTAGCTATATACTCAAATATTCCTGATTTGCACATTATCCGTAACAGATTAGTATTCTGATTATGATTATAAGACCCTCTTTGCTGATTATTTTTGTAATTTCATATTTTTTCTCCTGTGAGTCCGTTCAAGCTCAACAGGCGGTAAAATTATTCGATGACGCGTTGGAAATAACGCTTCCTGAAGGCTACAGAGAAACGGAAGATTCAACTTTCGTGTTATACGCCGGCAATTCGGCGTTAAATGAACGATTTCCAGATCATAGTTTTGATGAGGACTTCTTAAAGCGTTGGCTTTACGAGGATGCGAGAGCGGAAATAAAGGTTGTGATTTCTGATTTAATTACCAAGGAAGAATTTGATAAACGAGCACGCACAGAGGGTGATCGTTTTCTGGTCATAGATCAAAAAGACGTGGATCCAAAAATTATTCATCAGCAGGTTTGTAAACAATTTTCAAACAGATGGGGGCCTTATGGTTTTGCCATGTTTGATGATGAAGCAGATATAGGGGGTTGTATTAATCTAGCCGGTGCTTTCGTAGCAATATTTATGAAAAAAATTGATGATAAATTAGTGATTGTAGACACAATTGATCTCGTCGAATATTTAATCGCGGAAAAAAAAGTAATGCCCAATCTCAAGCCTTTCTCTGGCATATCAGATGAGGAAAAATGGGATTATTTTAAGCTCGCTGCAAACTGGGATGCCGCAAAGCAATTGTTGCTGAGTGCAAAACTGACCAAATGATTTTTGGACCGCGACGCCTAATCGGTTTGATGACATCGGAGCAGCAGATTGATCGCCACCGCCGCCATGCCCGGGATCGGCACTTTACCGGAGAGCCAGCGGCGAACGGTGCTGCCGTCCACCTGGAGCTCATGGGCCAGCTTGGTCTGCCAGCCCCATGTGCCGTAAAGACGTTCACCCGCCTCGCGCAGCTCTTCAGGACTCATAGCCCCTTGCGAACCGTTTTTGGCGGATGAACGTGTCATCTTTAACGCTCCTTACACGTCTTGCCCTTTATTCCGCAGCCTCCTCATAAGAATTCGAGGCTCCGCGGATAAAATCGGCAATCACGCCGGGAGCAGCCGAGTCGAAACCGACCACATCCATCATTCCGGCATCGTTCGGATCGGCGATGGAAAACCCGTTAGAGGTCATTCCCACGACGATCAGCTTTGCCGGTATTCCGGTCTTCTCCCGGTAACGCCGCAGGGCTTCAGCCGGGTGGATCTGTCCAAACCACGTCTCGCTATCCGTATAGATAACGAAAGCGTCGATCTTCAGACCCTTCTCCAGCGCATACAGCATGGGCTGCGCGCAGTCGGTCGGACCGAACGTGTAGTTCCGGATCGTCCTCGTGACGTCATCCAGACGTTGCCTGGATGAAATCGGCAGCGGGATCAGGCTCTCGGCAAAGCCCGCGACATGCACGTTCTTTTCCGTTGCCACCGTCACCAGCGCCATTGCAGCCGAGGCTTCGCTCGCGTAAATCGAGCTTCCTGCGATCGGCTGGCTCATGGAGCCGGAAATATCAAGCGCCAGCATAATGCGCGCGCCAGTCGGTTCGACATTCTTGAAGGACGCGTAAAACGCATCATCCAGAGCATCAATCACCGAAGCAACCGGAGCCCAGCTCAGGCTTCCCTTCAAACCTCTTCCGCTGGCGTAGGTTTTCTGCGCCAGTAAAAGAGTCAACGGGTGCACCCGCGCCTTACGGATCACCGCCGGATTGCGGATCGTATCGGCGATATAATCCGCCGCGTCCGATCCGGTGGCCAGCAAGCCGATCGAAGTCATCTTCGCCAGGTTACGGATCATCGCCGTCATCGGCATATCCACCAGCAAAGCGTTCCAGATCTCCTGCTCGTTCAGAAGTTCCGTTGGAACCACCTCACGCGGCAGGGAGAAGGTGCGGATTGTCTCCGCAGCCTCTTTCACATCCTGCGTTTTCTGCAGACGGACCATGCCGTCGATCAGGCGGAATTTTTCCGCAGCTTCGGCAACACGCTCCGCATTCTCCGGCTGGACAGTCCAACCGAGTAGCGCACGCTTGTCAGCCTCTTCCGTCTTCGGGTGAGCCAGACGCAGCAAGTCGCGGTGTGACCAGCCGTCACGCTGCTTGTATTTCACAAGCTGCAAAGAAAGACGCTCGGAATCCATACCGGTATACCAGTTGCCGATTGCCCGTCTCAGGCCACGGCCCCAGCCGCGGAATCCTTCAACGTAATCCGCGAAGTGCAACAGGTGTGTTCCGGTTCTCGCCACTTTCGGCAAGGCCGCCATCGCCGCTTTCCGCGTGTCCTCGTCACCGAGGCCCGCCGCCATCGCCAGAACGAAGAGGGCCGGATCGTTTTTCGGCGCGCGTCCCTGCGTGGAAATCTCCACTACGGTCTGCACGACCTTGATCCCGTCTTCCTCGATGCAGTCGATCACGCTTTTCGCGTTTTCAACCGTCAACGGTTTTTCGGCGATGTAATAGGTTCCGCCTTCGGATCCCAAAATCAGGAACCGGGCCAGACGCGTCCAGTTATCGACCGGATAGGCGTATCCGCCCGCACTGTTTTCCGTCATTCCCTGCAGGCCTTCGCTTTGCGGGGTTTGCGTTTTTCTCGTGGCAAACAAGGCTCTGTATTTCATCACGCACCTACTCATGTACTTTCTTTACTTTTCCAAAGTTGAACAAAAAGCCCGCGCAACCCCTGAAGGCATAGCGGGCCGGTTTTTTAGCGCAGACGGACATGTTGCGATCTGGCAGTCGTGCTCTACCCCTGAGCTACAGCGTCTTGCGATGCTGGCCGGATTCGAACCGGCGACCACGCGATTTACAGTCGATAAGCCAAAATCTCCGGCCCACCTGCGTTAAAAACAGTCCCCCCGGGCATGTAAGCGTAAAAGGGGGTTCGGTGAAAGCGATAACCCTTTTACTCCGGCCCGGAAGGTCTTGTCTGAGTGCAGATGGGCATGGGAGTGACCCTGGCGTCTTCATTTGCTCTATCCACTGAGCTACGGAATGTTTCCACTCCGGCCGGAATTGAACCGGCGACAAAATGATCCGATAAGCCAAAATCTTCGGCCCATCTGCGCCCAAACAAGACATATTCCCTTAGCGGTGCCGGGCGTGTTTGTGACACTGGCGGCTTTACTGAGCTACTTGTGTGTGAACACACAGGCTGGGATTGAACCAGCGACCTAGCATTGCTGCCCGCTCTACCCGATAAGCCAGTACCGCCGGCCCGCCACCGCTAAAAAAACAATGCCGGGCATGGTGTTGCTTCAGGGACTTTTGCATCGGTAACCCTGAAACTCCGGCCCGGCGATTCGTAATTTAGTGCACTATGCACTAAATTGCAAGAAGTATTTTTTTGAGAAAATTTTCAGGCCGGATTTTCTATTGGATAGGAAATAGAAAGAATTTCTATTTCTTCGGTTTTGTCTTCTGTGCGGACGATTACGGAATCTCCGACCTGCTTTTTCATCAGGGCGCGTCCGACCGGGGAGAGCCAGTTGATTTTTCCGGCTGAAAAATCCGCTTCATCCTCTCCGACCAGACGGATTGTGACCTCGGAGTCGTCCTCGCGGACATAGGTGACCTGTGCGCCGAAAAAGATCCGGTCGAGGTGCTGCTGTTTGTCCGGATGGACGATGACCGTGTCTTCCAGCCTTTTGGTCAGATACCGCACGCGGCGGTCGATTTCGCGCAGGCGTTTTTTATTGTAGATGTAATCGCCGTTTTCGGAGCGGTCGCCGTTGCCCGCAGCCCAAGCGACGATTTCAACGATCTTCGGGCGCTCGGTATGGAGCAGATGATTTAACTCCTTGTCCAGAACGGCATAGCCCGCGGGCGTCATGTAATGTCTTTTTTCCGGCGCTGCCGGCGGTTGAGGGCTGGTTTTGCGGGCCATGTTTTCAAGAACTGTTTGAGGAAAAATCCTTTAGCATCCTCAGAACAGCGTCATTTTCTTTTTCTGTGCCGATGGAAATCCGCAGGCAATTTTCAGTGCCCTTCTTCGATGAAAAATCACGCAGGATGACGTTATTTTTCTTGGCGTATTCATAAAAACCGTGCGCGTCTTTCATTTCGACGAGCAGGAAGTTCGCATCGGACGGAAAGATGTGTGAAACCTGTTCCGATTTTTCCAGTTCCTGCTTGACGCGCTCGCGTTCGGCCAGAAGTTTTTTGATGTTCTCTTCCGCCAGCGGTCTAATCTCCGGGGATAAAACGTGGAGGGCGGCTTCAACGCTCATACGCACTAACGGGTAGGTTTCCAGAGCCTTTGCCCTGACCAGCGCTATAAACTGCTTGTCGCCCGCGAGCATGGAACCAATACGCATGCCGGCAAAGGCGTAGGATTTGGAAAGCGTACGAAGAATAATCAGGTTGGGTGTGCTTTCGAGATCGGCGGCCATGCTGCCTTCTTCCGCGAATTCGGCGTAGGTTTCATCCAGAATGACAACGGCGTGCCCTTCCAACTCTTCACAGATTTCCGAAATCGTCTCATGCGAGAAGGAATTTCCGGTCGGGTTGTTGGGTGAGCACAGAAAGACGAGTTTTACGCCGTTCTTTTTATCTTTTGCGGTCTTGATGATGTTTTCGGCATCCAGAACGAATGTGCCCTGCGCCTTGATCAGGGGTATCTCGATGACATTGGCAGGCTGGGCACGGGAATCGACACCGTAGATCCCGAAGGTGGGCGGATTGATGATAACAGAATCCTTGTTCGGCTCACAGAAGACGCGGATGAGGATGGCGATGGCTTCGTCTGCGCCGCGGGTAATCACAATCTGGTCGCGCTCGACGCCATAGGTCTGGGAAAAAGCCTCTAACAACGCCAGGGGCTGCGGCTCCGGGTAGCGGTTTAAACCCTCCAGTCCGGGAAGTTCGAACGGGTTCTCGTTCGCGTTCAGAAAAATCTTTGTATCGTCTTTTGTCATTTCCATGCCGGCGGAGACGTATCCCTCCATCGTCTTGAAATGATCGCGAACCAGTTTTAAGAGCGCTGTTGTCATAGGGGGGATCAAGCCAGAACGGAGAGAAAAAAGAAAGGGTTTTCTGCGCGATGTAACCGTAATTTTTTACGGTTTTAACATAGCTTTCCGTAAGGCTTGGAAATGCAAGGATTTTTTGGCCCGCAAATCCCGTTAAAAACATTGATTTATAACGCTTTTTCACTATTTTTCTGGCCGTGGGCGTGCTATAGAACATGATGATCAAAAATAATGATGAAAAACGTCTAAAAACAGCGGTTTAGGCCGTTGGTTCTCTGTCAGGAAATACGTATATGAGCGAGTCTACTGCAAGGAAAGTCAGTCCTATGGATGAGAGTAATGAATACGGCGCAGATTCTATCAAGGTCTTGCGCGGTCTGGAGGCCGTACGCAAGCGCCCCGGCATGTATATCGGCGATACGGATGACGGGACGGGTCTGCACCATATGGTCTATGAGGTCGTCGATAATGCGATCGACGAATCGCTGGCCGGACATTGCGACCGGATTGATGTCATGCTGAATGCAGACGGTTCGGTGACCGTCAAAGATAATGGACGCGGTATTCCTGTCGATATTCACCAGGAAGAAGGTGTTTCGGCGGCAGAAGTTATCATGACGCAGCTTCACGCGGGCGGTAAGTTCGACCAGAATTCCTACAAGGTTTCCGGGGGTCTGCACGGGGTCGGCGTTTCCGTTGTGAATGCGCTTTCGGAATTTCTGGACCTGAATATCCGCCGGAACGGTCAGGAATGGCATATGCGCTTTAAGGGCGGGGATGCTGTCGCTCCTTTGAAGCCGATCCGCGATCTTGAAGCCGGTGAGCGGAACGGGACGCAGGTAACGTTCCTGCCCTCCGCGGCCACCTTCACCATGACGGATTTCGATTTCAAGACGCTCGAAGACCGGTTGCGCGAACTCGCCTTCCTGAATTCGGGGGTGAATATTTATCTTTCGGATAACCGCAGCGAAAACGAAGAAGAGCGCAAAACCGTTCACCTGCATTATGAAGGCGGGATCGAGAGCTTTGTGCAATATCTCGACCGTTCGAAAAAATCGCTTTTCAATCCGCCGATCAATATCCGCTCGCATGATGAAAAATCCTCGATCACGGTCGAGGCCTCCATGGAGTGGACGGACGCGTATCATGAAACCATGCTGTGCTTTACCAACAATATCCCCCAACGCGACGGGGGCACGCACTTGGCGGGATTCCGCGGGGCTTTAACGCGGGTTCTGGGCAAGTACGCAGAAGAAAAGGGTATCCTCAAGAAAGAGAAAATCAAGCTGACCGGGGAAGATATGCGCGAAGGGCTGACCTGCGTTCTTTCGGTCAAGGTGCCCGATCCGAAATTTTCATCACAGACCAAGGACAAGCTGGTCTCCTCGGAAGTCCGCCCAATCGTGGAATCCGAGATCGCCGATAAGCTCGGTATCTGGCTGGAAGAAAATCCTTCCGAGGCCAAGCAGATCGTCACCAAGGTCGTCGAAGCCGCGACCGCCCGGGAAGCCGCCCGCAAGGCCCGCGACCTTACCCGCCGCAAGGGCGTGATGGATGTATCCAACCTGCCCGGCAAGCTGGCGGATTGTTATTCGAAGGACCCCTCAAACTCCGAACTCTTCATCGTCGAGGGAGACTCGGCGGGCGGGACGGCTAAAATGGCGCGTGACCGCTACAATCAGGCCATCCTGCCGCTGCGCGGGAAAATCCTGAACGTCGAGCGGGCGCGGTTTGACAAGATGCTGTCCTCCGAACAGGTCGGAACGCTGATCACGGCGCTCGGTACGTCCATCGGGCCGGATGAGTTCAATATCGAAAAGACACGGTATCACAAAATCATCATCATGACGGATGCCGACGTGGACGGTTCGCACATCCGCACGCTGCTGCTCACCTTCTTCTTCCGCTATATGCCGGAGATTATCGAGCGCGGGTACCTCTATATCGCGCAGCCGCCGCTCTACAAGGTCAAGCGCGGGAATAAAAGCGAGCTTTACCTGAAGGACGAGCGGGCGCTGGAGGATTACCTGATCGACACGGCGATTGATGAAATCCGCATCGTCGATTCCCAGGGCGTGACGCGTTCGGGTAACGATCTGCGCGACCTGCTGATAAAATCACGCTCGCTGCGCAATTCGATCAACGCTCTCTCGCAACGCGCCGGTAACCGCCGCGTGGTGGAGCAGGCCGCGATCGCCGGGGCCTTCAACGATGAAATCTTTTCCGATGAGGCCGCCGGGCAGAAATACGCACAGGAAACCGTTGAGCGCCTGAACGCGCGCGAACATGAGAATGCCCGCACGTGGGAAGGCGAATTTTCGGCTGAAAAAGGCTACAAATTCTTTCACAACGTGCGCGGGGTGAAGGAAACGGTTAAGCTTTCTCTGGACCGGGTGCGTTCGCCGGACGCGCGGCGGCTTCACGGTTCGCTGGAATGGCTGCGCGACCTGTTTGCCGGACCGCTTGAAATTCACGCCGGGGAGAAAGTTCTGGCGAAAGTCAACGGCCCCGCCGCCTTTTACGACCGGATTCAGGAAGCTGGACGCAAGGGCCTGACGACCCAGCGTTACAAGGGTCTGGGGGAAATGAACGCCGACCAGCTCCGCGAAACCACGCTTGACCCCAACGCCCGCACGCTGTTGCAGGTGACTGTGAACGACGCGATCAAGGCGGACGAGATTTTTTCAACCCTGATGGGCGACGTGGTGGAGCCAAGACGCGAATTCATTCAGGATAATGCGCTGAAGTCACGGATTGATGCTTAGATTTTAAATATGGATAAATTTGAAGAAAGAATTAGACCAATCCAAGCGATTAGTCGGGAAGAATCTTTAAGATTTGAACTAAGCAGCATACAAGTCCAGTACGTGGAAAATGACCTGCAACTCATCTTGAATTGTTGGTACCAATCAACAAAAAAATCCAGAAAGCTTTGTGTTGATTTTGGAACCGTCGCGATGTTCAAAAGCGTTTTCGATTTTTGGCATTACGCGGAATTTGATGATGAATGCGACCTTGTATTAGATAAAAAGGAAAAAGGTATCTATCCTTTTTACGAAATTTATCCTTCTTATTGGATAAAGCGCATGAGAACAAAGATGCCTGATCACGTAGACTTAAATCACTACTGTTTCTTGAGCCTCGACCACATTGTTGACGTTTTGGCCTACAAGCATAGTCCACCAAAATTTGAATGGCTTAACGATTAAAGACCTAAAATCTCCCGTGCCTCCTGCACGGTGGCGGCGCGGCTTCCGTGGGCTGTAATATCAAGCTGCCCAAGGAGCAAACCCCGAACCCCTATACCACTATCCAGGCCGAGTTCCGGTATTTCTTCGTCCGCAAAGTCATGCTGCTGAAATATTCCCGCGCCTTTGTTTTACTGCCGGGCGGGTTTGGAACCATGGACGAGATTTTCGAGGTGGCGACCCTGTTGCAGACCGGAAAAATCTGCGAGTTCCCTGTGGTTGTCATGGGCAGCGAGTATTGGGGCGAGTTGCGCCCCTTCCTGCAAAACACCATGATTACGCACCATACGATTGACGAGAACGATCTTCGTTTTGTGAAGATGACGGACGACCCGCTGGAAGCAGTGACGTTTATTCAGGCGGATCACAAATGCTCCGACCCGGCGGGCTGAACTACATCCGCTCCGGAACCTCGATGCCCAATAACGCAAGAAGCGTGCGCAGGTGCCGCGCGGTCAGGGCGCACAGGGCCAGACGGCTGTTCCGCAAGACTTCATCGGTTTCCGAAAGAATATGGCAGTTGCCGTAAAAGCTGCTGAATTCCTGCGCCACGCGGTACGCGTAATCACAGACAATATGAGGAGAGTAATTTTTCAGCGCCTGCGCGATCTGGTCAGGCATTTCCGATAAGAGCAACGCCAGAGGGCGTTCTTCATCCTGCAGAGAGAATTCCGTTCCCGGCTTCATGCCCTGCTCCGCCGCCTTTTTCAGAAGCGAATTGATCCGCACCGCCTGATACAGCAGATAAGGCCCGGTCTTCCCTTCGAAAGCGGTCATCCGGTCAAGGTCGAAAACATAATCCGCCACGCGGTTATTCTGCAGATCGGCAAACTTGATCGCGGCAATCGCGACCTTGTGCGCCACGTCCTCTTTTTCCTTAGGTGGCATGTCTTCGGCCAGTTTCGCTTCTCTCAGACGCTCCCGCGCCTTCTCGACGCCCATACCGATCAGATCCTCAAGCTTCATCACGCCCCCGGCTCGGGTTTTGAACGGCTTGCCGTCCGGCCCGTTCATCGTTCCGAAGCCGGCATGAGTTAGTTCAACAGATTCCGGCACGATCCCGCCCTTGCGCGCGGCGCGGAACACCTGTTCGAAATGAAGGCTCTGGCGCTGGTCCACCACATAGATGATTTTAGACGGATGATTTTCATTCATCCGGTCGACCAGAGTCGCCAGATCGGTCGTGCCATACATCACGGCCCCGTCGCGCTTGTATAAAATCAGCGGCGGAATTTCTTTCTTGTCGCCCTCAAGCGCCACGTCAATGACCAGCGCGCCATCATCTTCCCGCGCAAAACCCTGATCCTTGAGCCTTTCGACCATCAGGGAGATCAGATGATGCACCGACCCTTCCCCCTTCCACAGATCGAAATGCACGCCGAGCGCATCGAAATTATTCTTCATCCCCGCAATCGAAACTTCCACGAAAGTGGTCCACAGCGCCCGGTATCCTGGGTGCCCGTTCTGAAGCTCCGCCGTGGCTTTCCGGGCCTTCTCCGCCCGTTCAGGATCATCCTTGCACGCCTTGGACGCAAAGGGATAAATCTCTTCAAGCTGTACCATCGTGATCTGCGGGTCGAACGATGAAAAATCCCCGCCCGTGAAATACGGCCATTCGGGATGACGGAGTTCATACTCGGAAATGATCTGCCCCATCGGCGTGCCCCAGTCGCCCAGATGCACATCCCCGATTGCCTTGTAACCGGTCGCCAGCATCATCCGGCGCAACGCATCCCCGATGATGGACGAACGCAAATGCCCGACATGCATGGCCTTGGCCACGTTCGGCCCGCCGTAATCGATGATTACCGTTTCGCCCTTGGCGAGTTTCGGCACGCCCTCTTTTTGATCGCCGGCAAGATCGGTCAGATGAGAACCAATAAAGCCGTCGGCCACAGTGATATTAATAAAGCCCGGCCCGCCCACGGACAGCAAGGCAAATACGCCTTCGGAATCCAGTTCCTGCAGCTTGGCGATCACCTCTTCGGCAATCTGGCGGGGGTTTTTCTTGGCGGCCTTGGCGCTCGGCATCGCACCGTTACACTGGAACTGCGCACTCTCCGCCTGCCCGGACACGGCCACGCGCGCATGCTCGACAGGCAAGCCCAGCGCCGAAAACGCCTGTTCCGTAAGTGTTGTTAATTTCGCAGCGAGAGAGTCCATAGTCCTGCATTTTTCCGTTATTTTCTAGGACGTTATGGAAGGTCAGGGCCGTAGGGTCAAGGCCCTTTCTTCAAAAAAGACTTCCCTGAGGCGGGACTAGCGCCCGTAAACCGCCATAATCTGGGCCTGCGCGATGCTGTGCGCGTTCACGTTAAAACCGACCAGCGCCCCCGACGCGTTCGCATCCAGATCCAGCTTTTCGACATCCAGCGCATAAACGGTCAGGAAGTAACGGTGCGGCTTGTCACCCACGGGTGGACACGAACCGCCGAACCTGGACTCGCCGAAATCCGAGCGCCCTTCCACGGAACCCGCTGGCATGGCATCCGTGCCGCTCGCCCCTTCGGGAATTTCGCTCACGGAGGTCGGGATATTCACGACCGTCCAGTGCCACCAGCCGCTGCCCGTCGGCGCATCGGGATCGTAATAGGTAATCGCAAGGCTCTTGGCTTCCGCCGGAACGCCTTCCCACGAAAGTTGCGGCGAGAGATTTTCGCCCTCGCAGCCAAACCCCTTGTAGACATATTTATTGTCGATCGTCGCATTCATATTCAGGCTCGTGCTATGCAGGACGAGCGTGCTTTGCGCCTGTGTCTCCGGCGGTGAATCTGCATGTGAAGGCAGGAAGGGATACAAGACCAGAAGTCCGAACATAAGGGCCCATAACGATTTTTTCATTGCGAAGCTTTCTTTTTACAATCCGTACAGAGGAATTGAAATTTTCCTGATCTGGGAGGAGAATACGAAATGACTCATAAATTTGAAAGGGCGTTTTTGTGACGCGCGCGTGCATTATCACTGTGGCGCTCTGCGGGTCGGTGCCGCGCAAAGAGCATAATCCGGCCGTGCCAATCAGTGCGGCGGAACAGATTGAATCTGCGCATGAGGCGTTTGAGGCGGGGGCGAGCCTGGCGCATATCCATGCCCGCAATCCCGACCAGACGCCCTCTTCCGACCCAGCCTTTTTCTCAGAAGTTCAGGAAGGGATCAAAAAATACTGTCCGGGTATGATACTTCAATTTTCCACCGGCGGGCGGGGCCGCGCGATGGAAGAACGCGGGGCGATGCTGTATCTCAAGCCCGACATGGCGTCTCTGGCCACGGGGTCGGTCAATTTTCCGAGCATCGTCTATGCGAACCCGCCGGAGCTGATCGACCATTTGGCAACCGAGATGCTCAAATATGACGTGAAGCCCGAGATCGAGATTTTCGATTTTCATATGCTCTATAACGCCGGAAAATTAGTGGAGCGCGGTTTGCTCAAGCCGCCCGTGCATGTGCAATTCGTCTTCGGGATCAAGAACGCGCTGCCCGCAAAGCGCCGATTGCTGGAATTTTATCTGGAGGAACTGCCCCGCGTTCTCCCCGGCGCAACATGGACGGCAGCGGGGATCGGTAAGATGCAGATCGAGGTGAACCGCTGGTGTTTAGAGATGGGCGGGCATTGCCGCACGGGGCTGGAGGATAATATCCGCATGGATGCGCAAACCCTTGCACCTTCCAATGCGGCGCTGGTCCTGCGGGTGGCGGAGCTTTGCGGGGAATATGGGCGGCGTCCCGCCACATCGCAGGAAGCGCGGGAGATTTTGGGGTTGTAATTTTTCTTCTCCGGACCTCAATTTCAGCCCTATATTGATTATCGTCAAATAATTCTTATAAGATGTGTGCTTTATTGTACGTGTTTTTAGCGAGATTATTTTATGAAGAGATATTCTATTTATTTTGTTGCCGTCTTTGCTTTTTCGGCCTTGAGCGCTTTGCCTGTCTTCGCTGACGATGTGAGCCAGATTGCCGCCGCCACGGCTTTTCAGGACGCTGATCTTCTGGACGATGATCTCATAGATGCGGCAGAGTTCGAGATGTACCACGAGAAGATTTTTCCGTCTCTGGATCTTAACGGCGACGGGGTAGTCACTTTCGGAGAATGCGTCAGCGGGTGTTTTTCGCCGAAGCCGGGTGCAGAGAATGCCGCTGAGAGCGGATCGGTTCAGTACAGGTTTGAGACTATCGACACTAATCATGACAAGCGATTGACCCTGCAGGAATATATCGCCTATGCGCGGGACCGTTTCCCCTATTACGATACCAACGGCGACGGGATGATCGACATCAATGAATTTTGTGCCTTTTATAATGAAGCCCTCCCCTGTACATTCAGGGTTACCCCCCAGATGATGAAAGAGTGACGCATGAAAAATATCCTGCTGGCAACGGATCTTACGACCAATTCCGACCGGGCCATGGAACGGGCGCTTAAACTGGCGAAGGAGCAGAAAAGCACCCTGCATCTTGTGCATGCGCTGCCGCACTATAAAGCGAAAAAAGTCAGTTCCTCCCTGAAAACTGCCACCGAAGATCTTATGAGAGGGTACCTCAAAGACTACAAGGATGCTGAGTCCGTTAAAACGACCGTTCAGGCCGTTACCGGTCAGGACATCTATGCGGCTATTCTGGAGACCGCCAAGAAAGTAAACGCCGAAATGATTATTCTGGGGTTGCACGGGAAAACCAAGCTGCCCGATCTTTTTGCCGGCACGACTGCGGAGCGGATTATCCGGATGGGAATCTGGCCCGTCCTTATGGTCAGAAACAAGCCTGTCGGGCCTTATAAAAACGTTCTTTCGGCCGTGGATTTTTCACCCAGTTCTCAGGCCGCCTTACGCCTTTCCTCAACTCTTGCGCCGCAAGCTTCTTTTTTTGCCGTTCACGCCTACGAGGTTCCCGTTTACCCGTTTGAAACCTCCTATATCTATCTTGAAACGAAAGTTGCCGTTCTGGATGAGGATCAGCGGCGGATCGATAAGTTTGTGGCGGATGAAATCAAGCTTTCAAAGAAAAAGAACAAGAGCGGAATGAAACTGACCGGGCGGATCATCCAAGGTCCGGTTTACGAGGTTTTGGCCAAACAAGTCAAAAATACGAAATCAGACCTGCTCGCCGTGGGCAGTCACGGACGCGTCGGCATCATGCCGACTTTGCTGGGCAGCCTTGCGGGCACACTGCTTACTCATCCGCCTTGCGATATCCTGGTGGTCAGGGAAAAATCATGAGCTATATCCGCAAAGTTATCGGTACCGATGAAAAGCTTCTGGCCACATTCAGACCGCACTGGATCTATTTTCTGGAAGCCGTTATTTGCCTGGTCGGGCTTAGCGCTATCGGTTTTTTGATAGAATATTACCTCTATGCATTTTTTACGCATAATGCGTACAAGTTCAACGTTGATCTCTGGCTTGTGACGTTTACCGAGAGAAACACGCCGATCCCTTGGATTTTTGTCCTGACAGGGCTGGCGGTCTTTATCCCCTTGTTTCTGGTTTACATTTCTACCGAAGTCGGGCTGACAAACCAGAGAGTTATCTATAAGCGCGGGTTGATCTTCATCGAAGTCGATCAGGTCGATCTGGAAGATATCCGCGCCGAACACGTTATTCACGGCTGGTTCGGCTGGATGTTCGGATATGGGCGGGTTCGGCTGGACTGCCGCTTCGTCGATGACATTATTCTTCCTGCTATCCGGAACCCCTACCGGCTCGTTAAAGCCTCTCATACGGCCCGCATGAAACACCCGCTTATCGAATACGGGCATGACGAGTTCTGGAGCAACATGGAGCAAATCGAAAAACTCCGCGATGAGTCACGAGTCCGCCACAAGCTCAAAACGCTGAAGGAAAAGATGAAAGGCAGTTTCGGCAAGGCTTCGAAGCAAAAGGCCCTGACACAGGACAACGCGCCGTCTCAATCCCCTAAAAAGAAACCGCCGAACAAGGCCGCGTAGGCTTTATTTTACGCAGCCGTCCAGCCACCGTCGATGACAATCGAGGTTCCTGTAATGTTTTGCGCGGTATCGGAACACAGGAACAGGGCGGTTCCTGCGATTTGCTCTACAGTTACAAATTTCTTGGTCCATTGAGCGGCAAGGAGCACGTTCTTGATAACCTCATCTTCCGTAATTCCCCTGGCCTTGGCGGTATCCTTGACCTGCCCTTCCACCAGAGGGGTCCAGACATAACCGGGGCAAATCGCGTTGCAGGTGATGTTGTTCTGCGCGACTTCCAGAGCCACAGTTTTTGTGAACCCCAGAAGGCCGTGCTTGGCCGATACATAGGCGGTCTTGAACGGAGAAGCCACTAAGGCATGTGCCGAAGCGATGTTAATGATCCGCCCCCAGCCCTGTTTTCGCATAAGGGGGACAGCCGCCCTGACGGTGTGAAAGCTGGCGGACAGGTCAATTCCGATAATTGCGTTCCATTTTTCCGGCGGAAATTCGTCGACCGGGGAGACAAACTGGATCCCGGCGTTATTAACGAGAATATCAACCGATCCCATTGTCTTTTCGGCATCCTCGACCAAGGCCGTTATTTCGTCGGGCTTGGTCATATCCGCGCCGTTATAATGAGCCTTTACGCCCATTGCCTCGATTTCCGAGCGGATCTTTTCAATTTCATCAGGCTTGCCGAAGCCGTTCATCACGATATTGACGCCTTCCGCCGCAAAACCTTTAGCGATACCAAGTCCTATTCCGCTGGTTGAGCCGGTAATAATCGCGCTTTTTCCTTTAAGCATCCTTATCTACCTTTCCTGAAAGATTGAGAATCGATGCCTCATTCTAGTGAGGTTGAGGTGTTTGTCAAAAACATCCCTCTTCATGAATTATTTTCGTGTCCCGCTTTTTATCGTCATGGTGTTGTGATACCTCTAAATCATTACGTTTCATTCGATTCATATTCGACTCATGGGGAAGGCGATGCGTGGCCGCTTGTGGTGTGCACTCTTTACGTTTATGTGCATTTTTTCTGTTTTTCCTGCCTTTTCTGCGGACCAGCCCAAAAAACTCAGCATTCTGCGGGTCACGCCCACCGGGGAGGACGTTCCTCCCGGCAATCAGATCGTCATTGAATTCAACCGCCCCGTCGTGCCGCTCGGGCGGATGGAGCGCACCGCCGAAGAGGTCGGCGTGACCATTACGCCTCCTTTGAACTGCCAATGGCGGTGGCTGAACACTTCATCGCTGTCGTGTAATCTGGATTACTCGGACAGTATGGCTCCGGCCACGCGGTATATCGTCAAGATCGCCCCTGTGCTTACCGCCGAGGACGGCGGTAAGCTGGAAAGCGAGAGCGTCAGCGGCTTTATTACGCAAAGACCGGATGTCAGCTATACGAATTTCAATACGTGGCTTTCGCCCGTTCATCCCGTTATCCGCGTGGTCTTTACGCAATCGGTTTCCAAATCCTCGGTCGAGCAGCACCTGTTTCTGCAACCCTCGGGCGGCGGCGCGCGTGTGCCCCTGACCGTCAAAGCCGATGAAAACTGGCAGAAGCTGCCGGATTACATTTATTCGCCGAACGATAAAATCTGGGTGCAGACAGACGTGCAGGAGCGGCAGAGCGACGACCAAAAGACCGAAATCAACGGCGAGGAAGCCCGCAGGGTCTGGCTGGTTGAACCGCAGGCGGAACTAAACGCCGACTTTTCGTATGCGCTGCGGATCGAGCCGGGGCTGGTGTCCGCGCAAGGGTCGGAAACAGGCACGGCGCAGCGCGATGTCGTGACGTTTTATACGTTCCCGGCCTTTGCCTTCGTAGGGGTCAGCTGCACGGATAATAGCGGGTCGCCAATCCTGATCACGCCGACAACCAAGCCATCGGAGGGGTTGCTGTGCGATCCGATGCGTACGGTCGCGCTGGCATTTTCTGCGCCGATCCTGCGTTCGGAAGTCAAGGATAACGCCGTATTCAAGCCTGGCCTTTCGGGCGACTTGAAGGATTACAATCCGTGGGGGGATGAAAACCGCGATTATTCCGGTCTTGGCACAATCCATTCGCAGGGGCGTCAATATACGATCTGGTTGCCGATCGGTTTGAAAGCGGCGCAGGAATATACGCTGAGCCTTCCGGCCAGCGGACTAGAGGATGAGTTCGGAAGAACCTTGCCAGCCGCGCTGGAGATGAAATTTTCGACCAATCACCGCAATCCGAATTTCGTGATGCCACACCGCTATGCCGTGCTGGAAAGCCAGACAGACAGCGAGTTGCCGTTTTATGTGAACAACCTGACCTCCTATACGTTTAATTACCGCTCGGTGACGGTGCAGGGCGCGAAGGACAATCAGGTTTTCAAGAAAGATATTAAAAAGATCGAAGACGTTCAGTACGGTGTTCCCGGCGGTGTGCGCGAGATGCTGGGCGGCAAGCCCGGCGCCCTGTATGCCGAGCTTTCGACGGAACCCTTCGTTGAGAATAAATGGGAGGGCGACCGCAAGCTGTTCGCGCAGGTTACGCCATGGCAGGCGCACCTGAAGCTGGGGCATTTCAATTCCCTGATGTGGGTGACCGATCTTGAGACCGGGATGCCTGTTTCGGGTGTGAAGGTCAGTCTTTATAAAGACTCCTTCCCTACTCTTTCCTCTCCAAAAAATGTTCTGGCGAGCGCGGTGACCGACGCGGACGGGATTGCTCTCCTGCCGGGCAGCGAGACACTCGACCCGCTTCAAGATTACCTGAAAGCCTGGAATGATGAGGATATGAGGCTTTTTGCCCGGCTGGACAAAGGTTCGGACATGGCGCTTTTGCCTCTGGCCCCCAGCTTCGGACTTGATACATGGAATCTCTCGGAGGACGGGACCTATGCCTATAACCGCGACCGTTTCGGGCACCTGAAAAGCTGGGGCATGACCGCGCAGGGGATTTACCGTGCCGGGGATACGATGCAGTACAAGATTTTCCTGCGCAACCAGAACGAACGCACCCTGACCGCGCCGCCCAAAGGACTGTACAGCTTGGAGATCGTCGATCCGACAGGAAAAACCGTGCAGGAGGTTGCGGACATCAAGTTTTCCGAGTTCGGCGCGTATCACGGGGAGTTCCCCATTCCCGAAACTGCGGCTGTCGGGTGGTACCGGTTCAAGCTGAAGGCGGATTTCCGCAAAAGCCCGCCTGCTGAGAAAGCGGAAGAGAACGGCGAAGAGGAAGAATACGAATATGAAGAAAAAGACGAGCAATATACGCTTACGCCGCTACGGGTTCTGGTCAGCGATTTTACGCCCGCGCCGTTCAGGGTCACCACCGAAGTGGCGGGCACGTTGTTCCGCCCCGGCGATGCAATGACGATCGAAACGCTGGCGGCTCTTCATTCCGGAGGACCGTATACGGATGCCTCCGCGCGCCTGACAATCGGGCTTGAAACCCGCACGTTTACCTCCAAAAGCCCGGTTGCCGAAAACTTTTATTTCGGCGGATCAAATGACGGTATGAGCTTTGCCCAGCTTCTTCAGAAGGAACAGAAGCTTGACGATAAAGGCGGATGGACGGAAGTCTTTACCCTTCCGCAACAATCGATCTATTACGGCACGCTTCAGATCGAGAGCGCGGTGCAGGACGACCGCGGCAAGTCCATCGCATCAACCGCGCAGGCGGATTATGTGGGGGTCGACCGTTTTGTGGGCGTGAAAAGTCCGCAGTGGTTCTATACCTCCAAACAGCCAGTGAATCTTCAAACGCTCGTCGTGGACGATGAGGGGAATCCTGCAGCAGGAACGCAGATTGCTTCTATGATCGAGTTTGAAGAGATCAGCGTTGCCAAGGTCAAGGGTGCGGGGAATGCGTATCTGAGCGATATCACGCGCGAATGGAAACAGGTCGCCACGTGCTCTCAGGCTTCCGCTCTGGAAGGGCAGGATTGCAGCTTTACGCCGGAAAAGGCCGGAACCTACCGGATGACCGCGACTATCGCCGATACGAAAGGCCGCGAACATCACACCCAGATTCAAATCTGGGTTTCGGGCAGCGATTACGTGCAGTGGAATGACGAAGACAAATTTATTCTTCCCATCATTCCTGAGAAAAAGGATTACAAGATCGGAGATACAGCCCGTTTCCTCGTCAAGAACCCCTACCCCGGCGCGAAGGCCCTGGTTACCATCGAGCGCTACGGGATCATTGAGCACTTCACGCAAACGCTTGAAGGCGGCGCGCCTGTTCTGGAAATCCCCGTCAAGCCGGATTACATGCCCGGCTTCTATCTTTCGGTCATGGTGGTTTCGCCGCGCGTGGATAAGGACGTTCCGCCCCTGGGACAGGTCGATCTCGGCAAGCCGTCTTTCCGGCTTGGTTATGTGACCATGCCTGTGCGCGACCCTTACAAAGAAGTCACCGTCGAAGTAAAGACCGCGCAGGATGTTTACCGTCCGCGCGATAAGGTTGAGGTTACCCTGAAGGCCGCGCCGCGCCATGCGCCGGAGAAAGCCGAACCGATCGAACTTGCGGTTGCGGTTCTGGATGAATCCGTCTTCGACCTGATCGGAGCCGGAAGAGACGCGTTCGATCCTTATAAAGGTTTTTATGATCTTGATGCGCTGGATCTGCGCAATTACAGCCTGCTTTACCGCCTGATCGGGAGACAGAAGTTCGAGAAGAAGGGCGCGAGTCCCGGCGGGGACGGCGGCGGCGACCTTGATATGCGTACGCTCTTCAAATTCGTGAGCTACTGGAACCCTGCGGTCAAGACCGATGCGAACGGCAACGCTACGATTACTTTCGATGCGCCGGATAATCTGACCGGGTGGCGCGTTCTGGCCGTGGCCACGACCCCGACCGACCGGATGGGGCTTGGCGAGGGCACCTTTAAGGTCAACCGCCCGACAGAGCTACGCCCTGTCATGCCTAATCAGGTGCATGAGGGCGATACGTTCACAGCCGGGTTCAGCGTCATGAACCGCACGGATGCGCTGCGTACGCTGACCGTGAAAATCGAGGCGTTCGGCGATACGGTCACCAAGGATTCCGATGTTGTCTCTACCGAGCAGACCGTCACGCTTGCACCCTATAAACGGCAGACCGTCACTCTTCCGCTTGACGCGAAGATGCTGCCGATCGACCGCGAGGTTCCCAAGGGTTCTATTACCTTCCACGCGTCCGCCGGAGACGATCAGGATCAGGATGCTATGGAATATACTCTGCCCGTCCTGAAGCAACGGGTGATCGACGTGGCCGCGAATTACGGCACGACGACCGAGGCGCAGGCCAGCGAAAATATCCTCTTCCCCAAGGAAATCTATACCGATACGGGGGATGTCAGCGTTGTGCTTTCGCCTTCCGTGATCGCAAATCTCACGGGCGCGTTCCGGTATATACGCGACTACCCCTATCTCTGCTGGGAACAGGTTTTAACGCAGGGGGTTATGGCCGCGCATTACAAGGAACTCAAAACCTACCTGCCCGAATCCTTCACTTGGGATGGAGCCGAGGACCTGCCGAAAAATATGCTCAGCCGTGCCGCCAATTACCAGGCGCCGAACGGGGGCATGGCGTATTTCGTTCCGCGCGACGAGCGGGCCGATCCTTACTTAAGCGCCTATACGGCGATGGCGTTTACGTGGCTTAAAAAAGACGGCTACGACATTCCTGCCGATGTCGAGAGCAAGCTGCACGGCTATCTTCTCAACCTGCTGCGGCAGGATGCCGTGCCTGATTTCTACCAGCCCGGCATGACCTCCACCGTGCGGGCTGTCGCCCTTGCGGCGCTGGCGAAGGAAGGAAAAGTGACGGCAGATGATGTGTCACGTTATGCGCCGCATCTGAAAAATATGAGCCTGTTCGGGAAGGCGCATTTCATGCAGGCCGCGCTGATGTTTGAAAATACCAAGGCCAGCGCCAAGGAAGCCGCGGACATGATCTTCGCCGCCGGGAACGAGACAGGCGGGAAATTCATGTTCAGCGAGACACTGGATGACGGGTATCTGCGCCTGCTGGCCACGCCTTTGCGCGATAACTGCGCGATCCTGTCCGCTTTCCTGTCCTATGGCAAGACGGAGGCCGGAAAAGAGCTGATCGGCGATAAACCCTTCAAGCTGGTGCGGATGATTACACAAAGCCGCGAGAGCCGCGATTACTGGGAGAACACGCAGGAAAATATGTTCTGCATGAACGGCCTGATCGAATATGCGCGGGTTTATGAGGACGTCAAGCCCGCCATGCACGTTACGGCCTCGCTGGATGAAGTGACATATGGCGAGACAGGTTTCAAGGATTTCCGCGATGCGCCCGTCACCCTTAGCAAGCCGATCACGGCGGAAGATCCCGGCCAGAAGCGCGTGATGCGTTTGAATAAGGACGGAGAAGGGCGGCTTTATTACGCGACCCGACTGCGTTACGCGCCGAAAGTTGGATGGGAAAACAAGATTAATGCGGGCATGGATATCGCCCGTGAATACAGCGTCAAGAAAGACGGGAAGTGGCGGCTTCTTAAAGAGAGCGAGAGCATCAAGCGCGGGGATCTTGTGCGGGTCGATCTGTTCCTCAACCTCCCGGCTCCGCGTAATTTCGTAGTGATCAACGACCCGCTACCCGGCGGGCTGGAAACCGTCAACCGCGACCTTGCGACGGCTTCTGCGGTCGATGACGCGGAAGCGGTTTACGATCAGGCGGGCGGTTCTATGTGGTTCAAGTATAGCGACTGGCGGGAATATAATTTCTCGTTCTGGAGCTTTTATCATAAAGAGTTGCGGCATGACTCGGCGCGGTTCTTCTCTGACTGGCTGCCGGCGGGGCATTACCATCTCTCCTACGTCGCGCAGGGTATCGCCGACGGCACATTTTCCGCGCCGCCTGTCCGCGCCGAAGAAATGTACGACCCGGACGTTTACGGACGCGGGCAAAGTGGCACGCTTGTGATTCAGACCGGACCGTGAGACACCGATTTAAGAGATTTATCTTTTCCTTTCTGGCCCTGTTCATACTGTCAGGCGCAGCGTTAGGCCTCTGCACGGTGCTTTCGCTTTCCCCGGTCGAACAATCCTTGCATGATGTCGTTTCCGACGTGCAGACGGTGCGGGTGACGGACCGCAACGGTGAGCCGTTGGGCCTTACCTACGAAAACCGCTGGAATCTTTATGACCGTGTGCCGCTTTACGATGTGCCAGAGTTCCTGAAAAGCGCATTCCTGTTCTCCGAGGACAGGCGGTTTTTCGAACATGGCGGCGTTGACTGGCCCGCCCGCTTCGCGGCTGCCTATCAAAATATCACGAACCTGCGTACGGTACGCGGAGCCAGCACGATCACGGAGCAGGTTGTGCGGCTGATCCATCCGCGTCCGCGCTCGGTGTGGTCACGCTGGCTGGAAGGGTTCGAGGCGCAGCGGCTGGAGCGCAGCGTCTCCAAGGCCGATCTTCTGGAATTTTATCTCAACCAGGTTCCTTACGGCTCCAACCGGCGGGGTGTCGCGCAGGCCGCGCGGTATTATTTCAACCGCGATCTTTCGACCCTGAGCCATAAGGAAATGCTGGCGCTGGTTGTTCTGGTGCGCGCGCCTTCGGCGTATGATCCGTTCCGCTTTCCAGGGCGGCTTGAAAAGCCGCTGATGCGTCTGTCTGAATCCCTGCACGCGGAAGGTTTGATCGGCGATGCGGAGTTTATGCAGATCAAGGACCAGGCGCTTTCTATCCAAAAACCAGCGCTGATTGTCGATGCGCGGCATTTCGCGCGGTATGTACGGCTGAACGCTCCCGCACGTCCAAGTGAACTTTACCGCACGACTCTGGATGCCTCGTTGCAGGCGCAGGTTCAGGAGATCGTCGATCAGCGACTTTCCTCCCTGCATAAAAAACGCGTGCATAACGCCGCCGCCCTGATCGCCGATCACCAGACGGGAGAGATTCTCGCGTGGGTGGTTGGGGGAGTCAGCCTGAAGGATGGCGAGACGCCGGGACTGGAAATCGATACCGTGACCGTCCCGCGTCAACCCGGTTCAGCCATGAAGCCTTTCGTTTATACCGCAGCGCTGGAAAAGGGATGGACGGGAGCGACATTCCTAAATGACTCGCCGCTGGCCGAAGCGGTCGGGCACGGGCTGCATAATTTCCGCAATTACAGCAATACGCATTACGGGATCATCACATTGCGCGAGGCCTTAGGGAATTCCCTGAACATCCCCGCCCTGCTCGCCATCCGGCATGTTGGAACCGGGCATTACCTGACGATCCTGCAACGTCTGGGTTTTAGGAGCCTGAGCGAAAGCTCCGGGATTTACGACGAAGGGCTGGCGCTGGGCAACGGCGCGGTCACGCTGCTGGAAATGGTTCAGGCTTACGGGGCGCTGGCCAATAAAGGCGTTTACAAGCCGCTTCACATCCTCCGGCAGCAGGATGAGCACACGCCTCCGGTGCGGGTTTTTTCGGAGGAAGCAACCTCGATGATCGGAAATATTCTTTCCGATCCGTGGGCGCGGCGCATGGAATTCGGCGCGGGGAGCGTTCTTAACCTGCCCGTTCAAACGGCCGTAAAAACGGGAACCAGCACGGATTACCGCGATGCGTGGACGATGGGTTATAACGACCGTTATGTCGTGGGGGTGTGGATGGGCAATCTCGATAACACCCCGATGGAGGGCGTGACGGGTTCGGGCGGGCCTGCGCTGATTCTGCGGTCCATCTTTTCCCTTCTGAATAAAAACCGCGAGACGGAGCCCCTCTTCCTCAGCCCGAAACTGGTTTCAAAAACCGTCTGCGCCCGGCCCGCGCATGGGGATACGCCCTGCCCCATGACCGCCGAATGGGTGCCCGCCGGGTATGAAATGAAGGCAGAAAGCCAGAGCGGTTACTCCCCTTTACAGGCCGAACTGGTGCGGCCGACGGACGGGCTGCAGATTGCCTATGACCCGCGTATCCCGCAGGCGCATCAGAAATTCCGGTTTGAAATCCGCAATCTTCCGGCGCAGGCACGGGTGGAATGGGCGCTGGATGACGAGCCGATACTCACAGGAAAAGAGCCGACGCTTCTCTGGCCCGTCACACGCGGCAAGCATGTTCTGCGCGTGAGTCTTTTTACTGCATACGGGGATGTGCAAAGCCTTGAACCTGTTCGCTTTACTGTAAAGTAGTATATTATGATAGCGACTCTCATTAACGTTTTTAACTTTTCGTTGCAGTCTCAGAGCATGCCCTTAAAAGCCCTTATCATCGACGATGAAGATCTCTCGCGCATGTTGATCGACACCGCGCTGAAAAAAGCCGGGTATGAGACAACGCTTCTCAAAGACGGACAGGAT
>JAGRIJ010000080.1 GCA_020443295.1 Alphaproteobacteria bacterium | reverse complement strand
TCTGCTGTTTTGAAAAGATGGACGGGTAAATCCTTAGATGGGGATTTTTGGAGCTTAAATCCAATCGAAAAGTTCATTCCTGCAACTGAGAACAAAATTGAATCAGATTTTTTGGAAATTAAGCCAATTATTGAGGGGATTTACGGACAATAAAAAAAACGTCTTTGGAAATGGTTCAGGAGTTCCACGAAACATATGGCCTTCCCGTAGAGGACGAGCAGACTCTTTCTGATGAAAAAACGCGCCAGCTCCGGATAAATCTGCTTGCCGAAGAACTCGATGAGCTAAAAGAAGCTTTGGCTCAGGGCGATCTTCTCGAGACCCTTGATGCGTTGATCGATCTGCAATATGTTCTCGACGGCGCGTTCCTGTCCTTCGGCCTCCAGCATGTAAAGCAGGCGGCTTTTGATGAAGTTCACCGCTCAAACATGAGCAAGCTTGGCGAAGACGGCAAGCCAATCCGCCGCGAAAGCGACGGCAAGGTTATGAAGGGGCCAAACTATTTTAAACCTGACCTCGCGCAATACGTCGAGAAAAAGGATAAAGCGGCATGATGGAATTTGTTCTCTGGATCTGGGGGTTTTGGATCGCACGTACAGTCGTCTTCACACTGCTCGTGACCGTAGGGCTGCTGCTGGCCGTTGCCTATCTGACCTATGCCGAGCGCAAAGTTATGGGCGCCATGCAGCGCCGCCAAGGGCCAATGACGGTTGGCCCCTTCGGTCTTCTGCAACCGATCGCCGATGGTATTAAACTTTTCTCAAAAGAAACAATCATCCCCGAACAGGCACACCGCGTTGTCTTCTTGATGGCACCCATGATCCTGTTCGCTCTGTCCTTGATCGCATGGGTCGTTATTCCGTTTGATAAGGACTGGGTCTTGGCAAATATTAATGTCGGGATACTGTACCTGTTCGCGATTTCCTCCATGGGCGTTTATGGCGTCGTCATGGCCGGATGGGCATCAAACTCCCGGTATGCCTTCCTCGGTGCACTCCGAAGCGCTTCCCAGATGGTCTCTTACGAAGTCTCGATGGGGCTGATCATCGTGTGTGTCCTCCTGGTCGCAGGCTCCCTGAACCTGCAGGAAATCGTCCTGGCGCCGCGCCCGTTCTGGACACAGGTTCTCCTGTTCCCGATGTTCATCGTTTTCACGATCTCCATACTCGCAGAAACAAACCGCGCACCGTTTGACCTGCCGGAAGGTGAATCCGAAATCACCGGCGGTTTCATGGTCGAGTACTCAGCCATGACCTTCGCGCTCTTCTTCCTTGGCGAATACGCCAACATGATCCTGATGAGCGCGATCGCAGTTACCCTTTTCCTTGGCGGCTGGCTTCCACCTTTCGGCTTGGCATTCCTGTCTTTCGTTCCCGGAATCATCTGGTTCGCCCTGAAGGTCGCCTTCATGCTCTTCGTCTTCATCTGGGCTCGCGCCACGCTCCCGCGCTTCCGCTACGACCAGTTGATGCGTCTGGGTTGGAAGGTCTTTCTCCCTCTGACGCTTGTCTGGGTTGTTATGACCGCGGGCCTTTTGATGACCTTCAACGCATTACCCGGCCAAAACGACGGCGCATACGCCTATGAAAGTACTGCAAACATTCCAGCAAATATAAAGGCTGAGCAATAAAATGGACAACCTCGCACGCTCCTTCCTCCTGACTGAAATCGTTAAGGGCTTTCTCTTAACGTTGAAGTACATGTTTTTTGTCCCCCGCGTGACGATCAACTATCCTCACGAAAAGGGTCCGATATCGCCGCGTTTCCGA
>JAGRIJ010000009.1 GCA_020443295.1 Alphaproteobacteria bacterium | reverse complement strand
TCCCGCGTGGTTCGTTTTTCAACTATATTGACACCATGACAGGAACAAAGGCACCGCAGATCTTTGAAGAGAGAACCGGGATCAGCGGGATCGCGGGGCGGTATGCCCTGCCCGCCGGGATGGAGGAACCGGCCCTGGAATCGTTTATCGCGCGGGGTTTCGATCAGGCCATTGCACATAAGGAGAGCGGGCGAGAAACTCCGAACCAAGCGCTTTTGAACCTACTGAGCGTTCTGGACCAGATCAGAACGATCAACGCGGGCAGCGGCCTTGAAGCCATTCCTGTCGACCGGGATGATCCGTATGCGGCCGGTCATTTCCTGATGGGGGTCGTTTCGGGTTATAACGCCGATGATATCGGATACTATTTGCATGAGCGCACGGAGGCCCCTTTGCCGGAATATTTCCAGGAGGTTCTCGCGCGCGGCGGAACATTGAGCCGCGAGATGCCGGGGTATGAGGGTTACGTCGCCCATTTGCAGGTGCTGGCGCTGGAGGATAAAATCGGCGTTCCTATCGCGTGGCAGGCTTCGCCGAAAACGGTCGATAAAATCAAGGCGGGTTCAGGGCTGCAGGGCTGGGCGGCGTCCGCACCCGAGCTTGAGCGGGCGGAGATCCGTTATCTGAGCACGTCTTACGACGAGCGTTTTCTGCCCATCCGGCTGATGCAGAACGCCGGGGCTTACGAGGCGCGGCTGGAGGTTTAGGGGCTTGCGGTGTTTTATGTTTACCCACGTTCGCGGGTATACAAAAACAATGGATGCGAAGGACGATGTCATTTTGATCGCGCACTTTAAGTATCATCGCTTTTAATAAATCTTAATTTTCTGACCTCAGGAAGGGCTATGCGTTCACTAAAATCAACCTTCCAACTATCATATTCATATAAACGGCCAGTATGATCGAGATTAAGAACGATAGAGACGATCACGCCGTCTTTATCGAAATACTCAGCCTCGCTGATCCCTCCCCCTTACATTCTGTCGTCGTCCCCTTCAAAGAGAAGACTGCCCATTCCTCCGTCATTCATTTCCGAAACCATGATTGTGGCGAGCAGATTTTTGAGATGATGCCACTTGGGATCTCCAGCGTCGATCATGGCTGAAATGATGTCTTTTTCTTGTTTTGTCAGGCGTCTCAGATCGCTCATATTTTTTAGATTGCCGTTTTCTGGATCCCCGCGTTCGCGGGGATGCCATTTTTGAAAAGGGCTTCACGCCTAAGCCTTCCTCGGCTTGCCGGGGTTGAGTTCGCGCAGGCGGCGCTGCTTGGAGAATTCGTTTTCGATCAGGGCGAGTTTATCGGCCATATTCTCGTTCAGATTTCCACCCTCGAAAATATCCTGCGGGACCAGCCCCAGACGCTCGGCGATGTAGTGGTAGCCTTTCACCTGATCGGGAAGGTCGAGACGGAAGCGGTCCTTGTCCATTTTCTCCCTAGTCTTTTCATCCCAGAGGCGGCAATTGTCCGGCGAGATTTCATCGGCGAGGATGATATACAGCTCGCCGTGCTCGCCCCAGAGACGCCCGAACTCCAGCTTGAAATCGACGAGGATGACGCCGAGGCCTGCGAACAGGCCGTTGAGATAATCGTTCACGCGCCACGCCATGGCGACCATTTCCTCCAGCTCGAAGGTGTCCGCCCAGCCGAAAGTGATGATGTGATCCTCGCTGACCATCGGGTCGTTGAGTTCGTCGTTCTTATAGTAATATTCGATCAGGGGGCGGCCCAGAACGGCGCCCTCCTTGATCCCCAGACGTTTGGAAAGCGACCCCGCAGCGATGTTGCGGACGACCAGTTCGATGGGAATGATATCCACGGTGCGGACCAGTTGTTCACGCGCATTGATCGAGCGGATAAAATGCGTAGGGATGCCCATGCTTTCTAGGCGCGTCATCAGATGCGCGGAAATGCGATTGTTGAGCACACCCTTGCCCGCGATGATCGCGTGTTTCTTCCCGTTCAGGGCCGTCGCGTCGTCCTTGAAATGCTGAATCACCGTTCCCGGCTCCGGCCCTTCGAACATAATCTTGGCCTTGCCTTCGTAGAGTTTCTTTTTGCGTGCCATGGGATTTACTCTGTCGTCCTTATTTTCGTGTTTTTGGGTCGTTTCTCTCCGGGGGTGCCCCTTCATATAACAATGGATTTCAGAGGATTCAAATGGTAGAAATACCCCAACACGCATTTTTTCTTGGTTTTTATCGCTGGAGACCCGCTTATGACCACGTTCGACGAGAGAGAACAAGCCTTCGAGAAGAAATTCGCACACCAGGAAAATCTGGATTTTGCGGTTGGCGCAAAAACGTCCAAGATTTTCGGGTTGTGGGCGGCTGAACAGCTTGGAATAAGCGGAGATGAGGCACAGGCTTATGCGCAGTCCGTCGTTTCCGCCAATCTTGAGGAAGCCGGGTTCGAGGATGTGATCCGCAAGGTCCGCAAGGATTTCGACGAGAAAGGCCTGACGATTTCCGATCACCTGATGCGGGTTGAACTG
The DNA here is from genome assembly GCA_020443295.1 of Alphaproteobacteria bacterium. Classification (GTDB taxonomy): domain Bacteria; phylum Pseudomonadota; class Alphaproteobacteria; order Micavibrionales; family Micavibrionaceae; genus JAGNKE01. Next base: position 57,319 of record JAGRIJ010000009.1, on the reverse strand, counting down.
GACAGGGCGCTGGCCGAGGCACGGAAACAGGTTCAGAGTTCCTAAGCTTATCATGTTTTCTTATGGAAAAATATTGCGCGCAGGTCTTCTGGGGGCGGGGTTTGGCTGTTTTTTTGCGAATCCGGCGTTTGCGGCCAACCCGGCGGCTCTCAAAACCAAAGGCAACCAAGCCCTGAGCCTTCTTAAAGAGCGGGCGGTCAAAGGCTGCCCCACCGACGCCATCATGGCGAAAATGATGCGCGTCAAGCCGCTGGGCGATGCGGGAAAGCTTGACGAGGCGGACGCATTGCTCGATGAAATTCTTGAATGGTTCCGCACCACGCCCTGCCAGAGTGCGGAAACCGAAAAGCCCCCTACCCCGGAAAATCATGAATGGGGCCATGACCGCGTGGTGACGATCCGCGGCTATACCGGCGATGCGATGGAGCCGTTTATCTCCCGCGACGGGAAATACCTGTTTTTCAATGACGACAAGACTCCCGATAAAGAAAAGGACATGTTCTGGGCGACCCGGATCGATGATGCCACCTTTGCCTTTCAGGGAGAGATCGAAAACGTCAATTCCGCCTCTGTAGACGGCGTGCCGAGCATGGACGATTCCGGGCATTTTTATTTTGTATCCGCCAAAAAGTACGGTTTGTTTAACAAGACGACCGTCTATGGCGGGTTTTTCAGGGACGGGGTTGTCAGCGACATCACGCCCGAGCCGAAGCTGGCGCTGGGCAAGCTCGGCTGGCTGAACATGGATATCGAGATCAGCGCTGACGGGCAGACGCTTTATTCCACCCAGACGCATTTCAAGAATGGCGGCGTTCCGCTGGAATCCTATTTCTTTTATGCAACAAAATCGGGAGATCAGTTTGTTCCGCAGGATGATTCAAAAAATATCTTCGCTACAATCAACAAGGATAAAGTCGTTTACGCGGCGTGCCTTTCGCGGGATCAAAAAGAATTTTTCTATACACGGCTCCTGCCCGGATTTGTGTTCCAGAGCCTCGTGGCCAAACGGAAAGACACGCACAGCGCCTTCGGCGAGCCGGAAGTGATTGCGGCGATTACCGGCATTGCGGAAGCCCCCGCGCTCAGCCCGGATGAGAGGAAGCTTTATTATCACAAGAAAAACGAGAGCACGGGAAGGTTTGAGATTCATGTTCTTGAGCGCAACGAAGCCACAAAATAAGAACCGACAAAATAAAAGCCCCGGAATGAACCGGGGCTGTTACAGCTTTTTTACGACTTAGGATTTCTTATATTTATTTTCACACCTTCTCTTACCAATGAGGTGCCGTTGTCCGGTTTTAACGGAGACACTTACACTGGCCTCTCACAACGTCCTTGCGGTCATGCACGAGCCGATTCGGAGCGTTGCGTTTCTTGATTAAGTTTATCGTTGCAAATCGGCCACCCCCAATGCAAGGAAAAAATACAATCCTGCCCGAGGACGTATGGTTTCCGCGCTTTTGCCCCCTGTTTTGCCGCTTCGCAATATGCTATGATTCTTTATGTTTTCCTTGAAAAACCGCTTTTTCCGGCGTATCTGTCACCAGAATCATGTCCGGGCGCGGAAAAACCCCGGAGGGCTTTATGAGCATAGATGCGGCGATGATTGAACAAATGATTCTCGAGGGGATCCCCGACGCCACCGTCAAGGTGGAGGATTTGCGCGGGGACGGGGAGCATTACGCCGCCTATGTCGTTTCGCCTTCCTTTGCCGGGAAAAACCGCGTCCAGCAACATAAGATGGTTTATGACGCGATGAAGGGCAAGATGGGAGAAGAATTGCACGCGCTGGCGATCCAGACTTCCGTGCCGGAATAACAAAACAGAAGAGATAAAGGAGTCCTCAGATTATGGACAACGTGGTTTTCGACCGTATCCGTAAAGAAATCAAAGACAACGACGTCGTGCTGTTCATGAAGGGCACGGCCGCCTATCCGCAATGCGGGTTTTCCGCTCTCGTGGTGCAGGTGCTCTCGCACCTGGGAATCCCGTTCCGCGATATCAATGTTCTGGAGGACAACGACATCCGCGAAGGGATCAAGGAGTTCACCGACTGGCCGACCATTCCGCAGCTTTATGTGAAGGGCGAGTTTGTCGGCGGGTCGGATATCGTGCGCGAGATGTATATGTCGGGCGAGTTGCAGGAGCTGCTGGCGGAAAAAGGACTGATGAACGCCGCCTGATTTTGTTTGCCGTTCAGCGCGTCACCTTGCTGTGGCGGTAGACATGGCAGGACATGATCAGGCCAAAACCGATCAGGGTCGAGAGCATGGCCGTGCCGCCGTGCGAAACCATCGGCAAAGGCACACCGACCACGGGGATCAGGCCCATCGCCATCGCAATGTTGATCAGCACGTGCAAAGAGAAATTCACCGTCAGGCCTGCCGCCAGATAGCGCCCGTAATTATGGCGGCAGCGCAGAGCGATCCGCAGACAGACAATAAAGATCAGGGCAAAAAGCGTCAGCAGCGCGATACCGCCGAACAGCCCCCATTCTTCCGCCCAGAGCGTAAAAATAAAGTCGGTCTGTTTTTCGGGGAGGAAGTTCAACTTGCTTTGCGTGCCCTGCATGAAGCCCTTGCCGTAGACACCGCCGGAGCCCAGCGCGATTTTCGACTGGGTGATGTGGTAGCCCGCCCCCAACGGGTCGAGGTCGGGGTTCAGGAAGACGTAGACGCGCTGTTTTTGGTAGTCATGCAGGAATTGCCAGCCGATGGGGATCGCCGCCAGCCCCGCCGCGATGCCGGAGATGAATATCCAGAGCGGAGCCCCGGCGACAAAGACCATCGCCGCGCCCGCCATCAGGATCATGAGCGAGGTTCCGAGATCCGGCTGGAGCATGACCAGACCCACAGGAGCAAGAATTAAAAAGGCCGGAATAATCAAAAAGGTGAGGCGGCGCACCTGTTCGGGTCCTGCGCCGTGGAAATGGCGGGCCAACGCCATGACTACCGCGATTTTCATGAGTTCGGACGGCTGGATCTGGATGAAGCCGAGGTTGATCCACCGCTGGGCGCCCATACCGATATGCCCCATGATTTCCACGAGGATCAGCAGGACGAATCCTATGAAGTAAAGCGGCCATGAAAGCTTGTACCACCATTTCACATCAATCAGGGCGACAACGACCATCGCCACCATGCCGACGCCAAAGCGCATGAGCTGCTTGTCGGCCCACGGGGAGAAGCTGCCGCCTGCCGCCGAATACAGGCATGCTGCGCCGACGGCCATCACACCGCACAGGAGAATGACCAGCCCCCAGTTGATATTCATGAAACGCTGGAACAGGTTTTGTTCGGGCTGAAGAAAAAGGGAATCGCGGATCATCCCGGCCCCTCCCCTGTTTCCGTCCCGTGTCCCGGTTTGCGGTCGGGAAATACGATCCCTTCCATACTGTGAGTGACCGGTTCCTCGTCAAGCCGAACCGTCATGGAGGACGGATCGCGAAGCTGGGCCTTGAGCAACAGTTCCTTGGCAATCGGCGCGGCGGTGCGCGAACCGCCGATCCCGTGTTCCACCACAACGGAGCACACATACCGGGGAGATTCAATCGGCGCATAGCCCACAAAAAGCGCATGGTGGCGCTGTTCCCACGGCAGGTTTTCATTCTTGATCCCCAGAGCGCGCTGCTCTTTTGTAATGCGCTGGACCTGCGCCGTTCCTGTCTTACCGCCCATTTCCATGCCCGGCTCGGCGATGCGCGAACCGTAAGCCGTTCCGCCCTGCGTATTCACCACGCTTTCCATGCCTTTTAAAATCTGCCGCAGATATTCGTCCTTAACTTCGGTCATCTTCGGAGCTTCCTGAGGCGTCTGGTCGAGCTCGCCGATTTTTTCGGTGATCCACGGTTTTACGGCGTAGCCGCCATTGACCAGACGCGCCGTCATGACCGCAAGCTGGAGGGGTGTCGCAAGAACGTAGCCCTGCCCTATGGCGTTCACCACAGTTTCCCCGTTATGCCAGCGTTCGCCAAAGCGGGCGTATTTCCAGTTTTTATCCGGGATGATCCCTGGCCGCTCGTCTTCCAGATTGAAGCCGAGCTTGCTGCCCAGACCGAAACGGCGCGCCACTTCCGCGATCTTGTCGATGCCCATCTCGTTCGCGATCGTATAAAAATAGGTATCGCAGGATTTTTGGATTGCCGCGGTGAGATTCACATGGCCATGTCCCTGCGGACGCCAGCAGTGAAATTTCTGCTTCCCCATCATATAGAAACCCGGACAGTAGACCGTGCGCTGCGGGTTTGTTACGCCTGACTCCAGACCTGCAAGGCCGGTGATCATCTTGAATGTCGAGCCGGGCGGGTACTGGCCCACAAGCGCCTTGTAGCTGAGAGGGAGGGCCGAGTCCTCCAGCAGACTCTTCCATATATTATACGGAATCCCGCGGGAAAAGAGGTTCGGATCATAGCCGGGGTGCGACGCCATAACGTAAACCGCGCCGGTATGGGCGTCCATTACCACAGCCGAGGCGCTGCGCTCGTGGGTCAGAAGTTCGTGAGCGAAGCGTTGCAGCTCCGCATCAATGGTCAGGGTAATCCGATCGCCGGGGGTGGCTTCCTTGCGCTTGAGTTCGCGCACCTCGCGCCCGACCACATTGACTTCTATTTCCACCGCCCCGGCCTTGCCGCGCATTTCCCGGTCGTATTGTCTTTCAACGCCGTTCTTGCCGATTTTAAATCCCGGAAGAGAAAGCACGGGTTCCTTGCCGCCTTCGGCTTTCAGCACTTCCTCCGATACCGCGCCGACATAACCCGTGAGGTGAGAGGTTTCGATACCGTAAGGGTAATTGCGGGTTTCCCCCTTATCGATCAGAAGACCCGGCAAGTCGGGGAGATTCACCTCGATCTTGGCGACTTCTTCCCATGTCAGTTCTTCCTTCACCTTCACGGGGACGAATTTGGGAACCCTTCTGGATTGTTCGATGACAGAGCCGATCGTCTGGTTATCGAGCGGGATCAGTTTTTGAAGCGCCAGAAGAGAGGCCTGCATATCCTGCGTTTGCTCGCGGATGATATGAACCTGAAAATTTTCCACGTTAACCGCCAAGGGCACGCCGAAGCGATCGACGATCAATCCCCGGGGCGGGCTGATCAGACGGACGTTGATCCGGTTTTTGTCCGAGAGGACTTTATAACGATTGCCTTCCACGACCTGAAGGTAAGCCAGCCGCCCCCCCAGAACGCCGAGGCCGATCAGTTGCATTCCGCCGACCAGCACCGTGCGGCGGGAAAATGTTCTGTAGCCTTCATCGTCCGAACGTTTAGCCATCTTTCCTCAGCGTTTTTTGCCATAGCTTCCGGAAATTTCCGGAAGAAACTTATGCGTGGCGTGAAGCAAAAGGTTTACAACCGGGAAAAAAGCCGCGCCCAGCCCGATGACGGTCAGCAGTTGCCGGGGCGGAGTCCAGAACAGGTTCAGCATACCGTAGAGTCCCCACTGGCAGAAAACTGCGGCTGCGCTTACCAGAATAAAGCCGAGCCAAACGATGATAAAAGGCTGGCCGGTGAGGAAAAGGCGCTGATCGGTCACCAGCCAGCGCACCGTGACCAGAACCAACGCGTTCAGGCCTATCGGCGCGCCGGAAAGAATATCCAGCAGCAATCCTGTCATAAATACGAACCACAGAGGAACGAGCGTGGGCCGATAGGCCGACCAGTAATAGATCGCCATCAGGAAAAGCGGAGCGCCGGAGCCTGCAGCAGAGAGCAGAGAGGGGCCTTGCACATTGACCAGAAACAGGGCGAATATCACCAGATAGACAACACAGAATCGAAAAAAGGTTTGCGGGGCCTCGGGATAATCGGTCATGGATCACCCTCCTCTGTTCCGACCTGATCTTCATCCTCGGTGTTCAAAGGCTGCAGAATATCCTGATACGGTGTTTTCTTGCCGTGGATTTTCAGGATGCGCACGAATTGCAGGCGGTCGATATCGGCAAAGAGGTGGACGAGTTTTCTGCCCTCTTCATCGGTTTCCACGCGCCCGACAGGCAGGCCAGGCGGATAGACGTCGCCGTGACCGGAGGTTACGACCCGCGCGCCTTCGGCAATATCGCTTTCCATGGGGTAATGGATCAATTCGGGGTTATCGGTGTTCACTCCGCGCATGATGGCGTGAAGCAGCGTGCCTTCAATGAGCACCGGAACACGGGAATTGATGTCTGTTACCAGAAGAATACGCGAGGAATTATGGCCTGTTTCGATCAGGCGGCCGATCAGACCCTCTCCGGATAAAACCGAATCGCCTTTTGCCACGCCGTCCTGGGTCCCCGCCGCAACCAGCAAGCTTTTTACGAAGTTCTGGCCCGTCCCCGCGATAATCCGCGCGCTGACATATTCATATTCCGGGTCGATCTTAAGATTAAGCAGCTCCCGCAGCGACTTGTTCTCGGATTCAAGGAGCAATGCCATCTGGTACCATTCCCGAAGGCGGGCGTTTTCAGATTCAAGACGTTCGGTTTCCGCCCTGAGCGCCGCTATATCGTGGATGTTCGAGAAAAAGGTGGAAATGCTTTCAAAAGGCCATGAGACAACCGCAAGAACGGGCGCAAAGCGATCGGCCAGCGTCGTGCGCAGGCTTTCGAAGTAATGCGGGCGCAGCGTCGATAGAAGCATCAGGAAGAAGCATAAAACGATCAGAATGACCGACCAGAAGGCCGTCACGCCGATGGGAAACGGCATCACTTTGGCAATGCTTCGTGTGACCGCGTTGCGTTTCAAAGGCAAATTTCTTTCATCTGAAAACCTGTCTTGTCACAAGTGTTAGACAAGCCCCTCCCCGATTGCAAGACACCCTGTCACATCCGCGAGGGATGCGAAGGCGCTTTCCATACTCTTCCTTGTGAACTTCTAGTACGTTCCGATCAGAACGTGGCGCAGCGCCTTGCCCGCCTCCAGCGCGTGGCCTGTTCCCAGCGCAACGCAGGAGAGCGGATCATCGGCCAGCGTGATCGCCAAGCCCGTCGCGTGGCGCAGCACGAAATCCAGATTGGTTAAAAGCGCGCCGCCCCCCGTGAGGACGATTCCGCGATCCACGATGTCGGCGGCGAGTTCGGGCGCGGTGTGCTCGAGCGCGACCTTCACGCCCTCCACGATCTGCCCGACCGGTTCGGCCAGCGCCTCGGCGACCTGTCTTTCAGTGACCACGATTTCCTTGGGCACGCCGTTCATGAGGTCGCGGCCGCGAATTTCCATCGTGCGCCCCTCCCCGTCGCCGGGCAGACAGGCGGAGCCGATTTCCTTTTTGATGCGCTCGGCGGTGCTTTCGCCGATCAGGAGGTTATGAACGCGGCGAATATAGGCGATGATGGCCTCGTCCATCTTGTCTCCGCCCACGCGCACGGACCGCGAATAGACGATCCCGCCCAGAGAGATCACCGCGACTTCGGTCGTGCCGCCGCCGATATCGACGACCATGGAGCCGGTGGGTTCAGTCACCGGCAGGCCGGAGCCGATGGCGGCGGCCATGGGTTCCTCGATCAAATAGACTTCGGAGGCGCCCGCGCTTTCGGCGGATTCCTGAATGGCGCGGCGCTCAACGGCGGTGGAGCCGGAGGGCACGCAGATAATCATTTTAGGGGACACAAAGGAGCGGCGGTTATGGACCTTGCGGATGAAGTGCTTGATCATCGCCTCGGTGACCTCGAAATCCGCAATCACCCCGTCGCGAAGGGGGCGGATGGCCACGATGCTGCCGGGGGTGCGGCCGAGCATCTGTTTTGCTTCGTTCCCCACGGCCAGAGTCTGTTTCTTGCCGCCGACGATGGACATGGCCACCACGGACGGCTCGTTCAGCACGATTCCCTGATCCTTGACATAGACCAGCGTATTGGCGGTTCCCAGATCGATCGCCATATCGGATGACATAAAGCCAAAAAGCCTGGAAAACATGGAATTTATGCCCGTTCGGTAGAAGAGATTAAAAAATGCGCAGTTCTTCTTAGATATAGCAAACCGCAGAATAGAATGCACTAGTCCACTATACCGTAAGGCAACACTTTCAACAGTCTCGGCATGAAAATATTTTTTCAGGCTTTCAACCGTCGGTACGCAGTTTCAGGAAAAAAGGGAAATTTAGGGAAAATCAAAGGACAAGCGCATCTCTTCCGGACGCGCCCGGTCCCTTAACCCTGACGCGCTTTGTAGCGGGGGTTTTTCTTATTAATGACGTAGATACGGCCCTTACGGCGGATTACCTTGCAGTCTCTGTCCCGTTTTTTCAATGTTTTCAGTGAGTTAACGACTTTCATAGTCTCAATTCCATCGGATTTATTCTTGTTTGATGGCGGACAATAACGGCCCCTGCGCCCGATTGTCAAGATTTCTGTGAGAAAAAACTGCTTAATATTATGAAAAAGCAAGCAAAATTTAGCAGAATTAACCAAACTCTAAGGTTCAGCGCGCATAGTAAACAAAAAAGTGTGTGTGGAAGCTTTTTATGGAACGAACCGATTCGAGAAAAATATTTAAGGCCGGCGAGGTCATCCTGAAACAGGGTGATCCGGGTGATTGCGCCTATATTATCGAAGAGGGCAAGGTCGAGATCCGGTTCACGGATGCCGAAGGACGCGACCGGCTTCTGGGCACGCGCGGGGCCAATGCCATGATCGGCGAAATGGCCATTATCGACAACGCGCCGCGGACCGCGACGATTGTCGCGCTCGAAGACTGCAAGCTGCTGGAAATTTCCAAGAGAGATTTTTCAAGACGATTGGAAAATGCCGATTCGGTGCTGCGGATGGCCACGCAGGTGATCCTGACGCGTTACCGGGATACGCTGACCCGCGCCGAGATATGGGGCGAGCGGTATCAATGGCCGCCGGCGGAAATGGTCGAGCTGAGTTACGTTGAGAACGCCGAGGCCGTGCAAACGATCACGATCGCCAATGAATTCCGGGACGCGCTTTTAAGCAAGTATGTCCAGCTTTATTACCAGCCGATCATCAGCCTTACCGACGGGACAATCGTCGGGTTTGAGGCGCTGATGCGCTGGAACCACCCGAAGAAGGGGTTTATTTCCCCCGCCATCTTCATTCCTGTCGCCGAGGAAAGCGGGCTGATCATCGAGGCCAGCAAATGGGCGCTGCGCGAGGCGTGCATGGCGCTCAAGCGCATCGAGGAAGTGGTCAAGCCCAGGAAAAAAAGACTTTATATGAGCGTGAATTTCTCCAGCGCGGATTTTTCTTCCGACGATTTCGTGAACAACGTCTATAACACGATCAGCGAAAGCGACGTGGTTCCCGAGCAAATTCACCTCGAGATCACCGAGCGCGTTCTGATCCAGCAACCCGACCGGGCGAAGGATACGCTGCGGATGTGCCGGAAGGCGGGGATGAGCATCGCCATCGACGATTTCGGGACGGGGTATTCCTCCCTCTCCTATCTTCATTACTTCCCGATCGATACGCTGAAGATCGACCAGACCTTCGTGCGCGACATGCACAAGAACGAGCACAGCCTCGCGCTGGTCAATTCCATCCTGACACTGGGCAAGAACATGCATATGACGACGGTTGCGGAAGGCGTGGAGGTCAAGGAAGAGGCCTACAAGCTGCGGGAGATGGGCTGCGACCTCGCGCAGGGCTACCTGTTCGCCAAACCGATGAGCGAAGAGGACCTCAAGGCGTTTCTCGCGCACTGGACGCCGTTCAAGTTTTAATTCAGTTACTTCTCTTTCGCCTCGAAGACGGCGTCCCAGCCGGCGGGGAGGTCCTGCGTTTTCAGGTCCTTGATACGGGCGGCATACATTCTGTAATATTCCGCCAAATACCCCCCCAGAGAGGCGTCCAGCGGTTTGCAGATTTCGATCAGCTGCAGGGCGCCGTCAAAATCCTGCGCGCGGTATTTTTCCTGCATCGCCTCGTGCTCGATGGCCCATTTGCCGAAATCGCCGTGGGCGGCGAGATCGGGATCGCCGATCAGGGCGAAAATACGCACGGCCTGACTTTTTCCGACCACGCGGATCAGGTCGAGTTCCAGCGCGGCGAAATCGGATACTTTTTCATGCGTATCCTGCGCGATGATGATGGGGACGCCGTAGAATTTCGTCAGCCCCTCCAGCCGCGAGGCGAGGTTTACCGAATCGCCCAGCGCGGAATAGGCGAAGCGCTGTTTCGAGCCCATATTACCGACCGCGCACTGACCGGTCGCGATCCCTATTCCCGTCTGCAAGAGCACGGGGGTTCGCTTTTGCGCCTGCGCTTCCTCTTTTATCTTGAGGTTCACGGGATCGAGCGCCTGCTGCATCCGCAACGCGGTCAGGCAGGCGTGGCGTTCGTGACCGTCTATTTCCTTCGGCGCGTTCCAGAAGGTCATCATGGCGTCGCCGATATATTTATCAACCGTGCCGCGCTGCGCGAGGACGATATCGGTCATGGCGGTCAGGAATTCGTTCATCAGGTTGATGAGCTGTTCCGGGTGCAGCCCTTCGGAGATTTTGGTGAATTTTCGGATATCCGTGAACATGACGGTGAGATCGCGCGTTTCACCGCCGAGTTTCAGTTTTCCGGGGTTGCTTTCGAGTTCCCTGAGCACGTCTGCAGCCACGTACATGCCGAAGGCCTGCCGGATCTGGCGGCGTTGCGCCTCGGCGCGGGCGTAAGAGAGGATGGTGGAGACAACAAAAATGGTGAGCACGGACAGGCCGGGATAGACCGGGTCAAGCAAAAGGCCGTGTTCGACATACATAATGTAGGCGCCGAAAAAAGTCGCGGCGATAAGGGTCAGGCACAGGGCGGTGGATACGAGAATCCCGACGAAGGGCGAAACGAGGATGAAGAATAAACCCGCCACGACAATATAAAGGGCCTCCGCGGCCTTGGTCAGTTCAGGCCGAAGCAGAAATTTTCCCTGTAGCGCCTGTTCGATGATATTGGCGTGGATTTCCACACCGGGACGGAAAGGCTGAAGGGCTGTCGATCTCAGGTCCTTCAATCCTTCGGCGCTGGACCCGATCAGGATGATCTTGTCCTTGATGAGGGGGCCGGCTTCCTCGTGAAACTCCGGATCGAGAATTTTGCGCGCGGAGATGTAATCCTCCCGCTCGCACATGAATGCCGGGTTTTTTGCTTCGTATTCATTGCAGAAACGGCGGGCGTAGAGGAGGATGCGTCCATCGCTTTCCACCGGGATCTGAAGTTTATCAATCGTGATCCGGTACGGGGTGTCAATGGCTTGCTGCTTGTCCGGGGGAACCTCTACGATCCTTGCCATGCCCTTGCGGCCCAAGGTGTAGATCCGCAGAGCCGAAAGGCTGAGCGAGGGGTAGATCTGCTGACCGTCCGAAAAAAGCATGCCGGCGCGGCGCAATATCCCGTCCTGATCGGGTTCGGCCATGAAGCTTCCGTTATCCGCGGCGTTCTGGGATATGACGGGAAGATTATCCACGGCAGCCTTAAAGGGAGAAGCATATTTCATAAACAGACCCTCCAGCTTTTTGTCCGCGAACTGGATGCGCTTTTTATTTACGGGCCTGGCATTCGTCCGGTCTTCCCGCCCATAGGTAAAACCGGAGACGAAACGGCCCGATTCCTTGATGGCCGCAGCGAAGATCGCATCGTGATCGAACAGGTTGTTCATATCGTCCGGTTCGATCGGATTTTTACTTTTCAGTTCCTGATCGAAAAAGTCGCGCGCGTCGTCGTCCTGCGGCAGGTGTTCAAGAAAATATTTCGGAGAGGTGCGGTCGGGTTCGGGAAAGGCGCCGTCAAAAACGATAACCTTCGCACCCAGCACCGTCAGGTTATTCACGAGATCGGCCAGAACGGTCCGCGGCCACGGCCACTGCCCGTACAGGCTCAAGGACAGTTCGTCAATATCGACGATCCTGATACTGTCGGTTGCCGGACGGGGTGAAAGCTGGTTAAAAAAATCGAAGATATCGTTTTGCAAACGGACACGCATATGATGTTCTGACCCGCTGTAGAGCGCAAGAAAAGCCAGCAGGATCAGAAGGAACCCATAATGAATTGTCGTCCAGCGGTCGCGGCCAATATTCATCTGCATAGGCGGCTATCCCTCTTCGTTTCCTAGCGCTCTCTGAGCGCCCGGTCCATCGTCCGCCGCAGCGGCTTGAGCAGATAATACATGATCGTGCGCTTGCCCGTCACTACATTCACTTCCGCCACCATGCCGGGGGTGATCGGCAACGGGTTTGCCGACGTTCCAAGGTAGTTGCGGACGGTCTTCACTTCGATTTCAAAAAGGATATTGCCATCCTTATCGGTCGAGCTGTTCGAGGCCACGCGGGTCAGTTCGCCATCCAGAGATCCGTAAATCTGCGAATCATAGGCCGTGATCTTGACCTTGACCGGCTGTCCGCGACGGAGAAAAGCAACGTCTCTGGGCGTTACCTTCGCGACGATTTTCAACTCGTCGTCCACGGGCACGATCTCAATCAAACGCATGGCCGGCTCCACCACGCCGCCGATCGTCTTGAGCCTGATCGAATTCACCAGACCGTCTACCGGGGCGCGCAGTTCGGTGCGGTCGACACGGTCGCCAATGGATTTCAGGCTTTCCTCGAGCGCCGCAATCTGCGTTTCGACTTCGTTGAGTTCGCCCAGAGCGGCCGATTTGAATTTATCAACCTGACTCTGGCGTTCGTTTTTCGTGGCGCTCAAATCGGCTTCCAGTCCCTCTTTTTCCCTAGAGCGCGCGGTGATCTGGCCGGAGATATCCGTTAGCTCACGTTCGATCCGCAACTGTTCAAGCTTGGGCACGGCTTTCTTTTCGACCATCTCTTTGGTGATCGTGTATTCCTTGTTGAGCATGGCGCGGCTGGAGGACAGGCGGTTGATTTCGGCCTTGACCTCTTCGAGTTCGGCTGTGGCCTTGTTGATCCGTTCATCGAGGATGGAAAAGGACGTTTCCAGTTCCTTTTGCCTTGATTCATAGAGAGCCTTTTCATTCCCGGCGATCTTGGGCGCTTTTTGCAGGATTTCAGGCGCGAGTTTAAATTCGGTTCCATCGGCTTCGGCGCGCAAACGGGTTTTCTTTGCCTGAAGCGCAAAAGATTTTGCTTCCGTTCCGCGCTCTTCGGATGAAAACTGGATGTCGCTAATGCGCATTAATACTTGTCCCTTTTTAACCCGGTCGCCCTCCGATACCAGAATTTCCTGCAGGATTCCGCCCTCCAGACTCTGCACAATCTGGATTTCCTGAGTGGGGACGACCTGCCCCTGCCCGCGGGTCAGTTCTTCAATTCTTGTCACGCCGGCCCAAAGGATAAAGGCGGCGACCAAGGAGGCCAGAGAGAACAACAGCAGGACCGCAGGGCCGGACGGTTTTTCGTGGATGGCGGCCTGAAGCTCGTTCATGAAGTCGGTATCGCGGACGGTCATGGAGAGCCTCCGGGATCGGCTTTGACCTTGATCTTTCCGCTCTGAAGGGCGGCGATGACTTCATCACGCGGGGCGTCCATAATCACCTTGCCCTGATGCATCAGGATGAGGCGGTCGACCATCGAGAGCATCGAATGCTTGTGGGTGATCATGATAAAAGTCCGGCCATGCAAATGATCGTGCATATAATCGCAGAAAAGTCTTTCCGCCTGCGTATCCATGGAATTTGTGGGTTCGTCGCAGAGGATGATGTCGGGGTTTCCGATCATCGAACGCGCAAGGGCCACGGCCTGTCTCTGCCCGCCGGATAGAAACTGGCCGAGTTCCCCCACCGGCGCATCGTAGCCCAGCGGGTGGAGAGATACGAAGTCGTGAACGCCCGTTGCCCTGGCGACTGCGAGAACCTGTTCCTCGCTGGCACGAGGAAAGCCCGCCGTCATGTTTTCCCGGACGCTGCCGTTAAAGAGGATCACATCCTGAGCAATATAAGCTACCGAACGTCTTAAATCCGCCGGGTCGATCTGGCGGATATCGGTACCGTCGAACAGGACGGACCCCTGTTGCGGCTCGTAGAGCTTCATCAGCAATCTTGCAATCGTACTTTTCCCGGAGCCGATGCGCCCGATGATGCCCACGCGCTCGCCGGGCCTGATTTCGAATGAAACATTATTGATGACCGCAGTGGGCGCCCCGGGATAAGCAAAGGAGACCTGATCGAAAACGATGCGGCCTTCCAGATCGGGACGGTAGAGAAACTCCTGATCGGCGGGACGTTCGACCGGGCGGCTCATGATTCCGTTCAAGGTGTTCAGGGCCCCGCCCGCCTGATGATAGCGGGTCATGAGGTTTGCAAGCTGGCCGATGGGAGCGATGGCGCGGCCCGAAAGGATGACCGTGGCGATCAGCGCCCCCACGGTCAGCGTGCCCTCCTGCACCATATACATGCCAAAGAGGATGACGGTGATCGACGAGGTTTGCTGGACAAACATGGCAATATTGACTCCCAGCGAAGAGAGGTAGCGCGAGTCGCGGGATTTGTCCGCGCTCTCACCCGCGTAATTTTCATAGCGGGCGCGGAAACGACCGTCCGCCCCGAGCGTTTTTATCGTTTCCAGCCCCTGTATGGTTTCCACGAGCAGGCCATGCTTGGTTTCCGAGGATTTGGTCGCCTGCCGAACCCTGTGCTTGAGGCGCGTCTGGATCAGAAGACCCGCGATTCCAACGGCGAGCATCAGAGCGACAAGCACAAACGCCAAGCCGCCGCCCAGCTGGTAGATCACGAACAGAAAGATCAGCGTGAACGGGAGGTCGACGAAGGCGGTGACGGTTGCCGAGGTGATAAATTCCCTGACCGCATCGAAGTCGCGGAGCATGTTGGCAAAAGCGCCGCTGGAGGGCGGGCGCTCGGAGAGCCGGATGTCCAGAAGCTGATCATAGATACGGCGCCCCGCACGAATTTCGATCCTGCGCCCCGCGAAGTCGATGAGATAACCGCGGAGCGTGCGGAACACAAAATCAAAGCCGAAGACGATGAACGCCCCGATTCCCAACGCCCAGCCCGTTTCAATCGCGTTGTTGGGCAAGACGCGGTCGTAAACGTTCATCATGACAATCGGGCTGGCGAGGGCAAAAATGTTGATAAAGACCGAGGCGAGAATCACCATGCCGTAGATGCCCAGATTTTCGCGCACCAGACCCCAAAACCAGTGTTTTGCAGGATCCTTATCCTCTGCCGCCAAAGAAGAATCGTGAAATTCGGCGCGAGGGTGGCAGAAGATCGCGTAACCGGAATAATCCTTTTCGAGGCTTTCAATCGTGACCTGTTTGACGGCGCGGCTTTCGGGAATGAATATCTTCGCCCAGCCTTCCTGTTCGTCCATTCCGGTGAGTACAACGGCATAGCCGTCAGAAAACGTCACCAGACAGGGCAGAACCGCCGCGGGAATACGGCGCAGAGATTCCCGCCGGACAACCCTGGCCTTCAGGCCCAGCTTTTCAGCGGCTTCGCAAAAGAGCGAGGGGCCCATGCCCGCCTTATCATACGGCAGGCCCGAACGGATCGAATCGCCGGACTTCGCGCGGCCAAAAAAGCCGGTGATAAAGACAAGGCATTCCAGCAAAGGGTCAACGGCGAGGTCTTCTTCCTGCTGCTGTTCACGCTCCTGCGCCGCTTGCTCCCCGGGCCTTGCTTTGCGTTTTTCGCTCATTGCACACTGCTGCCAACATCCTGTTTCATTGCGCTCTCCTGAGCCGATGATTGTGCTTCCTCTCCTGCTTCGCTACCCTCCGCCGGTTCGGGCTGCGATATATCCTTTTGAGCCTGAGTATCATTCAGCAAGCGGTTTTTCAGAGAACCGATGCTGGCCATCAGGGCATATTCCGATGTCAGAAGCTGATAATCCGTGTCCGCAGCATCCAGCCGCGCCTTGTAAAGCTGGCTTTCTGCGCGCATAAGCTGCAACAAATTCACGCGCGCGCTTTCAAACTGCAGGTTATAGCTTTTCAGAAGGGTTTCATTGATTTCCACGCGCTTTGCAGCGAGGTCGTGTTTCTTTTTGATCGTGTCGTGGTCGGCATAGGCCTGATAAATCGTGCGCTCGAGAGAACGCTGCAATTCCTGAACCTTTGCCATGGCCCCCCTTTGCTGCGCCTTGCTGCGTTCTATCGACGATTTCTGCCGTCCGCCGGTCTCGAACGTCCAGTTCATGTGGACCACGGCACGGGCATCGGCGGCTTCTCCGCCCAAGAGATCGCGTTTATCACTTTTAAGATAGGACAACTCGCCCGTCAGGTCGGGAAGATATCCTGCCTGCGCAGCCTCTACATCGTATTTTGCGGCATCCGTTTCCTTGCGGGCCGCATTCAGGGCCGGATGCGTAGCTACGGCGGTTTCTACCGTCTCCCTAATATCCTGCGGAATTTCCGCAGAAAGGGATACCGGCCTGATGAAGTGCCCGTCGGGCCTGTGGCCCGTCACTTCCGAGAAATCGGATTCGGCTTTCAGCAGGTCGCCTTCGTAATCGTTGACCAGAGTGTTCATCACCAGCACGACATCTTCGGCCTGCTGACGTTCGGTTTCATCCGCCGCCCCTTCTTCAACCATCGTGACGATCCGCTCATGATAGGACATCATGCTGGCGCGCTGCTCCTTGAGCAGATCGAGCGCCTCCCGGGTCCGCATGACCTCGAGATAGGAAGAGGCCGCCTTGAACACCAGCCGCTCCTCTACGTCGGTGATATTATTTTCGTAAGACGCCATGCGCGCCTGCGCCGCCAGGACACGGTTTTTAGTTTCAAACCCGTCAAAGAGATTCTGCCTTAGCGCCACCATCCCTTCGCCATAGCCGGAATACCCCGCGCCGCGATCCACACTGAGCCCCCGGCTGGTGGCATTGTCCTGATAAACGCGGCCAATCGTCGTGGACACGGACACTTCGGGATAATAATCGGAGGCCGACATATTGCGTTCTTCCTGAGCCGCCAAGTACTGGGACGTCGCGACGTCCAGAGACGGGTTGTTCTTGAGCGTGGACTGAACAGCCTCCTGCAAGGTTTCCGCATGCGCGGCCACGCTTATACTCATCGCCAGCAGGAATACAGCCCGCCCAAAAGTTTTATATCCGTGCTTCATCAAACTCTGAACAGAGTTACCCAAGAACAATTAAGGCTTTGGAACAAGCCCGTGACATACAAGAGTAATAGAGTTGGCAAGGCTTTACAAGCTGCACGAAAATTTAAGGAGTTTCTTTCCACTGTCCTCTTCACAAAGCCGTTAAGATGGGGCATCCTTCAACTGACTTAAACAACCGGATGAGGAGCTTTTCAGGTGGGACTGAGCGTTTTTATCCCCAGGGAGACGGCCGCGCACGAAAAGCGCATCGCCGCAACGCCGGAGACGGTGAAAAAGCTTGCGGCGCTTGGCTGTTCGGTGAGCGTGGAATCCGATGCGGGGCTTGGCTCCAGCATCACCAATGAAGCTTTCAAGGATGCCGGAGCGACGCTGGTGAAGTCCGCCGCTGACGGTTTCAAGGGCGCAGATATCGTTCTGGCGGTGCAGGCGCCGCCGGATCTTAAGGTTATGAAAAAAGGCGCTTTGCTGATCGCCATGCTTGCGCCGTTTTCCAATAAAGATATCGTGAAAAATGCCTCCGCCGCCGGGATTACCGCGTTTGCCATGGAGCTGGTGCCGCGGATCAGCCGCGCGCAGAATCTCGACGTTCTTTCTTCCCAGTCCAACCTTGCCGGATACAAGGCGGTTCTGGATGCCGCCGATTGTTACCCGCGGGCCTTTCCAATGATGATGACCGCTGCGGGTACCGTTCCCCCCGCGAAAGTCTTCGTTATGGGCGCCGGAGTTGCCGGGCTGCAGGCCATCGCCACCGCCAAGAGGCTCGGCGCGGTCGTTTCAGCGACGGATGTGCGTCCGGCCGTGAAGGAACAGGTTGAATCGCTCGGCGCGAGCTTTGTCGCCGTGATGGACGATGAATTCAAGCAGGCGGAGACATCGGGCGGGTACGCCAAGGAAATGTCGGAGGACTATAAGAAAAAGCAGGCTGCGCTGATCGAGCAGCATATCGCCAAACAGGATATCGTCATCACCACAGCCCTCATTCCCGGACGCCCGGCGCCGAAACTTGTGACGAAGGCGATGGTGGAAAGCATGAGACCCGGATCGGTTATTGTCGATCTGGCCGTGGAGACGGGTGGGAACTGCGAACTTTCCAAGGCGGGCGAGATTGTGGATTCCAAGGGCGTTACTCTTGTCGGGCATCTGAACGTGCCCAGCCGGCTGGCCGCGGATGCGTCCTCGCTTTATGCCCGGAATCTTCTGAATCTTATGAACCTGATTATCGACAAAGAGAAAAAAGAGCTGGCGATTAACTGGGAAGACGAGATTGTTGCAGGCGTTGCGCTGACCCAGGACGGCAGCGTGATCCACCCGAATTTTGCGAAAGAAAAAGTAAAAGAGGATCAGAAAGATCCTGGCAAGGAAAAGGACTCCGAGGGCGAGAAAAAGACCAAGAAAGCCAAGAAAGAAGATGCCAGCGCCGATTCCAAATCCGATCAGAAAAAAGACGAGCCTGCAGTGAAAGAGAAGAAAGCCTAGGTACAGGGAGAGCCGATCATGGAAGCAAAAAACTCAATTCAGGAAAATGCTGCCGATATTCTCGGCCAGATGCAGGAGCTTTCCGACAAGATTTCCAACCTTGCCATGCAGACCGGGCAGATGGCCGCCGATGGCGGTGCCCACGCAGAGCCGTTCATCATTACCGGGCTTACGGTTTTCGTTCTGGCGTGTTTCGTGGGGTATCATGTCGTCTGGCGCGTTACGCCTGCCCTGCACTCCCCGCTGATGGCGATTACGAACGCAATTTCATCGGTGATCATCGTCGGAGCGCTTCTGGCCGTCGGGCCGATGGAGGGAGCCGGATTTTCCAAGTTCATGGGATTCCTTGCCGTGATCCTCGCTTCGGTCAATATTTTCGGCGGGTTTATCATTACCCAGCGGATGCTGCATATGTTCCAGAAGAAGGGATCCTAAGTCATGGTCTTATCGTCCCTTGCTTATCTTGTTGCATCGGTTTGCTTTATCCTTGCCCTGCGCGGACTTTCGCACCCGGAAACGGCGCGGCGCGGGCTGCAGTACGGTATGGGCGGGATGGCGCTGGCGATTATCACGACCCTGCTCTCGCCGCATGTGAATACCTATCTGCTGATTGTTCTGGGGATTGCGATCGGCGGGTCGATCGGCACCATGATTGCCAAGAAAATCGCGATGACGGACCTGCCGCAACTCATGGCGGCGTTTCACTCGCTTGTCGGTCTGGCGGCAGTATGCGTGGCGGCGGCGGCATTCTACAATCCCGAGGCATACGGAATCGGCACCGCCGGGAATATCCATCTTTCCAGCCTGATCGAGATGTCGCTGGGCGCGGCGATCGGGGCGGTGACCTTTACCGGATCGATTATCGCGTGGGGCAAGCTGCAGGGCAAAATTTCAGGAAAACCCGTCATCTTCGACGGGCAGCACAAGCTGAATGCCGCGCTTGGCGTGCTTCTGGTGGTGCTTATTGTTCTTCTGTGCGCGACGGGCGGCAGTTTTTACTTCTGGATGATCATTTTCCTGTCTCTGGGTCTAGGCGTCCTGATGATTATCCCGATCGGCGGGGCGGATATGCCGGTGATTGTTTCGATGCTGAATTCCTATTCCGGCTGGGCGGCGGCGGGTATCGGCTTTACGCTGCACAACAACCTGCTGATCATCACCGGGGCGCTGGTGGGGGCATCGGGGGCGATCCTTTCCTACATCATGTGCAAGGGGATGAACCGCTCGTTCTTTAACGTTATTCTTGGCGGTTTCGGCGGAGAACAGGCCGCAGGCACCAGCGCTTCGCACGGCGACCGGAACGCGAAGATCGGTGCGGCGGACGATGCGGCCTATATCATGAAGAACGCGGCGCGCGTGATTATCGTTCCCGGCTATGGGATGGCGGTGGCGCAGGCACAGCACGCCTTGCGGGAGATGGCTGATATCCTGAAAAAGGAAGGCGTGGATGTTAAATATGCGATCCACCCTGTTGCCGGACGCATGCCGGGGCATATGAACGTGCTGCTGGCGGAGGCGAACGTGCCTTATGACGAGGTCTTCGAGATGGAGGATATCAACCGCGATTTCGCACAGGCGGACGTGGCTTACGTTATCGGCGCGAACGATATCACCAACCCGTCGGCCAAATCCGATCCGTCCTCGCCGATTTACGGGATGCCGGTTCTGGACGTCGAGAAATCCAAGACCGTTCTGTTCGTCAAGCGCTCCATGGGATCGGGATATGCCGGGATCGACAACCCGCTGTTTTTCGCGGACAATACGCTGATGCTGCTGGGTGACGCCAAGAAAATGACCGAGGAAATCATCAAGGCGCTGGAGCATTAAGAAGTTTTCCCCCTACCCCTTTTTTCCTATTAATCTTTTGTTTACTTGCCTTGTTTTTTCAGCTTTCTTAAGCTTTTTCAGGCATAATTTTTCTTGGCAAAATACGTACATTTTATAAGTGCATGACACAGGATCAAATGACCCCGACCGTTCCCGCGCTGGAGGAACGTTTCCGCGAACCGCCCGGGTGGCGCTGGCACCATTTCACGCGCAACGGGCGCAAAATCCGCTTCGGGTCCGTTTTTCCCAAGGACAGTATTCCCGATGCCGTGATCGTCTGTTTTCCGGGCGTTGGCGAATTTGCAGAAAAATATTTCGAGACCGCGCGGGACTTTCTGAACGCCAATATGGCGTTCTGGACCATGGACTGGTACGGGCAAGGCGCCTCGGGCCGATACCTGCCTAACCCTCAGAAACGCCATGGCGGGCCGTTTACCGAGGATGTGGCGGATATGCATTACTTTATCCTCGAATATATCAAGCATTCGAGCGTTCACCCCGACCGGGGGCGGATTCCGATGGCGCTTCTCGCGCATTCGATGGGATCGAATATCGCCCTGCATTTTCTGGCGAAATATCCGGGGCTGTTCGAGTGTGCTGGCTTTACCGCGCCGCTGATCGGGATCAAGGCTTTTGAGCGCACCCCCGCGATGCTGGCCCATCTGGCGACTGCGGTCTGCGGGGCGTTGATGGGCACGCAGTACGTTCCCGGCGGGGATGACTGGACTGTCGAGCGGCACGCACCGGAAGGCCCGAAGCGTCTTTCCGGCGATCCGGTGCGCGGGAATGTTCATAATCTCTGGTGCGAGGCGAACCCGGCACTCAAGGTCGGCGATGTGACATACGGCTGGCTGAAGCACGCGCAGAAATCGTGTGTTCTCCTGCAACAGCCCGCCGTGTATCAAGCAATCCAGACGCCCTGTTTTTTTGGGATCGCCGAGCACGATCACCTGGTCGATAACGGGAAGGCCCGCGCCGTTATTCAGAATATGAAAAAAGCCAGTTTTATGGATATCCCCGGCTCGCACCATGAAATCCTGATGGATTCCGAGCCTGTCCGCTCCGTTTTTATGGACGGGTTTTTTAAACTGGTGAAAGAGACGATTTTGGACCGTCCTGAGACCTTGAAACCTTTCTGATTAGAGTGCACAATAAAGTTGTAACGGGAGATATACTATGGAAATGGACAGACAGCAGATACGTTTAAGCGACCGGATCTTATCCGCTCTTGAGCTTGCCCTTGAGCAGGAGGATATCAAGATTTCCGAGTTGCTGACGCGCGCGCTGGAGCAGTCCATGACCCGCAATACCGGCGGCGGCGAGTTCGTGGAACGCCGCGATTATCCCCCCGAGATCGAGGAAGCGATGAGCCGCCTGTTCGATCTGCGCGAGAAGAACAAGGCGATTTAGCCTGCCCCAATTTTGACCGTTTGACAGGGTGCGCCGCTATGCGGACGTTTTTTCTTATTTTTGGCTGGTTCCTTGTTTGTTGTGCGTCCGGCTTTGCGGATGATCCTTCTCATAAACCCCGCACAGACCGTGAAACTAAACTTTTTGCGAGAAGCTTCGTTGATGGAACGATCGTGCCGCAGACTTATAATGTCGGCCTGATTCATCCCGAAGATCTTTACGTTACGGAAGCCGCCTATCCCTGGCTCTATACACATCTGGTTCCTCAAAACGGTCTTCCCAAGCCATTGTCTGTAAATAAATGGACACAGCCGATTATAATCGCGTTTGGGATGCCGAATGATCTGGAGCCTTTTGAGGAGACGAATAAAGAGGGTAAAAAACCGTCCAGCATATCCGGTAAAAAAAGAATATTTTTAGACCGAACGAGAGAAGGGAACTGGAACGGGCTTTACAACGACCTGAACGATCCTATCGCCGATATGCCCGGTTATGGCGGTTTCCCGATTGTCGAAAGCGAGATCAAGGATTTTTCCACGATTGTGTCACCCCTTATCGGGCTGCCCGTTTCCTATCTCGCGCCAGATCAGGAGACGAAAGAGCATTACGGCAATATCCGGATCAACTTGTTTAAGGATGATGTGCTAGCGGCCAATAAAATAAACGGCGCGGATCATGGCGGATTATTCAAAAGAGAAAACAGACCGAAGCCTAATTTCACTACAGTACAAACTGGTTTAGGCGCTCCTCCCTGGTACGACTTTCAACAATTTGAACCTCTTCTTAACACCCGCGTGCCGTTTAATAATTACCCACGGCATGTGGAGGGTTATTTTCTTTCCAACGAGAAAAATGAAATCCAGATGGCAGTCTGTTATATCTGGGAGGGGCATCCGCCTGAAATTTTGCGCGGACTGATCCGTGAATGTCTGTTGCGCTCGATGGGATTTCCGGGCTTGCCTAATCTTGGCTATAAGCAACTCAGCTTGTTAAACAGCTGGAACGGAAATGAGCCAAAACCTGAATATGTCGATTATCTGCAGAAGCCTTTCGTTTTGCTTGAGCGAGACCAGCAATTTCTGGAATTGCTTTACAGCTCAAAGATTCATGCCGGGATGGATTATCTGACCGCGCGTAAAATTCTCGAAGATAAAGCTCAAGAATAGAAGTTTTGTAACTTCTGGATCCCCGCGTTCGCGGGGATGCTTTTCAGGGGGATCAGGCGGCGCCGACGAGAGCGAGCCATTCGTCCTCGGTCAGGATTGTGACGCCGAGTTCCTGTGCCTTTTTGAGTTTTGATCCTGCGTCCTCGCCTGCAATCACGTAATCGGTTTTCTTTGAGACGGAGCCTGCGACCTTTGCGCCGAGGCGCTCCGCCCCGGCCTTGGCTTCGGCGCGGGTGAGTTTGGTGAGCGTTCCGGTGAAGACCACGGTTTTTCCGGCCACGGCGCTGTCGCCCCCTTTCGGGGCTTCGTAGGGTTCGATGGTGAGTAGGGATTGCAGACGGCGTAGTTGTTCAAGGTTATGATCTTCCGCGAAAAAGCCGATGAGATCATCCGCAACGCTGGGGCCGATATCCTCAATCGCAAGAAGATCGGCACGGGCTTCACTGTTTTCCTCCTGCGCGGCGATCATGGCTGTTCTGAGATTTTCGAGCGTGCCGTAAACGGAGGCGAGTTTCTTGGCGGTGGCCTCGCCGATCTGACGGATGCCGAGCGCGTAGATAAAACGGTTGAGGGGAATCGTGCGCCGGGAATTGATCGCAGCGAAAAGGTTTTTTTCCGAGAGGTCGCCCCAGCCTTCCTTCGCTCGGATAGGCGTGAGGCTTTTCTGATTGCGTTCTTCGAGGGTGAAAATATCGGCGGGGGAGCGGATCAGTTCCTCCTCCCAGAATTGTTCGATGATCTTGCTGCCCAGCCCTTCGATATCGAAGGCGAGGCGCGAGACGAAATGTTTCAGGCGTTCGACGGCCTGAGCTTCGCAGATCAGGCCGCCCGTGCAGCGGCGGACGGCTTCGCCCTCCTCCCGGATGGCCAGCGATTTGCAGATCGGGCAGTGGTCGGGGTATGTATATTCCTTGCTGCCGGTTTCGCGTTTTTCGGTGAGGACTTTTACAACTTGCGGAATGACATCGCCCGCGCGCTGGATCACCACGTAATCGCCGATGCGGATGTCCTTGCGTTTGATTTCGTCTTCGTTGTGCAGGGTGGCGTTGGAGACGACGACTCCGCCGACGGTGATCGGCTCCAGCCGCGCGACAGGTGTCAGCGCGCCGGTGCGCCCGACCTGTATGTCGATGGCGTTGAGCTTCGTGACGGCCTGCTCTGCCGGGAATTTGTGCGCGGTGGCCCAGCGCGGGGAGCGGGAGACGAAGCCGAGGCGTTCCTGCCAGTCCAGCCTGTTCACCTTATACACCACGCCGTCAATTTCGTAATTGAGGTCGGCACGTTGCTGTAGAATTTTTTCGTGAAACGCCATGATCTCGGCGGTTTTTTTGCAGAGTTTATAAGGCGTTTCGGGGATTCCCCATTGCGCGAGTTTTTTTCTTATTTCTTCCTGCGAGGTCGCGAATTTTTCACTGACTTCGCCGAGCGCGTAGCCAAAGAAATGTAACGGTCGGCCTGCGGTTTTTGTTGCGTCGAGTTGCCGGACGCTGCCCGCCGCCGCGTTTCGGGGATTGGCGAAAGGCTTTTTGGTTATGGCCGCCTGCTCCGCGTTCCAGTTCATGAATTTTTTGCGGTCCATATAGATTTCGCCGCGCACTTCCAATACATCCGGCGCGCCGGGTTTGAGCGTGTGCGGCACGTCGGGGATAGTTTTTACGTTCGCGGTGATGTCCTCGCCTTCCGCGCCATCGCCGCGCGTGGCGGCCTGCACCAGCTTACCGTGTTCGTAACGTAGCGAGCAGGACAGGCCGTCGATTTTCGGTTCAGCGACGATTTCAATGGGTTCGTTTTCGGGCAGGCCGAGGAAGCGGCGGATTTTATCGAGGAATCCTTCGACCTCCTCCTCGCTGAAGACGTTGGAAAGCGAGAGCATCGGGACAGCGTGGCGGACTTTTTTAAAGCCAGATGAGGGCGCCGCGCCGACGGTCTGGGTCGGGCTGTCGGGCGTGATGAGGTTGGGGTGAGCCGCCTCCAATTCCTCCAATTCTTTTCTTAGCGTGTCATATTCGGCGTCGGAAATTTCCGGCGCGTCGTGCGTGTAATACGCCGCGTCGTGCCTGCGGATTTCCTTTACGAGCCTGGCGTGGCGCGTGCGGGAATCTTCGAGATCCAGATTAAACAGACCTTCAGACATTACTCAGTTGTTTCCTCCATGATGAAGCGGCCCTGATCGTCGACCAGGGTGAAGGGGTTGTGGGCGACCTCCCAGAGATGGCCGTCGGGGTCGGCGAAGTAGCCGTGGTAGCCGCCCCAGAACACATCCTGCGGCTCCTTCAAAATTTTGGCCCCGGCCTTGCGTGCCTGTTCGATGGTTTCGTGAACCTCTTCCTTTGAATTGACGTTGTAGGCCAGCGTGATGCCCGAAAACTGATCTTTTTTATCCGGGGAGACGCCTGCATCCTCTGCCAGAAGGTGGCGGGGGTAGAGGGCGACAACCATGCCGCCGCACTGGAAAAAGACGATGCTTTCGCCGTGTTCGTGCTCGATGGGTTTCCAGCCCAACGCCTCGTAAAAGGCACGGGACCGGGGGATGTCTTCTATGCCCAGAGTGATAATGCTGACGCGTTGTTTCATGTTCAGACCACTATTTTTTCGCCGTGTTTGGCGATCATACGATCAATTTCGGCCAAGGCATAGGCCCCGAAGGCTTTCTGGTTTTCGATGCTTTCGGGGTTGTCCTCCTCCAGATCGCCGATGACGATGATGTTTTCATCGTTCAGCATGTTGGCGGGCTCGGTGTAATTAAAGCTTCCGACCACCGTGACCTGCCCATCTATAACCATCAGCTTGTGGTGGAGCTTGCCGAGATCGGTTCCATGCTTGCGCGCAAGGAAGAATTCCACGCCGTTTTCGGCGAGCGGGCGGCTGGCGGCCCAGTCCTGGTTTCCCTGCCCCGCATCGGCAATGCCGCGAATGGACATCCCTGCCCTGGCGAGCGCGATCATCGTATCGTCGATGCCGGAGGATTTGGAAAAGGTGAAGATGGCGAAATCTATGGTTTGCGATCCTTTGAGCATCTGTTTCATGATTTCCATTTCGGGCATGTGGTCGGGCGCGAAGATGGTTTTCATGCTGATTTTAGAGACACGCGGCATTTTCGGCGCAGGGTCGTGACGCAGGCGGTTTGCGCCGAAGGTTCCGCCCCAGAGTTCCTCGAATTCCAGCGCGTATTCGCCGGCCACGCTTTTACCCTTGATGGTCACAATATGGTTGAGGTTGTTATGCGTTCCGGTTTCCGTGAAATTGGTGGAGCCGGTGAGGAGCGCGGCGCGCGTGCCCTCCACATCGCGCACCATGAATTTCTGGTGGAAAATCTTGGGGTTGTAGTCGGTACGGACATCTATACCCGCGCGCCAGAGCACGGCGATGAGGAAGCGGTTGGATTCATTCTTTTCCTTGAGCAGCATATCGAAGGGATCGGCCACCGCGTGTTCGGCGATCAGGTAATCGCCTTCCAGAACCATGCGGATTTTCACGCCGCGCTGCTTGGCGCGGACGAAAGCGCGGGCGATAGACTCGGATTCCAGTTCCTGCACGGCAACGTCGAGCGTTTCCTTGGCGTCATCAATAAATTCGACGATGGTGTCTTCGAGATTATCGGGCGCGCCAAGCGTGTGCGGACCCATAAAGAATTTCATACTTCCGAGGTCAAGGGGCATGGTGAGAGTCTCCGTTGCGATTCCGTTTCAGGGAAGACTAACAAATAATGGTTGCAGGGTTGAAGATTATTCGGTGCCCGTCCGCAGAAGACTTTCAGCGGCGGCGCGGGCTTCGGGTGTGATGGTGGAGCCGGAGAGCATGCGGGCAATTTCTTCCGCTCTTTCCACCCTTGATTCGAGCGGAGTTATTGTCGTTGTTACCAGATCATCCCCGGTTTTTTCCACAACCCAATGATGGGAGGCACGGGCGGCGATCTGCGGTGCGTGGGTAACGACGAGGACCTGTTTTTCCTTTGCCAGCCGTGCGAGGCGTTCGCCCACGGCGTCCGCCGTTCCGCCGCCGATGCCGGTATCGACCTCATCAAAGATAAAGCTGTGGGTGCTGCCGGCCTGCGCGCTGACGACTTTTAAGGCCAGCATGAAGCGCGACATTTCGCCGCCGGATGCGATTTTATGCAGCGGGCCGGGGTCGGTGCCGGGATTGGTTGAAACCAGAAAAGCGATGCGGTCCATGCCGTGCGGCCCCCAGTCCGGTTCCTCCAGCTTTTCGATACTGGTGACAAAGCGGGCTTTTTCGAGTTTCAGGGGAGCGAGTTCTTTTTGAACCCGCGCATTCAGCTGCGTGGCGGCCTGCCAGCGGCGGGCGGAAATTTTTTCGGCTTCAATCTGGTAAAGCTTGCGCGCTTCGTCCACCTTGCGGGCCTGTGCCGCGAGGCCGTCCTGACCGTCGGCGATCATACCCAGTTTGCGGGCC
This sequence comes from Alphaproteobacteria bacterium, assembly GCA_020443295.1. Taxonomy (GTDB): domain Bacteria; phylum Pseudomonadota; class Alphaproteobacteria; order Micavibrionales; family Micavibrionaceae; genus JAGNKE01. Next base: position 30,055 of record JAGRIJ010000009.1, on the reverse strand, counting down.
AGATCTTCGCGGATTTGCGGCAGCTCGTCGGGCAGGCAGTCATGCTTTCTTGCCTGCGCACGCAGGGCATGCAGGCGTTCGTCTATCGCGGCGAGGTCGTGGTCGGCTTCCTGCAAGTCTTCGGAGAGGGAACGGATGATGGAAGAAGCTTCCTGAATCTCATTCATGCCGCGATCAAGCGAGTCGATGGCCTTTTGCAAGTCTGCGCCGATTTTATCGGAGATGCGGTCCAGCAGGCTCCAGGCCCGGCGGACGGGGTCGTCCCCGCCGTTCAGAAGCTGGTCGGCCGCGTTCAGGGCTTCGAGAACCTGTTCCCGGTGCATCAGGCGTTCGCGCAACATGCCGAGCGTGCCTTCCTCCCCCGTTCTGGGTTCGAGAGCATCCAGATCCTCCAGAGCCGTGCGGAGGAATTCTTCTTCCGTGCGCGCACGAGTAACGAGCGCCTGCATTTCCTCCAGCGTTTCGCGTTCGGCTTTCCATGCTTCCCATTTCTGCTCGATCTCTGCGCCTATTCCCGCGTAATCGTCGAGAATGGCGCGGTGAGTCTGCGGATTGAGCAGGCCGTGATTATCAAACTGGCCGTGAATTTCGACAAGAGTCTGACCAACGCTTCGCAGCAAATTGAGGCTGACAGGCTGATCGTTGATAAAGGCGCGGCTTTTGCCGTTATTGCCGACGACGCGCCGCAGGATCAATTCATCCTGCTCGATGCCGATTTCAGCATCCTTAAGAATTTTGCGCACGGGGTGCTTTTTGGGGATCTGGAACACCGCGCTGACCGAAGCCTGCTCCGCGCCGCGGCGGATAAGTCCGGTTTCGGCGCGTGCGCCGAGCGCCAAGCCCAGAGAATCAAGAAGAATGGATTTGCCTGCGCCCGTTTCCCCGGTCAACGCGCATAGTCCGCTCTTAAACTCGATTTCGAGTTTTTCGATCAGAACCACATCATTAATGCGAAGATGCGCGAGCATGCCTCATTTTCACAGTATGTATCAGTCCGGTTTGAGCAAGGTTTCAATGGTGCGGGTGACCACTCCGCGTCCGTCTTCGACCTTTTTCCTGAGTTCGGGCGTCAGCAACTCATATGTCCGTTCATACCAAACACTGCCCGGGTAATTGTAACCCAAAACCATCGCGACCTGCAGGGCTTCCTGTTCCAGACCCAGAATCATGTAACATTCCACGAGGCGGTGGAGAGCCTCCGGGACGTGGGTCGTCGTCTGGAAATTCACGATAACGCTGCGGAAGCGGTTAATGGCTGCGTTGATGTGATTGCGGTTCAGATAGTAGCGCCCGACTTCCATTTCCTTTCCGGCCAGATGGTCGAGAACGAGATCGCGTTTGAGCTCCGCATCGCGGCTGTACTCGCTGTTCGGGAACCGCTGGATCAAGGTATTAAGAGATTTGAGCGCCTCGACCGTCATTTGCTGATCGCGCCGGACATCGGAAATCTGTTCATAATAGGAGATCGCCTTCAGGTAAAAGGCGTAATCCACGTCCGGGGCGCCGGGGTGAAGCTCTATATAGCGGTCCAGCGCCACGATCGCCTCGTCATAACGTTGATCGAGATAGGATGAATAGGCGGCCATCAGCTGCGCTTTCGTGGACAGGGCCGAATACGGATGCTGACGCTCAACCTCTTCAAAGAACGTGGTCGCGTTTTTGTAATCCTCCTCCTGCATCGCCTTTGCGGCTTTCTGGTAGAGGGTTTCGGCCGGTTGAGGCTCCTGCTGGTCCTTTTTGCCGCCGTCGCTGGAACAGGCTGTCAAAACGCCCAGCATCAGCAAGGACAGAAGAATTTTTCTGAAAGTCATTCAAGGCTCCGGTGATTCCAATCCCTAGTACTATGCATAAACGGCTTGGGGGAACAAGAGAAGAGTCCGGATGCGTTCGCGAAAAAAATCCCGAGGAATAAAATATCTGCTTGTATTAATTTTAGGGAAAATCTATCAGGCGACCAGCAACATGTCTTCTTCGCCCTTCGTCGCGGACGCATCGCGCGTTTCGGCCCACACCCAGTTATCTTCAGACTCGAAGAGGGCATGAAGAAGAGCGTTGTTCAGAGCGTGGCCCGCCTTAACGCCGTGATATTCGCCGATGATCGGCGCTCCGGCGAGGTAGAGATCGCCGATAGCATCCAGAAGCTTGTGGCGGATGAATTCATCCGTAAAGCGCAAACCTTCGGGGTTCATGATTTTATCGCCGCCCAGAACGATTGCATTGTCCATCGACCCACCGAGGGCAAGCCCCTGTGCCCGCAGATATTCCACTTCGTGAAGGAAGCCGAAGGTCCGCGCCTGAGCGATATCGTGGCGGAAATTGCCGTTCAGAAGCTGGGTTTTAAACGTCTGATGACCGATTTCGGCGTGGTCAAATTCGATCTCACCGCCGTAGATGCTGCCGAGCGCGGGCTTGAGGCTGGCGCGCTTGCCTTCCTGCTCCACGGAAACTTCGCGCAGGACCTTGATTGCACGCCGGGGCGCTGCCAGGGCTTTGATGCCTGCCTCTTCAATCGCCTCTACAAAGGGTATGGCGCTGCCGTCCATCACGGGAACTTCGGGACCGTCTATTTCGATAATCACATTATCAACCCCGCAACCGCAGAGGGCGGACATCAGATGCTCTATCGTGCCTATGGTCATGCCGTCTTCATTCCCGATGGCGGTGCAGAGACGGGTATCCACGACCCGGTCCCAGCGTGCGGGGATGATCTTGTTGCCACGCGTAATGTCGGAACGTACAAAGACGATGCCCTGATAGGCACCGGCTGGAATTAAAGTCATTGATGTAAAGCGCCCGGAATGAAGCCCCACCCCTTGCAGGGATATTCTTTTGCCGATTGTCGTCTGGCGGGTTTGCGTCATTTCCACACTTCCGTTGCTTGGTTTTTCGTGTTTTTGCCGTTTTCCCAAGACCTTGCACAGGTCCCTGTAATCTTTGCAGTGTACTGTCAGCGCTGCAGTGCATCAAATCACGGTTTGTAACGGTTTGTTACAGAGGCTTCTGCATTTTCTATAATAAAAACAACACTCTAAAAAAGAAGAGCCTCCGGAAAGGCTCTTCTTGCTTTTGTCATCAAGGTGAGGAGAAATCAGTTTGCCTGACGTCTCAGGAAAGCCGGAATATCCAGTTCATCATCGATCTTCGATCCGGGTTTTTTAGCCGGGGCGCTGATGTTCAGGCTGCCCTGAGAGGGTTCGCCGGAGATAGGAGACTTAGGCTGAGCTGCGAAGCGGCCCTGAGGCTTTTCGTCTGTTTCCTCTTCGCGGAGGCTGTCGAGACGCTGCTGGACGGAACCGGTGATGCGCTCGAACAGAGACGGGGACCGTTTGGCCTTGCCTGCCTGAACCCGGCTGGTAGCCGCCTTGATATCCTGAGCGGTTCCGGTTTCCGTAATCTCCTGCCCTGAGATATGAGCTCCGTGGAAGCTGGAGATGTGCGGGCCTGCCGGACCTTCGAGACCGGCGTAGTCTACTTCAACAGGCTTCGGGGGAATGAATGAGTCCCGGTATGTCGCCCCGCGCAAAACAGTGTTGCTGGCAAAGCCGACTTCGCCCTGTCCGGATCCTGTTGCGGCCACGGGAAACTCCGCCTGTTCATATAACTCATAGGGTTCATTCCCGACCGGGACGTGCTCCTGATGAGGTTCCTGCATGGGCTGCGCATATTTCTTGCTGGCAATGGACACCGGAGCCTTGAGCGATTTTACCGCCTCCTTGCCTGTCAGGGCGCTGATTGCGGAGTCCCGCGCCTGCTGTACGGCGGTTGACGATTCTGCTTTCGGTTGCGTCCGTTCCAGCGGGGCGGCTGCGCCCTGATCGGGAAGCTTTACGCCCCCGCCCGATTTTCCGGAGCCGCCGAAGATTTTGTTTTTGCGGGCTTCCTTGTCAATCCCGGTGGCCACGATAGAAACGCGCATCGTGCCCTCCATGCCTTCGTCGAAGGTCGCGCCGAAGATGATATTGGCGCCGGGGTCAACTTCGTCGCGGATGCGGTTACAGGCCTCGTCGGCTTCGAAGAGGGTCATATCGTAGCCGCCCGTGACGTTGATGATGACACCGTGCGCGCCTTTCATCGACACTTCGTCGAGCAGCGGGTTGTTGATCGCGGCTTCGGCGGCCTGTATGGCGCGTTTTTCGCCCGTAGCTTCGCCCGTTCCCATCATCGCCTTGCCCATCTGGAGCATCGCGGTGCGGATATCGGCGAAATCAAGGTTGACCAAGCCGGGACGAACCATCAAGTCGGTTACGCCGCGCACGCCGGATTGAAGAACCGAGTCGGCCATGCGGAACGCTTCGGCGAAGGTCGTTTTTTCATTGGCGATGCGGAACAGATTCTGGTTGGGGATCACGATGAGCGTATCCACATAACCCTGCATTTCCTCAATGCCGCGCTCGGCCTGATCCATCCGGTGAACGCCTTCGAAATGGAAGGGCTTGGTGACGACACCGACGGTCAGGATTCCCTGCTGGCGGCAGGCCTTGGCAATGACCGGAGCCGCGCCCGTTCCCGTTCCGCCGCCCATGCCCGCGGTAATGAAGGCCATGTTTGCGCCTTCAAGATATTGCATGACTTCCTCAAGGCTTTCCTCCGCCGCGGCCTGGCCCACTTCGGGTTTCGAGCCCGCGCCCAGACCGCCCGTGATGTTCACGCCCAGCTGCACACGGTTTTCCGCAAGGCAACCCTGCAGCGCCTGCGCATCCGTATTACAGACGATAAATTCGCAGCCTTCAAGATTGGAGGAAATCATGTTGTTGACAGCGTTGCCTCCTGCCCCGCCGACGCCGATAACAGCGATCTTGGGAGCGAGCGCGTGAAGTTCCGACGGTTTGATTTTTATATTGATCATGGTGGTGAACCCCTGAGGAATTGGATGTTCGGTTGGAATTAATAAAACGAGTCTATGGAAGAATTCAGAAACTGAAAAGAGGGCCAGATTGCGCTATCCACTGATTCGTAAGCGTTTTCTGCTTCCTTGAGGGTATCACCGCTTCAGAGCGTTTCGCAAATAATTAATCTAACCCACGGATTTCGCCCACGTTTTTTTGTGCCTCTCAAACGCTTGTGGTCGTGGAAAAAATTTTACCCAAAATGTTGTGGATATCCACGTGCGTAAGTGCCGTGAAAAAGCTTGGAAAACTAGGGAAAAATCAAGATTCAGCGGATCAGGTTGCCGTCGGAGTCGTAACGAAGGACCTTGTCATCCTTTTTCGGCTCAGGTTTTTTGGGCGGGGGCGAGGAGGCTTTGACCGCGGCAGCTTTGGTTTCGCCGCTTCCGCGTTTTTCCTCGTTGTCCTTGTTGATAACATCCTGGTATTCGTCCCTGGTCATTCCCGACATGATGTTGGGCTGGGCCTGCAATTCCGACACTTTGGCCTTGGCTTTCTTATAGGCGGAGACATTCATGGATTCGACGAGCGTCAGGAACGTCTTATCCTGCGCTGTCAGATCGCTGTAGTGCTGCTTGATGTCGAGAGGAATCGTCGTAATGATGTCCTCAATTTTGAAAATTTCATCCTCGCTGAGCCCGCCCTGAACAAACATGGCGATGATCTGTTCCCACATCTGGTCGAAATTCTTGAATTCAAGAATGTTGGTGGCGTCGTGGTTTTTGACGTCTTCGTAGGTCTTGCGGATATGGTCCAGGCTTTGTTTCGTCGCTTCCTGAGCAAATTTCAGCTTCGAGAAAACGATCTCGTGATGCTTGAGGTAGTTTTCAAGAAGCATCTTGGTGAGATCCTGCGATTCTCCTTCACTGACCCAATCCATTTCCTTCGGCGGCTGCTTGACAGCGCCCTGCTCCGCCTTTTTCTGCGCCTCGGTCTGCATCGCCTGCGCGCGTTCCACGCTTTGTTTGAGCAATTCGTCGCCATCCCGGCGGAAGGGACCGGTGAACCCCGGATCCTGCCTGCGGCGGCGGTCCGGGCCGGTGTATTTGCCTGTTTTGATCTGGTCGCGCTTGCTGCTTTCGGTCATGACATAGGCGATCATCTGCCCGATATCGCTGACCGTGTAGGGCGCCATGATCATTTCCGTTACCCCCGCATTGCGGGCTACGTCCACATGATGCTTGGTGGCCGGACCTGTCAGAGAGATGATCGGAACCATCGGGTTGGGGGAACGTTCGTCCTTGCGGATGAAATCCGCCAGCGCGATGACATCGTTCCGGCCGTCCTTAATCTCGGAGAGTACGAAATCAAATTTTCCTTCGCGGAAAATCCGGAAACCCATGACAACGTCCGTTGCGAACTGGGGATCCTTGATCCCCAGAACCTTCAGGATGTTGGTCAGCATTTTCCTGTTCCCGTCGTGGTCTGTAACGACCAGTCCCGAGAGTCCCTTAAGGTTGTAGCTCATGAGTTTTATTTAACATAAAAATAAGATCCAGCACGCCTTCGGCACACCCGTCAGATTGTATGTGCCCACAGTCTAATGTAAATCAAAATTGTTTTTTTGGGGTTAATTTTCGCTGCATAAAGGGCAATGACTTTTCAATGCTATGTAAACAGCAATCGAAAACTAATGGCAGGGTCATATTATTGCTTTTACCGTTCTACCAATTCTCTTTCAACCAGAGCTTGGCGCGCTGGACGAAGGATTCGGGGCGGACCTGCGCCATGATTTCCGCAGGCATTTCGGCGGTATGTTCCGAGGCGTAGGTGAGGAGCCCTGCCGCGGTGGCGAAGGCCGGACCGCTGACCGCGTCAGGAAGCCCATGCAGGCGGATGGGACGCCCGAGGCGGACCTGCTTATCCAGAACATGCTGGGCGAGGTCGCGCAGGCCGGGGGTCTGGCTGGCGCCGCCCGTGAGCACAACCCGGCGGCCAATAATCTTTCCGAGCCCGGTGTCGGTCAGTTTCTGGCGGATGATTTCGAAAATTTCCTCAAAGCGGGGCTGGATGATTCCTATCAGGAGCGCGCGGGGAACCAGATTGGGCTTGCTGCGCTCGTTCTCGCCCAGGGCCGGAACGTCGATCATATCGGATTCATCGGTATGGGAAGCGATCGCACTGCCGTATAGGGCCTTGAGGCGCTCGGCATCGCTTACGGAGGTGACGAGCACACGCGCGATATCGCTGGTGACGTGCTTGCCGCCCGCGGGGACGCAATCACAATGAATCATGTAACCCGCATGAAAAACGGCGAAGGATGTCACGCCGCCCCCGATATCGATGACCGTACAGCCCAGATCGATTTCATCATCCACGAGACAGGCCAGACCCGCCGCATAGGAGGAGACGCAGCACGCTGAAATATCAAGATGGCTGCGTTCGATGCTGGTGGCCAGATTGCGCAGAGCGCCGCGCTCACCCGTGACGAGGTGGGCATCGACCTGCATGCTCTGGCCGACCATGCCGCGCGGATCGCGGATTCCGTCGTGCCCGTCGACCCGGAAAAACGTGGGGATCGTGTGAATCAGTTCGTGTTCGTTGGTTGCCGCATGTTCCTGCGCATGGGCGAGCGCGCGCAGAACATCGTTGTCGGTGATGTCATGGCCGTTGATCTGGACATCCACGCTGTGTCCTTCCGAACGGATATGGACGCCCGAAACATTGGCGATGACCTCGCGCAGAGGATAGCCCCGCAATTCGGCGGCCGCCATGTTTTCGGCCGCGTGAACGGCTTGCCGGATGGCCGACTCGGCTTCGTCGAGATCGACGACAATTCCGTTCTTTACACCCTGAGACGGACGATGGCCGACACCGAGAACCTCGAACGTCCCGTCATCGTCAACCACGCGCGCGATAAAGCATGCGACCTTGCTGCTGCCGACGTCCAGCGCGGCAAGTACGGATCCCTTTGGTTTTGGTTTACCTTTTTGCATGGCCCTTCATACAATTTTGCCCGTTACGAGCGCAAGAAAAACCCTCTAAACCCCTTACAAAGCCTGAGCCACACCCAGACCCGTCTTGTATTCCCTTACCTTGCCCAGCTTTGTGCTGAAGATGATCCGGCCCGGATCGCGGAGGTCTATCGAATTAATATCCCAATCCATAATCTGCTCTTTTTCATGGGAGAGCGCAAGGGTTCTGAGCGCTAAACCCACATCCTGCTCCGGCAGTTTGACGACCGCCCCGCTTTTTAAAAGCAGGTTCCAGCGCCGGTTTTCGATGAGCAGGGCATTATCCACACGTTCCTTTATCTCCGGCTCAGCCTCCAGAAGGGCCAGAAGTCCGGGCGTGCGGGGCGGGGCGCCCTCCCCGGTTACAAGCGGCAGGCGCATAAACGTGCGGAGGTCGGCAGGAATCACGGTTTTGCCCTCGTCATCGACGAGTTGAATTTTATCCTGCGCGGTTTTTTTCCAGAGAGCGACGGGGATACGTTCCTCCAGACGGATATAAATGGTATCGGGCAGACGGCGTTCGACCTGCGCCGCGCGGACCCAGTTCATGGCCAAGAGCCTGTCCCTGACCGATTGCGGATCGAATTTCAGAATCGGATCGCCGCGCGTTACGCCGATAATATCCAGAAGCTCCTGACGATCGGCATTCACGCGGCCCTCGACGAGAATGTCTTTCACGCGATAGCCTATCTCGCCGGTTGCGGTGAGAGTTTTTTGTTCGATCCAGTTATAGGTTTTCGTGTCCATATCAGTGAGCACAAACCACGCACCGAGCCAGAGGATGAATATCACCACACCGCCGACGATCCCGGCGCGGCGGAGCCAGACGATGCGCGGATCTTCCGCTGCACGGCGGCGCTTCTTGTTATCTTTGCTCGGCCATGAGAACAGGGCCATGGGGACTCCTTAATCAGAGCGGACGTTTGAACAGGCGGGCATCCCTGGGCACCGGATCGCGCGGCAGGGCAAGTTTCCGGTTTTCGGCGAACGCCTCCTCGATCAGGGCGGACAGAAAATCCGTGAAGAGATGCGGCGGGCTTGCCGCTTCCCAGAGAAAATAGCCGAGCGAGCCGGGGCACGGGTTGACCTCGTTCATCCAGACCTGCCCGGTCTTTGCGTTGCCGATGAAATCAATGCGGGGCGCTCCGGCGCCGTCGAGCGCGTCGAACAATCTGGTCGCCCATGTGCGGATATCGCTGTCGGTTTTCCTGGGAAGCTCCGGGTTGATTTCGCGGGTCAGGGAGAGCATACCTTCGCTGCTCTGGCCGGGTGTTTTGGTTCCCCCGCCCTTTTCGCCCTTGGTGCCGCCGCCGGAGAGGTATTTTTGTTTGAAGTCCAGCAGTTCGTCTTTTGCTTTCGGGCGCTCGATGGCGGAGGTAAGAATAGTTTTTCCATCGAAGCACTTGGCGACCGCGACATTGTATTCGACGAGGTTTTCCACGAACGGCTCGGCGATGGCCACGGGGTCGTATTCGAAAATCGCTGGCAGGCAGGCCTTGGCTTCCTTCGCGTCGCGGACCTTGGCCACGCCGATGGAACTGCCCAGATGCGAGGGTTTGAGGATGCAGGGATAACCGAGCGGCTTGAGGACCGCTTCGAGTTTTTCCTCGGGGATCAGGTAGCCTTCATCGGGCCTTTTGAGCGCCGCATAGGGCAGATAGGGGATATCAAGGGCCTGCATGTAGTGCTTGGTGGCGACTTTATCCATCAGGATGGAGGAGGCCTTGGTCCGCATCCCTGTGTAGGGGATGTTGGCCAGTTCAAAGAGGCCCTGAATGTTGCCGTCCTCGCCGATCAGACCGTGGAAGACGGGAAGCGCCACATCGAACTCCACGGGCTTTGCGCTGCCGAACATTCCGGTTTTCTTGGGGATCAGGACGCCCTTGCGGTCGGCGCGGACATCTATCGTGACCGCCGTGACCTGTTTCATCGCGTTGGTATCGAGCATATAGCTCGCGCGTTCGCGCAGGAGATCGCCCACCAGCCATTCGCCGTCGGGGGCGATATAGACCGGAAAAGGCGCGTATTTCGACTGGTCGATGGCGCTGAGCGCCTGCAGTCCGCTGACCACGCTGACATCATGCTCAGGCGAGCGCCCGCCGAAAAAGACGGCGACTCGTTTTTTTATCGTATTTTTGGTCTGTGACATGGGCTTAGGGTCGTGTAAGACTTTGGGAACAGTTTATGGAGCGCACTCTTTACGTATGCCCTCTATTTAACCAGAAAACATGATTCCTTAAAAGGGATTCGGCTTGCAAACTTTCCTTTCAAACGGCGCACAGTTTTCTTATCTCCGGCTCGACGAGGCGGGGCCGGACGCGCCCGTGATCGTGTGGGCGCACGGCTGGGGACAAAATCATACGGCGTTTCTGCCCATGGTCGAAACTTTACGGAAAATTGGAACGCATCTCCTGCTTGATCTGCCGGGGTTTGGCGAATCGCCCCCGCCGCCGGAAGATTGGGGGACCGAGGATTATGCGGACGCGGTGGCCGCGTGGCTGAAAGAGCAGAATTTTCCGCCCGTCATCTGGGCCGGGCATTCCTTCGGGTGCCGGGTGGGGATCCGTCTGGCCGCGAAATACCCGGAGCGGGTGAAGGGGCTGTGTTTGATTGCTGCGGCGGGGTTGAAGCGCCAGCGCCCTCCTCTCAAGCGGCTGTATTTTTATCTGCGGATTAAACTGTTCAAAGCGTTGAAGGTGTTTTTGCCGCAGGGCGAGATGCGCGAGAAAATTTTAAGCAAGTTCGGCAGTACGGATTATAAAAAGGCCGGGCCGATGCGGACCCTTTTCATCCGCACGGTGAACGAGGATTTGAGCGAGAATGCGCGGAATGTGCGCTGCCCTGTGCGGCTGGTGTTCGGGGCGAACGACACTGAAACGCCGCCGGAGTTCGGGACGCGGTATCAAAGCCTGATGGCGGATGCCGAGTTGCTGTTGCTGGACGGGCTGGATCATTACAGCGTTCTGACGAGCGGACGGCATCAGGCGGTTAAAGTGCTGAGCGATCTGGTGCAACGAACGAGAGAAAAAGATGGACCTTAAGGACTGGAAGCCACTTGAAGGTATTGACGGGAATTTTTTTCTCGAAGGGCTTTATGACGATTATGAGGGAATAAGGCTTCTGCTTAGATGCATGAAGAATGATAAAGTTTTTCGAATTTTTTTTGATGCCGTTTTATCTTATCGAAACACCGATGAGGGTTCCCTGCTTAAGTCATTGCAAAACGGGACGATAAAGGGTGGGCTATTTACAACTCATAATTCTTTATTTCTAGACTGGTATTATCAAGAAAGTTTTGCGTCCCGCGATTCCAGAATTATTCATTACTGTATATACACACCAAATGACTGTATTGACGTGATCGCCTCTTTTGCCCCTAAAGTGGAATGGTTAACTTAAGCAGAACTTAATAGTAGATAATATGTCCTTTTTACTGAATATGCTTCTGCTTCTCGCCTTCCTCGCGTTTGCGGCGAAGCGGCTGCTGATCTATCTGCATGCGCTGCAGCAGGATGATTACAATAGCGAGCGGCTGTTCGCGTGGATCCGGAGGCATCAGGTCGTTGACCGGAAACTGAGCGCCGGGCTTCTCGGGCTGATCGTGCTGTCCCTTATCCTGCCGGGGGTGTTTGTCGCCGTGCTGATGATCTCGGGATTTTCGGCCACCGCTTATCTTGATTCCGATCCGCGCACGCGTTCGAAGAAAAAACTGGTCCTGACCGCGCGGGCGAAACGGATTTATTTTCCGGCGCTGGGGATCGCCCTTTTGCTGGGGCTGATTGCGCTTTTCGAAGGGCATATCGTTTCATGGATTCTTCTTGTGCAGGGGATTCCCCTCATGCTCGTGCTGTCGAACAAGCTGAATGAGCCGTTCGAGAAAAAAGTTCAGAAAAAGTTTTACGACGAGGCGGTGGCGAAGCTGGGCGAGATCAAGCCGAGGATCATCGGGATTACGGGATCGTACGGGAAGACTTCGGTGAAGCATATCCTTGGGCATATTCTCAAAGCCTCCGCGCCGACGCTGATTACGCCGGGGAGCGTGAATACGGTGATGGGGATTACGCGGATCATCCGCGAGCAGATGGAGCCGAACACGAAATATTTCGTCGTGGAGATGGGTGCGTACGGCCCCGGCTCGATCGCGCGGCTGTGCGCGCTGACCCCGCCGGATGCGGCGATTATCATCGCCATCGGGCAGGCGCATTACGAGCGGTTCAAGACTCTGGATACCGTGGCGGCGGCGAAATTCGAGCTGGCGCAGGATACGCTGTCGCGCGGGGGCCATGTCACCGTGCACGAGCAGACTTTGGGGTTCGAGGCGTCGCGGAAAATTTACGAGGCGCACAAAGATCATTTCACGATCGTCGGCGAAGCGGCGGCGAGCGACCTTGTGATTTCATCGGTTACGCAGACCAAAGACGGGCTGATCGTTGAAATCACATGGAAGGGGCAGGATTATACGCTGAAAGCGCCGTTGTACGGCGTGCAGCACGGCGGGAATATCGCGCTGGCGTTCGCGTGCGCGGCGGAGCTGGGGCTTGCGCCGGAGGATATCATCATGGCGCTTGCGCGTTGCCCGCAGATTACGCACCGGCTGGAGGTCAAGCCCTTTGGCGAGGACGGGCTTCTGATCGACGATGCGTTCAATTCCAATCCCAAGGGGTTCGCAGCGGCGCTGGAGCTGTTGCCGGTCTTAAAGCGCGAGGGCGGGCGGACGATCCTGATCACACCGGGGATGGTGGAGCTGGGCGACGCGCATGATGCCGAGCATACGACAATCGGGGAGCTTGCGGCTAAGACCTGCGATATCGTTCTGGCGGTCTCGGCAGAGCGGATCCCGACCTTCGTTTCGGCCTACCGCGCGGGCGCACCGGAGGGGCAGCTTTTGACCTTCGCGAGTTTCAAGGACGCGGAGGCGTGGCTTGGGGCGAACCGGAAGCCGGAGGATGTCGTGCTGATCGAGAACGACCTGCCGGATCTGTATGAGAGGATTCCCAAACTCTGATCGCTGTTAATTCATATTCGGATCGAAATCCGGCGGGGGGCGCGAACGCAGAATGTGTTCGACTGTCGCCCGCGTCTTGCCTATGGTTTGTTTCACCGGGGCATAACGCTGGTGGAGGGCGTCGAGTTCGGGCGCCGTCAGGCCGAGAATACCCAGCGCTTCTTCCTGATCGACTTCATAGACGTCATTTTCAAGAAATTCGCAGATATCGACATAGCACATAAAAGCCAGCATCGCGTTGCCTTCCGTTTCGTGCCTGCGGAGTTCCTCAACGGCGTTTTTTGCGGCTCCGGCGATGAACAGGAAATTCATGTCGTGGAGTTCGTCTTCCTCCACGCCCAGTGACGCGAGAGCCTCTGCCCGGTTCATTCCCGATTTGCGGATTTCATCTTCAAACGCGTAGGGATAGACCAGATCTTCGTCGTCCTCGAAGACACCCTGACGCATCCAGTTCAGGTATTCGCGCGCTTTTTCCAGAGGATCGGGCCGGCTGACCATCTCAGTCTTTTACGCCGTTAAATGTCGATTTTTGCTTTTTTGCGATGGAACGACGGACAAAAGCAAAGGATTCAATCATCTGTTTATAATCCTTTTCGTCCAGCCCGATAAAATTCAGAGCCTCCACATTCGTGAGGCCGAAAAGATGGCCTTCCACAAACTCCTGAACGATTTCAAAATTTTTGTAGGCGTCATGAAGGCGGTTGTCATTGAGCGCCAACCTTATGCGTTCCATCGAGTCTTTAGCCGTTCCCAGAAGAAACAGAAAATCAAACGTCCGGAGTTCCTCCTCCTTCGTATCGAGAATCATGAGCGCCACATCCCGGCCCAGTTCGAAGGTTTCAATTTCCTTCTCAAACTGGTTGGGATAGACAACCCTTCCCGTCTCATCCTGAAACCGTCCCTGGCGCATTTCCAACAGGTAGTATTCCGCACGAGCCATCGGTGTTTTATTCTGTAGATTCATAGGGTTCTTTCCTTTTTTCGATACAGGATAGGGAAAGGCGGAAAATTATGCAAACTTTATGTCGGCGGACGGTCGCCGATGCGCCGGATTTCCCAATGCAAAGTTACGCCCAGAAGGGTTTTTACGCGCCGGATCAATTCCTCGCCCAGATCTTCGAGATCCGCTGCGGTGGCGGTTCCGGTATTAATCATAAAATTACAGTGCTTTTCAGACATTTTTGCCCCGCCGACGGTCAAGCCCCTTCCCCCGACACGCTCGATCAGCTGCCAGGCGCGCAAACCGGATTCCAGCCCTGCGGCCTTTAACTGTTCTTCCGTCGGGTTGGCGAAGGTCGAGCCGCCGGTTTTTTCGGTGATCGGCTGGGTTTCCCGCCTTTTTTCCTTGATCTCTTTCAGGCGGGCGCGGACGACTTCCTTGTTCTCTTTTAATCCCTCGAAGGCGGCCGCCGTAAAAATCGTGCCTTCCGGAACGCCGCAGTAGCGATAGCGCATGTCCATATCTTCGGTCATGAAGGCATCCGAACGGCCCTTGCGGTCGATGGCGAAAGCCGCGACGAGAACGTCCTTTATTTCACGCCCGTAGGCGCCCGCGTTCATCCGAACAGCGCCGCCGACCGTGCCGGGAATCCCGGAAAGAAATTCGAGGCCGCCGATGCCGGCTTTTGCCGCCGCCGACGCTACCGAACCATTTAACGCTCCCGCTCCGGCCAGAATGCGCGCGCCCTTGACGTCTATGTCGGAAAAGGGTTTACCCAGACGTATGACACATCCCCGCACGCCGCCGTCACGGACGATGATGTTGGCCATGCCCCCCATAACCGTCACAGGCATTTCAGGCGGGGCGTCCTTGAGAAAGAGCGCCAGATCGTCAATATCCTCCGGCTGGAAAAGGACATCCGCCGTTCCGCCGCAGCCAAACCAGCTTTCCTTGCCGAGGGGCACATTTTCCTGAAACCGCCTATCGCCCTGCTGATCGTTCACAAGAATTTTCCTGAGGTGTGAGAACATGGCCCATATCTTTTTTCAATTCGGAGCGGGTTTGCGGGTATCAATCTCCGCCGCCAATCCGGAGAGGGCTTTCAGCCCTTCCTGCTCCGGATTTTCGGGCAGGGGGAAAAATTTGATGTTGCCGAGATTCGTCATTACATCATATTCGCCCAAGACAGTATCCAGAAACAAAAAACCCGCCATGCCATATGTGTCTTCATTTTCCTTGGTAAGGCCGCGGACGTAAACACCGATATCCGTGAGGCCTTCGTAGTAATCGGATTTGTAATAGAAGTCTTTAATATCGAATTCGACTCCGCCATGTTCGATGCCTGTCACGGCGTGCCTGGGCTTAAAGGCGACCACACGCCAGCCGGGAATTTGCGGCGCGGCCTTATACAAATCAACGACAGCAGGGATCGCGCTTTTCAAACCGCCCGCACTGATAATGAATTCGTAAATGTTGTTTTCATCCTGCCCGATTTCAAACCAGAGATCGGGATAGACAGCCTTGATCTTTGCCTGCACGGCATCCATGACCGCTTCGGGTTTTTTGTGATACTGCTCGATAAAAGATTTATTCTGAAGAAACCAATTCCAGAATTCATCGGCTGTCAGGGCTTGCGCCTGCGCGGGTTGCACAACGAACAACGATGCCAGAAAAGCCAGCAAGCCTTTTTTCATGCCGCGCGTCCCTTTTGCTTGTCGAGTTCCGCGGTCAGGCGCGCAGGAAAAGAGTTCGCCCAAGCGGTGATATCGCCCGCGCCCATAAAGACAACGTAATCACCGGATCTAGCGCTCTTAGCGATGATCGCGGGCAAATCCTCTGTTGAATTCAGCGGACGGACATCGCGGTGCCCGTGATCGTGGATGCCTTTGACCAGAACGTCCCTGTTTACTCCTTCGATCGGCGCTTCGCCCGCCGCGTAGACATCGGCGATGATAACGATGTCGGCCTCGTTGAAGCAGCGGCAAAACTCTTCGGACAAATCGCGCAGCCGCGTGAAACGGTGAGGCTGGAATACCGCTATAAGCTTTGCGCCGGGTTCCTGAAGCACACTGCGAGCCGTTTTAAGCACGGTTTCGATTTCCACGGGATGATGCGCGTAGTCGTCGATAACGGTGATGCCGTTTGAAACCCCGACATTCGTGAAACGGCGCTTGACCCCGCTGAATCCGGACAGCGCCTCGCACATCGTTTCGGGGGGCACGTCCATTTCTTTTGCCACGCCGAACGCGACCAGAGAGTTTTGCACATTGTGCAGACCGGGCATGGGGAGTTCCACATCCTTTAGCACCTGTTCACGGCCATCGGCACACAGCCACCCTGCGAATGTCACATCAAAGACACTGCCCTTTGCATTCGGGCGGATATTGGATGCACGGATATCGGCCTGCGGATTGAACCCGTATGTGATGACCTTTCTTTGCGCAACCTGCGGGACCAGCGCCTGAACCTCCGGGTGGTCGAGACACAGCAGGGCGTAGCCGTAGAAGGGAAGATTCAGGACGAAACGCCTATAGGCTTCACGGACTTCATCGAACGAACCGTAATGGTCCATATGTTCGGGGTCGATGTTGGTGACCACGGCGACCGTGGCGGGGAGGCGGGTAAAGGTGCCGTCGCTTTCATCGGCCTCGACCACCATCGCGTCGGACTGGCCAAAGCGAAGATTGGTTCCGTAGGCATTGACAATCCCGCCGTTTACTACCGTGGGATCAAAGCCCGCGATATCCAGCATCTGCCCCACCATCGAAGTGGTCGTGGTCTTGCCGTGCGTTCCGGCAACAGCGACCGCGGATTTCAGACGCATCAGCTCGGCCAGCATCTCCGCACGCTTGATGACCGGAACCTTGGCTTCGCGGGCGGCGACCACTTCAGGGTTGTCTGGTTTGACGGCTGAAGAAATTACGACCGCCGCGGGCCATTCGCCGTTTTCAGATACGATATTCTTTTCCGCGTGGCCGATCATCACGCGTATACCCAGTTCGCGCAAACGAACGATATTTGCGCCTTCCGCAAGATCGGAGCCCTGAACCTTATAACCCAGCGCGTTGAGAAGGATGGCGATGCCGCTCATCCCTATTCCGCCGATACCGACGAAATGAAGGGTTCCAATGTCGGGCGACATGATCCGCATGTGCCGTTTCTCCTCGATCTGTCTTAAAAACCTGATCCCGCGACCACGGACTTTACCAGATTGCCCAGTTTATGAGCGGCGTCCGGCTTGCCGAAGGCGCGGCATTTTTCAGCCGCTCCGCGTAAAACTTCGGGATTTTGCAGAAAAGTTGTGATTCTTGCAAGCAAAGCCTCAGGCGTAAAACCCTCTTCGGTCATCAGCCATGCCCCGCCACCGTCAGCGACGTGGTCGGCGTTTCTTTTCTGCTGCTGGTCCTTATGATGCGGGTACGGCACGAAAATCGCCGGGCGCCCGGCGGACGTCACTTCCGCGACCGTGCTGGCGCCGGAGCGGCAGATGACAAGATGGGCCGCGGCCAAGCGATCCGCCATATCGTCGTAAAAGGCCGCCAGATCGGCTTTTATCCCGGCTTCTTCGTAGGCTTTTCTTGCCATTTCCAGGTCTTCGGCGCGGCATTGCTGAACGACGGACAGACGTTTTTTATATTCGACCGGAAGCTGCGCGAGAGTCTGCGGCATAACCTTGCTGAATACGGCCGCTCCCAACGATCCGCCCATAACCAGCAGGTTCACAGGCCCTTCCGGTTCCGGTTTGGGATAGGGTTGCTTATGAAGAGCCGCGATTTCCGCACGGACCGGGTTCCCGGTTATCACCGAGCGCATCCGTTCAGCTTTTTCGAGACCTCTCATCTCGGGGAAAGAGAGCGCGATACGCTCGGCCCCGCGGGCCAGATAACAGTTTGCCTTGCCGATGATGGCGTTCTGTTCATGGATAATGGTGGGAATTTTCTGGTACTGGGCGGCTATGACGCCGGGGAATGACGGGTAGCCGCCAAAGCCTATCACCAGATCCGGCTCCAGACGCGAGACGAGGTTCCATGCCTGCAGCAAACCCACCGCAAGGTTTCCTGCGCCTTTGAGTTTTCCAGCCGGGCCGCGTCCGATTGTTCCCGCCCGGATGACGTGGACAGGAATATCTTTTGGAAACATGCCGGCGAATTTTTTGCCCCGCTCATCCGTGACCAGCTCCAGACGGTTTCCGCGGTCCGACAAATCGTGAGCCAGCGCCGCCGCAGGCGTCATGTGGCCCCCCGTCCCGCCGCTACTGATCAGGATCAGGGGTTGATTATCTTCGGTATCATTCATTCTTCGGTTCCGCCCGGTTCTTCCTTTACATCCTGCACCGCAAAGGACGAACGAATCAAGCCTACGCGTGAAGCTGTCAGCCGCCCCTGCCTGCGGGTAAGAGCGAGAACGATCCCCATACTCAGTCCCAGTGAGAGCAAAGACGAGCCGCCGTAGCTGATAAAAGGCATGGTCATACCCTTGGCCGGCAGGAGTTGAACGCTGGAGCCCATATGAACAAAGGCCTGCAGACCGAACATCGTCAGAAGGCCGCCAACGGCCAAAATCGGAAACATATCCTCCGAGTGCAATAACCTTTTAAAACCGCGCAGGACGATGAACAGAAAAAGAGAAATCAAGAAGAGGATAAAGAAGATGCCGAACTCCTCCCCGGCGACAGGGAAGATAAAGTCCGCATGAGCATCGGGCAGGTTCAGCTTGACGGTTCCCTGCCCCGGTCCGGTTCCCGTCAGCCCGCCATTGCGGAAGGCCGCCAGAGACTGGTCCACCTGATAGGTATCGCCGCTTTCCGGATAAAAGAAACGGTCCACGCGGCTCCGGACGTGCTCAAAGCCCATATAGGCCCCGCCCAGAAGCCCGATACCAAGCAGGAGGATGAGCGCAATATAGCGCAGGCGCATACCGGAGAGGAAAATCTGTACGCCGAAGACGGAGGTTACGATAACGCTCATCCCCAGATCGGGCTGAAGCATCAGAAGGACGATAATCACGGTGTAGAGGCCCACCACGAAGAAGTAGCCGCCCAGAGGCTTTTCTTTGAGGGTGAAAGCCTTGCCGAGTTCGAGTTTTACGCCGCCCACGCGTGCCCATGAGGCGTTCTGAAGCGCAATAAACCATGCCGCCACCACAATGAAGGCGGGCTTTACGAATTCGCTGGGTTGAACCGACATTCCCAGAAAGGGCAGCCAGCGGCGGGCGCCCTTGATTTCCGTTCCCATGAACATGGTCGCCACCAAGGCCATCATGCTTATGATCAGCAAGAGACTGCAGATCCGCCAGATTGTTCGCGGAGCCAACATGGAGACCCCCAGCATAAGCGCGAGGGCGGGAATGAGAATCAGAACCTGGCGTTTCAGGAAATAGTAATCGTCCAGTTCCAGCAATTGAGCGACGGGAGGGCTTGCGGTCGAAACCATCGCCACGCCTATCAGGGCCAGAAGCAAAATCGACAGCAGAAGCCCCTGATCGACCGTCCACCACCATGCGCCAAGAAAAGAGCGGTCGGTCCTGGAAAACGGCTGAATCTCGTGTGCGGCCGCTGACGTCATCCTATTCTCCCAGCCTTTGCACGAGACGCGTGAATTTCTTCCCGCGATCCTCGAAAGATTTAAACTGGTCGAAGGAAGCGCATGCCGGGGAAAGGAGAACAACCCCCGCCCCGCCCGGCTGGCCGCGGCTGTCCTGCGCCATGATATGGGCGGAACGAAGGGCGGAAACCAGCTTGCGGCTTTTCGTGTACGCGATCCCGTACTTGTCCATCCACGGCACAAATTCATCGGTGCTTTCGCCTATCAGAAAGGCGTGACGGATGCGGTCGGCAAAAATCTCCAAACTATTCAGGCCCGCATCTTTTTTCCTGCCGCCGACGATCCAGTAGATGTTGTTGTGGCAGCTCAGCGCCATGGCCGCCGCTTCGGGGTTGGTCGCCTTGCTGTCGTTCACGTAGGATACGCCATTGATCGTGCGGACCAGATACTGACGATGCTGCAATCCTTCGAAGCTCTTCATCGCCTCGAAAATCTGTGCCGGGGACAGACCCACCACCCGGGCTACCGCATAAGAACACATCGCGTTCTGGTGATTATGCCTGCCGCGCAGAGATTTGAGCTCGGTCATATCCCCCACTTCGACCACAGGGCCGGAGATGGCATCGATCAGCTTGTTTCCGGTTACATAAATTCCGCCTTCCTGCTTGGTCGAGGCAGAAACGGGGATCACCTTGCGCAGGCCTTTTTCCCTGACCGCATCCAAAATCTTTCGCGTATATTCGTCATCCGCGCAGATAACCGCTGTGCCTCCCCCGAAGCCGCTTTGGGCGTCGTCGACCAGCTTCTGTTTGACCCCGGCATAGGATTCTATCCCCCCGTGACGGTCAAGATGGTCGGAGGTGACATTGATTACCACGGAAATATCCGGACGGAAGGTCGGGCACAGGTCGATCTGGTAAGAGGACATTTCCAGAACCGTGTAGCATTCGCCCGCAGGCACTTTCAGATCGAGCACAGGAACGCCGATATTCCCGCCCAAGACCGTCTTTTTACCGCATTCCTTTAGAATGTGATGAATCAGGCTGACCGTCGTGGATTTTCCGTTGGTTCCCGTAACGCCTATGGTTTTACCGGTCACGCCGGACCGGTAGAACAGCTCTATATCGCCGATAACCTCTATGCCTGCGGACTGCGCGGCTTTAACAATCCGGTGCGGTTCCGGATGAGTGAAGGGAACGCCCGGGGACAAGACGACAAACGCAAATTCCGAGAAATCCTTGCGCCCATCGTCCAGCGTGTTCACTTTGAGTTTGCGCGCTTCCTGCAGGGCTTCGGAATTGTCGTCGCCCGCCACGACCTCCGCCCCCGCCCGTTTGAGGGCCTTGAGCGCGGCCAGACCGCTCTTGCCCAGACCGTATACCAGGACTTTTTTCTTGGGCAGCGATTTTACGTATGCGTTTAACTTAACCATGCCTTAGCGTATCAGCGGAGCTTGAGGGTTGCGAGTCCGATCAAAGCGAGAATAATTGCGATAATCCAGAAACGGATCACAATGGTCGGTTCCGACCAGCCTTTTTTCTCGAAATGATGGTGAATGGGCGCCATGGCGAAAACCCGCTTGCCGGTGAGTTTGAAAGAGGTCACCTGTATAATGACCGATACCGTTTCCAGAACAAAAAGTCCGCCGACGATCGCCAGAACGATTTCATGCTTGACCATGACGGCAATCGTTCCCAGCAGGCCCCCCATCGCCAGAGACCCCGTGTCGCCCATGAAAATGGCTGCGGGAGGCGCATTGTACCAGAGGAACCCCATCGCTCCGCCGATCAACGCCCCGCAGATGATGGAGAGTTCCGCCGCTCCGGGCACAAAGGGAATGAAGAGATATTCCGCGAATTTGAAATTGCCGACCAGATAGGAAATCAGCCCAAAACACGCCGCGACAATGGCCACCGGGACGATCGCCAGACCATCGAGACCGTCCGTCAGGTTTACTGCGTTGGACGAGCCTACGATCACCAGCATCGACCACGGGATGAAAAACCATGACAGGTTAAAGAGCACATTCTTGAAGAAGGGCGGCGCAACGTGGGTGCTATAGGCTTCGGGCAGACAGAAGACGATGCCGATCGAGACCAGAAAAGCGAGGCCGAACTGTCCCAGAAGCTTGTGTTTACCGGACAGACCTTTGGGGTTTTTCTTCGTGAGCTTGAGATAATCGTCTCCAAAACCGATCAGGCCGTAGCCCACCATCACCAGCAAAGCCAGCCAGACAAAAGGGTCGGCCAGATCCGCCCAGAGAAACGTACTGATCGTGACAGAGATCAGGATCATCAGACCGCCCATGGTGGGGGTTCCGGCTTTCTTGAAGTGGGTTTCGGGTCCGTCCTCGCGGATGGGTTGCCCTTCCTTCTGTTTTGCTTTCAGCCAGCGGATCATCCGCGGCGCGATCAGAAAACAGATGATCAGGGCCGTCATGATCGCCCCGCTGGTACGAAATGTCACATAGCCGAACAGGTTGAAAAAGTTAATATAGGGGTGGAGCGGGAACAGAAGATTATAGAACATGGCTGCCCCTGTGTGCGGCTTCAGGGTAGACAAGGCGCAAGGCATCGACCATGCGGATTTTGTATTCCTCTTCGTCCTGCCTGAAAACGAGCAGATCGCCGGGGCAAAGCACCTCCGGGACAATCCGTTCGACTTTCGCTTCCTTGTAAAGTTCGGAGATCAATACGCTGACATCTCTAATCACAGGCACCCGGCGGGATATGTACACAAAGTCCAGATTACCCATTTTAAAGGGGATTGCCAATTCGTTGTTTACGCCCGTTCGTTTGAGCGACCCCTGCGGAGAGTCCACATGATCGAGAAAAACCGTCTGCCGCCCGTCGCCGATATCGATCAGCTTGTTCACGGCGAAGACGACCCCCCTTACTCCGTCACGGGGCTGTACGCTGACCGTGACGTTCCGGGTTTTGAGGATGGACCAGTAGAACCTGTTATTTTCAATCATAATGTACTTTCACTTCCCAGACTTTTAATGAACTCAGATAGACTTTTGTTTGCAGATTTCAATGATCGGGCATCGCGTTTCGCACCTCCTGCGCATCGTCGAAGGGAAGCGTTTCGCTCCCGATGATCTGCCCGGTTTCGTGACCCTTCCCGGCGACGAGGAGGACATCTTTTGGCTCCATTTGTTTCATTGCCGTTTTTATCGCCTCGCGGCGGTCGCCGATCTCGGTTACGCCCTCTTTCCGCTCTATGCCCTTGAGGATCGCGGCGCGGATGCTTTCCGGCTTTTCGCTGCGGGGATTATCGTCGGTCACGATCACCCGGTCGGCCAGGCGCGCGGCACTTTCCCCCATGAGGGGGCGCTTGCCGGGGTCGCGGTCGCCGCCGCAACCGAAGAGGCAGATCAGTTTGCCTTTCGTGTGAGGACGCAGGGCCTTGAGAACGGTTTCCAGCGCGTCGGGCGTGTGCGCGTAATCGACATAGACGGCTCTGGGGCCGGAAATTTTTTGCAGGCGGCCCGGAACGGGTTCGAGGTTTTCAAGGGCCTTGAGAAGAAGATCAAGCCTGTCCCTTTCCCCGGCCCAGACCAGACCGAGCGCACAGAGGGCGTTCATCGCCTGAAACTCACCCACAAGCGGAAGGGGCACGTTATATGTCTTGTCTGCGATTTCAAGGGTCAGCGCCTGACCGTTTTCATGGAGGTTTGATTCCAGCAGCCTGATGTCCTCTCCCTTTCGGCCGTAGCTCAAGATGGTATGCCCGGCCTTGCGGGAGGTTTTGAGGAGTTTTTCGTATTCCGGCGCATCGGCGTTGAGAACCACCGTGCCGCCCTTTCTCAGCACTTCGGAAAAAAGGCGGAGCTTTGCCGCGAGATAAGATTCCATATCGGCGTGGTAGTCGAGATGGTCGCGGGAAAGATTGGTATAACCCGCGACGGCCAGACGCACCCCGTCGAGGCGGTATTGTTCGAGGCCGTGGCTTGAGGCTTCCATGCACAGATGGGTGATCCCCTCCTCCGTCAGTTCCGCGAGTTGCTTGTGCAGGGTGACCGGGTCGGGCGTGGTCAGCGAAGAGGACGATGAAGCTTTTCCGTCCTTGACGAGACCGAGCGTTCCCATGCTCGCGGATTTATATCCCAACGCTTTCCAAAGTTGGGCGGTGAAATGCGCGGTGGATGTCTTGCCGTTCGTTCCGGTGACGGCGGCGATGGTTTCGGGTTGGTCTTTATAATAGGCTGCACAGATCTGACTAAACCTCTGATGAGGATTGTCGCTTTCAATCAGGAGAATTTTTCTTTTATTCCCCGGTAAGAGCGTCCCTGTTTGCGCAATAATCCCTGTCGCCCCCATTTCCAGCGCCTGCGGGATGAAGTCGCGGCCATCGACGCGCGTACCCGGCAGGGCGGCAAAGATATAACCGGGCTTGACCTCACGGCTGTCCTGCGTGATTCCGGTAAAATCGCCCGAGAGGACTTTGTGCGTTGTCTCTGCGAGATTTCTCTCTATTTCAGTTCGCGTTGGAGGCAAGCTTCTTTTTCTCCGGGTGTTCGGGTTTGACGTATTTTTGAAGCGGCAGGCTGATATCCTGCTCCTTGACGTACTGATCAGACGGCAGGCCGAGGATCGCCGCCATCGAGGTTACGACCCTGGCTACGACCGGGGCCGCCACCCAGCCGCCCGTTGCGTAGCCGAAGCTTTTCTTCGTGCCCTGCGGTTCGTCGACCATGACAAAAACGATGTAGCGCGGGTTATCAATCGGAAAGGCGCCGATGAAGGACGAGAGCAGTTTTTTGTGGCTATAGCCTTTCTTGCCGTCGCTCTTTTCCGCCGTCCCTGTCTTGCCGCCTATATAGTAGCCCGGCACGTCCGCTTTCTTTCCCGTTCCGTCCGTGACCACCAGACGCATCAGCCCCCGCATCTTTTGCGAGGTTTCCTCCGAGATGATGCGGGCCTGCGGTTTTATATTTTCCGCGCCGCCTTTCATAATCAGTTTCGGGTGAACCTGCAGACCGCCGTTGACGATCGTGGCCGCCGCAGTGCAAAGCTGTATGGCCGTTGTCGCTATTCCATGCCCATAGGAAACGGTTATTGTCGAAGCCTCGCCCCATGGATCCGGAACCTGCGGCCAGCCGATTTCACGGACATCGAATACCAGACGATCCATGAGGCCGAGGTCGCTGAGGAACCCGTGTAATTTTACCGCACCTACGGATTGCGCCATCAGAGCCGACCCGATATTCGAGGAATACATAAAGACTTCTGGGACGGTCAGCAGGCGTTTTTTCGCGTGATAATCATTGATGGTGTAACGGCCGATTTTCAGAGGCTTGCGCGCATCGAACTCTGTATCCAGCGGGGCATCCGTGGTTTCAAGCAGGGCCGCGGTAGTGAATATCTTGAAGACAGAGCCGAATTCATAAACGCCCATCGTCAGGCGATTGAGCAGGATCTCCTTGTTCTTTTCAACATCGGAGACGTAGAGGCTGTTGGCATTCAGGTCATAGTCGGGCAACGACACGCCGGCCAAAACCTCGCCCGATCTGACATCGAGAATAACCCCCGCACCGGCCTGGGCGCTGAATTCCTCCACCGCACTCTGAATTTCGCGGCGCAGGGCGTGCTGAAGCCGGACATCGATCGTCAACACGACATCCTGACCCTGCGCCAATGTCTTTTGCGCGCTTCGTTCGATACCGGACAGGCCGCGCCCCTCGCGATCGGTATAACCCAGAAGATGCGCGGCCATATTTCCCTGCGGGTAAATACGGCTGTCGGCATATTCGAAGGCCAGACCCGGCTCTCCGAGTTCGAGAACCTTTTCCTGCTGCCCCGGCGACAGGTTGGGCCGAAGCCACGCGTAGCGCGATTTCTTCATGCTGATTTTCGCAAGGGTTTCCTCTTCCTTCAGGTCGGGGAATATCTGAGTCAGGGCTTTTGCCACCTTCGGCTTGTTGAGGATTAATTCCGGATCGGCATAAAGAGAAGGCGTTTTCAGACTGGTCGCGAGCAGGACGCCGTTGCGGTCGTATATATTTCCGCGGCGAACGTGATCCAGCAAATCCCCGGAGCGGGCCAGGCGGGAGAGGTCTTCCGAATCCTGACCGCCGGATTCCGACGCGTAGCCCTGCACGATCATCAGATCAATGGTCCGCGCCGCGATCACCAGATACAGGAGCGCAAAAATACTGCCCAGAAGAATCAGACGGCCATAGGCAAGCTGAAGCGCCGAGCTCTGCTCGCCTTCAATATGAATGATGTTTTGCCTGACGTTCCTTAAGATCATTCGGGGGAGTTTTCCTGTTCATTTGAAGGGGAGACCCCATGCGGAGGCTTGCGGGGGATGACCGCCGGAAAGGGTCCGGCTTTCGTCATTTCCGCGGAAGCCGGGATCAGGCCGGCCTGCCCGGCGATCTCCGTTCCCTCAAGACTTTCGGAGCCGGAGACAAGTTGCGAAGGTTGAGGAAGCCCAAGATCAAGATATTTTTTTGCCAGCGATTCAATTCGCTCCGGGCTGTTGAGCATACTCCACTCCGCTTCAAGCACGCGCTCGGTTTCCTTTTCGTTTGAAATCGAGAGATCGAGGCGCGCGAGCTTTTTTTCCGCGCGGTTGACGCTTTGACTGATGTGGATGAGGGTTCCGGCGCTCAACGCCATAACCAGAAGGACGGCCAGATGGCGAAAAAAGGTTTTTTTCATGAGATGTCCTTTCGGGGCGGAAGAGGCGTTTTCGTGGCAGCGCGCAGTTTTGCAGAGCGGGAGCGGGAGTTGCGGGAGACTTCCTGTTCGGAGGGGGAGACCGCCTTGTTGTAAAGAGCAACGAAGACCGGCTCCGTGACGGGAGATTCTATTTGAGGGAGATGGCGGGAGCCGCCGGATACGCGGCCCGATTTTTCGCGGATGAAATTCTTGACAATGGAATCTTCAAGGGAGTGGAAGGTGACGACAACAAGGTTGCCGCCGGGATTGAGAATGTTTTCTGCGGCGGCCAGCGCGCGCTCCAGTTCGCCGAGTTCATCATTGACGGCGATGCGCAGCGCCTGAAACGTGCGGGTCGCCGGATCGCTTTTATCCTTCGGGGAACGCGGCACGACCGCACGAACCGCTTCAGCGAGTTCGATGGTGGTTTCAAAAGGCTTTTGCGCGCGCTGATTGATTATGCGGTTTGCAATTTTACGGGAGCGGCGCTCCTCGCCGTACTTATAAATCAGGTCGGCAAGATCGCCTTCCTTCATCTTGTTTACCAGATCGGCGGCTGTATCGCCCGACGTAGTATCCATACGCATATCCAGCGGGCCATTAAAGCGGAAGGAGAAGCCGCGATCCGGTTGATCGAGGTGCATAGAGGAAACGCCGAGATCGAGCACGAAGCCGTCGACTTTTTCAAAGCCTTTATTTTTGAGCAGCGTTTCGACATCGCCGAAGCAGCCGTTAATAAAAACAAAACGTGCGCCGTATTTCTTCTTCAGGTCCTGCGCATATTTTTCGACACCGCAGTCCCGGTCGAGCGCGACGACCGTGCAATCCGCCGCTTCCAGAATTGCGCGCGTGTATCCGCCCGCCCCGAACGTGCCGTCCACATAGACCGCGCCGTCGCGAGGCTCAAGCGCCTGCAGGACTTCGGGCAGCATGACCGGATCGTGTTCGGCGTTTATTTCGGTATTTATTTTCGCGCTCATGCCTTATCCCCCTTATCAGAGGGGATGGTGAGGCGGCGCTCGCGCACCTGAGCACGGGCTGCTTTCTTGCGCTCTTCAAAGAGTCCGGGCTGCCAGATCTGGAATTTGCGGCCCAGACCGACGAAGGTGGCGTAATCATCCAGCGCGCAGAATTCGATCAGGTCCGCCGGAAGCATCACGCGCCCCTCTCCGTCGCAGTGCAGATGCACGCTTTCGCCGAAGACAGAAGTCGCGAGGTCGTCCTGCTCGTCCGAGAAGAGATCGAAATGTTCGAGACGCGCGCTGATTTCATCCATGCGGTCCCATTCGAAGCCTTCAAGGCAGGGATGATTGTGAGCCCGAAAGACGACAATGCCGAGATGAAGACGATCGCCCAGCGCAGAACGGAAGGACGCCGGCACGGAGACGCGGCCCTTTTTGTCCAGCTTGTTCGTGAATGTCGAAATAAACAGCGCCACACACTGCTCCTCATCAGCACATCCCTTGCGTTTTATTTCTGAAAACGCCGGCCCTTAAAAATCCTGCTTTCCTTCCGAGCGTTTCTTCACACGGATATGGATATTTATGGGATAGCATGGTCTGGCTTGGGACGTCAATAAGAAGAACCGTTTAATTCCTTCAGAAACAACAGTTTTTTGCCCCTCTGCCCTGTCTTTTGTGGGTATCTCTGTGCACAGAATATGTACAAGCTTTTTGAGCCTGATTATCAGGAGCCGATAAAAAGTGACGCCGTTTTTTCAAAAATCTGGTCCTTTTTGGAATTATGACTTTATGAAAAAGACATTAAATCATTACTTTTTTACATAAAAAATAGATTTCTTACTTGTAAGCCCTTGTTATAAAAGATTTTTTTGACATAACATATTCTTTAGTGTTAGTCATAATATCAGTCAACAAGCAGTCTCAAGTGTGTGGGGAGTAACAATGATAATGACATTGCTTATGCTTGTTCTGGCCTTAAGCGGCGGTTTATTTCTGGGTACGATTTTGTATTCCTGCATGAGCACCGCCACGGAGGAGAATGATCCGGATTGTCACCCGGCCGAATGACCGGGCCGGGCAGCCAACCGGACGAACGGGCAACACTCAAAATACCTGCCAAGTACAGAAAAACCGCCTTTTTCAAGGCGGTTTTTCACAACTTAAAAAAATATCCAAAAGTACCTGTAAGCCGGGTTCTGTACCGGATGGAGCCTAAACCCCGCCCGGTGATGGCCATTCCTCTGGGGTGACGGTTACCCGTCCCCTCTAGCAACCTACCCGGACCGCGGATCCGGAAAGCATCCTGCCGTTTTAAGGGTATGCGGTCCCTATTTGGTCTTGCTTCCGGCGGGGTTTGCCGTGCCGCTCCTGTTACCAGTCGCGCGGTGCGCTCTTACCGCACCTTTTCACCTTGTCCGCTTCCGTGAGGAAGAGGTCGTCTGTTTTCTGTGGCACTTTCCGTAAAGACCTTTCAGCCTCCCCCGGGCGTTACCCGGCGCCGATTTTCCGTGAAGCCCGGACTTTCCTCCCCTTTCAGTCAAGAAAGAAGCGGCCATCCGGTCTTTTGGACGGAGGGAGCATGCCTGTTTTTCAGGAAAAGCGCAAGTTTGGGTTAAACCACGAGCTTGTTGCCGGACTGGCGAACCAGGGAGACCAGCTTTACTACCGTATCCATATCCACCTTTTCCTGCTCCCCCGTTTTGAATTTTTCCGGCGCGAAATGGCGGTGGAAGGCGCTGACGACATCGACATAGGCGCCCATCGGGTTATAGCCGAACTGGGTAAGCAGCCGTTCGACTTCGTAGTCGTTACAGGAAATATCTTCGGCTTTCTGTAAATCCGCATCTGTCGGCTTGGGCCAGAGGCCGACACCGTGACCGGCCAGCCATTCCCACGGGAAAAGTTCGCCGGGGTCGATCTTGCGTTCGGGCGCAATATCGGAATGCCCGAGCACATATTCAATCTTGTGGCGGGACTGGATGCCCTGGCAGAGATCCATGACGGCCTGCATCTGTTGTGAAGTAAAGGGTTTGTAGCCGAGTTCGTGCCCCGGGTTCACCATTTCGATGCCGACGGAATAGGAGTTGATGTCGGTTTCGCCATGCCAGTAGGACAGTCCCGCATGCCATGCCCTTTTATCTTCAGGCACGAGGTCGAAGACCTGCCCGTCTGTATCGACAAGATAGTGCGCGCTGACCTTGCTGGTCGGGTCGGTCAAACGTTCGCGCGCGGCCAGCATTGTCTGCATTCCGGTATAATGCAGGATGATCATGGTTGGCTTCGCGCTCTTTGCGCGATCCTCGTAATGCAGCGGCTTGTTCGTTTTTTTCAGAAACATTTTGCGTATAACCAACGAATATATTCAGGACAAATATATTCATAATATATGACTATTTTATACTAAAAAACGTTTAAAAAGGACAGGAAAGATGCGTGTGTTAAATCTTCTTTTACTCTTGGTCGTCGCCGTTGCCGCCGGGTTGCTTTTGTTCCGGCCGCCCTTGTTTGCCGGAGAGCCGGGAGCACGGGATTTAAGCCACGATCTTATGGACCACAAGCCGGAAAACTATCCTGTCGCCACGCTGGCGGGGGGATGTTTCTGGTGCACCGAAAGCGAATTCCGGGGACTCGACGGGGTTCTTTATACACGCGTAGGTTACACCGGAGGAACCCTCCCCAACCCCAAGTATGAAGATACGCATGACGGGACCTCCGGCCATGCGGAAGCGGTCGAGATTACGTTCGATCCCGACAAGATTTCCTACCGCCAGTTGCTGGAGCATTTTTTCCTGAAAGCGCACGATCCCACGCAGCTTAACCGCCAGGGGCCGGATGTGGGTTCGCAGTACCGTTCCGCGATCTTTTATCATGACGAGGAGCAGAAGAAAATCGCGCAGGAGGTGATTGCCGATCTGACCGCGAAGAAAACTTTCTCAAAGAAGATCGTGACCACGCTGGAGCCTGCCGGGACCTTCTGGGAGGCGGAAGGCTATCACCAGCAGTACTATGAGAAGTACGAAAAAATTCACGGCAAGCCGCATATCAACGACTGGCTGAGGCGGCAGGCGAAGGGTCTGGGGATCAAGGGCGATTGATG
>JAGRIJ010000079.1 GCA_020443295.1 Alphaproteobacteria bacterium | reverse complement strand
TGCCGGGCGTAACGGTTTTTGAACACCCCGACGATAAGGCGGACTATTGCGACCTGATGATGAGTTTCGCATATGACGGGGAAGGGCGGAGAATTGCGCAGATCCGCACGACCGAAGCCACCGCGCATACCGAGGAATTTTCAGCAGGATTTTTACCGCAGGTCCGTGATATAACGCTCTGATCTGTGTGTTTACCTGCAATCCTTGAAAGACAGTCAGATGATGATCTCTCCCATCTTCTTCCCCTTTATATCCGCCGCTCTTTACGGTCTGGGCTATCTGATGATCGAGCGCAACACGTCCAATATCAGCGTAACCGCTTTTCTTCTGCTGAGTTGCCTGATGGGTCTGTTTAACGTCTTCCTTCTCTGGCTGATTAAACGTGAACCCGTTGATTATAGCCCCCTGTTCGAAAGCCCCGGACTGTTGGTCGCATTGATCACCACGCTGTTTGTGGCCTCTACAGGATGGATGATCACCAATTTTTCGATCCGCGGCACATCTGCTGTCTATGCGGCGATGGGAGAGATTTCCTATCCTTTTTTCGTTCTGTTCTTCGGGTTCCTTTTTTTCGGCATACGCCGCTTTGATTATTCGACCCTGATCGGCGGTGCGCTGATTTTTGCGGGATCGTTTATCATGATCTATGGTCGTGCGAAATTAGGCGGGGCGGGATAAAACATGAGCGACTATATCGATATTTACTGCGAACGCATTGAACCGGGCTTGCTGGCCGAGCCTGTGAACGCGATGACCAACATCGCGTTCTTTATTGCAGCTTTTTTTGCGTACCGCCTCGCAAAGGAAAAATTCGCCGTCAACACTCAGACCCGGATTTTGATTGTCCTTCTATGCGCCATCGGAGCAGGCAGTACAATGTTCCATACTCTGGCGACATCCTCCGCCCAGCGCGCCGACGTTCTTCCCATCGTTCTCTACCAGATCGCTTTTATCGTTTTTTACTCTACCTATGTCATAAAGCTTGACGCATACAAAACATCCCTTCTTTTTGTTCTGTTTATGGGATCAAGCGTGGCTTTTGACAGGGTGCCCGCGGAGATTTTAAACGGTTCCGCCGGTTATATCCCCGCGCTGTGCTTTCTTTCAGGCTTCGCGATGTGGCAGGCCCGCCACGTGAGCGTCGAATCCAAAACTTTGCTCTATGCGGCGCTGACCTTTATCGCGTCCCTAAGTTTTCGGACGATGGACATGGCGGTCTGCACGGATTTTGCGATAGGAACCCATTTTCTTTGGCACTTGCTGAACGGAGTTGTTCTGTACCTTACGACCAGGGCATACATCCTCAATCAAGGAAAAAATCCGGCGGGTTAGTTCAAATCATGAACGGTAACTTCGACATCCTGTCCTTTTTGCCAGACGAAGACGGACGGCATCACGCGAAGATTCCCGTTGGGCAGGGGTTGGGGAGCGGGTTCGGTTGCAAATCCGTTTCCGTCCAGATGGGCTTTTAAACTTTCCGCAATCTCGGAAGCGCTCCGGCCTTTGAAATACAA
Source organism: Alphaproteobacteria bacterium (assembly GCA_020443295.1). Taxonomy (GTDB): domain Bacteria; phylum Pseudomonadota; class Alphaproteobacteria; order Micavibrionales; family Micavibrionaceae; genus JAGNKE01. The sequence goes on along the minus strand of JAGRIJ010000079.1, from coordinate 9,086 downwards.
AGACAGCGGAAAATTGCGCAAGACAGCGCTATGATCATAGGAATCCATGCCGGTATCATCCGTGAGCATGAAATCCACTGCGGCGTCATGATCGTCAATGATTGGCCGCTCGCCACGGACCATGCTGAACGCTCCGTGGCTCCGCCCGAATTCAATAAAAAGGTCCGCAGCTTTTTCTTCGTCGATCATAGGGGTCTCATAGTATTCACATAATAAGACTATCATGGGGGGAGAAATAAAAACAAGAGGACTGTGAAAGCGCAAAAAATGGACAAAAAATCGCGTTAACCGCAATTCACAACCCGCCGGGACAGTTTTTTTTGTTATAATTGGAAAGACACAATAATTCTGATAGACAGGCCAGAAATCCCATGCCCTCTTACCGCCCGCCTTTGAACGATATCCGCTTTATCCTCCATGACGTTCTCAAGGCCGAAACGCTGGCCTCCCTGCCCGGTTACGGCGATGTTTCACAGGATCTGATCGACCAGATCATAGAGGAAGGCGGCAAGATCTGCGAAGAGGTTCTTTTTCCCTTAAACCAGAGCGGGGACGCGGAAGGATGCGTGCTGGAAAACGGCGTGGTCCGCACACCCAAGGGCTTCAAGGAAGCCTACGACACCTTCGCGCAGGGCGGCTGGTGCGGTCTGAGCGCTGACCCGGAATATGGCGGCATGGGGATGCCCATGCTGCTCAACACCGTCATGCAGGAAATGATCTGCGCCGCCAATATGTCTTTCGGCATGTATCCCGGCCTCTCGCAGGGCGCATACGAAGCGCTGCATCATTTCGGAACCGACGAACAGAAGGCGCTCTACCTCCCCAAACTGATTTCCGGTGAATGGTCCGGCACGATGTGCCTGACCGAACCGCATTGCGGAACCGATCTCGGCTTGATCAAAACCAAGGCTGATCCGCAAGGAGACGGCACATATAAAATCGACGGCACCAAAATCTTTATCTCCGCCGGAGAGCACGATCTCGCCGAAAATATCGTTCACCTTGTATTAGCCAGGCTTCCTGACGCGCCCGAAGGCGTGAAAGGCATATCCCTGTTTGTTGTGTCCAAATTCATGCCCAAGGAGGACGGCACCCTCGGCCCGCGCAACGGCGTATCCTGCGGATCGATCGAACATAAAATGGGCATCAAGGCTTCCAGCACCTGCGTGATGAATTTCGACGGCGCAATCGGCGAGCTTGTGGGCGAACCCCACAAAGGCTTGAAAGCGATGTTCACCATGATGAATGCTGCGCGCCTTGGTGTGGCGATGCAAGGGTTAGGAGTGGCCGAAGTCGCCTACCAGAACGCGGTGATCTATGCGAAGGACCGCCTGCAGATGCGCAGCCTCAAGGGTGCAAAAAATCCGGAAAAACCAGCCGACCCGATCATCGTGCACCCGGATGTACGCCGGATGCTGCTCACCGGAAAGGCGTTTCTCGAAGGCGCCCGCGCTCTCTCTTATTGGGTCGGAATGAATCTGGATATCTCTCACCGCCACGAAGACGAGGCGCAGCGGCAGAAGGCGGACGATCTGGTCGCTCTGCTTACGCCCATCGTCAAAGCCTATCAGACCGACATGGGAACCGAGGTCTCCATCCTCAGCCAGCAGGTTTACGGCGGCCACGGCTACATCTGGGAGTGTGGCATGGAGCAATATGTCCGCGACGCCCGTATCGCGCAGATTTACGAAGGCACGAACGGTATTCAGGCGCTCGATCTGGTCGGGCGAAAAATGCCGCAGGGCTACGGCCGCTTGCTGCGCCGATTCTTCCACCCCGTCTTTGACTTCATCAACGCCGAGCAGACAAATCCGAAAATGCAGGAATTTGTTTTTCCTCTGGCGAAAGCCTTTGCAAAGTTGCAGCAAAGCACGGCGACGATCGCGCAAAAGGGCCTGAAGAATCCCGAGGAAGCCGGAGCCGCCTCCACCGATTACCTCCGTCAGTTCGCGCTGGTGGCGCTGGCTTATATGTGGTGTCTGATCGTCAAAACCGCGCAGGAAAAACTGGAGCAGGGCAGCGCCGACAAGGATTTTCTCGAAGCCAAGCTCAAAACCGCCCGCTTCTTTATGGAACGGATGCTCCCCGAAGCTGAGGCGCGTTTCCGCATGGTGATGGCCGGGGCCGCGCCCCTGATGGACTTGGCAGAAAGCGACTTTTAAGCCTTTCAGCCAAAAAATTTGACTCATCGATAGTCAATGAAATATAATTATACATAAATATACATAACTTGTAGCGACAGCTTAAGGAGCGGGAAAAACTTATCTTGTGATTCGAAGGACGGAGCCTTTTATAGATAGAAAAATCGATACAGGAAACATTCAAAAAATGGAAAACAGAAAAACAACAATGCATTGTCGGATAAGTTTGTATTTTTTTTTAAATAAGAGCAGAATGGCAAAAAAACAAAGAGGTTGAGGAAATGGCCGTCGAGTTTACGGTTGAGCGCTTTTTTTCACTCCGCGATGAATACGAAAAGCTGTGCAAGGCATCCGATAAGGGGCCGGATGGTTTTACGCGTTTAGAGTCGCTTGAGGATCAGGTTCTTTCCTGCGCAAAATATCTCGCCGAGAACGAATCCAACATAGAAGCAATGGTCTGGCTGTGCGATCAGCGCCTTTACGGCAGTTGCCGAACCGACCTCAATCCTGATCAGTTTGTGTCCTACCTGACCGCAGCGGTGGAAAAGAACCACTTGCAGGCCACGCGTCTTCTGGCCAAACATTACTATGGTTGGGACAAGATCATTTCCCCCGCGCAGATTGACCGCGAAAAGGCGATGGCATTGTTTGAAAAAGCCGCTGAGACGGACGACCGCGAAAGCCGTTATGATCTCGCCCTGGTATTGCTTGAGGAGGAAAACGACAAGGCGGACGCTGAACGTGCCAAATCACTTCTGAAAAAGCTGATGGATGAATTCTATCCTCCTGCTTTTTTCTCCTATTTCGCGAAATTCTATATGATGTCCGGATCGCTCAAGGATGTGCCTGTAGAGGGTTTTTCCTGTCTGCATCAGGGCATGGAAGCGCTGGATAAGGGCCAGCACGAATGTGCCGAGTGGTTCCGTGAGCGTCTGACTTATTACACGGCGCTCTGCTATGCGGAAGGGCTGGGCTGCGACAAGGATATCGAAAAAGCCATTCATCTGATGAAACGCAGCGCTGAGATTACGGCTTATGGCGACGCCTATTTCTGGCTCAAAAACAAGGGGCTGGAACGGTTGATCGAGCCGGCTCCGATCGGGCAGGATTCCGGCGCTCCGGAATCGGGTATCGAGAATAAACCGGCAATCTTCGCCGCCGGCGCGTACGGCGAGTCCGCCGCAAAACCCTCTGATCTGGACTCTCCTGAATTTTACGAAACGCGCATCGATCTGGAAAAACCTCTGACTTTCATCAATTTCGGGGATACCAAGGGCCGCGAAGCTGCAAAGCGCGCCGCCGAAATTCGTCCCGATTTGACCAAGGCCGATCTGGAGGACATCCTCAAGCCCTTCGACTCTCTGGTGGGGCTGGAAAATGTCAAGGAACAGGTCCGCGCGCTCTTTTATATGGTTCTGGCGGACAGCCGCCGCCGCGCACAGGGCATTATCAGCGGTTACCGCCCCTCCCTTCATATGGTTTTCGCCGGCAACCCCGGCACGGGGAAAACGACTGTCGCCCGCCTCGTCGGTGAAATTCTCAAAAAGCTGGGCTATCTCAAGCGCGGCCACGTGGTGGAGGTCGACCGCTCCAAGCTGATCGGCGAATATATCGGCCAGAGCGAACAGATCACCGCAGAAATTCTCAAACGCGCCCGCGACGGCGTGCTTTTCGTGGACGAAGCCTATGACCTTGAAGTCCCCGATTCCTACCGCGACTACGGTCACCACATCATCACCATGATCGTGAAAGCAATGGAAGACCAGCGCAACAACATGGTTGTCATCTTCGCGGGCTTCAAGAACGAGATGAAATGGTTTATCGAATCCAACGCGGGCCTGCGCTCGCGCATCAGCGCCTTCATCGATTTCCCCGATTACACCGACGAGGAACTGGTGGACATCTTCGCAATCTACTGCAAAAACCTGTCCTACAGCCTCTCCGGGGAAGCAAAGGAAAAGATCAAAGGCGTTCTGAAGGCCATGGAACCGGGCCGCAAGGACAAGTTCGGCAACGCCCGCGGCATGCGCAACCTCTTCGATGAAACCGTCATCAAACAGGCCCGCCGCGTGGTCGAGCAGGACGTCACCGACAAGGACGAACTCGTCCGCATCCTTCCCGAAGACGTCCCCGGCACGTACACCCCGGGCAGCACCGACGGCAAGATCGCGTATCTCTCGACGCGTCGCTAGGGCAAGATAAAGAACAAAGGAAAAAGGCTGGTCTGAGACCAGCCTTTTTCGTTACGCAGCTTTATTACACGAGTGGTACGCAGGAGCTGTTTTACGCAGTAAGAAATACGGTACGCAGCAACGCAGTAACTTTATTGAGCGCTCAACTGTCCTTCGAGGAGGCGGATGCGCTCCTCGTATTTGCGCTGAACGGACTGAAGATCGGACTTAGCGTCGGCCAGTTCCTGCTCCAGCGAAGAAAGTTTGGCGAGTTGCTGCTGTTCGGTGACTTGCGGATCGAACAGCATCGACTTCAGATCGTCTTTTTCCTGGCTGCACTGTTGGCGCGCCGTCTGCAGCTCACGTCCCAGACGCTTGATCTGGCGCTCGGCCTCGTTATAGCGCATCGTGGCGCGCTCAAGGTTCCAGTTATCCGATGAAACGGACAGGCGTTCTTCCTCGGAATCCTTCAGGCTGGTTTTAAGCTCGTCGTCCAGCATGCTGTTTTCCTTGCGCAAGCGCAGAACCTGTTCCTCAAGATCGCGGACCTTCTGGCGCATCTGGATGAAATCGTCGCTGTCGCCGCTGCCCGGTTCGATCATGGCGGGCGAGGGGCTTTGGACGGAGGCTTCGATGAGGGGGGCGGAATCATCCGCCGCCGGAGCCTCTTCGGGAATTTTTGTGAAATCCGCTTCCATCTTCGTTGTTTGCTTGGTCATTTTGTAAGCCGGAATTTTTACGGACACATGCTCGGCTTCCGGCTTGGGCTCTTCGATTTGCGCGGAAGAGCTGTCGGTCTTCGGCTCGGGAAGAATACGTTCGCCGTTAAAATGGATGACTTCGTTTTTCGGTGCCTGGGTTTGCTCCGCTTCCTCGGCGTCCTCGCTATTATACGGGCGCGGCGGCAGGGCGGCAGGACCCGGGGAAGACGGGTTGCTGCTGGAACTCGAAGAAGCGGGCTTGTATTGCTCGCTCTGCTCTTTGAGTTGCCGCGCCAGCTTTTCGGTATAGCGTTCCCTTGCGGCAGGCGGGGCCGCCGGGGCGTCTTCTTCTTGCGGAATGGCATCGGAGATATCGCCTTCGGGAATCTCGGCGCTGCTGGCCGTGCTTTCGGCCTCTTCAGGTTCGGGCAGGGCGGAAGCCTTTGAATTACTGGCTTCATAGTCATGAGCCAAAGAATTGATCTTGGCCAGGATATCTTTCTTGTCGGCCTTTTGCTCTTCTTCGCTCAGGATCGGAGACTCATCTTCAGGCGGGGAAGAAATGGCAGGCGGAGCCTTTGCGGTCGCCAGAGACTCTTCGCTCGGCGCAGGAACGACATCTTCTTCCGGCACGGCGGCCAGTTCCGGCGGGTTCTCCACCTCGTCGATTGCGGCCACGTCCGGTCCTGGCGGGTGAATACAGTTATTGTAAGAATCCAGCGCCTTGGCAAAACCGGTCAGGTACAGGCGGAACTGGTTGCTCTGGATGGACATATCCAGCGTTGCCGCGCTTTGCAGCGCCTTGGAAAAATCGGCCTTTGATTCAAGCGAGGCGCTCAGAACGCTTCCGGCGGGTGCCTTGGCCTGAAACACTTCGCGGGCGTTGCCGGGAACGCTGTAGACAATCTCGTATTTCTTGCCGGGAGTGAATGTGGATTGCCGGAAATCGATGTCCAGCTTTTCAAATCCCGCGCTGTTCCCTGAAATCTTGATGATAAACCCGTTATTGAAGGAGTTGGAAAGGGCGCAGGTCGGGGCGCTGTCATCGCCGCCCTGTTTGGCGACCGTCCATTTCTGGGTCGGATAGAAATAGTGCTCGGGCTCTCCGGCGAAGGCAGATGTGCCAAGGCAGGTGGTCAGAAGGCATCCCGCAAGAAGGGAAGTCGCAAATCGTCTTTTCGCCATAGTGATAAACCCTAGAGAAGTCAGAATTCTGAAAATGATTAAGCCCGGCAGAGCCGCCGAAAGGGGAGTGATTCGTACAACTAGGTAACATTGTCCTTTCTTTTCAGGGGGAAGAAAAGGTTTTCCACTTTTCTTTGTGCTTATTTTTGGGGAAAAAATATGTATAGTGACGGAATGAGCCTCGAAGACCTTCAGCAGAAAATTATGAACAAGCTGACGATGGCCCCGCCTCTGGGGGCGAAAATCAAGTTCGACTGCGGGGAGGAGGGCGTGATTCTGCTCGACGGCACCGGCGCCGCGCCTATGATTTCAACCGAAAATGTAAAGGATGAAGCGGCTGATACCACCATGCACTGCACGGCGGATATCCTGCGCGGCATCGCGGAAGGTTCGACCGACCCCACCATGGCCTATATGACCGGCAGCCTGCGGATCGAAGGCTCCCTCGGCTACGCCCTCAAACTGGCGGGAATTTTGGGGGATTAACTAATCTTCCCCTTAATCGCCGCGGCCACGTCCTCCGCCGTGTCCTTGGCCGGGAAAATCGCGAGATTTTCATCGTTCGGCCCCATGAAATAAGTGAAAGCGGAATGATCGACCATGTAATTGTCCGGGTCGCCCATATCCACCTTGGCGGCGTATACGCGGTAGGCTTTCTTCACCGCCTCGACCTGCTCGACCGTCCCCGTCAGCCCCACGAGCCTCGGGTCGAACTGCTCCACATAAGCCTTGACGGTCTTCACATCGTCGCGTTCCGGATCAACGGAAATAAAGATTGGCTGGACCTTCGCCGCGGTCTCTTCGTCCAGCAGGCCCATAATCTGCGTCATTTTCTGCAGCTCGGTCGGGCACACATCCGGGCAATAGGTAAAACCGAAAAAGATCAGCTTGTATTTGCCGGTAAAATCCTTCTCCGTCACGGTCTTTCCGTCCTGATTGACCAGCGTGAACGGCCCGCCCAGATCCATCCCCGGCATCGCGGGGTCGGGCGCTGATTCCGGGGCCTTGATAATGGTCGCGGCCGGGGCATCGTCCCCGCTGGCGGTGGAAAGCGAGGAAATCTCCTCCTCGTCCTCGATATCCTGCTCCATCGTGCTGTTGTTCAGCTGGGCCTTGATGACCAGCCCGATCCCGAACCCGACGATCAGGAACATGATTCCAAGGATGATCAGCTTCTTTTTCATGGTTGCCCCCCCTTTGAAAGCACGGCGCGTGGTGTGAACGAAACGGCACAGTTATAAAACCTCCGATCCCGCTTGACAATTCCTTTCAATCCGCCCACCCTGAGGCCATTCAAAACCAAGTCCTTAGGGGTGCCCCGGTCTGTTTGCCGGGGCTGAGATCAGACCCTATGAACCTGTGGGTTAACACCTTCGAAGGGAAAGGAAACGAAATGTCGCCCAAAGACCAGCCGAACACCGACTCCGCCGCCAAGGCCGCTGCAGGCGCCTGCCCGTCCACCACGCATGTCACGCGCGGCCCGCTGACCGCCAGCAAAAAAACCTATGTTGGGGATTTAAAAGTCCCGATGCGGGAAATCGCCCTCACCAACGGCGAGAGCCTGACGGTCTACGACACCTCCGGCCCGTATACGGATGAAAGCGTAGCACTCGATATCATGCGCGGCCTGCCCAAGACGCGCCTTCAATGGGTTCTCGATCGCGCAGACGTGGAGGAAGTGGAAGGGCGGGCGGTCCAGCCGATCGACAACGGCTATAAAACCGAAGCGCAACTCAAGAACCGCAAGATCCGGCACGAAAAATTCCCCGCCTCGCCGGAAAAACCCCTGCGGGCGAAAGCGGGCGCAAATGTCACCCAGATGCACTACGCGCGTAAAGGCATCATCACCCCGGAGATGGAATATATCGCCATCCGCGAAAACCAGCGCCGCGAACAGGCGCACGCGGAAAGCAAGAACGGCGAAAGCTTCGGCGCGAACATCCTGCCCCTCATCACCCCGGAATTCGTCCGAAAGGAAGTGGCCGAGGGCCGCGCGATCATCCCCGCCAACATCAACCACACCGAACTGGAGCCGATGATCATCGGCCGCAACTTCCTTGTGAAGATAAACGCGAATATCGGCAACTCCGCCGTGACCTCCAGCATTGGTGAGGAAGTGGACAAGATGGTCTGGGCCATCCGCTGGGGCGCGGATACGGTCATGGACCTTTCGACCGGCAAGGACATTCATGACACCCGCGAATGGATCATCCGCAACGCGCCCGTGCCCATCGGCACCGTCCCGATCTATCAGGCGCTGGAAAAGGTCGGCGGCGTGGCCGAGGACCTGAATTGGGAAATTTTCCGCGACACGCTGATCGAGCAGGCCGAGCAGGGCGTGGATTATTTCACCATCCACGCGGGCGTCCGCCTGCCCTATATCCGCCTGACGCAGGATCGAGTCACCGGCATCGTTTCCCGCGGCGGCTCCATCATGGCGAAATGGTGCATGACCCACCACCGCGAGTCATTCCTCTACACCCATTTCGAGGAAATCTGCGAGCTCATGAAGGCCTACGATGCGAGCTTCTCTCTCGGCGACGGACTGCGCCCCGGCTCAATCGCGGATGCGAACGACCGCGCGCAGTTCGCGGAACTGGAAACGCTGGGCGAACTCACCAAAATCGCCTGGAAACATGACGTTCAGGTCATGATCGAGGGGCCGGGGCATGTGCCGATGCACCTGATTAAAATCAACATGGAAAAGCAACTCAAGGAATGTCACGAGGCGCCGTTCTATACGCTCGGGCCGCTCACCACCGATATCGCACCCGGCTACGATCATATCACGTCGGGGATCCGCGCAGCCATGTTCGGCTGGTACGGCTGCGCGATGCTGTGCTATGTGACTCCGAAGGAGCATCTGGGCCTTCCGAACCGCGACGATG
>JAGRIJ010000078.1 GCA_020443295.1 Alphaproteobacteria bacterium | reverse complement strand
CCGCGCCAGAACCGATCTCATCCGAGTGTCGGGAGGCGCCTACCAGAACCATCTGGCATCGGAGCGGAACTGGACGCTGACGAGGAACGGCAATTGTTTTGGGTCTGTATCCCCGATTATACGAGCCGAAATTTGGACCTTCATAAGTTCAGATCAGGCACGGTATGAATGCTGGCTGCGCATGACGCGCGAGCGGACCGCTGCGCTCCGGCAGGTGGTGGAAGAAGCCAAAACCGGAACGGTTTCGCCCGAAGCTCTAAGGGCCGTGGATGGACCGTTCGAGAAGATAAAATCCGAAACTCCTGCGAAAACTCATGAAACGCAAGTGCAGAGCGCACCGAACCCGGCGCCAGCCCCGGCCACGGTCAACCCGCTCAACGGGTCCGGGGCAAAGATCGAAAGGACCGCCAACGGCGTAACCCTCACATACAGCGACGCAGGCGGCACCCGGCACAGCTATCCGGTAACCCGCCCAAAATTCGCGCAATCGATGTTGGGGAACAGCGATCTCGGCGCCTGGATTTACGTCGCCGAGGACCGCCAGTCGGGCGTGACATTCAACATCGCGGCCAGCGGTCAGGTCAGCGGCAGCGCGCTCAATCCCATGATGCTGAAAATGGCGGTCGGGCCGTAAAACGCGCCAGCGTCATATGAGTCCGCATTAACTTACGCTATACCCTGAAAACGCCGTTTAATCTGTTCGCAAATATGGCTGATCGTCAAAAATGGCGTCCCGTAATTGATACAGTTCGAACTAAACACTCCCAAGACATTCTGCTTCTTTATAAAAATATACCCCGCACATTCCAGTCAGTATTAAGCCCTCCTGCCCGCAGACAGGAGGGCTCCGGAGGCTAACCACTCGAAGGGTTACGAAACCGGTCTGTAAAACTCGACAAGATTAAATTCTTCTCCTGTCCTGAGATTCACCTGCTTGATAAAACCGATTCCTTCCACATAATACTTTTGTTCCTGAAGAAAAGGTTCCAGCGGAGTAAACTCAAGGGTTTTCACGACATTCGTGAAAGTCCCGTAAAGCACGGCCAGAGTTTCATTCACACTCAGCAAAGTGGCGGTATCCTCAGCCTCACCGATATACGATTCCTGTTTGTAGGTTTCATTGACATGGGCAGAAGGGTCAGCGAACATGATTATGCCCGGCTGCGCACCGTCCACGCCCCACATGAATGTGCCATGGGTGTTTACAACTACTCCACCCTCATACTCAGCGGTATCCTCGCCTAGATACCAGACGTTCCCGTCCCGGTCCTGAGCATACCAATCGGTTGTATCTTCCTTCAGTTCGCCGTCCAGATAAACACTATCACGAACAACAGTCGCTTCAACACCGTTGATGATCTGGGTCTCATTCAAGACTTCGACCACGATTCGCTCCAGCCCTTCATCCGTCATGCCTTCATAGACCCATTTGGTTCCGGGAATGAGAGGAAAATAGGGATTATCAACTGTAATACCTTCGAAATCAGAGGCACTGATGTCCGGCATATGAACGGGATCGATGATAAAGTCATCAGCATCGAGTCTAACCAGTGATACTTTCTCTAACACAGCCAATTCATGCCCGTTAAAAGAAACAATCACATGGCGGCCGTCCTGTTCCAGCGCCAGGTCATCGAAGGAGTTCAGCCCCTCGATATTACGGATCTGCAGCTTATCGACTCCGGCCTTGAAGTCCATGATATAATTAGCCTCGTCGGGCAATTGTCCGTCAGCCAGTTCAAAAAGATCTGAGCCATGACCGCCGTAAACAATATTATGCCCGCCATAGAGTTCGATATAATCATTACCACTACCGCCATAAAGAAGATCATCATGGCCTCCGCGCAGGATATCATTGCCAGTACCGCCCTTGAGCACGTTATGCCCGTCTCCGTCCGCCGTACTCAAAATATCATCCCCAGAACCACCATTAAGAACATCATGGTGGTTGCCTTCAATCTGGTCATCGCCTCGCCCGCCTTCAAGCTCGTTGTAGCCATGACCCTCTGCGGTTGAGAGAATATCATCACCCGGGCCACCATCCAGATCATCATGGTGATTGCCGATCAGTTCGTCATTGCCGCTTCCACCTTCCAGTTCGTTATAGCCGTTACCGTCCGCCGTACTCAGAACATCATTTCCGGCAAGTCCAAGAAGCGTGTCGTGAGTATCGCCTTCAAGCTCGTCATCGCCACGCGTTCCCCTGATGACGCTGCCTCCATCATCGTCGTCCCTGCCGCCGCTGATCAGTGCATCTAACTTGCTCCCGCTTAGTACATCGGCGATATCAATGACCAGAGATCCGCGGTCTTCAGACACTGCCTTTACAACGATATCGTGCGCCAGATTTGACAATCCTGACATGTTGGCCAAAGAGTGCCCTGAATCCTCAGGTAAAAGATTTTGTAAATGGGTATCGTTAAAATCAAACATGTTTATCTCCTAAATAATAGAATTGAACCCGACAGCTAACCCGAGCCGCCTAAGCCGGAGAAATAGGAAATGAATCTGAGAGGAGACTGATTTGAAAAAAATTTTTTCTTAAGTCTGGCTTAAGTCAATCATTACAGACTGGAAAGCTTAGCGTGAATCGTGTGCCTTTTTCACCGTTGTTTCCTCTAACGGTAATTTTGGCACCATGCTTATCTGCAATAGCCTTCACGATTGAAAGCCCAAGGCCGGAGCCGGTCGTTTTTGTTCCAAGTACGCGGTAGAACCTGTCGAAAATCCTAGCCCTGTCCGGTTCTGCTATGCCTGTACCGTCATCTGTAACGCTCAAAACTACAAACTGTTTGTCCAGCACGACTCCGATATCGACCTTGCCGTTTTCCGGGGTATAGGTAATCGCGTTATGCAGAAGATTGCCGATGAGGATGCGCAGGCTTTGTTCTTCACCTTTTATGAAAACATCGCGGTCCTCTGGCAGGACGGTTAGTCGTATATTCTTTTCTTTTGCAAAAGGAAAATACTCCTCAGCCATGCTTTCTACCAATCGGCTCATATCGACTTTCTGCGCTAGCATTTCACCGGCTTCCGGTTGCTCACGCGCAAGAGCCAGCAGATTCTGGACCATGTGCGTGCTTCTCTTTACTGCAGCTTTGAGCTTTTCAAGGCTCTCCTTTCGCTCGGCTTCATTCTCCGAGCGCTCCAGATTGTCTATATGAATTTGTATGGCAGCCAGCGGTGTTCGGAGTTCGTGCGCTGCATCTGCGGTAAATTGCCGCTGAACTTTCAGAGCCTCATCAAGCCTCTGTAAAAGCTGATTCAACGAACCGACAACCGAGCGGATTTCTTTAGGAACTTTCTCCATCCCAATCGGCGAAAGATTTGCGGAATCTTTCTGCGCGATCGCCTCGTTAACAGAACGCAAAGGCTTAAAGCCACGCCACAAAACGAAATATGAAAGGATCAAAACAAGAGGAAGCTGCATGAGAACCGGGCGCAAAAAAGTCCAAACGTTTTCCTCCACATCTTCGTCGCGCTCATCTACCGGACCTATAATTTGTATAGTGCTACTCTTGGTTTTTTTAATGTAATACCGCCATCTCTCATGATCGTAATCCGTGTAACCAAATCCTGTATCGTCGATAAGCGGGATGCTTATGTCCTTATGCGTCGTAAAGATAAGCTCACCTTTTTCCGTCCAGACCTGAATCAGGAAATCTCCATCCTCTCCCAGTTCATGCTGCTCGAAATGCGGTTTTTTGGTTTCCGTTCCCAGCATCTCCTGTTGCCCAGCCACGACGTAAGCAACCTGCTGCATGGTTTCATCCAGCATATCGTTCAACTCTTCCTCAGAGATTTTGTAGATGAGGGTGGCGAGAACCAGTGTGCCGAAGGACAAAACAAGCGTTATCCAGAAAAGGAGCTTTAATCGGAGAGACATCACGAACACTCACCGATTGCGTAGCCGACGCCCCTGGTGTTTTTGATAATCCCCTTACCTAATTTTTTTCTCAGTTGGTAAATATGAACCTCAACCGAATTGCTTTCGACTTCCTCGTTCCAGCCGTAAAGCTTTTCTTCGAGCTGCGCACGCGAATAAATCACGCCGGGATTTTCGACAAGAACACGCATCAGGGAAAATTCCCGGCCTGAGAGGACGCATTTTTTATCTTTATAGACAACTTCATGGGTCGCCGGGTTTAAAGTAAGGGAGCCAAACGCTATGAGGGGTATACGCTTATTTTCCTTTCGCCTTAAAAGCAACCTGATCCTGGCCTCTAGTTCTTCAAGGGCAAACGGCTTTAGCATGTAATCATCGGCGCCGGTATCCAGCCCCTTGACACGATCTGAAACGGCATCGCGGGCCGTCAGGACGAGCACGGGGATATCGTTTTTCTTTTTACGAAGGTCCTGAAGAATCGCCAGACCGTTTTTGTTGGGCAAACCGAGATCAAGAATAACAAGACAGTAGGCATGACTTTCAAGGCTTTGCTCAACGTCGAAACCATCCTGCACCCAGTCAACGCTGTACCCAGACCGGCGCAGAGCTTTCTGGAGACCCTCGCCGATCATGATATCATCTTCTACGAGCAGGATTTTCAAAGATCAGTCATCCTTATCTATCCCCTCCACTTCCAAAATTGAGCCGGTATCCCCGTTAAGCTCGACTTCGAGCATCTGCCCGTCTTTTGTTTTTATTTCAAAAGCATAAACGGGAATTCCTCCCTCTTCCTCCAGCTTGCTTTTAAGAATTTCTGCTTCGGAATAGGACTCCAAAAGCTTTTCCTTTGCTTGTGCTTCAGATAAATTCGCTGTGACTTCCTTTGCAAGGCTTGCCCCCTCGAAACCCAGCATACCAAGAGCCATAAGTCCAAAAAATACATAGTTTTTCATGATATTCTCCCAATTGTGATACAGGAACGATACCAAGTTATTCTGTCGCATTAAACTTATATGAAACTTAAATAGATCAAGGCTTTCTTGGGCGCTTCGCTAGACAATATTTTAAGAACCAAGTCCCCTAAAAATTTTACATAGTAATTAGCCTGTGCTGTTTCTCTATAAAACCAATAGTAGGAGGTATTTCGAATCTGCCAGACCATTCCGGAACTGTGTCCGGCTATAAAAACGGCCACGTTCTGAGTTCGTCATACCCGTAGGTCCACGAGCCTTTCTGCGTGATGTTGCCTTCATCGTCCGTATCGTAGGTGTGGTTGAACACCCCGGAGACCGTGCGGTTCGTCGGGCGGATCAGAAAAAGACATCAACGATATTCAAGAACCCTAGAAGCCATCCTGCGCGATTCGTTGCAGAATTTACAATGCAAATTATATATCGGGACATAGCGCTCGAACGTGATCCTTATGAGGTTCTGGGAATCACCGCCCGCTATCATCCGCTCAAAGACAAAGAGCCTTACAAGTGCGAGCGGGCCTATCTGGAATTTTTGGGGCTATACCATCAGATGAAGCGCAGCCCGTTTTATCTTTTATAGCAAGAATAGATTGTACATCTACTCTACGGCATCACATTCGAAAAAATACTCGTATTTTTCAAAATCGAACTCGTGCCTAATAAGATTTTGAAAAAATTTTACATTCTGATTGGTTATCCGATAACAATCATACATAGGATTTTCTGAAGGAATATGAAACAGCTTCTGCAATTCACCCAAATTTAGCTTGTCCTGCGGCAAGCTAATTTCACCAACAAGATCATCACCTTCTTTTTCAAAGTATCTGATAAGTCGAACTACTTTTGTCATTTTTCAGTCTTCCTTCCAGGGTCAGGGGGTTTAGTCTGCTCACCTGTATTCGGATCATACTCGCCTAAGTGTTTCTTGCCGGATTTATCATAGATTTCTACTTTACCATGCTGACTATCCCATTCATATATTCTCCCATCTGAGTCCTTCCACCTCTTCCGTTCATTTTTGCGTTTGGCGACTTGCGCATCAGGAAAAGCAGGCAAATTTTTAGGTGGAGGAGTATAACCTTTGTTATCGTCAGGTTGATTGTCAGGAGGTTGCTCTTCAAGGGGAGGCCCACCATTACTCGGCCATTGCGCACCAGCTCCTTCTTTCTCCTCTTCAGGATCTTCTTGCGCATCTTCCGTGATAGGAGGATCTTCAGTGGGCGTCATTCCCCAGTTAATAATTGCTGGAATACATATCCTAGCTACTTGCTTAAGAACTTCCGCAGCCTGTAGCCCATATTTATCCGACAACCCAACCGGGCTCTGGCCAGCGTATCCGAACGTATTCAACCCGCCCCCAAGACCGATGGGGTCGCTCGAAACGTACCGTCCGATGGCGGGGTTGTAATAGCGGTTCCAGTTGTAGTGGAGGCCAGTTTCGGAATCGTAGACCTGGCCGGGGAAGCGGAGGTTGACGGTGGCGCTGCCCGCGACTTGATTCGTTCGGAAGAATTTTTATAACTAATTTATCTCAGATGTTTTTACCAGATTTATATAATAACCAAAGTTTTGCGAAGTATTAATAGAAACATAATAGTATGGTGGGCCAGAAATCTCGCCAGCACCATTAACAATTTCATCTAAAGAAAGCTCATGCCACTGCATCAGCTTCATTTCACCGTATAATTTATCAGCGTAAAACATTTCTAACGGTATTTTTTTACGCAATCTATCACACATCTTGAAAAATATTGTTGCTGATTCTAAAAATTCAACGCCAAGTTTCATTGAAATGTATGTCACTAAAGAATAAATTTCTTCGTAATCCTCTTCAGCACTTGTTACAATCTCAATCTCAATCTCCTTCATAATCATAGCCTTACCTAGCTAACATAATTCGCGTTTTTTGTCCGTTTCTGGAAATTTTTGCATATGGACCCTCATGCATCGTATCAGCCCAAGGATCATCAGGATATCCTCGATTTAGCTGTATAGAATTACCCTTTCCATCGTAGTATCTAACTCCGTCGCCTTTTTTAATTGGCCCCTTGGTCCAGCCTTTGAGCTCTTTATCTAATATAGCCTCTGCATCTTCAAAGCTCTTTCCTTTTAAATCACGCACAGGATCAAAATTACTAGAATTATTTTTACTTTCTTCATCATCAGGATCGGGCATTGGAGAACCCGCTTGCGCACCGGGCGTCGAAACCGGGGGCTTGGAAGAGCCGCCTGAATCATTAGAAGTGTTCGGCATGCTCTGCGGAAAGTTACCTTGCTGATTGGCATCATCACGGGCAGGACAAATGAAAAGTTTTGGGTTAAATGAACATTCCAGCCCATACAAAGTCAGCAGAGCACCCCCAAGCATAATACAGGCCGGAATCGCTTCAACATTCTGTCCCTCTGGATCATCAGAAACAACAGGACTCTGCCCTGCATACCCAAACGTATTCAGTCCGCCCGCAAGGCCGATCGGATCGCTGGAGACATACCGCCCCGTCGCCGGGTTGTAATAGCGGTTCCAGTTATAGTGGAGGCCGGTTTCGGAATCGAAGTATTGACCGGGGAAGCGAAGATTAACGGTCGCGCTGCCCGTGGGTGTTTCCTTCCCGAACGCGCCGGACTCCCATGCCCAGACCGTGCTGCCCGCGCGAGGAGTTGCCAGATGATAAAAAATCAACGATATTCAAGAACAGTTTATATTATAATAAGGACTTACGTATTACATAATCAATTAATCGGAAGTCTTTTTAATTTAGCATTAGAATAATAATCTATTTCTAAATTAGGCATTTCTTGCTTTAGCATTTTGCATATCTCCATACCTTCTTTATCCAATAACTCTATCTGAGACTCATCCTTATATTGCATATAGTGGCAGTTGGCATACTGTCCCAACCACGCGGAAAGTTTACTTTTTAAAAAATCAGATATACCTAGCTCGTCAGGATCAATATAGCCTCCATTTTTAGAGTCTCTGAGTCCTGTGCCGGATAACATACCATCAACTGTTATATACATCATTGCTTTTTGTGTGGATTACAAAGGATGTGTATCACAAAAAGCATCAGGACATAACCCAACGCCAGTACGAAATTAACCGGGAACTGGAAGGACACCATGAAGGCAATGACCAGTTCAAAATCGCCCTGTCCATGCTGGTTACGCTGGCTTCAAAGGCATGGGACATATTCCGAAGTTCGACAATCGACGAAAAACGCCAGTTAATGGGATATGTATTTTCGAACTTGGAAATGGAGGGTGCAAACCTGCGCTATACCTTGAAGACGCCGTTTAATCTGTTTGTAAATATGGCTGATCGTCAAAAATGGCGCCCTACGGGATTCGCACTGAAAACACAAGCATCTGTTATTAAACAACTATTATTTTCTAAAAATTGATGAGGCCCCCAAAAAGGCCCCCAAAGCAATTTTTTAAGAAACTATTTAATAAAGATGCCCCCGCTGGACAAACCATACGGGGGCAGAAACTTTGCGGTGCTTTTCAGCACCTTATCATAGCAACGTATCCGACACGGCTATAATATGATGAAAAAAGGTTGCAACTTCTCCGCGAACAAGTCAAGAAAGATTATACTCATCATCAAGGATTTATTATTATGTCTTACATATTGGGCATTGATATTGGTATTGCATCGGTCGGCTTTGCTGGAGTAGATCTAGACCATAAGAAAATTCTTTTTTGCGGCACTCATATCTTTGAGGCAGCTGAAAATCCGAAAGACGGGGCATCGCTCGCCGCGCCGCGCCGGGGAAAGCGGGGACTGCGCCGCGTCATTAGCCACCGCCGCCAGCGTAAAAAGCAAATCCGTGCTTTATTGGTCCGTCATGGTTTACAGGACATCAATCTTATCGATCAATCAAGAACCAAGGCTGTAAGACTTTCGCCGTGGAACTTACGAAAGGCCGCGCTGGAAAGAAAGCTGGAAGATGCAGAATTTGCCCGCGTTCTCTTCCATATCGCCAAACGGCGCGGCTTCCAATCTAATAAAAAAGGTAATCTGGAAGAAAATGACACAGAAGGCAAAAAAGTTCTCAGCGGGGCAGTAGAACTTGAGGAAAAAGCGGATCAGGCAGGTGCGAAGACAATCGCCGCTTATCTTGCCACACAGACTAAGCAGAGAAACGGAGATGGTGATTATACCAACTCCATTAAACGTGATGAATTGCGCAGGGAAATCAGGCTTATTTTCGAAGCGCAGCGCAAATTCGGAAATAGCAAAGCTACGGCAGAACTGGAACAAGAATACGCAGGCAGCGGTAAAAAAGAAGAACGCAACACCCGCGAAGGCGATGGAATTGCTTTTTATCAGCGGCCCTTGCAATCCTCGGAGCATCTGGTGGGTGAATGCACTTTTGAAGAAGGTGAAAAACGCGCCCCTAAATTTTCTTACAGTGCGGAATTATTCGTCCTCTGGTCGAAGCTGAATAACACACGCATCAAAGATAGCAAAAACAATGAACGGCTTTTAACGCCGGATGAAAAGAACACCCTTGTGGATCTCGCGCATAAGAACAAGTCCGGTGTAACGTACGGGCGGGCGCGAAAAGCCTTGGACCTGTCCGAAAGCGAGCGCTTTAATATCAGCTACCGAAAGCTCAAGGATGACGATAACACGTGGGAAAAAATTCGCGATAATAGCGAAAAAGCAGGCTTTCTAAACTTGCCCGGTTACCATGCGCTTAAGGAAGCTTTGGATACGGGAAGCGAGGCGGACTGGCAGAACTGGATTCATATACGCCGAGATGCTTTGGACGATATCGCCAGAGTTCTTTCTTTCTTTGAAGACAAGAGGCAGGTCGAAGAGTTGCTTTCAGAGCATGATTTGAGCGAGGAAGAAAAACAAAAGCTCTGTTCCATTTCGAATTTCAGGAAAACTGTTGACTTGTCGATCAGAGCCATAGGCAAGATCCTGCCATACTTGCAAGAAGGGCAGCGTTATGACGAAGCCTGCGCGTCTGCCGGATATCACCATAGTCAACGCGTAAATAAGGGGCATCACCTCGTCCCGCCTTTTGATGATATCCGAAACCCGGTTGTAAACCGCGCTCTTGCGCAGACCAGAAAGGTGATTAACGCCTGTATCCGTAAATACGGGAAGCCGGAAACGATTATCGTTGAATTGGCGCGGGATGTAGGAAAGCGCTTTGAGGATCGAAAGAAAATCGAGAGGGAACAGAAGAAAAATGAAGCCTACCGCAATGAAGCCAGAAAGCACATGGCGGAAATGCTGGGAATGTTGGAGGAAAACATTCGGGGCGAAGATATTTTAAAGTACAGGCTTTGGAAAGAGCAGGAAGGATTTTGCCCGTATTCCGGGGAATACATAACGCCTGAAAAGCTTCGCGAGGCCAACGCTGTGCAGATCGACCATATCATTCCCTACAGCCGTTCATGGGATGATTCCTACATGAACAAGGTTCTGTGTCTGGCTGATGAAAACCAGAACAAGGGCAACAAAACAGCCTTTGAATATCTCTCTGGAACGTGTCGCTTTGCCGCGTTTGAAGCGTTTTCTGCTAAACTTCCCTTCAAAAAGGCGGAGCGTTTGCTTATTGCAGATTTCCAAAGCCGGGAAAATGGATGGAAAGACCGCGCCCTAAACGATACACGTTACATGGCAAAGCTTCTTAAAAGCCATCTGGAAGACAATCTTGATCTTGGCAAGGGCAACCGGGTCCAGACACGCAACGGCGCATTAACAGCAAACCTGCGCGGGGCATGGGGATTCCCGGATAAAAACAGACGCAATGATCGCCATCATGCTTTGGATGCCATCGTTCTGGCCTGTTCAACTCAAAGCATGGTGCAACAATTAGCAAACTGGAACAAATACGAAGCGCGGAAGAAAAACCCTGCTGAACGGCCCTTGCCGCCCAAACCTTGGGAGACATTCCGCGAAGATGCAAAGGCGGCGATTGACGCTGTATTTGTCTCCCGGATGCCTGTCCGTAAGATCACGGGCGCGGCGCATCAGGAAACAATCCGCAGCATCCGCAAATCCGACGGCAAGATCATTCAGCGCGTCAAGCTGAAATTGCTCAAGCTTTCGCAACTTGAAAACCTCGTCAATAAGCAACGCAATATCAGGCTTTACAACCTACTGAAAGAGCGGCTGGAGGCGCACGGCGACAAACCGGAGAAGGCTTTTGCGGAGCCTGTCTTCATGCCCGTGAACGACCCTTCAAAAACCGCCCCGCGCATCAACTCAGTGCGGATCGAAACCAGTGAAAAAAGCGGGATTATCATCAACGAAGGCTTGGCCAGCAACGGCGATATGGTCCGCGTGGACGTGTTTTCTAAACCGAACAAGAAAGGAAAGCCAGAATATTATTTATGCCCTATTTATGTATCTGATTTTGCTCAAAAAGAACTCACAAAAAAGTTATGTACTTCACCTAATCAAAAAGAATGGATCGAAGCGGATGAAACATTTGAGTTCCTTTTCAGTGTTTACAAAAATGACCTCCTACGCTTAGCCAGCAAAGCAAGGGAAACCTATGGATATTTCGTTTGCATGGACATCAGCAATGCCTCAATTACCATACGAACGCATGATAACGATCCGACCTTCAACCCAAAGGCTAAAAAGCCAGAAGATAAAGGTAAAAAGAAAGGCCAAGGCGTTAAAACATTATTAGCCTTTGAAAAGTACGCTGTGGATTATTTTGGCAATAGGCACAGAATACATAAGGAACAAAGGCTTGGCCTGGCGCAGTGTAATGATCCAGAATCCGGCGAACCTGTCCCTGTCCAGGGGACAAGTCAGGCTGCGGAATGATGACGGGGAATTTACGCTCCCCATAGAGGACATCACCGCCCTTATTCTGGAATCCCCGCAAATTACACTATCTTCTATAATCCTCTCCGCATGTCAGGAACAGGGCGTAGCGGTCATTACGTGCGATAGCTCGCACATGCCTAACGGCGTTCTTCTGCCGTTTCAGCCGCACTCGCGCCAGAGCCGCGTGGCGCATATCCAGATATCAGCAACCGAGAGCCTGAAAAAGAGGCTCTGGCAGCGTGTCGTTCAGGCGAAAGTGCGTAATCAGGCGCTGTGTCTCGAGCAGGCGCAGGGCAAAGAGGCCGCATCGCGGCTTCATGCGCTTTCAGGCCGGATAAAGCCCGGTGATCCGCAGAACATCGAGGCGCAGGCCGCCCGTGAATACTGGCCGCGCCTGTTAGGGAAGGATTTTCGCAGGGGCGCAAACGATTCCTTTAATGCGGCCCTGAATTACGGCTACGCCGTCATACGAGCGTATATCGCCCGCTCCCAGGTGGCGTATGGTTTGATTCCGGCTTTCGGCATTCATCACAGCAACGAACTCAACGCCTTTAATCTCACCGATGATGTGATGGAGGTTCTGCGCCCCTTTGTAGACTGGAAAGTCTGGAGCCTGAAAGAGAAGGGCGTTTTTACAGGCACCGAAGAAACGCTTTCCAAGGAGATTCGGGCGGGACTGGCCCAGCTCGGGCATGAAAACAGTCAAATTGACGGGCAGGTTCATACAATAGCGAATGTCTGCGATAAAATGGCGGCGAGTCTCGTGAGCGCTTATGAGGGGAAAAACCCTGCCTTGCTCTGCCTTCCAGAAATATCGGAAAGGAAAAACCGCTATGAGTGCGGCTAAGGATCGTTTCATGTGGCTTTTCGTATTCTTCGATCTACCTGTAAAAACGAAAACCGAGCGGCGTGTGGCCACACGTTTTCGCAATTTCCTTCTCAAAGACGGTTACATGATGATACAGTTTTCCGTCTACGCAAGGATTTGCAAAGGGCAGGACCGTGTGGACAAGCATCTGCAAAGACTGACCGGGGCCATCCCGCAAAAAGGCAGCGTCCGCGTGATGCAGGTGACGGATAAGCAATATGAACGGATGAAGATTCTTGTCGGAACAAAGAAAAATAATGAAAAGACAAAGGCCGAACAACTCGTTCTTTTTTGAGTTATTCGGCCTTTATTCGTTTAGTTTCAGCACTTTATCACTGTATCTATCATAGCATAGCCGTGTCGGATGGGAAGCTATGACAGACACCTACGACTGGACGCTTAGTAAGGAATCATAGCATAGCCGTGTCGGATGGGAAGCTATGACGCTTTAGGTTAAGGGCGGT
>JAGRIJ010000077.1 GCA_020443295.1 Alphaproteobacteria bacterium | reverse complement strand
TTCGCCGCCCGCGCGGTAGGCACCACGGTGAACCCCTCCTGCTCCAGTTCGACCAGCGTGTCGGTCGCAATTGCCTCCACCTCCGGCACGATAAAATCCGGCTTCTCCTGCTCGATGATTTTGCGCAACGCTGCCCCGTCCAGCATCGAAAACACATGTGCCCGGTCCGCCACCTGCATCGCCGGCGCATGGACATAAGAGTCCAGCGCGATCACCTCGACCCCCAGCCGCTGTAATTCGATCACGACCTCCTTGCCCAGCTCCCCCGAGCCGCAGAGCAGGACTTTCTTGGCGGTGGATGTAAACGGCGTACCGATGGCAGTCATAGGGTCCTCATGGATAATGTCTTCGCAAAACCAGAGAATAACGAAGCTGAAAGGGAAAGGAAATGCCGAAAGACGTATGTTAAAGCTCATCAGGTCGACCCAAAACCCCTGTAATACTTAAGGAAACGCTCTTCACAAGAATTTTGACAGCCATCCTGAAAATCAGTAAGATATGAAAAAAACAACGACAATATATATTGGGTGTACCATGGGCGAGCCAACAGACAATCACGACAAAACACGTCCGTCGCAATTGATGCCGACCGGAGACAATGCAATTAAAGCTCTGGAAGGCTTCTTGCTTGTGATGGGCTTCCATGCCGAACCGGTGAACGGACAGTTCTCCGCCGCAGACAAGGCCGCGTACGATCAGGCGAGAACACAATATAGCTTCCTTCCCGAACTGGGCGACACGCCGGATGAAAGCGCCATGCTCGCAGTGTTTCAGGCCATAGATCGCGGGTTGCAGGACAACGTCACCTTCCAGCAACACTATATCGAAGGCGTCAAAAGCCAAACCAACGCCAGCGCTTTGCAAGGCGCCCTGGTGGCCGGAGGCTCATGGGCCAACAGGCATTTAGGCGACCATATTTCTAATGCCGAACCCATCGCCATCGACGGCGACCGTGGAACGCTGACCAACCGCGGCGTGCGCAATGCGGCAACGCTCACCGGGGTGGCGACGATGCAATCATCGCTGAACCTGCTGACCGGCTCCAGCCTGACCCCGAGCGGAATAATCGACGCGGGCACGCTGACAACCATGCGTTCTTACGCACAGGCAAAAGGCCTTGAATGGTCCGACAACACACAGGAAGATTTCGCACGCATCACCCAGTATATTCAGGCCAATGAAGGCGATGCCCTGCGCACGAAAATAGCCGAGGCGCTCAACACCGACTCGGATCACAGCGCACCGGACGCACATACGCTTGACGCGCAGATCGTTATGAACGGTCTGGCCCGGCAGGCGGAATCGGATATCCGCACCGCGCCGGATTCCCGCCAGACGGATAGCCACATTACGGATGAAAAATCGCACACGCGCACCGTGATCGCGCCCGAAACCGGGGTAGAACTGACCCCTCATCAACCGACCACAGGCCCCGAAGAAACGATTGCTGCGGAACACCATGAACATACGCCAGCTCCGCCGCCCTTCGGACTGAATGCGATGTACCGGGTCACCCGCCATGATGTTCTGGAACAAATCCAGCCCGTCATAGACCGCCAGAACGCCAGCGAAACCGCACCGCAGAATATTCTGGCCTATTCGGAAAAAGCGAACGGTTTTCTTTTGATTACCAAGACGGAAACCGAAGGCCAAAGCGCCGTTTATCAGATTTCAGACCGAAATGTCTCCCAGATCCTGAGCGGCATAACCGACGGGTCCATCGCTCTGGATGAATCGGCAAGCAAGCATATTGCCGAAATTGTGCATGGCGAATCAGCCGAAACCACGGCTTACACTGTTGCCGAACTGCGCACGGCCTTCGCCGGAGACGCGACGCGCTTTACCGGTAATACCCGTGAACGCCTGCTCACGACATCGGCCACCCTGACCAATGGTGATGGACTCATCTTCGGTCTGGATGACATGCATGATGCGCTGAACAAGCTGGACAGCAAGCGCGACTGGGCCGGACAGGAAGACCCGATAGCCATTCGTGATTATATCCGTGACCTCCGCAACGCCACCAGGGATGCGCGTGAAGAACGCACCTTTACCGTCCCGCAATGGCAGGGCGGTGCTCTGGACGCCTCCAACAGCGTCGAAGTGAATATCGGCGGGCAAAGCACGCGCATTCCCAGCCAGATATGGGACAGGATTTCCACGACCCTGAGCGAAACGCAAAGAGGCTTTTCAACAGGACGCAACGCGTCGACTCTGGAACGCAGAAACTCCGAGGGCGCATTGATTTCCGCTGCCCAAACACCGGATTCAGGCACTCTGGCCGGCAACTTCGGCGCTGCCGGGGACGTTGCGGAAGATCTCATCGCCAGCAACGCCTCTGACATAGGGGCCGAAGGGGAAATCCGCACGGGAGAAATCTCACCGGAAATCCGGCAACCAGAAACGGCCCCTGTTAGTAACGCGTAAAAGACACGGGAATTAAGCCATGTCTATACCTAAAGGGCCGATAACCGAAGACGCACCCGAGAGCGATCCCTCTGCCCTGCAGACGGTATCCGCGCGTCCGCCCATCCGCTTCGATTCGTACCGGGACCCTCAGGATAACAGCGTTGCCCACGGCGTCGTCCAGTTCGACACGCAAACCTACCGCAACATCATGTTCGACCGGAACACGGTCGAACTTCTGGCCGCCCAGGCATCTCAGGGAACATTCGACTCTCGCTTTGACGGCTCTACCCCGGTGAGCTTCTACGTTCCCTCCGTACCGGCATTCCGGAGTACGAGCCTGGACGGTGAAATAGTGGCAAACGACAGGAACGGCATGCTTGTGCATCTTACGCACGGCGGGCTGGACATCAACCTCAGTATCCGCCATGACGAACTTGAAGGCTGGCAACAGACGATCCAGCATATGGAAGAACACCCCGACAGGCCCGAACCGCCAACGCCCTTCAACGAACATATAGGCTATGGCGACGCCAACCCTGTTATCGGCGTCAAGCCCGGCGGGTAATACAAAACAGATCTAACGGAAATTCTGAAAAAAAACGCTTCTACTCCTTCATATACCAGTCCAGGAGTTTCTCGGCATTCTCCGGATTGGTATGCAGTGCCCCGTGCCCGCCTTCCGGATCCTCGATGGAAAGGGCGATCTTCGCCCCCCTCTCCTTCAGCCATGCCGTCGTGCGTTTCATCGCCGGACATCCGTCCCGTTCCGGCTTGGGATCCTTGGCCCCGCATACAGTAACCCACTGCGTCCCTTTATAGGGCGATTGACCGTACTGACCGCTGTCGATGGCCTGACTCTCCGGAAAATCAACGCTCATCCCCCCTGAATTGGCAACAAAAACGTTGAAAAACTTGCGCCCTTTCACGCGGTCAAGCGCAGCAAGGGCATAAATAAGGGACGAGCCGCGGGAAAATCCGTGCAGCATGGATTTACCCGGCAGGATCGCCTGATCCGACATCAGGCGGGAGATTTCAGGATAAATCTGGGAAGGTGCAAGATAGCTCATCATGCCGTCTCCCGTTCCCAGCCAGATCTGAACTTCGATAATCCCGATCGCGCGCTTGTTCAGAACCTTGGCCCAGAGCGACAACTCGTCCGTGGCATAGCCCCGTGTTCCCGGCAGCGAAACGATCCAGCGCTTGGGTTCCTGATTAATCGGCCGCGCGACAAGGAAAAAGCTTCTGCCGTTGCGCATGGGCACGGACTGAACGATCATGTCTTTCGGATCCGGGAATTTCTGCTCTTTTTGCGCCTGTTCATACAGGGCTTTGCTGCGCGGCGTCCAGTCCGCCCGGACCGGGGTGGTATAGACAACGACCAGCGCGAATAAAATCCAGAAAAGCCTCATAGAGTAAATATATCAAAAACCAGCGGGCAAAGTAAGTAAGCACCGGCCCCGCACCTGCAAACCATGGAATATAAAGCAGGGACGATCCCGCGTTCAGCAGGGCTCAGCGGTGCGGACAACCCGGCCAGCAGCAGGGTCGGCGCTTGCCCTCCATAAGCCCCTCGCGCGCCCGCTCGATGCGTTTGGCCCGCGTCTCGGCTTTCTTGGCCGACTCGATCCAGCAGATCCACTCATTGCGGGCAAGCGGCGTGATATCCTCCCAGGCCGCCAGTGCCAGAGGCTCGGATACTAGCGTTTTTCGCAAATCTTCAGGAACCTCGTGAACCACGCCGGTGGCAATTTTTTGGGAAAGCATGGATTTTGAACCCTCCGGCAAACGCAGAAAAAACAATATGAAACAATAAGGTATCGGCTCTGCGGGAAAATTTAAAGGCTGAAAATGGCGGAGA
>JAGRIJ010000076.1 GCA_020443295.1 Alphaproteobacteria bacterium | reverse complement strand
TGGAGGAGGCTCTGGGGTTCCGGGTCGTTCCGGGAATAGGTATGCGTGCGTTTGAAGCCATGCAAAGGATGCTTCCCAAAGAGAACGTCTATGATCGCGTAAACTCAACAGATGTTCTGACCGGCGGCGAGGTAAGGAACTATTCCGGCAGACCGAAATACGGGTATCATGATTTCGACGAAAGGGAAGTCGAGGAAATGCCCTTTTTCCGCACCTCGCGAGGCCCTCTGAAATTTCATTATCCCGATGCCCACATTCCCCGCAAGGAAGAGGACGAAAGGTTTAACCGCAGCAACTCGGCATCTCCGACCGGCTTGCGTCTGGAAATGGGAACCTATGTTAAAAATATAAGCCGGTGGGCCTCCTTGGCCGGCGATAATTTCGACCGTGCATGGCCGCATATCGGTTTGACGGTTGATACGGACTACGGCAACGAACAGGAAATGCCGCTCTCCGTCAATCTGAGGCCTCTGTTCATGGAATGCCCGAAAACCAGGGAGCAGGCTTTGGAAGTCGTTCGGATCATGGGAGAATCCGCTCGCGCGTTGCAGGACGGGCAGACGCCGAGTTTTGACCGGATACGCGATGAAATTGCAAAACGAACAGGCCTGCAGAAAATGGACGAAATGTACATGTATTTTGATAACGGCCAGCACCGGACGATTTACGTTCAGAATTGGTTCGAACAGAGCCTGAGTGACAGCCGCCGTAGAATGCAGCATCATCTTGAGCCGCCCGCTGATGAAATTGATTCAAGGATGGCATAATTTTTTGCCATAACTCTATGGTGCGTGTTATGCAGAAAGGCGAAAACGACTTTCGCTATTGGAAAAACAAGCAAAAGTAGCAAGATGTCTGTAAAAATCGCCGACTTTGTAGACAGCCGCGAAGACCGCATGAAAGCCTTGATGGATCTGCCGCAAACGCCCTTTATTCCAGACGCGGGGGAAGTCCTGAATCCGGAAAAAACCGTCCGCATCGGGCTGAATTACGCCGGCGTAACCTACGAACATTCCTTTTATCCCTCGCTGGGCGCACGCGCCCTCTCCTCCAGCATGGCGGTTATCGCTTACAATCCGGCCACCGGCGCCAGCGGGCTGGCGCATCTGACGCATGAAGGCAATGTCCATGCGATTTCGAGTGCCGGAGAGGAAGCCCTGCGGATGATGCTCACTAGGATAGGCGGTGCAGCCACCCCGGTTCGCATTGTCGGCCCGAACCTGCGCGGCCCCGTGGTGGACGGATTTGTAAACGACGTTCTTGGCATTCTTGCGGAATATGACGCGGATATTCAAAGCGCGGATTTCAGAGGCAAGGAAAGCGTGCACAGCGTAGCCGTTCATGCCGGTATGTGGCCGGAGGGACTGGTGCGCGGGTCCATAAATGTTTTTACCCCCGCAGCCAAGGGAAGCAAAGGCGAAGAAATGTCGCGCCGCATTGCCGAGATGGTGGATCTGAGTGCAATGATCCATCTTCCGAATGTTTCAGGCACAAGGATTGTCTATAATGGGGAAGACGCGGTAGAATACACCCATGAACCCGGCGTGATCTGAAGCGCTTCCTGCTCTAACCTCTGTTGATAACCATGGCCAATCTGAAACCCCTGATCCGCGTGCGTAAACACGCCATCGAGCAAAAGCAGAAATATCTTGCCGGACTCTACCGCGAGTCAGAGGACCTCGAACGCCAGAAACAAAAGCTCATCGAGGAATTCGCGCATGAACGGCGCACCATTCAGGAAATGGGCGCGGATATGCTCAGCTTTTTCGGTGCCTATTCCAAAGCGGTCGATAAAAGACGCGAGGAGCTGGAAAGCGCAATCGCCCGTCTCGAAAGCCGGATCGTCATCGCGCAGGACGATCTGCGCCAGACCTACGCCGATCTCCGCCGGATTGAAATTGTTCAGGAAAAACGCGACCGTGAAGAAGCGCAAAGGCTGGAAAAAAAAGAAGCGCAGGAACTCGATGAAATCGGCCTCACACGCTTTATGGCGCAGCAAGGGGAATCATATTAGCCCCGTCAGTAATTCGCCGAAAACGAATAAGCCTTATCGGCCTGCACGGTCACCCATTTATCGGCCCCCGTTTGGAAAAGCAGTTCCCCTTTAAGGAAAACCTCTTCCAGCGCCCCGGAAAAAAGGCCGCGCATCTCCTGTTCCATAGCCTTGGTAAAAGACTGCTCGGTTCGCAGGATCAGGTCAAACCGTTTGGCGGCTTTCTGGTAAAGCGCATCCATCTGGATTTTCCCCATGCGCGAGAGATCGAGGTTGATGATAAACCGTGTGCTGCCCTTCTCCCCGTCACGTCCGCTCCGCCCATCCGGGTCCTGCTTGGTATAGACCGGAATTTTAAAAAGCTGGTTCTGCCAGTAAAGCGGAAGGCTGAGCGCTTTCCAGTCCTGTCCGATGGGTTCGGACGCGGTGCGCGAAAGGGCGGAGACGTCTTGCGAAAGCCGCGAAAGAAGGTCCCCTCGGTCTGCCCGCCGTAACGCATCGACGACCCGCCCGCCGAGCCAGCCTTCGATATCTCCCGCGCGCACCGCCGCGATAAAGAACAGCGCGGTCGGAGCGATCTGCTGTGGGCTGGAGGGGCTGGGCAGCATGTTAATCAGGGATTGAGCCGCTTGCGGCGCAACCTGCGGCAGCACGTTCAGAACTTCTTGCAGGGCGGGCCATGTATCCGCAGTCAGGAAAGAGGGAAGAAAAGGCGCCAGCTCCTGCAAATTTTGTGCAGGCAACTGGGTAAGAGCAGAAAGCGTGAGAGAGGTGCCTGCAGGGGGGGGCGGCCCGGTATCCAGCAGGGCAAAAGGCTGCGGCTGTGCCGCGCCGGGAAAAACGATGTGCACGGCGAGCGCATCTTTTCCCGGAAGCGGCCCGAGGACAACGGCCAGCGCATCTCCGGCCCGCAATGAAGAAACAAGCGGCGAATTTTGTTGCACGTCAGGCAGGAAAGCAGGTGCAGATTCAATCCGTGAAATCCTGAAAATCACCGACTCGGGCAGGAATAAATTTTCCAGAGGTTTTTGGTCTGAGCCAATTTCAAAGAGAGGAACCTGCAGGCCCGAAGGCTGCAGCAAAAAAAGGCTCTTTGTAATTTTGCTGAGGACAGGCTGCAACTCCTGCGCGGACGGGAGCGCGCCCTCAGGCAGGGGAAGCAGAGTCTGGCTTTGCGGTGAAGGTAAAACGTAAAGAGACTGCGGTTTCAGGAAATATTTCAAGGTGGGCGCAAAAACGCTCAAGCTCTTCAACGTCTCAAAAATTTCCTTTTCGGCGATCTGTGTTGTGTTCTGCAGGGAAAAGGCAACGCGGTCGATAAAATGTTCGATGACTTCCGGTTCGGGAGGAAGGACCTGCGAGGCTTCGCTCGCCGGAATGGAAACCGCCCGCACGATCTGTCCTTCCAGAACTTTGGAGGTATAAACGGGTTCGGAGTCCGGTTCGGTGCGTGACGGCGGCACCCGTAAATCGATATCGGTCCGGACATTGCGGGGAACTTCGGGCGGGGCAGGGCGCAACTCGGCATTACGCGGCGGGCGCCCCGGCGGCACCCGGATTTCCACCTGCTCGCCCTTATGCAGGTCCAGCGGTTTCTCGCCCTCAACGGTCACTTCACCCTGATCCGTAAGAATACGCACTGCGCCGTTCGTATCGACCTGTGAAACGGCCCCGCGCAGGATCACGGCTTTTTGAATGTCGTAAAGACGCTCAGGTAAAGAAACCAGCCGGACGGTTCGCTCGCTATCCGGCGGAGCGCGAACGCTGGGCTCAACAGAAGAGGGAGGCAACGGGGGAATACGGGAATCAGCCATGCCCCAAGCTTATCGCACAAAAAGCGGCAAAAGAAAGTCTTGAAAAAAGCGGGAAATCAACTGCGTGCAGATCGCAGTTTCGCGGTCTCGATCAGGGCCAGAACCTTCTTGCCGATTTTTTCAACATCCATGGCGGCTTCGGCGTTGGGGGTGCGGGTCAGGATCGGCGTCTGGCTGCGGATACAATCCTTCACGCGCGAATCCTGCCGGATCAGTCCCATCAGCGGCGGAGAAAGGCGCAGGAAATTTTCGCACGCCTTGAGCAGGGTTTTATAGGTTTTTTCGCCCTCGGTGATGCTTGTCGCCATGTTCACAACGATATTGATATTCCGCGAAACGCCTGCCGCTGTGCCCAGCTTGATAAACGCATAGGCATCTGTCAGCGCCGTCGGCTCGTCTGTCGTCACCAGCAGCGTACAGGCAGAACTGGCCGAAAACAGCCGCACCGTCCGGTCCACTCCGGCGCCAAGGTCGGCGATCACGACATCGTACTGCGCGGCAACCTCAAGCAACTGGTCGCGCAAAAGCGCCAGCCTCTGGCTGGGCAGCGCGGAAAGCGAGGCCTGTCCGGACCGCCCCGCGATAATGTCGAACTTGCCTTCTTCGAAAGGCTGAATCACCCGGTCAAGCCCCAACCGGCCCCGGATGACATCGTTCAGGTCCCGCTTGGGCATCAGGCCGAGTTGAACGTCAACGTTCGCCAGCCCGAGATCGCCGTCAAACAGCAGGACTTTTTGCCCCGTTTTAGCCAGCGCATGCGCAAGCGTGACAGAAAACCAAGTCTTTCCGACCCCCCCTTTGCCCGAAGCAACGGCAATCAGGTTATCCGCGCGTTTAATCGTCACGGGACTGGAAAGCGGCGATTTTGCATCGTCTGGCGTCTTTTCGGTCATGTCCGTTTCCCTGAGTTTGCGGCGGGTTTGAGAATGCGCCGTGTGCGCGTATCGCGGAAGGCACTGGGCATCAATAACCTTGATAACGTTTTTGGATTAAGCGGCGCAAGCCCCTGCGCAACCATTGCGGTGTTGCTGTAATCGCTCAAAGACAAGGATCCATGGTGCGCGGCGGCGAGTATTCCGCCCAGTCTGCGGGCGATATCAATTCTTGTGGGTAAAACCTCCGTAACCCCGATCGTGGAAAAAACACGCGCCATCTCGCCGGATTCATCGGCATCGATTCCCCCCGGCAGCGCAAGGATAGGGCGCCCCTGCACCGTAACGATCAGGCGCGCCAGAACTTTCACATCCTCGGGCTGGAAGGGATTAAGACCGGACGTATCGACGATCACCTGATCGTGCTCTTCAATCATCTGGTCCGTCAGAGCTTTAAGTTCGCCGGGATTGGCCGCCTTTTGCAGCTTGATCTGGAGAAGTCGCGTAAAGGCTTCCAGCTGTTCGACGCCGCCCGCCCGAACGGTATCGGTGGAAATAACGCCGATATTCAGGCCGTTCATCGCTCCGCGGGCCGCAAGCTTGGCCACGGCCAGAGTCTTCCCGGACCCGGGCGGCCCAACCATCATGATCGGCTTCTTCAATGCGGCGATGGGTAGGGGTTTGAAGGTAAAAAGATGTTCTACCGCCGCGATCAGTGCAATTCCGGGCTCTTCCAGCCCCATAACCGTGGCACAGGAAACGACCTGATCGATAATCTCGTCGGGAACGCCGTGACGCAGCATCGCCTCGGTAATTTTTTCAACGACCGCGCCGCTTTCCTGCTCCCGGTCGTATTGCAGCCACTCCTCTTTTTCCGAAAGCCCCCGCGGCCCGATTTCAAAAGCGGGCTCCACGGCGGCAGTCACGCGCACGGCCTTACCCCCGGCCTCTTCTTTCGTGGCCACGATAATAGCCTCTTCGCCGAGAGCCTTTCGCACCATTTGCATCGCTTCTGTCATTGTAGTGGCGGTGAACGTCTTTAAACGCATGGAGGATCAACGCGAATCACAGGTTAAGTATAATTTGTCACGAATCGTAAGGCCAGAGTATAAACATAAAAACCCTCGCCTACACCCAAATTATCGCAATTGAAAAATCGAAGGAATTTTTTGTCTGGAGCGTTATTCTGGGATAAAATGAAAGAAAACAAAGGGGATCAGAGTGATGCAAAAAATTTCTAAGAAACTGCTTTTATCCTCCGCCTTGATCGGAACGGTGTTTGTATTCGCGAATTTTGCGCAGGCCGAAGAACAGAAAAGCGAAACGGTTCCGGTCTCCGCCCCGGCGCCGCAGATGCTGACCGCCTTAAGCCGGGAGGTTATCGAAGCCTTTTATAATGAAGCCGTCGCGGCGCAAATGGGCAAGATAGACCAGACCGTAGCGTTTTTGAAAAAACACGTGCACGAGCAGGCCGTGAACAAGATGAAAATCATCTCGCGTGTTCCCGGCGC
>JAGRIJ010000075.1 GCA_020443295.1 Alphaproteobacteria bacterium | reverse complement strand
TGAAAAATTTGGAACAGGGTAATGCTGGATACGGTCGTGCTGACATTGCCTGAAAAAGATTTTTTCATCAGACATGGTGACAGATTCACGCCCGCCGCCGGGTTCCTGCAAAACCCTATGTATGGCACAAACCAGATGGTTAAAGCCGTTTATAATCCGACCAAGGCTGAAAAACGCGCTGGTTATAAGCCGCGCCTGACATTGATAAAAAGGCCTTTCACAGAAAGGCTAAAAGCCATTTTCCTGCGTATTGAATTTTCAGCGCCAAAAATGCTTTACGGAAATAATTTTGTTGAACTGCGCGGCCATGATGATTTTATGCCCGTGCTCACCGCCCTGCATACTGCGCTGACCAGCATGGGAA
Source organism: Alphaproteobacteria bacterium (assembly GCA_020443295.1). Taxonomy (GTDB): domain Bacteria; phylum Pseudomonadota; class Alphaproteobacteria; order Micavibrionales; family Micavibrionaceae; genus JAGNKE01. The sequence continues at coordinate 24,255 of JAGRIJ010000075.1, read as the reverse complement.
TCGAAGTCGCATTAGAAACGCTCAAAACAGCCAATGTATCAGCCATCCATTATTCCAAAAACATTCTGCTGGAACGGGAAACGCCCTGCTTCCTACTGATACGCGAACTGGAAAAACTTGATCTGTCTGCCAAGCTGGATTTAACCCAGACTGATTTCAGAAATAGCGGCCAGATGGTAAAATACCACGCCAGCACATACGAAATTGCCCTATACGACAAAGTAAAGGATTTGCAACAGGCCAGAATCTACGGCGACAAACGCAGCGCGGAAATCGACAACGCTCACCAGCTTGACTTGCTGAATAGCCTAAAACTACCGGAAGTCCTGCGCTATGAAGTAAGGTTAAAATCTAAAAAACTGAAACCGCTTCTAACAAAGATCGGCCATGCCGGGCCGCTGACCTTTCAAAACCTGTTCAATGCCAGCCTGTCACGCGCCATCCTGCTACATTTCTGGAACCAGATCACAGACGGGCTTTACCTGCTGAACCTGAACAGCGATGACCCCGCCGCCCTGATTGCCCGGATCAAGACAGCATACCCCAAAAAACGCCAGACAAGCATCCTGCAACTGATCGGGTTCGCGCATACGGCGGAAAAACTGGGCATACGGGGCGCAAAGCTGCATCTGGGCCTTAATAACCAGACCTTTTACCGCCTGAAAAAAGACCTAAAAGCCTTGGATGGAACCCATACAACCCCTCGCTTTTCCGTTCTAAAGGCGGTAAAAGAACAGATTATCGAATTTATCCCGCTGATTGCGGATGATGTTGTGAAAACAGATTTATTGAAAACAGAGAATTAAGGGTATCAATGTCGATTCAAAAATACATTGAAGATGTAAAAAAGCTATATGTATCGGGAAATGCCAGCGAACACAGTTATCGGCCTGCCTTGCAAAATTGCCTGACAGGGTTTTTAAAAAATGTGCAGGTCACGAATGAACCGCGCCGCCAGCTTTTCGGTGCGCCCGATTACATCCTGATGCGTAATGACATCACCGTTGGCTGGATCGAGGCCAAGGACATCGGAAAAGACCTTGATAAGGTCGAAAAGGGCAGCAAGGACGATGACCAATGGCAACGCTACACCGACGCCCAGCCGAATATCGTCCTGACCGATTATCTCGAATTTCGTTTTTTTACGGACGGCGTTAAAAACGAAACCATTCGGATAGGCGAAGTTCAGAACGGCAAAGTCGTTCCCTTGCCTGAAAACTTTGCCCGGTTTGAGGCACTGTTCAAGGATTTTGGAGCCTTCCAAGGTCAGACCATAAAATCCGCCAAGAAACTGGCCGAAATGATGGCTGCCAAGGCCGCGCTGATGCGCGACGTGTTTTTAAAGGTTGTCGAAAGCAATGAGCCGAGCGCCCTGAAAGACCAGCTTGCCGCGTTTAAGGAAGTCCTGATGCACAACATGGACGAAGCGCAATTCGCCGATGTCTATGCCCAGACCATCGCCTACGGCCTGTTCACCGCCCGCCTACACGATAAAACGCTGAGCGATTTCGGCCGGGGCGAGGCGCTAACCCTGATCCCGAAAACCAACCCGTTCCTGCAAAAACTCTTTCAGTATGTTGCGGGCGCTGATCTTGACACCGGAATCGCATGGATCGTCGATGCTCTATGCGAAGTTTTCCGCGCTGCCGATCTTGGCCTTATTTTGAAAGATTTCGGCAGCACAACGGGCCGCAAAGACCCGATCCTGCATTTTTATGAAACTTTTCTTGCGGAATACAATCCAACACTGCGCGAAGTACGCGGGGTTTATTACACGCCTGAACCTGTCGTACAATTCATAGTCCGCGCCGTCGATGACGTTTTGAAAGATCACTTCGGCCTGAAAGACGGGCTGGCCGATACATCGAAAACGAAAATACAAATCGCAGGACAAGAAACCGACAACCGCACCAAAACGGGCCGTAAAATCGAGGAACGTCAAGTACATAAAGTGCAAATTCTGGACATCGCCACCGGCACGGGCACATTCCTGGCCGAAATCGTGAAGCAAATTTACGCGAAATTCAAAGGGCAGGAAGGATTGTGGGGTGATTACGTCACGCGTGACCTTATCCCCCGGATGCACGGATTTGAATTGCTAGTCGCGTCCTATGCCATGTGCCACATGAAACTGGATTTACTGCTCAAGGAAACGGGTTACGATCTGGCGAAAGCGCCCGGTCGTTTAAGCGTCTACCTGACCAACAGCCTTGAGGAACATCACAAGGATTCGCACCTGCCTTTCGCCAACTGGCTTTCGACCGAAGCCAATGAAGCAAGCCGCATCAAGCGCGATATGCCGATCATGGTCGCCATCGGAAATCCGCCGTATAGTGGCATTTCTCAAAACATGGAAAGCTGGATCGCGCAAAATAAAATTGAGGACTATAAATATGTCGATGGCGTTCATTTTAACGAACGCAAACACTGGCTGAACGATGATTACGTTCAATTTATTCGTCTTGGCGAACATTACATAGAAAAGAACAGCGAAGGCGTTCTGGCGTACATTACTAACCACGGCTATCTGGATAACCCGACGTTCCGGGGTATGCGCTGGCATTTGCTGACAACGTTCGATGAAATCTATGTTCTTGATCTGCATGGCAACGCAAACAAAAAGGAAGTTTCCCCAGACGGAAAACCGGATAAAAACGTGTTCGACATCCGGCAGGGCGTTGCGATCATTATTGCCGTGAAAGTAAAAACAGCCGACAAGAAAAAACCTTTGGCAAACGTTTATCACGCAGAATTATGGGGCAGCCGAGATAGTAAATACGAAATTCTGGAATCTGGCACCCTTAAAAAAATAAATTATAAAAAACTGGATACGCCTTCGCCGTTCTATTTTTTCATTCCGCAAAATTACGAAGATAATGCTGTCTATCAGGCAGGGTTCTCAGTTGAAAAGTTAATGCCCACAAATGTTACTGGCATTGTCACTATGGGCGATGACTTCGCAATTGCCGATTCTGAAAACGATACTCAAGATAGAATGTTATGGATCCTTAATAATGAAATATCCAAACATGATTTTGAACAAAAATTCCAAGTGGGAAAGAATTATGCGGCATGGGTATTAGAACAAAAGCCGCACATTCAATTTGACCAAAAAAAAATATCACAAGTAACTTATCGGCCATTTGATGACAGGTTCTTATATTTTGACAACAAAGTAATATGGCGTTGGCGCGAAGAAGTAATGAAGCACATGCTGGCTGGTGACAATTTGGGTCTTATTTTGCCTAAGCAGGCTACAGAAGAGCCGGGAGGATTTATTACGCGCAGCTTAATCGCGCATAAAACATGTAGTGCTTATAACATCAATTACATTTTTCCCCTGTATACTTACGAAAAAATTGGCGATCTGGAAGAAAAGCGCACGAACCTTGATCCAAAAATATACGCTGCAATCAAAAAAATCGTTCCCAAAGTCACGCCGGAAAGCCTGTTCGATTATATCTACGCTGTATTGCACAGCCTTGCCTATCGCAAACGCTACGCCGAATTTTTGAAATCTGATTTTCCGCGCATCCCTTATCCGAAGGACATAGAAACTTTCGACGAGTTGGCGAAGCTGGGCGGCGAAATACGCGCCCTGCACCTGATGGAAGCCAAGATGCTGGACAGCTTGATCACGTCCTATCCCGTCGGCGGCGATCACGAAGTTATTAAGGAACGCTGGGAAGATACTGATAAAAAAGAAGGTTTTGGCAAAATCTGGATCAACGCAACACAATATTTTGACCGTGTACCAAAAACCGCTTGGGAATTTTATATCGGCGGCTACCAGCCGGCGCAGAAATGGCTGAAAGACCGACGGGGACGGAACTTAGCCGTCGATGACATCAAACACTATCAGCGCATTATTGTTGCCCTGACAGAAACGGACAAGATTATGAAGGAAATCGACAAAATCGACTTCCTGCCGGTAGATAAATAATTATGTTGTACGGAATACATACAATTGCTATACTGGGAATAGGGTGATGATCAGGTCGTTTGCCTGCCGGGATACCGAAAAAGTCTGGAATGGCCTGAAAGTACGGGCTTTTCCGGGCGATATACAGGATCGGGCCTTGCGGAAGCTGCGCCTGCTTGATGCCGCGCAAACCGTGGATGACCTGAAAAACCCGCCCGGCAACCGGCTGGAAGCCCTGAAAGGCAACCGCAAGGGCCAGATGAGCATACGGATTAACGATCAGTGGCGCATCTGTTTCGTCTGGCAGGATAACGAGGCTCATAAAGTGGAGATTGTGGATTATCATGACTAAGACGGTTAAGACTATGACAATTAAGAAGAAGGGGGCTGCAAGAACGCTAGTGGCATCAGCACAGATCGTACAGCCCAAGGCGATCCGCAAGGATTCTGTATCGGCCAACTTTTTGAATAACCCGCACCCCGGCGAAATCCTGCAAGAGGAATTTCTGGAACCGCTGGATCTGTCCCAGAACGCGCTGGCGCAGGCTATCGGCGTTCCAGCCAACCGGATCAATGAAATCATTCGCGGACGGCGCGGCATCACCGCCGACACCGACCTGCGTCTTGCCCGCTTCTTCAAGCTGTCCGAAGGCTACTGGCTGCGCCTGCAAAACACCTACGACATGATGGAAGCACGGCGCAAAGTAGGCAAGTCTATCAACAAGATTAAGCCTTTAACAATGCATGATGGATTGCATGCATGAAACCATTACCTCTTTACGAAAGACGTGGCAGTGCAGTTTTATGGTGGTTAAACAAAGCCCAAGATTTACATGGAGCGGCGGCTGTCATTTACCATGCAATGTGTAATGAAGGTATTGAAATCAAGAAAGAGCATGGCTTAGAAGAAGGTTACAGTTTCCGTATCGCCTTGCCCGGAGTATTTGCAATGAACGCTGGGCTATCTTTAGAGTTATTATTGAAAGCTATCATATTAATAAAAAAAGATGGTGAATATAGTAAAATACCGAAAATTCATAATCTAAGCAAACTTGCGGAAAAATCTGAAATCTATAGCCTATTTGATACTTCCCAGAAACATTTACTTGAAACCTTCAGCGCCTACATTGTTTGGGCCGGGAAATATCCCATTCCCACCAAACCAAAAGAATATGATGACGCACTTAAAATATCGGAAAAAAGTAAAACCACCCATAAAGAGGGAGGGTTGACACTAGAAAAGACCTACCCCGAGATGGTTCTAAACTGGGAAAATTACGATAATCTGTGGGAGGTTATAATGTCAGAGTTTTGGATAAAATACGGAGAAAAATATAACGCATGAAAAAATCCATTATTCTCGTCCGCGTATCCAGTAAAGAACAGGAAGACGGCTTTTCGCTGGAAGCCCAGCTTAGCAATTTGCAAACCTACGCCCAGTGTAAAGACCTTGATGTAATTCAGGTTTTTCGCATTATTGAGTCATCAACCAAAGGACAGCGCCCCGAATTTGAACGGATGATTGACTTTATCCGCCAGCAGCCCCAGCGCATTGCTTTGATTGTCGATTGCGTTGACCGTTTGCAGCGCAGCTTTACCCATACGCCCGTTCTGGATGCCCTGATGCGCGAGGACAAGCTGGAAATCCATTTTGTCCGCGAAGGCAATGTTCTGGACAAAAATGCCACCAGCAGCCAGAAGCTGATGTGGAATATGGGCGTTGTCATGGCGCAGTCTTACACCGACCAGCTTTCGGATAACGTCAAGCGCAGCGTCAGGCACAAGATCAGCAAGGGCGAGTGCATCTATCAAGCGCCGCTGGGCTATCTGAACGCTGTAGATGCGGATTCCGGCCACAACACCGTTATCCTTGATAAGGAACGGGCCTTTCTGGTCAAGAAGCTGTTTACCGAGTATGCGACCGGCACAGTGTCACTGCACGAACTGGCGCGGCGTTCCAAGGGCTGGGGCTTACGGACGAAAAAGGGTCATCCGGTCAGCGTTCAAACGTTATCCAATATGTTCCGCAACCCATTTTATTACGGCATGATGCGGGTCAAGGAACAGCTATACCCCCATGCCTATCCCGCCCTGATCGATAAAGCCCTGTTTGAAGCCTGCGAACGGGTCTACAGCAAGCCGAACGCCCATAATGCCGCCCCAGCCACCAGCGACCTTCCCTTTACCCTGAACGGGCTGATTTCATGCGCCCTGACGGGCCGCCGCGTATCCTGTGATCTGAAAAAGGGTAAATACGTCTATCTCATCACCCGCGACCCGAAGGACACGGCCAAAAAGGTCTGGATACCGGAAAAGGTCGTGATGGATCAGATCAGGGATGTTATTCATTCCATCACTATCCCGCAGGACGTTCTGGAGCCGATGGTCGATTACCTGCGCCAGAGCCATGAAACCGAAACCCAGCACTATCAGGACACGGTTGCAGCCCTGCAACAGGAAGCCGCCGACCTGACCAAAAAACTAAGCCGTCTGACTGATTGCCTGCTGGACGGGAGTATTACTAAGGACATATATGCCCAGAAGCATGATGAACTGCAAAACCGCCGCATAGAAATTAACCAGCTTTTAGAAAAGAACACTGCTGGTGATGGGCAATTCAAAATCGCCCTGTCTACCTTGCTTAGCCTGTCTTCCCGGATCGGCCAACTGTTCGACAGTTCGACACCTGCTGAAAAACGCCGTCTGATAGGGTTTGTATTTTCGAACTTGGAAATGGAAGGCTCAAAGCTGCGGTTTTCCTTGCGAAAACCCTTCGACCTGTTTGCCGATCTAAGTGATTGTAAAGATTGGCGTCCCCTACGGGATTCGAACCCGTGTCGCGTCCGTGAAAGGGACGTGTCCTAGGCCTCTAGACGAAGGGGACGTACTAGCAGTGCCAAAAAGATTATGCTTTATAATGGCTCTTCCCCCTGCAAATCAAGCCTTTCTTTTTTATATTAACCTTTTGCCCTCCAATAGCCCGGTGGAAAAGGCCCTGCAACGCAAAAAATCGCTGCCATGCGCTGAATGAAGGGAAAAATGAAGGGAAAAACGCCGCCAGGTCTTCATCTTGTCCCTAGGCGCACGCCCCCAATCTCGCTTATGATAAACCCATCTAAAACGATGCGCCGGAAAGAAAAATGAGCCCCTCTCGTACCTTTAAGTGGCAGGACCCGCTTCTTCTGGAAGACGGCCTGAGCGAAGAAGAGCGTGCTATCCGCGATACCGCACAGGCTTACGCGCAGGACCGCCTGCTGCCGCGCGTCATCAAGGCCTACCGCGAAGCCGCCTTTGACCCTGAAATCCTAAGGGAAATGGGTGATCTGGGCCTGCTCGGCGCGACCCTGCCGCCCGAATATGGCGGCGCCGGTGCAGGCTACGTCTCTTATGGCCTGATCGCCCGGGAAATCGAGCGCATCGATTCCGGTTACCGGTCTGCGATGTCCGTCCAGTCTTCGCTGGTCATTTTCCCGATCTGGAAATGGGGAACGGAAGATCAGCGCAAAAAATACCTGCCCGGCCTAACAGCAGGAAAATTGATCGGCTGCTTCGGCCTAACTGAGCCGGATGCAGGTTCAGACCCGGCCGGCATCACGACAAAGGCCGAACGCACAGGAAACGGCTACAGGCTGAACGGGGCCAAAACATGGATCAGCAATTCCCCGATTGCCGATCTCTTCATCGTCTGGGCCAGATCGGCAGAGCATGGAGGAGAAATCAAGGGATTCATCCTCGAAAAAGGGATGAAGGGTCTCTCCGCCCCCGCCATCGGGGGCAAGCTTTCCCTGCGCGCCTCCCTGACCGGAGAAATCGTCATGCAGGATGTCACAGTGCCTGAAGAAAACCTCTTACCGGGAGCCTCCGGCCTTAAGGGCCCCTTTGAATGCCTGAACCGCGCGCGTTACGGCATCGCCTGGGGAGTCATGGGAGCCGCCGAATTCTGCTGGCACGCGGCGCGGCAATACACGCTGGACCGAAAACAGTTCGGCCGTCCGCTGGCGCAAACCCAACTGGTTCAGAAAAAGCTGGCGGATATGCAGACCGAAATCACCCTGGGGCTTCACGCCGCCCTGCGGGTGGGCCGCCTGATGGATGAAGGGGCCTTCACCCCGGAAATGATTTCCCTCATCAAACGCAACAATGCGGGCAAAGCGCTGGAAATTGCCCGCACCGCCCGCGATATGCACGGCGGCAACGGAATTTCGGAAGAATTTCATGTCATGCGTCATATGTGCAATCTGGAAGCCGTCAACACCTATGAAGGCACGCACGACATCCACGCCCTGATCCTCGGCCGCGCCCAGACAGGTCTCCCGGCATTTTAGCGCGGATGCGGTCCAAAACAAATTCGTGTACAATGAACTGTGCCGAAAACAAGTGGTGGCAAAAGCGCCGATGAGTGATAAAGAAGACAAGGAAAACCCCAGGTTAAGCCGCCTTGCACGGCTGGGTTGGCGCGAGCACAGGAACCTTCAACGGAAGGAAGGCGCGGACAACACGGCACACTCCGAACAGGCCGCTTTCACCTCCGGCGAAACCCACAAGGGCGACGGCAGCGGAGAGCTGAACCCCGCACACCCCGGATCGCGTCTGGCCGGACTGGCAAATTTGACCGCCGGTGATTTAACCGCGATGCAGTGGCAGGAACCCGGCGAAGATGATCCCCCGGCAGCAACGAAACGCGCCGAACCCGGCCTGCAGCATTTAGGAAGAATGGTTCTGGGAAAAGACTGGAACCAGCCCGGCGGACAGGATGAAACAGACGAACCCGCAGACACCCCTGACGAAACACCGTCCCCCCTAGGCTTTAATCATCAGACGGCCTCGACCGGGTAACCTTGCGCGATCCAGGCATCAATCCCCCCGGTCAGATTATAAACCGTCTTCTCGGGCATGTCTTTTGCGCAAACCTCGCACGCTTTCCCGCCTCGCACGCCCGCCTTGCAGTGAAAGACAATCTTCTTGTCCGGATGATGCGGCACCGAAGACGCCGAGCACGTGCCGACCGGGATCAGGATCGAACCCTTGATATGAGCGGCATTGTATTCTTCGACCTCGCGCACATCGATCAGGACCGCTTCACCATGATCCAGCCAGCTTTTCAGGGTTTTGCAATCGACCGCTTCTATCTTGCTCATGGATAAGTCCTTTTCCTTTTTAAAAACTGTAGCGCAGGGACACATAGACGTTGGTATTGTCTTCCAGTTGACCGAAAAACGTATCGCGGCTCTCGCCGTAAAACACGTTCGCCCCCGCTTCCGCCGTCCAGTGATCGTCAATCTTGTAATTCGCTTTAGGCCGCACGTAGCCGTCACTCTCATTCGGCGACCAGAAATTAAACAAAGAAAGGGTTAAATCCTGGTTCATCATCAGCTTGGTCAGGCGCAAGGTCACGACATGGCGGTTATGCTCGGGCAAAGGCGATCCCGCAGGCGCATTCTTCTTGAGCGCACCGAAATCCAGCGTCCGTTCGAGATTATACTGCACCCCGCCGGTCAGTTCAGGCATCAATTCCTGCTCATACCCTACCAGAAAGCGGAACTGGTCGTTCGGTAAAACCGGATCAGTTCCCGCCCGGTCGTCCCGGCTATCGTAATAGGCCGCCTCAACATTGCCGATCCCGTGATAAACCGGGCCGCGCACGCTCGCCCCATAGACCGAAAGGCGCGGAAAAGTCGCGCGCATTTGGGCCGTATCCAGCCCCTGCGGATTTTTCCAGTACCCGTCATAGCCGTAAAGCGCGGTTTCATAAGCCCCAAAATTCCGGTATGCCCGCACCGCCCATTCATCTTCCGCAAACCATTGCCCCCGCGGATCGACACGCAGCACGTTCCCCCGGCCGGTCTGTCCCCCGGAAAACGGATCGTAAGTGCTTACCCGCGCCCCATCCGCATAACGGTCGGCATCGAAATTCGGCATATAAACGACATCCAGATTGACGATACCCGAAAAGAAGGAAGCTTTCAGGGCATCCGAAGGCGCCTTCAGATATTCCTCGTCCCGCCCGATAAAAAAGGAATCAAAATCCTTGGGAAACAGATCGTTCAGGAACACAAGATCCCCCGTCCCCCACGTCAAGACTTGCCGCCCCGCCTTGATATCCATGAAATCGGTCGCCCGCCAGCTCACAAACGCCTCGCGCAGATCAACCCATCCGTCACCTTCGTCAAGATCGATCGCCCAGCGGTCCGCCACCGGATCGGCCACAAAGTCGGACGTTACCCGCACGCTGACTTTCTCCCAGAATTTTTCGTATTGAAGCTGCAATCGCGCCTCCCCGATACTGGCGCGCTTTTCAAAACCCTGATCGTGGATCCGAAACCCTGCGCGTCCCTCGATAAACCCGGTCAGACCGAACGGCAGCTTATACGCCCCTTCATCCTCTTCCGCGATGAAAGCCCCCTCCCCGCCCGTATCAGAGGAAGCCGCTCCGTCGTCCAGCCCCGTCGGCAGGGAAGGTTCGTCCGATGAAAGTCCGGACGGCAAAGCCGGCTCATCCCCACCCAGCCCGGCAGGCAAGGCCGGTTCGCCGGAACTCTGCACTGGAGGAGACCCTCCCAGCCCCGCAGGCAGGGGCGGCTCCTCCGCCAGAGCCGTCAGGGAAAAAGCCGGAAGGGCAAGAACTGAGGCTAAGAAAAGTTTTCTCATTTTTTCAGATAATCCGTCGGAGGTGTGCGCAAATACCGTTCCGTAAAGATATCATCCGGCAATCCGATATCGTACTGCACAGTCGAATATGTCAACACGGTTTTGCTGCCGCTGCGCAGATCAGACATGCTGCCCTGCGTTACGGTGGAATAACCTTGAATCGTATCGACCTTCTCGGCAGCCGCCTCGCGGTACTTTTCCCCGTTCTTGTCGTAAAATTCGATCTTCACAGGAATAAAGCTCGTCTTGTGGATATAGGACTTGTAATAGCTGAACTCGACAAGATCGGGCTTCTTCGGAGTGCTTTTTACAACGTAATAATTATCGGTCGTCTCCACCAGCTCGTGCGTATCCTCGGTCGTGTTCCGCCCGGAAACATCCTCATAGAAAAAATCGGAACCCACAAAGCTCGTACGTTCATCAGAGGCGGCAATCCGCTTGACCAGATCCAGCGCAGGCAGGTAAAGCCAACGGTCGTCATCGCCCCCCACATGCTTCCAGACCATGAACACGGTCTTGCTCACATCGGCGGGACGGTTGAAATAGACATAGAACTTCTGGTCCTTGTCGCCCTCCCCCACATTCCGGCGTAAAATCACGAAATCGCGGGTACGCTTGCGCCCCTGCTTGTCCGTAATCTCCATCTTGACCCGCGCCCGTCCGTCCGCGCCCTGATAATAGGCCGCGTGGCTGGCTTTCGCCACGATCTCGGAAACATCAAGGGCAAAAGCCGGGGAAGCCAGGAAGAGAGGCAGGGCCAGTAATAAAAGAAACTTTCTCATCTTACGCGTCCTTTCTTTTAAAGAGGAACTGTTCAAAAACTGTAATGATCGCAGGAAGGATCAGCAACGTCGCAATTCCCGCAAACAGCAGGATGGCGGAAATGAAAAACCCGACGGTTTTATAGGGCACCAGCGGCGCGAACAGCAGCGGAGTAAACCCCATGCCGATCACGATCACGTTCCGCGCAATCGCCCGCGCCGGTTCGCCGAACACGGCCCCGATCGTATCCTTCCAGACCCCGTGCTTCCGTGCGGCTTCGCGCGAACGCGCCAGAAAATGAATGGCGTAATCGACTGCCAGCCCCAGCGAAAGAGAGGAAAGCACGGCAACCGGCATATCGTAATCCTTACCGATCAGCCCGATAATCCCGTAGATAAAGGCGATCGTCACGGTCAGCGGCACCATGGACAGAAGGCCCCATGTCAGGGAACGGAAAAGAAAGATCATCATCAAAAGCACGATCACGAACGAACCGAGGAAGGACTCCAGCATCCCGGACACCATCTTGTCCTGCCAGACCGTGTTGATATAGGTCAGCCCAAACCAGTTCCGCTCCAGCGCAACGGGCGCCTTGTTCTGCGCAAGAAACGCATCGACTGCCTTGATAACCCTGTTCATGTCCTTGTTATCGCCGCTCTTGAGCTGGATCCACAGGACGGTCTTGTCGTAATCAGGCGTCGTAAAGTGCCACAAATCGTTCGGGCGGTGAGAATTCTGATAGGTAATCAGGGTCTGCGCGACGGCATTCTGGGTATCGGGGATACGAAAAGCATCTTCCTTACCCAAAAACAATTCCCGGTGAACCGTTTTCACGATATCGGGCAGCGCGTTGCTCTTGCCTACGAGATCGGTCTTAAGAAGATACTGCTGCAGCGCTCCGACGTAGCGCAGCATATCCGGATGCTTGAAAATCTCGAACCGCCCGTAGGTTTCATCGACGAGGGTCGCAAGCGCGTCCCACGCGTCATAAGCCTCGTCATCGGCAGCTGCATCCATCTGCCCGGAGATATAATCCTTGACCGCGTTGACATCGTTCAATGCCGGAAGCTTATCTTTTAGAATCTTGGCCTGCGGACCGCTGTCCTGATCGAGCGCTTGCCAAAGGGCGTCCGCAAAAGCTTTTTTCGTATCGACCGCGGGCCTAAGCTCAAGAAACGCCATATAAGTTCCGGCAAACCGGGCATTCAGCTCCTTATCGGCCACCCGGATTTCATGCCCCTCCGCGAACCATTTAACCGGGTTGTCGTTAATCTGGATTTTGCTGATCCCGTAAGCGGAAACCCCGAAGAGAACAACGGTAACCGCCAGGACGGACTTCGCATGGGTGTAGGTAAAAGGCCCCATGACCTGCAGCAATTTCGCCAGCGGCGAGGATGGATGCTCGTCTTCCCCGTGATGCGCCAGACCGAACCCTTCCAGCGATTTTTCGCTCATCAGCATGATATAGGCCGGCACCAACGTCACCGTGAACAACCAAGCCATCGCCACGCCAAACGCAATAAAGATGCCGAAAATCTGGACCGGCGGAATGGGCGTAAAGGCCAAGGAGCCAAACCCTGCCGCCGTTGTCAGCGACGTGTAAAGCATGGGACTGTTCAGTTCTTCCATCACATGGGCGACAGCCTTTCGGCGGTCCTTGAACCGCGGATAGGCATCGAAAAAATCCGAAAGGATATGCACCGCGTCCAGAACGGCGATAGGCATGATAAAGACCGGGATCATGGACGACATGATATGAACCGTATGCCCGGTCATCACCAGTGCGCCCATCGTCACGATAACCGAAACCATCGCCACGATCATCGGCGCAACGATCAGCTTGACGCTCTTGAAGAAATACCACATCAGCAGAAAGATCAGCAGCATGGCCAGCGGGGCGGAAATCGCCATCTGGATAAACATTTCCACCCCGAACGTATCCTGCGCAATCGGCAGACCGGTGATATGGTATTCGTCATTCCCCTTGAACGTGGCGATTTTCGCGCGCAGCTTGTTGGCGATCTCATAACTGAGGTTCTTCGCGCTGATGGGAATATAAAGCGCCATCGCCTTCCCGTCCCCGGACACCAGCGTATCTTTAAGGAACGGCAGGTTCGCCGCCTTATCGTATATTCTCTGAGCCTCTTCCTGCGTATCGGGGGGCGATTTCATCAACCATTCGAAACGAACCGTCCCCATTCCGGCCTGTTCGATGTTATCGACATTCGACGGCGAGATCATCTCGGCGCCGATAACGCCCTCTGGCCCGTTTTTACCCTCCCAGACCAGCCCGCGCGCATATTCGCCCAGATCATAGATATTCTTGAGCGATTGCGGGTTAAAGACCCCTTGCGGATCGGTTTTATTCACCACCCCGACGACAATCATGTCATACAGGCTGTATTCTTTTTTGCGGTCATTATGAAACACCCGCACAGGCTCGTCGCTCGAAAGCATATTTTCCGGATCCGTATCAATCGAAAGCGGCGGAAGGAAAGAAACCTGTTGAGGCAACAAGGTCGGCAGAGCCACGCCCAGTATGAACAGGACGCTGATCAGAATGCCCGCCCACATAAATGTTTTGGGTTTGTTGCTGGCGGCTTGGGACAGGACGAGCATGGTCATCAACCCTTATCTTGCATTTGTCTTTTACGGATTCCCAGCAACCGCAGGGCATATTTTTCATAGAACGGCGAGATGGAGCCGGTCTTGACCTTGCGGATGAAATACCATTCGAAAAGAACCTTGAGCCAGTGCACCCACTTGCCGCCCCGCATCCACGCCACGTTGCGCGGCGGAATTTGCGGCAGGGCGACAAACGCCACACCCGTATTCCCCATATCGGCCAGACAGATCGCGTTCCAGGTCGCCTTGTGGCTCGGCTCTTTGCCCTTGCACAGATCGACGATATTATGCGCCGTTGCAGCCACCATCGACTCGATCATGTACCCCGTCTTCGGAACGCCGACCGGAACGGGCGTCTTCTCCAGCGGCGCGATCGCCACGCATACCCCGACAGCAAAAACATTCTTGAAGGTTGGATTGCGCTGATACGCATCGACAAGAACAAACCCCTTGTCATTGACCAGCCCCTCAACCCCCATAAGCGCATCCACCCCGGAAAAAGGCGGCAGCATCATGGAATAGGAAAAAGGAAGCTCGTGCTTGCGCTTGGACTGGCCGTTCTCGTCAACCTCCGTGATATGCATCATCCCCTCTTCCACACGGTCAACGACGGCATTGCAGATCCACTTGATGTCCCGTTTACGCAACTCGCTTTCCAGCAATCCCTTGGAATCGCCGACCCCGCCCAGACCCAGATGGCCGATATACGGCTCCGCCGTGACATAGGTCATCGGCACCTTGTGCCGGATCCCTGCCTTCACAAGGTCCCGGTGCATGATGAACGCATGTTCATAGGCCGGTCCGAAACAGGAAGCCCCCTGCACCGCGCCGACCACTATCGGGCCGGGGTTTTTCTTGAAGGCTGCCCACTTCTCCCCGGCGACCACCGCATGATCGACATGGCAAACAGACTCGGTAAAGCCCTCATGCGGCCCCAGCCCCTCGATCTTTTCGAAGGCCAGCCGCGGTCCGGTCGAAATCACCAGATAATCGTACTCAACCGTTTGCCCGTCGATCAGCTCAACTTTGTTTTCCTGCGGTCTAACTGTTTTGGCTGCCACAGGGATAAACCGGATTTTCTTGCGCGTCAGGTAAGGCTCCAGCGGCACTTCGATTTTTTCGCGTGTGCGCCAGCCGACCCCCACCCAGGGATTGGAAGGGACAAAATGAAAAGTCGGAGAATCCGAAATCAGCGTCACCTCGTGCTGGCCCTGACACCCGCATACGGCGCGCATATCATAGGCCATAGACACGCCGCCGATCCCGCCTCCTAAAATCACTATACGCGCCATGGGATCCTCCTGTTTTAAATAACAGCCCTATTGAAAAGCACAGCCTGACCGGCATCCCAATCGCTTCAGAATCATAGCCAGCGGGCAAAACCCGGTAAACGAGGCCTGCAGCATGTTCAGCCCGACAAACCCCGTAAGCAGCAGCCAGTACGGGGAAACAAACTGCGCCAAAAACAGGCTGACAAGAACGACAGAACCTGCAAAAGCCAGAACGATACGATCGATATTCATTGACGGATTCCTTATAGATATTTTATAATATATTAATTTAAAATATTTTAATATACTTGTCAAGATCTAAGAACGGTAGGCGGAAAAAATGGCAAAACACGAAGAGATGAAGGGCGCTCTGGACGTTCTGAAAACGCTGAACCACCCGGTGCGCCTCAGCATCCTGTGCAACCTGATCGAAAACAGGGAGATGTCCGCCGGGCAGATTTTCGAACAGGAAAAAGAACTGGCCAGCCAGTCACAGGTCTCCCAGTATCTCAAATGGCTTCGGGATAAAAATTATGTAGAGGCGCGCAAGGAAGGACAGTTTGTTTACTACCGGATATCCTCCCCCGAAATCCGCGAACTCATAGAAAAAATGCACGAACTCTTCTGCGCAGACTCCGATTTCTGCTCGTAAAAACTACTGGACGGCGAAGCAAACGCCCCCCTTACGGCAACTTATGGCTTTTCGCTTTCAGGCGGCCTTTTTCTTGCCGCGGTGAAAGCGCTTTTTGCCCCGCCGAAACTTCGCATTTTTAGAAGATTTACGGTCTGAGCCTTTATCATTCGCAGCATTCGGATTGAGCAGGCGTTCGATCGCATGCCATTTCCGGCCGTCCTGATTGGAAACGAAGCTGATCGCAGAACCTTCTGCTCCCGCTCTGGCCGTTCTGCCAATGCGGTGAATGAAGTCTTCGGCAACCTGCGGCAAATCGTAATTGATCACGTGCTCGATATGCGGCACATCAAGACCGCGTGCGGCAATATCGGTGGCGATAAGCACGCGGAAGTTCATCTTGCGGAAATTCTGCATGACCTGATCGCGCTTGCTCTGGCGCAGATCGCCATGCAAAGCTTCGGACGCAAAACCATCACGCCGCAGATTTTTTGCCATTCTGTCCGCCCCATACTTGGTTTTGACAAAAACGATAACAGAACCGTTTCGATCATGGAGCTGCGACATCAGTTCGTTATATTTTTTGTCCTGCTCGATGCGGATCACATCCTGCTTGATATTTCTGGCAACGACATTCGTTTCGCCAACCGCAACGCGTTTGGGGTTGTGAAGATATTTCTCTGAAAGCTTCAGAATGTTTTTCGGCAAAGTCGCGGAAAACATTAACGTCTGGCGCTGCTCCGGCATATATTTAAAAATCTTTTCCAGTTGCACGGCAAAGCCCATATCCAGCATCCGGTCAGTTTCATCCAGAACCAGAAAATGCGTATCGCGCAACATCATGGTACCGCGTTCAAGATGGTCGTTGATCCTGCCCGGCGTACCCACAATCAGGCGCGGACGGGCTCTGAGCTGGCCGATCTGTTTTCCCATGGACTCCCCGCCGATGATAAAGGCGGTTCTGATCGGGCTTTTCGGCCCAAGCAGTTGATGCATAATCCCCATAATCTGCTTTCCAAGCTCGCGCGTAGGCGTAAGCACAAGGGCAGAGCCGCGGGGATTGTTTAAAAGTTTCTCGATCAAGGGAATGGCAAACGCGGCGGTCTTCCCGGTCCCGGTTTGCGCCGTACCCATAATGTCATGTCCCTCAAGGGCAAGCGGTATGGCCTGCGCCTGAATAGGGGTTGGGGTTGTATATTTCATGTGCACCAGCGATTTGGCCAGCGCGGGGTTTAACCCGAGGCATTCAAAATTTTTCATAATATTTCTTTCCGTGCGCATAAAGCTCCGCGCAGGTGTGACCGGCGCGGAAAATCTTTTGCTTGGTTACAGGCAGATGCTTAGGAAGCTTCTCTCAGGTTTGCCGCGCTGTCTTTACCCTTTTTCGGGTCGCGCTGCAGGTCATAGCTGATTTTCTGGCCTTCGCGAAGCGTGCGCATTCCGGCGCGCTCAACGGCGCTGATATGAACGAAGACATCGCTGCCGCCGTTATCGGGTTGAATAAAGCCGAAGCCTTTTTGATCGCTGAACCATTTAACGGTTCCTTTTTGTTGGTCTTGCATGATTTTATCCTTTCACTGCAAAGTTTTAGTAGAGTTGGGGCACAATTGCCGCCAAAATCTGTGTCTCGTTCGATACTTGAAAAACTGTTCGATAAAACTGAACTTTACGAGGAAAGGTGAACGCTAAGGCTCACGGTCTTGCTATAATCAAAACACCTACAAAAGCTCTGTACTTAAAAAAGAGCATCATTGTCAAACGACGGCGGATTTGTGACAGGTTATCGCTTAAAGGTCAAGAAAATTATTCAGCCTTTGACCAAACGGGCGCTTAAGCTCTCTGACGCTTCTGCGATATCTGCTTATCCATAAAATACGGCCCAAAACGCCTGCCCCCCTGGAAACACCAATAGTGGTGAAAGAATACGAACGTATTCAACTAAGGATTTTAACAAATCCGTAAGAGGGAAAGGAATAAAATCATCGCACATTAGGAACCTGCTTTAGGAAAAGCAAGTATTATGGAACCTCTGGCGTCCTTACAGACATTCACGCAGCCCCTCTTCCCCTCAGTTGAAGTGCTGAAGCAACCACTCCGCTCTCAGCCTGCGCACACTCGCAGGAGTCACTGCACTAACGCTATGTTCCCGGAGAAATAATGTGCAGGCAGATTCAGAAAAAGGATTGATCTATTCAGGAAAGCAAATCCTGTTGCAGCTCTCGGTTCTGCTGAGCATGTTTTTGCTTTTGTTCTTAACGTCATATTCGCTCCTGAATGAATCCCTGCAGGATCGAAAAAATGACCAGAAATTACAACACGCCGCAACCATTCAGTTTACCCTGATCGCCAATTATTTCTTTTCCGCATCAGCGCTTCTGGACGCCAAAAAAGAAAGCACGCTTGCTGAACACAATCAAAAACTGGAAGAATTGAAAAATCAGAAAAAAACGATCAAACAGAATTTTGCAAGCCTGTCTTCTGGCGGGGTGATTGCTTATAAATACGGTGATTTCTTTGGTGTTTCGGAAAAAACATTTTTTGTGGGAGACGCCCATGACAAGGAATTAAGAGAGGCCATTGCCCCTGCATATAAAGAATGGGAAAAGCTTGATGAAATAATAAGCAAGGCTCTGGAGAGTCCGGAAAAACCGCACACAGATACAGACACTGACCGTCAGGATATAAAACGTCAGCTTTCAAAGACATTAGAGAAACAACATAACGTTGCAGAATATCTGCAGGCTCATCTTGAAAAAACCAGCGATACTTTAGAAAGCAGCCAATTCATTATACTGGCTATAAGTTTGTTTTTATTTTGTGTCACCTGGGCCTACGCCCGGTACTACATTGTGGAAGGCATAGACCGCACAAGCAAAAAGCTCCAAAACTATCATACGACTCTTGAAAGAAACGTGCGCGAACAAACCCAGAGTCTGAATAGCTTGCGGATTGAAGAAAAAAGAAAAAACAACTTTCTGGATACGCTTTTGAACAATATGCCCCTCGGTATTTTCGTTAAGGACGTAAAAAAAGAATATCGTATGGCCTTGGTCAACAAACACGCCGAAAAGCTTTTTGTAGTGAAAAGCGAAGATTTGATCGGGACGACCGATTACGACAACTGGCCACAGGAGGAAGCCGACTTCTTCCGGCAAACAGACGAAAAGGTCATGCACGATGGAAAACTGGTTGATATTGAATCTGAGACGGTTACAACGCCAAACGGAACGTTCCTTGCTCATACGATCAAGGTGCCGATTTACGACGAAGAGGGCGAACCTTCTTTACTTCTCGGCATGATCGAAGACGCAACGCATAGAATTCAGGCCCAGCAGGAATTAAAGAATGCCAAGGAAAGGGCGGAAGAATTAAATATTCAAATGCAGGACTATATGGTCAAGCTCGAGAAAGAGCGCAGCAAGGCTCAGGAAGCCAGCCGTGCAAAGAGCAATTTCCTTGCAAACATGAGCCACGAGATCCGCACGCCGATGAATGCCGTTCTGGGCATATCCCGGCTTCTTATGGACACAAAACTCGATGAAGAACAAAGGGAATGGGCCAAGGCAATCAGTGCATCCGGAGAAACCCTTCTGAACATCATCAACGATATTATCGACTTTTCAAAAATAGAAGCCGGAAAGCTCAAGCTGGAGCACGTAAATTTCGATCTTTACGACCTGGTGCAGGAGGTCACGTCTCTTTACGCATACCAGGCGCGTGAAAAAAAGATCGAGATGATCTTCACGACCGACCGGGATTATCCAAGACATTTTATGGGCGACCCCGTTCGCATTAAGCAGATATTCGCCAACCTTCTCAGCAATGCCCTGAAATTTACGAGTAAGGGCCATATCCTGATCGACATAAAACAAAACTCAGCCAGCGGCGATCTTGCAGAAATTGAATGTCGTATCCAGGACACGGGCATAGGGATCCCCCCGGAAAAGCAGAACGCCATTTTTGAAAAATTTACCCAGGCAGAAGAGTCGACCACGCGTCAATTCGGCGGAACAGGCCTAGGCCTTACCATTGTAGCAGAGCTTGTAAAGCTCATGGGCGGAAACATCCGCGTCGAAAGCCGCGTAGGAGAAGGATCGGTCTTCATTTTTAATCTGCGACTGAAAAACAGCACGGTCGAAGAGAAAACTCAAAAGGATGAAAATCTTGCGGGAACAAGAGTTCTGGTTGTTGATGACTATGAATTAACGCGAGAGTTTATGAAAACCTCCTTGTTAAAGAAGGGGTTGATATGTGAGTGCGCGACCAGTGCGGAGGAAGCCCTGAATCTGCTGGCGGACGGACATCAATACGATATTTGTATCGTGGATTACTTGCTCCAGGGAATGGATGGCTTAAAGCTGGTAAAAAAGATAAGGGCTCTGAAAGACCATCGGGACATGATCTTGATCATGGTCTCCGGCGCCATGGAACATAAACCCTATGAAGAGCTAAAAAAATTAGGTTTAAAGGGATATTTGAAAAAACCGTTCCGGCGCGACCAGTTGATTGCTGCGATAAATCAGAGCCTTCATAATCGAAACCTCAAGAAAACAGATGCTCCGTTCATTACCCGTCACAACGCGACAAACATGTTGAACGTGAGCAAAGACGGTACACACGAAAAGTACAAACAATATCCAGAAATCAAGGTTCTCGCGGTCGAGGATATGAAATTGAACATGATGCTGATCAAAAAGGTTTTAGGCAAATACGGCGTCATCATAGACACGGCATGGAACGGTCAGGAAGCGTTGGAAAAAATGAAAGAAAGCGAGTATGACATCGTGTTTATGGATTGCCAGATGCCTGAAATGGACGGATTTGAAGCCACCATGAAAATCAGAGGGCACGAGAAAAAAGGGAATAAATCAAACGTTCCGATTATCGCGTTGACGGCGGACGCCATGGTCGGCGACCGGGAAAAATGCCTGGCGGCGGGGATGAGCGATTATATCAATAAACCCTTCAAGGAAGAAGAAATCGGCGCCATGCTGGATAAATGGCTAAAAGAAGTCGCGTAACTTGGAAACCGGCCACAGAAAATCGGGAATTGAACTGGCGTCCTTGCAGAATATTTAAAATCACCCTGCCCGGACACAATGCCCGGACAGGGTTTGGATCATGCTCTTACTTTTTCTCAGAGTGTGTCAGACGATCCCATTTCATTTTGATGACGGCGCCGTGGCGTTCGATCAGCGAGGCCGCGATGATGATAGCTCCGCCCATGACCGATAAAGTGAGCCAGTTGGAGAAATCAATCCATTTCGCCAATTCCAGGATTTGCCGCCCGGCACCGGCCAGAACAGTCAGCCCGCCCAGCAGCGTCAGAGCCCGCAAGCCATGCGGACGGCTCACTACGATGACCGTCAATCCGGCAAGGATACACAAAACGGAGTTGAATACATGGTCGAAGTATATTACCGGAAGGATATGGCTCACGGAGAGCGCAATTGCAGCCAGACGTATCAGGGCAACCGGTTTCCGGGCGCGGGTTGATAGATCCAGCAGCAGGCCGGCAAATACAAGTCCGAATGTATTAAAGGCCAGGGCCCTTGAAAGAAAGCGTTCTGCCAATAGGGTCGCCGGTATCGCCATGGCCATGGCTGCGCCAAACGACAGCAGGTTAATCACTCCACGCGCAAAAGAGGTTTCTTCCGTTTGCTGGGCACAAAAGCGCAGCGCGATAAAGGCCGTGCCTGCCAGAATGATTTGCAGGATCTCGTCCACGGGATAGAGCCAAATACTGCGGCAAATGATAATTCCCGCCGGCACAAATACCGTGGCCATCGCAAAAAACCCCTCCGGCGTGCGCAAGGTGCTATCCTTTGACATCCGCTTCATCAACAAACCCAGAGGAAGAGTGATCGCAACCAGTGCGGTCACACCCACGAAGATCGATTCTCGCACCGGCAGGAGCAGCAGCAGGTTTGTGAACAGGAACAGCGCAGACAGTACGTGCGCGGAGCGGCGTGCCAGCACTTTATGACTGACCCATGCAACCGGTACGCTGATAGCTACCGTCCCCAGCATGGCCATCATGATTGCATCGAATTCCGGTGCGACCCACTTGGCAAAACCGGGATATTGCGTAAGGGCGCTCCCCCACTGCGTGGTCGAGAAGATCAGCGAGCCCAATGTTGTCATGTTGACCGTAATGGAAATCAGGCCCAGCCCGAAAAAGATACGAGCCCCCTTATTTTCGTTCAGGAGGTAGCTGAGTCCAAGCCCGCTTAAAGCCAGAAGGAAAGTTTGCGAAAGCAACATGTAATAACGGCTGATATCGTTACCTTCTGACCATCCTTTCAGAAGGTAGGTGGACATAGCGACCAGCATGATCAAAGCACCGCTAACACGCAGAAGTGACGCGAAATTGGTCATACTCCGGATAAGATCAATGATATTTGATTTTTCCGCCCTTGGAGTGGAAGGATTTTCCTCCCACTCCTCTGCATGAATGTTTTCAATTGGCAGGCTCATTTCTTTTCTCCCTTTTCAGCATCCAGCAACTCGGCCAGCTCTGCCTGTAATTGCGCGGCATTTTCTTCTTTTACGAAGGACATATCGAGAGCGTCCGTATCCGACATGTGGCCTAGGGAATACTCCGTCTCGGTAATCAGCATTTCCCAACGGTCAAAGGTATCTTCGATCCCGTTGTCGGTATTACTTTCGATCTTGCTGATAATCCGCATGGCATCTGCCGTAGATTGTCGCGAGCGCATCAGGTTCTGCTGTTGCGTGATATCACGCAAGCGCTGCTCCATACGCTGCACATTGTCCCTGACCTTGATCTCCAGTTCCTCGTGGCGTGTCAGGGCTGTCTGGATTTGTATGGTTTGCTCGCGGCATTGGTTGCGTCTTGCAAGACAGGCAAGGGCTTTTTGCTCATCCTTTGCCGCCGTTTCTTTAGCGCGATTTTCCCAGAGCTTTTCCATCCGCTGAGCTTCCTGCAAGCGTTGACGCATGGCCTCCCCATCCTTGCGCACTCGATCCAACCGCACTTTGGCCTTTGCTACGGCCGCGCGTGTGTCTTTAAGTGCAACCGCAACAACGGCGTCATGGTTTTCAACCTGGGCAACCATCTCATCCAGTTTGCCGGTGAGCGTGGCTGTAATACGGGTAAAGATGTTCATCATTTTTCTCCTTAAACATGTTTGAACAGCCTTATCTTACAGAGGGGGATTAATATAAAATACTTAATTGACATAAGTAGCAGTATATTATTATACTAGTATCGTATTTTAATACTTTTTGGAGAACGGCATCATGCAGACCGCTTCATTGCTTCAAACGTTAAAGCACTGTCTCAAGGCCCTGGGAAAGACTTATGCGGATGTGGCGCAAGCTCTCGGCTTGTCCGAGGCGAGCGTCAAACGCATGTTTTCGGAGCAGCAATTTTCTTTGGAGCGGTTGGACAGAGTTTGCGACATGTTAGGCATGGAAATCAGCGACCTTGTTAAACTAATGGAAACTTCGCGGGCGAGAATAGAGAGGCTTACACACAGTCAGGAATCTGAAATCATTCAGGATATCGCGCTCATACTGGTCACCGTTTGTGTCTTTAACCACTGGACAATGAAAAATATCACGCAATACTTCACGTTAAGCGAGGAAGAATGTGTGTTGAAACTCCTCAAACTGGACAAGATCGGCATTATCCAGCTCCTCCCGCAAAACAGGATTAAGCTCCTGATTAGCCCTAACTTTTCCTGGATTGAGAACGGTCCGTTTGAGCGTTTCTTTCGTGAACATGTGGGGCAAGAATATTTTAACGGCAGTTTTAGCGGCGAACACCGGTTTTTGCGGGTCTTAAACGGTGCGCTTTCTACGGCAAGTGCCGCGGAGTTTCAGCACAAATTGTTGCGACTGGCCCGCGAATTCAGCGAGATCTCCCGCGAGGAGTCAACTTTGCCCATAGAAAACCGGGATGGTGTGACCTTGGTTATCGCCATGCGGAATTGGGATTACGGGTTCTTCGACCACTTAGTCCGTCCGGAATATAAGCTCAAATCATGATTTGAAAAGCTGCACAGGACTAATTCATAGCAACGTGCCGATCACGGTATTTGATTATAAAAATCAAGCAGCAAAAACCCAGTCCGAAATTTTCAATCGTGCGCTTTCCGCCCATTTGCGGACGACCTTGATTTCTTCCTTGGACGGGTCCCGGTTGCTGTGCCCGGCGCATTGCACGATTTCACGATCCTCATCGACCTCGATTGTCTGGCATTTTTCAACTTTGCCGTTCTGGTAGCGTTCCAGCGACCATAGAGAACACGCTCCGGACGCACGGCCAAGGCAGTCATCTCCCCGATCAAAACCTCTTCGTCCTCCGGGCGTTTGCGGACGCGGCGCTGCAATCCCCGGCTCTGGCCTAAAGCCTTGCAGGCCCGGCGCTC
>JAGRIJ010000008.1 GCA_020443295.1 Alphaproteobacteria bacterium | reverse complement strand
TTCGCGCTGATGAGGGCGGACTGGACGAGGGTTTCGCGCATGACTTCATCGGCACTGGCCGGATCAGACTTCAGCGCGTTTTCGTCCATCAGTTTTGTCGAGAGGTCCTGATCGAGCGAGCCCCAGTTCACGCCGATACGGATGGGCTTGTCATATTCAATGGCCTTTTCGACCATGATTTCATACTGGCGGTCGCGTTTCTGGCCGAAGCCGACATTCCCGGGGTTGATGCGGTATTTATCGAGTGCGCGGGCCAGCCCGTCCACCTCGCTCAGCAGCGTGTGGCCGTTATAGTGGAAGCAGCCGACCAGCGGGACGTCCAGCCCGGCGTGGTCGAGTTTTTCACGGAGCTTTACGACCCCCTTGGCGGCGTCTTCATTATTGACCGTGACACGGACGATTTCGGACCCGGCGAGGAAGAGCTTTTTAACCTGCTCGAAAGTCGCGTTAACATCCGCGGTGTCGGTATTCGTCATGGACTGCACGATGACCGGCGCATCGCCGCCCACGGTCACGTTGCGGACATGGACCGGTACAGTCTTGTGACGTTTTATATTCGGCAGGGCGACCATGGCCCTGTGATAGCGTGAAAGCGCCTAAAGGTCAAAGGAATCGTGGTCTATATCGGCGCTCGGCGTGGCCAAAATCCAGTAAGGGTGGCTGTTTGGCACGCCTTTCATGATGAATTCCGCACGGGTGATGCGGGCGTGATCGTTTTCATCCGGGTTCCAGGCCCACTGTACGGTCGGCGGGCTGCTATCGGGCCGGAAGTACTCCCCTTTAATCTGTCGGGCCAAATCAGTCAACCAACTGACCTGCAGCACGTCCAGCCACTCGATATCGCTTTCCTCGGCGCGTTCCTGCGCCTCGCGATAGATGGCCTCCACCTTTTCGCGAGGGATGGGAAAATCCGGCAAAAGAACGGCGAGCGCCCCCTCGCCTTTACCGAGCATGACGCCGAGTTGCGTATCTTCAGAGGCCAGCATCCCCGGAGTAACCTTGCCAGTCAGGCCGTGCGCGAGGCCGTCTGGCTTGGCAAAACGTAAGGTCATGGGGCCGTTCGCGCCCCACTCCTCGCCCTGCATTTCGTGATTGTAAACTTTTAAACCCGGGTTTTTCATGTTTTCATATTGTCTCTAAAATCTGAAAGAAAGTCTAAGAATTTTGACAGGGCTTTACCCAAACTTCGGGTTTTTCTTGGAAAAATGCTGTAAAGTCATTTATAAACAATATCTTATTTTGATTTGAGAGCTTTTCTTGAAACCTTATACCCGTTTATTGGCTTCCGCCTCTTTTACCGCGCTGGCTGGATGTGCCTCCGTGCCGGGGGAGATCACCGACCGGAATGACCCGGACGGGTATGAGCGCATCAGCAAGCAGCAGGACGGGAACAAGACGGTTTTTCAGTTACGCAATGGCTGTGTTGTGACCGATACGGTCACGCAGGAGCCGAACAGCTATCATTTTCATAGCGAGTTGAGTTGCCCGTGGGATGAGAAGGCGGAGCCTTGAGATATTTTTATTTGTGTTCCTGGTGCGAAATAATAGAATCGTTAAAAAACTGATCTAAGCTTTTTGTAACGGTTTTTTTTAAAAGCCATTTTTCTTCAATAAGCACCCATGTGTCTTCAGATTCAGCGATAATTTTTATAGAATTTTTTTCATCAATTTTTGATGTCATTTCATAACGCTGCGTAATTAGCGCTTTGCCATTTACAATCTCTATCGAAGTGATTTTTGTGTTGCTTGTTTTGTCTGGAATTTCCGGGAAATGAGAAATTTGGTCAAGCAGTTGCTGAGCGTCAGTTTGTTTACCTGATGTGTCTTCACTCATAAAGTGCGGCGCCAGCACCTCTGCCAATTGATCTTTGTTGCGGCTTTCTATAGACGCTTTCATCGAAGCATATTGTTTTTGGAAAACAGGAAGCAGGTCGGGTCTATAGTTGCTATCTTATCTTCAGCCTTAATGCCAACAGAAATAAACAGACACACGATCAGGGTAAGATAAAAAAGTTTAGTCTTAAACATAATTTCTAAAACTATAGTCTTTAGAAAGAAATGGTGGGTGATGACGGACTCGAACCGCCGACCCTCTCGGTGTAAACGAGATGCTCTACCAACTGAGCTAATCACCCATAATCATCAATAGTCAGGGGCCTATAGGTAGCGGCTTACAGAGGAAAAATCAAGCATCGTGTATCGGCTGGCGATAAAAAGCCCGGCCGCACCCATCAGCACGGCCGGGCTTAATTCTGCAGATCAACAGATTACTTGTTAACGGCTTCTTTGAGTTCCTTGCCGGCCGTGAATTTCGGACGCTTGGAAGCCGGGATCTTGATCGGCTCGCCCGTGCGCGGGTTGCGGCCCGTTGTGGCAGCGCGCTTGGTGACCGTAAAGGTTCCGAAGCCGACGAGACGAACATCGTCGCCTTTTTTCAGGCTTGCCTTGATCGCATCGATCACGGCATCAACCGCCTGAGCGGCCTTTTGCTTGGAGATATCGGCCTTGTCAGCCACTTTTGCTACTAGGTCTTGCTTGTTCATAAGAACCACCTTCGAGTTAGAGTTTAAGCAAAGAGACACTGACCGGAATGTCTTTCTTTCGACCTTCCAACAGAAGAGGACCTATCGGCTATAAGCCACGATCCATAAGGCTTTCCGTCGAGTGTCAGTGATTCTGTAGTAAGCTATTTTTGTGAAAGACTCAATGGTGAATCACGTCTTCGCCCTGATTTTCTGCAGTTTTTGATGAAATTTGGCTCATTTTTTCATCTTTTTCTGCACTTAAAGGCTCCGGCATGCGCGAAAGAGCATGCGCGAGGACCTCGTCTATCTGGCTGATCGGCACAATTTCCAAGCCCTTGATGACGTTATTGGGAATCTCCGCGAGGTCTTTTTCATTTTCTTTCGGAATAAGAACTTTCTTGATTCCCCCGCGCAAAGCCGCGAGAAGCTTCTCTTTCAGGCCGCCTATGGCTGTGACGTTTCCGCGCAGATTTACCTCGCCGGTCATGGCGATATCCTTGCGAATCGGTATGCCTGTCAGCGCCGAAACGATCGCCGTGACCATCGCTGCCCCTGCAGACGGACCGTCTTTGGGGGTCGCG
The DNA here is from genome assembly GCA_020443295.1 of Alphaproteobacteria bacterium. Lineage (GTDB taxonomy): Bacteria > Pseudomonadota > Alphaproteobacteria > Micavibrionales > Micavibrionaceae > JAGNKE01. The sequence continues at coordinate 120,264 of JAGRIJ010000008.1, read as the reverse complement.
CCTTCGGGAACGTGAACGTGGATCTGCTGCTCCTTCAGGGCTTCATATTCCAGACCGTACTGGGCGGCGCGGGACTTGATCAGCATTTCGGCAACCGTAATGGACTCTTTCATAACGTCCTTCAGGTTTCCGGTTGTCGTGACCTTGCCATCCTTGCCGCGCATGGTGACCGCCTCGATCGAGAGCAGGTCGCCGCCGGTTTCGGTATAGGCGAGACCGTTGACCACGCCGATGCGATCCTCTTCCTCAATCTCGCCGTAACGGTATTTCTTCACGCCCGCGTATTTTTCAAGGCTTTTGCGGGTAACGGTTATGGAGCCCCTGCCCTTCATCAGGATGTCCTTGATCGCCTTACGGCAGAGATTGGCAATCTCGCGCTCCAGATTCCGGACGCCGGCTTCGCGGGTGTAATAACGGATCAGGTCACGGATAACGGCATCGTGTATGACGAACTCGCCCTTTTTCAGTCCCGCCATTTTCATCTGTTTTTTCAGAATGTGACGTTTGACGATTTCAAGCTTTTCATCCTCGGTATAGCCGGAGATGCGCAGGATCTCCATCCGGTCCATCAGGGGACGCGGCATGGTCTGGGTCGTATTCGCCGTACAGACGAACATGACATCAGAAAGATCATAATCCAGTTCGAGGTAATGATCCTGGAACTTATCATTCTGTTCGGGGTCCAGCACTTCCAAAAGCGCCGAGCTGGGATCGCCACGCCAATCGGAGCCGAGCTTGTCAATCTCATCGAGCAGGAAGAGCGGGTTGACCGTCTTCGCCTTTTTCATGCCCTGAATGATTTTACCCGGCATCGCCCCGATATAGGTCCGGCGGTGACCGCGGATTTCGCTTTCATCCCGAACTCCGCCCAGAGACATGCGGACAAAATGACGGTTGGTCGCCCTTGCCACGGATTGGCCGAGCGAGGTTTTACCGACCCCCGGCGGACCGACGAGGCAAAGGATGGGGCCCTTGATCTTGTTGGTGCGGTGCTGGACGGCCAGATACTCAAGGATACGCTCCTTGATTTTTTCCAGACCGTAATGATCCTTGTCCAAAATTTCCTTGGCCTTTTTGATATCTTTTTTGACGCGGGTCTTGCGGTGCCACGGAACGCTCAAAATCCAATCCAGGTAGTTACGGACAACGGTCGCTTCCGCCGACATGGGACTCATTTGGCGCAATTTTTTAAGCTCGTGCTTGGCGCGCTCCAGTGCTTCCTTACCAAGCTTGGCTTCCTCGATCTTTTTCTCCAGTTCGCCCAGTTCATCCGTTCCATCCTCGCCCTCGTTGAGCTCACGCTGGATGGCTTTCATCTGCTCATTCAAGTAGTATTCGCGCTGGGTTTTTTCCATCTGGCGCTTGACGCGGCCGCGGATGCGTTTTTCGACCTGAAGGACGCCGATCTCGCCTTCCATCAGGCTGTAGAGTTTTTCCAAACGCTCGGCCGTTGCGCCCGTCTCAAGAATATCCTGCTTCTGTTCGATCTTCAGCGTGATGTGCGAAGCGATGGTATCCGCCATTTTTGAGGGATCGCTGATCTGGTTGACAGAGACAATTACCTCAGGCGGGATTTTTTTGTTCAGCTTTACGTACTGTTCAAACTGGCTCATCACCGCACGAGACAGGGCTTCAAGTTCCGGGCTTATGGGTGATGTGTCGGGAATTTCCGTTACCGTTGCCTCCAGAAAATTTCTTTCCTCGGAAAAGGCGTTGATACGAACGCGCTGGCTTCCTTCTACAAGAACCTTCACCGTACCATCAGGCAACTTCAGGAGCTGCAGGATCGTTCCAACGGTTCCGATATCGTATAAATCCTTGGATTGCGGGTCATCTTCCGAGGGATTTTTTTGCGTCACCAGCAGAATTTTCTTATCGGCGTGAATGACATTTTCCAATGCCACCACCGATTTTTCGCGCCCGACAAAAAGCGGCACGATCATGTGCGGGAAAACAACAATATCCCTCAGGGGCAATACCGCATAGGATCTGACTTTAGTCGATGATGTGCCGAGCATGTTTTTCCCGTTTTTTTGACAAATACGCCTGTATCAAACAGCATTATGGAGACGAAATCAGGGCTAATAAAGCTCTTTTTCGCCTACTCCTATTTCGCTTTTCATTAACAAAAGGTTACGTCTTTTCCTGAGATTAACGGACTCTAAACTTTAGCTTAGCAGAGAACCGTTTATTTTTTCTTAGTGTCGTCCTTTTTGGGCTCTTCGTCGCCTCCAGAGCGTTTTTCCACGACATGGTCAATCAGCCCCCATTCCTTGGCTTCCTCTGCGCTCATAAAGCGGTCACGCTCCATAGCCTCTTCAACCACCTTGAGTTTCTGGCCGGTGTGTTTGACATAGGCTTCGTTCAGCTTCTGGCGCAGACGCAGGATCTCACGGGCATGAATTTCGATATCCGTTGCCTGCCCGCGCGCGCCGCCTGAAGGCTGGTGAATCATGATCCGGGAATTCGGAAGTGAATAGCGTTTGCCCGGCTGGCCTGCCATCAGGAGGAAAGATCCCATGGATGCCGCCTGCCCAATACACACGGTCGAGACTTCCGGGCGGATATACTGCATTGTGTCGTATATGGCCAAGCCCGAGGTTACAATACCCCCCGGCGAATTAATGTAGAAAGAAATTTCCTTTTTCGGGTTTTCGGACTCCAGAAAGAGCAACTGGGCGCAGATCAGCGATGAGACGTAATCATTGACTTCCCCTGTCAGGAAAATGATCCGCTCCTTTAAAAGACGCGAGAAAATGTCAAAAGCCCGTTCCCCGCGATTGGTCTGCTCAATAACGGTCGGGATCAGATGGCTCATGTAGGTTTCAACAGGATCACGGTCTGACATCTATATTTCACTCATTTGCTAGGGTCGTTCGATACGGTCCGCCGGTTCGGTTTCGAATAGGGGATGAAAACTAACAAACCCTATCACAGGACAGGGTTTGTTCAAGACTGTATTCAAAAAATTTTGCTTTTCATTCAGAGGCTTTTTTCTTTTTCGGAGCCGCTTTTTTAGCTTCGGATTTCTCTGCCTTTGATTTGCCTGCGGACGATTTTTCGCCTTTTTTCGGCTTGTCGCTTTTTTTCGATTTTGATTTTTCAACATCTGAGAGGGCCTGTTCCTCTTCGGACATCAATTCATCGGGAGTGACTTCCGTTGTAGAAATCGATGAAAGCTCAAGGATAAAGTCGATTACCTTGTCCTCATAGAGAGGCGCGCGCAGGCTTTCGAGAGCATGGCGGTTCTTGGCATAGTAATCGAATACTTTCTTTTCCTGACCCGGATATTTCTGGGCTTCGGCAATCACGGCTTTCTGAAGCTCCTGATCGCTTACACGAATCTTGTTTTCCTTGCCGATTTCGGCCAGCACGAGCCCCAGACGCACGCGACGGTCTGCAATCTCTTCGAGCTCTTCTTTTTCTTCGTCACTGATGTCCCCTTCCCCGCCGCGGCTTTGATAATCCATCAAGACCTGCTGGGTGATGTTCTGCAGTTCCTGCTGTTTCATTCCCGCGGGAATTTCGAAGTCGTGGGAGCCGTCAAGCTCATCAAGGAGTTTTTTCTTCAGGATCAGGCGGCTTTGCTGTTCAAGTTCCCGGTTAATCTGTTCTTCCACTGCCTTGCGGAGAGCGGGCACATCCTGCATTCCCAGAGACTGGGCAAATTCGTCATCGATTTCCGTTTCGGACAATTCACGAATTTCATGGATGGTCACGTCGAAAATCGCATCTTTGCCTGCGAGTTCCGCAGCAGGATACTGTTCGGGGAACGTGACCTTAACTTCTACTTCGTCTCCTGCCTTCTGACCTACGAGTTGCTCCTCGAATCCGGGAATGAAGCGGCCGCTGCCCAGTTCCAGATGATGCCCTTCGGCAGCCATGCCGGGATGTTCCTTGTCGTCTTCTGCCGTGCGGCCCTTGAAGTCGATAACAACGATGTCCCCTTCCTTGCTGGCGCGCTTGGACTCAACGGGCTTGCTGGAGCGACGGGATGAGGCGATGCGGCTTAATGCGTCATCAATCGATTTTTCGTCTGCTTTGGCCACAGGTTTTTCCAGATCCAGGCCTTTGTATTCTGCCACCTTGATTTTGGGGAGAACTTCGACCGCCAGCGTATATGTCAGGTCCTGACCTTCATCAAAAGAGGTCACTTCGATCTTGGGCTGCATGGCCGGCTGAAGCCCCTTGTCTTCCAGAGCTTTCTGAGAGGATTCATTGACCGTCGATTCAAGAATTTCGCCTATGATAGCGCGGCCGTATTTCTTCTTGAGCAGAGGCAAAGGCACTTTTCCGGGGCGGAATCCGGGAAGCCGGATGGTCTTGCCGACTTCTTTCAGGCGAACATCCACCCGGCTGTCAATTTCACTGGCTTTAATCGTGATTTCCAGTTCGTGCAACAATCCGTCCTGTTTTAGCTGTTTTACCTGCATATCGTCCTGCTCTTTCCTTTTTGCCTGCATCATCAACTCTCGTTACTCATCAGTTTGCATTCATGTTCTCTAAAGTCTTTGTAATGGTGCGGGTGGAGGGACTTGAACCCCCACGTCCTAGGGACACCAGAACCTAAACCTGGCGCGTCTACCAATTTCGCCACACCCGCAACCTTGAGGGCTGTTTCAGCCTTCAAAATATACGCTGAAGCGTGGTTTTAGCCTAATTGTTCACCAAATCCAAGCAAATCTTGTAGAATGCGAGGAACCAAATCAGGCAAGTCGGCAGAAATAAGGCCTGGGCCGAAGGCGCTCGCGGCTCTTGCGTGGATCCACACGGCGGCGCAGGACGCGTCAAAGCCACTCATTCCCTGCGCCATGAGACCGGCGATCATGCCCGCAAGAACATCGCCTGTTCCGGCGGTTGCGAGGGTCGGCGGCGCCTTGTCGTTTACCACAGCTTCCCTTTCTCCTAGCGCGATTGCCGTTTTTGGCCCTTTCAAGACCATCGTTGCCAGCATTTCCCGCGCCGCTCTCTGCGCGGCATCTGCCCCTTTGGTGCCAATATTCGGGAAAAGACGTTTAAATTCACCCCTATGGGGCGTTAAAACCGCCTGCTCATGCAGGGCCTGCAGAAGCTCATGCGGAACGGACTGAAAGACATTCAGGGCGTCAGCATCGAGAACAACCGGGGTTTTGCGCGCCAGTACCCCCAAGATAAGCGCCCGGGAGACCTGTGGTTCATCCTGCCCAAGACCTGGACCGATTACACAGACATTCCGGCCTTTTGCTTCTGATTGTTTCATAAAATCCAGCAAACTTGTTCCGTTCCGGACGATGATATGGGGTTTAAAGCCCCTGTAGATGGCTGTTGGATCTATTGACTCCGGCTTTTTTCTGTAATGGAAGGTTGGGCTGATGATTGTTACCAATCCCGCCCCTGCCCTTGAGGCTGCGTGGGCAGCCAGGCAAGCCGCGCCCGTCATTTCCATTCCCCCCAAGACCGTGACCATGCCCCGGCTGTATTTATTATCTTCCGCAGACGGCCTTGGAAACTGATCTATCCATAAAGACTGGTCGTTTTTCATGCCCGGATTATACAGGCTTGCGGTGCCAAGGAAAGTGTTAAGGGGGAATGGGGCGATTGACGGGACTCGAACCCGCGACAACTCGGACCACAACCGAGGGCTCTACCAACTGAGCTACAATCGCCACACGATTTAAAAAACCAGAAGGAAATGTCTATCGCCAGACCTTCGCTTTCGTCAAGACTATTATACGCAAAGTTTACGTCAAATCACGCTTTTCGTTGACCCCAGACCCGGAACAAGGAGATTGCCGCCCTTTGCCGCTCATGGTAAAGAAGTTTTGAAGTTTTTTATCCCTACCCAAATGCTCCGTGAGGTTTCTCGTGAACAAATACGCCCTTTCGTTCAAGTCCAGCGCCGATCTTCTTAAATATATCGAAGAACAGGACGTGCAATATATCGACTTCAACTTCACGGATTTGCGCGGCAAGTGGCAACACAGCACTTTTCGCTGCGGTTATGTTGACAAGGACGTGCTGGAAACCGGCGTTTTCTTTGACGGTTCGTCGATCGCCGGCTGGCGGGCAATCAATGAATCAGACATGACGCTGATTCCCGACCTTAATAAAGTCACTTACGATCCTTTTTCTGCGCAGAAAACCCTCAAGATCTTCTGCGATGTGTCCATACCGGGAAGCCGCGAAGGGTATGGGCGCGATCCCCGTTCTGTTGCCAAAGCCGCCGAGCAATACCTTAAGAAAACCGGACTTGGCGACACGGCCTTTTTTGGTCCGGAGGTGGAGTTTTTTATTTTCGACAGCGTTCGCATCCACACGGACATGAATCATGTGAGCTACGAAGTCGACAGCACGGAAGGCCCCTATAATTCAGGGCGCGACTACCCTACGGGCAATATGGGGCACAGACCAGGGGTTAAGGGCGGCTATTTCCCGGAAGCCCCGGTAGACAGCCTTTCGGATATCCGATCGGAAATGCTGACTGTTCTTGAAAGCATGGGCGTGTCCGTAGAGAAACATCACCATGAAGTTGCGCCGAGCCAGTGCGAGCTCGGAATTCGATTTTCAACACTTGTATCGAGCGCGGACAATATCCAGATCTACAAACATGTCGTCCATAATGTCGCGCACAGCTATGGAAAAACTGCGACTTTTATGCCCAAGCCGATTTTCGGTGATAACGGGTCGGGCATGCATGTTCATCAATCCCTGTGGAAAGGCGGCAAGCCGCTTTTTGCCGGAAACGGGTACGCTGATCTTTCCGAGACCGCGCTTTACTATATTGGCGGTATTCTTAAGCATGCGAAGGCCCTGAACGCCTTCACCAATCCTACGACGAACAGTTACAAGCGGCTTGTGCCGGGGTACGAAGCCCCCGTTCATCTGGCCTATTCCAAAAACAACCGATCCGCCTCCTGCCGGATTCCCTATAGCACGGTTCCCGGCGGAAAGCGGGTTGAAGTGCGTTTTCCTGATCCCCTCGCCAATCCCTATCTGGCGTTTTCTGCCATGCTGATGGCAGGGCTGGACGGCATTGAGAACAAGCTTCATCCGGGCGAAGCCTTGGATAAGGATCTGTATCATTTAAGCAAGGAGGAGATGGCGAAAGTTCCTTCCGCTTGCGGTTCCCTTCGCGAAGCCCTTACGGAATTGGCCGCCGATCACCAGTTTCTTGTGAAAGGCAACGTTTTTACGAAAGATCTTATCGACGCTCATATTGCGCTTAAGATGGAGGAGACGGAAAGAACAGAACGCTCCCCCCACCCCGTTGAATACAGTATGTATTATTCAAGTTAGGGAAATCTTATATGGCGGGCTAAAGGTCGTCGCCTTTATCAAAAAATCCGGCTGCCGATGGTTTAATGTTACTAACAACCAATCTATATGTCTGGGTATTGATTGCCCATGTATTATATGACTCATTTCTTGAAGGGGTCAGTAGAGTTACGAAGTAATAGTAGTTCCCGGAAACAAGCAATGAAAACCATAATTCATAATCCATCGAGTCATTCGTACTGTCTATGCCCTGATAGACTTCCGTGGCTGCAAAACTAAAATTTTCGTTGTATTTATAGTTTTCTATCGTGTCTATTTTTTTGCCTACCAGCATCCCTGTTCCCTCAAGGTCCTTTTTATAATTCTCGACCTCGTTGAGCAGAGATTCCGATGTTAACGAAGAAACCAAAGTGACATCTATCTGCCCTTCAATTGATTCGTCGAGTCTATCGTATTTGTTCTTGGTTTTTCTGACATTCAAAAACTTTACATTCATTTTTTCTATTGTTGTCAGTGCTTTGGACCGCGACTCCCACGATTCCGGGTATTTTACCTCGGCTACGTCCAGAAATTGAAACGACAGGAGATTTTCGATAACTTCTTCGGTGGGGTAACTAATATCAAAAGACTTCAGGCATTGTGCCTGCATTGACTTTTCCTCGTTCCAGAAAAACATCGGCACGTAATATTGAGCCTGCAGTACTCTTCTGCCATTAATTATCGTTACAGTCCGAAGATAATACGAGACATCATCCTCCATAACGATCATCAACGCTTCAACTTTTTTCTCGCTATGGACGGTAAAACCTTCAAGAGTCTGCCCGCTCTGCAGTAAATTTTTCAGATACCACTGTTCTGCAGAGAGCTGGTTTTCAAGATCGACCGCCTTGACTTCAAGGCGGCTACGCCCTCCCATTCTTGGCGGACTGTACCAGATATTGATGCTCGTAAATAACTTGGTATTCAGTTCAAAATTGCTTATTGTTTTATCTTCGATCGGCTGCCACGTTTTCGGCCATCTGAGCGTGTAAGCCAAGCTCTTGTCGCCATAGGGGATGGCTTTAAAGTCATTTGTAGCGGCGACGAATTGATCTTCCGGGAGCAATTCTATTTCAGGCATTGGTTTCTTAAACCGATCCAGAGCTGTTGTTGTATCCTCCGAATAAGCCGGGCGACCGTATGCGTAAACCGCACAGACGGTCAAGATTAACAGGGACAGGAGTCGTTTTATTCTTGCAGCGTTCACAGGTATCTCCACAAAATTGCCTTGCTCTTATAGCCTATTGCATTTTGGAGAAAATCTCAACTTCCCTCGGGTTCAGACAATTTTGGTCCTCTTTATCCTGTATCTTGATTTTTATTTCGTTTGATTTAGCCTTTGCGCATCTTTATGAATATTTGCTTACTGTGTATGTGATATCTCTGCTTAATTAACGTCTGCCGATGAAACAAGCCATAATGGATGATGATAGCTATAATGCCTCAGATATTGAGGTTCTTGAAGGGCTTGAGCCTGTGCGCAAACGGCCGGGCATGTATATCGGGGGAACCGATGAGCGCGCCCTTCATCATCTTGCCGGTGAAATTCTTGATAACTCCATGGACGAGGCGGTTGCCGGACATGCCGACTGGATTGAGATCCAGCTCGAGCCGGATAATGTTTTGACTATCTCTGATAACGGGCGGGGGATTCCCGTCGATAATCATCCCAAATTTCCGAAGAAATCGGCTCTGGAAGTTATTTTGACAACCTTGCATTCCGGTGGGAAATTCAACAACAAAATCTATAACACCGCCGGCGGGTTGCATGGGGTGGGAATATCGGTGGTTAATGCGCTTTCTGACTCCATGACCGTCGAGGTTGCCCGCAATAAAACGCTGTTTCGTCAAGCCTACAGCCGGGGTATTCCCTTATCCAAGTTAGAAAAACTCGGAAGCGTTGCCAACCGCAGGGGAACCAAGGTTACATTTCATCCCGATCCTGAAATTTTCGGTCCCAAGCTTCGGTTTAAGCCGACGTGGCTTCATTCCATGGCCCGCTCCAAAGCCTATCTTTTTTCAGGGATAGAGGTTCGCTGGAAATGTGATCCTTCTCTTCTGCCTGCCGACAGCAAGATCCGCGCTGAGGATACGTTCCGATTTCCAAACGGGTTAATGGATTTTCTTGCCTTTTCTCTTAACGAAAAGCCCATGGTCACGCCGAAAGCCTTCTATGGAAATATTTCGTTCCCCGAGAAAGCCGGCAAAGTCGAATTTGCTGTGGCATGGACGGAGGATGAAGAAGGATTCAGCCATTCCTACTGCAACACTATCCCAACTCCGCAAGGCGGGACCCACGAGGCCGGGCTTCGATCCGCCTTGCTCAGGGGTATCAGAGCTTATGCCGAGATGAGCGGAGCCAAGAAAGCTTCTATTATCACTGCCGATGATATCATGGCTGGAACAGCCGTTTTGCTTTCCGTATTCATCAAAAATCCTCAGTTTCAAGGACAAACCAAAGAGCGACTGGCTACTCCGGAAGTTACCCGCCTGGTTGATACGGCGATCAAAGATCATTTCGACCACTGGCTTTCCAGCGATCCCGCAGCCAGTAACAAACTGATTGAGTCGCTTGTTATCCGCGCGGAAGAGCGGCAAAAGCTTAAAAGCGACCGGGCTATGGCCCGTAAGACGGCTACGCAGCGCCTGCGCCTTCCTGGCAAACTGGCCGATTGCAGCCGGAACAATTCAGAGGATACCGAACTTTTCATTGTCGAGGGCGACAGCGCAGGCGGAACGGCCAAGATGGCCCGCAACCGAGAGACGCAGGCAGTTATGCCCCTGCGCGGTAAAATTCTTAACGTCGTGAGCGCCACCAAGGATAAAATTCTTGCCAACCAACAAATCCAAGACCTTGTTCAAGCTCTGGGGTGCGGCACAGGAAAGGATTTCAGGCTTGAAAAGCTGCGATATGAGCGCATCATCATCATGACTGATGCGGACGTTGACGGAGCGCATATTGCCTCGCTGCTGATTACATTTTTTTATGACCAGATGAGGCCTCTTATCGAGAACGGACATCTCTATCTTGCCCAGCCTCCCCTCTATCAAATTACGAGCGGCAAGACGACCCTGTACGCCCATAATGATGCTCATAAAGACGAGTTGCTTCATACCGCCTTTAAGGACAAAAAACCTGAAATCCAGCGGTATAAAGGTCTGGGAGAAATGATGGCGGGCACCCTTAAAGATACCACCATGAACCCCAAAAACCGGATGCTCCTGCGCGTTACCCTGCCCGATGTTGCCTCGGCTCTGGGGATCGGCGCTGAAATGGCTGAGGACGAAGAAGCGCAAAATCCCTTTGCCCTGATCGACGATCTTGTTTCGCGTCTTATGGGGAATAACGCAGAGGCACGTTTTGAATTCATTCAGAATAATGCGAAATTCGTAGAAGATATAGATGTTTAAAGATTTTTGTTGCCGTGATAGTTTAACGGTTCAAAAAGCCGATTCAAAGATGTATCTTTAGGCATCATGTTTAAATTTGTTAAATTCATAGCCCTGTTAGGTTTCCTTTTGACCGGCGTGTATTATTTCGCGCTGTACTGGTATATCCCCGGCAGGATCAAAGACCGTTTCAGTCAAGGGCTTCAAAATATCGGGTTTGAAAAAGTCGAATTCAAATCCATTGAAGCCGAGGGCGGAGCCGTTATCTTCAAAAATATTTCCCTTGATCCCAAAAGCTTTAGCGGGGTTGAGGAGCTTGAAATTCATTATTCTCCTTTTTCTTATCTCCTGTTCGGCGGCCAGGCCGACAGTATTACTATTCGTAAGCTGCAGTTAACCGGAGAGCTTTCAGAATCGTATAACCTTACCCTCGCCGGCTGGAAAAAAGACCCGGGCTTTCTTAAAGTTCTTGGATTTATTCCAGCGCCGGTTGTTTTTGTCGAAGGCGCTGTTCTGGATGTGATGCACCCCAAACTAGGGGGACTCAAACTTGAGTTTGAAGGCCAGGTCCGTAAGAAGTCAGGAAGTTCTGGAAATGTCGAGTTGCTCGGCCGGATCCGCAGCACGCAGAAAAAACTCAGTTTTGAGAGTACCGCAACGGGAACCGTGACCGCGGACGGCAGCCTTGATGCCGAAGTCAAGGCCGATCAATTTCAACTTGAGCTTGATGATTATAAACTCAACCGCTCGTCCGGTACGGCCAAGATTTCTATTCCCTTCGGACAGGGCGCCCAAGTTCATTTTGAAGCGGTTGTGCCCTCGATGGTCTGGTCCTCTTTTCCCCTGGGGGATACGAAATTGCTGCTGGATATCGCCCCGGATCAGTGGAGTATTAACTCTGAAGGGAAAACGAGTGGAGCCGAGTCCATTCCTTTTTCTGCCAAATTCAAGTCCGCGGCCGAAAACAAAACCTCTTCCGAAATTAAGATTACCCCTGAAAGTTTTGCTCTTCTTTCCAATTTTCTGATTAAAAACTCTCTTTTAACATTCGGGCAGCCTATTCCCCAGCTTCTTGACAAGCTCAAAAACCCGTCTGTTACCTTTTCTTATTCCGAAGATCCAGCCAAGACAGAGAGCGGTCCTTTGAAAGGCCAGTGGAATGTTGACGATGCGGACCATACGGTTGCGCTGCAAGGGGCTTTTGTTTTTGACAGCGGTAAAAAGGTTCTTTCTGCGCTTTGCGAAAAAGCAAAATTTAAATATCTGGAAAACTTTGCAAAAGGCACAAGCGTGGACGTTTCCTGCTCCTTAACCTGGGACGGCTGGATGTCCTCGCCTGTAGCCAAATGGGACATTAATGCCGATATTAAAGGTTTTTCTTTAAATTTCGGGCCGCTGAGAATAGGCAATATTCGCGGCAAAATTGCTGATAATGCTGAAGCTGAGACAAAAAAAACGCAAAGCGTCGATTTCAATTTTGATCTCCCGCTCAAATCCTCCATTAAATATCAAGGCCGTATACGTTTTGAGCTTGAGCCTCCTGAACGAGCAAATATCGAGACCTCATCACTTTTCATTTATGGCGGATCGATCCGTACCGACAAGGTCCCTCTGCCAGATTTTTTATTTCCCGATACTCTGACTTTAAAGGTTTCAGATATCAGCCTGCGTCAATTTTTTTCCGATACCAATCTTCCTACATTCAAGATTGAGGGCCGGATGGGGGGTGTGATCCCTCTTCTTAAAGAGGGGGGGGCTCTGACCATCAAGGATGCTCTCTTACAAAGTCAGGATCCTGGTTCAATCATGCTGCCGGAGAGCATCTCGAAAACACTTTTCCCCGGAGATGAGCCGGAAATGAAGGCTATTCGTGATGCTCTCAAAAATTACCATTATGAATATTTCGAATTTCGGCTGGACGGGTCCCTTTCGGAAGGAGTTCTGATGACGCTCAAGTCCAGAGGCACGAATCCTGATTTTAAAGACAAAAGACCGATTGAAATCAATCTCCAGATTGATACTCAGGTCATGTTCTTGATCGAACACATGCTTTCGACTTCTGCTTATAAATCTCTTGAAAATTAAGTCTCATTAAGGATAGTCACAGCTATCATACGTGACTTTGGCAAAAGACTGTTCGCCTTGAGTTATGGTGAACCGGAATTCCTTGTCTCCCAGAATAACGGAATGATAGAGAGGCAAGTGCCCCTCTTTTTTCTGTTTTACACCTGTCTTCAATTCAAAAATCAAGGTCACTGTTTTTGAAGGATCAAACCAGGCTTCGGACTTTCCCTTGGAGTTTTTTGCCGATTCACCGCTGCCGCTCAGGGTAATTTCCTTTTCACTGGTTGTCATTTTGCTTTCAGGCCCCTTATAGGCGGGTGTCATCACGACAAAGCGCTTGGTCTGAGGCTCCGAACAATTCTGCGGCGGACGGACCGAACGCAAGACCGTTTCAAGTCTTTTGGGGTCCACACCACCCTCAATCTGCTCTTTGAGTAAAAGGGTTAAATCCTGCATTGGGCCTTCAGGCAGGGCTTCATTAAAACTCTTATGCGCCTGGAGAAGCTTGATATTCGCTGTCTGGGCTTCGGCTCTTAGCTTCGTCAATTCTGTTTGCATATCTTCGATCTGGGATTCTGCTTTTTTTCTTTGCTCGCCCAAGATCCGAACCGTCTGTTCCGACTGCAGGCGCCCCAGATAAAACCCCGCGCCGCCGACCATAAAACACAGCAGAATTACTCGCAGCAATCCAACGGTCCGCCTTGCAGACCGCCTGCGGTATCGTTCGTTAGGATTATAGGGAGTCACTTCCATGGTCGATATCTATAGAATCAGGGGAGCACGAAGGCCAAAAAAGAAAATTATTCGTTTTTATCAGCAGCGTCATGATGGCCTGAGGAAAGCTTGAGACCTGCCGCCTCAAACTCACCCAGATTTTTAAGGCCAATTCTGAATAAAACTTCCGTGCCGTTATCACCCGAGGTGTCTTCCGTTAAATTTCTTCTCCCCGTCACAGACCATGAGAAACACTGGCCGAAGTAATCGAGGCCTACATTTGCCTCCCTCAGGCCGGGGTCTTCTCCCAAGTCATGCCGGGCCGATCCGCGAATGCGCCAGCGGTCGTTGATATAATAGCTGGCCGCATTTTCGATCTGTTCGCGGGTTTCGACAATATCCGTTCCGCCCAGAGATTTTGCAAAGAGATAGCGGGTCGATAAGGTCAAAGAGTCAAAACTGGCGCTGGCGTCAATTTCATGGCGCTGCGGGGCAAGGTCGTCATTCGCTAGCTGGAAACGATAATCCAGACTGTATTCTTCCTTATAGCGCCCGGAGATCTGCCCGACAAAATCGGACCCTTTTTCATCAAGCCCGGAACCCGGAACGAACGGGTTGTCATTATTTTCAAGACGCTGGCTTTGACCAAAAAAGACGTCTCCATAGCTGCCGTCGTATCCATACAAACCCGTTCTCAGGCCGTAGGTGACATGAGATTGATCCTCCACCTGATCCAGACCGGGAAAACGGTTGGATTCGAAGAGGTTGCTGGCGTCTATCTGCACATCCTGGCTGTCTTCGTTTGGAATATCCTCCTGATTTACGTCAGGCGCCAGTGTCATAGAGGCCACGGGCTCCACCACCATCTGAAATTTTTCAAAACTGCGCGCCAGCGGATAGCTTGTCTTGGCATCAAGAGAAGCGAAGGTGCGCGTTTCCGTTCCATCGCTGCTCTTATCGTTTCGATCCTGAAGGAAATAGCTTTCTGAACGGGCGTTCGCGTTCAATACGGAGACCAAGCCAAAATCAGAAACAAGGCGGCGCTGCCACCCGACGCCCAGACCAACACGGTTTACATCCTGACCGCTATCAGATTCACGCCGCAGCCCCAGCGCCGATCCTTCCAGGCTCCATCGCCCCCCAATCAAGGGCATGCTGCCGGGCTCTCCGAGAAAACTGGCCTGAATTTCCGGCAATACATCCGGCTGGTCCAGATTTTTTGCCGGTTCGTCGACCCGCAAATCCTGAAATCCGAGCAAACGTCCGACAGCGTAATTCCGCCCTGAAAAACGTTCAAAATACACCTGATTTTCTAAAATGTCGTCGTTGCCCGTTTCAAAATCGTACTGCCGCAGATACTGGTCGTCGGAGGACAGTTTGATTTCCGATCCCGCCCGCCATTTTTCATTAATATCCCAAAGAGCGTCGGCAAAAATATGGCCGCGCCATTTCTTATTCTGACGAACGCTTATATCGTGTTCGCGATCGACATAATCCGAATAGGTCAGGCTGCCTTTTGCCTTCAATTGCGCATCCGCCCACCGCTGCCGCCATTCAGCGGTCGCCACCGGCGCCTGCCTGGCCATGGCAATAACCCCCAAAGTGGCGTCCTTTTCGGGAGCGATAGACCAGTAGTAGCGGCTTTCCACAAATACACCGAGATCGCTTTTATACCCGGCAGAAGGCGTTAAAAAGCCGCTTTTGCGCTTCACTGTTCCGTCCGGATGTTCAAAATACGGGAGATAGACCAAAGGAACGCCCATCCATTCAAAGCGGGCGTTTTTGTAAGAAATAGTCTTGTCAGACTTGTCATGCTTGACTTCCGCAGCACGGATCTGCCAGAGCGGCGGATGATCCGGGTCATTCTTACAGGGCTCACAGGGCGTATAGGTCGCATCGTACATCGTTGTTGTGATGCCGCCTTCGTGGTCCCCTTTCTTTGCCGTAAAACGAGACCCGTCAGCCAGGATTGTTTTCAGGCCCTCAACAAAACCGTTTTTCATCGCATCGTTAAATTTAACTTTTTCCGCGAGATGCCGGTCGCCGTTCAGATCAATAAATTCAACATGACCGACAGCGACGACAGTATCCGCCTTGAGATCGTAAACAACCCGATCCGCCTTTAAGGTCCGGCCCTCCTGAACCATGATAACATTGCCCGTGGCCGTCACCGTCTGAGCGGCTTCATCGTGCGAGAGGCTATCCGCCTGGAGATCGACCGGCGCGTCGCTGGGACTTTCAAGAGCAAAAGCAGGGAATGCCAAACAAACAGATACCAGAACAGTTCTTATCAAGGTCTGACAAACCCGGATTCCCTTGTTTTTTCTTATGTTAAATATTGAGAGCGCCATAGGAGGGATTAAAGTGTGATTCAACCTTTTCCCATAGTGTAAGACTGGCCCGGAAAGTCAAGGCTTATAAAGAAGATAGCAGAAAAATTCAGGCTTATTTGCGCGATTGGAAGAACGCGGGAATATCGTCGCCGAAGCCGCTCTTGGACGTTTCCGTCTCAGTATCCCTGCCCCCGTCCTTTTCCTTTACGGATGCAGAAGGCTTTGTATTTCTTGCCGAGCCTGCAGGTTTCCCGGACTTTTTTGGAGTTTTTCCGCCGGTTTTCAGGTGCTCCTCTTGGCCGCCCCTGGTTTTTCCGGGGCTTTTCTCCTTATCGGGTCCGTCTTCGGCTTCCTGAGATTTCTTACCGATATCGGAGACCTGCAGTTTACCTTTGATATTTTTTTCAATGGCCTGGACAAGTTTTGCATCTTCCCGAGTTGCCAAGGTCCATGCCCGCCCGGTCTGACCTGCACGTCCCGTGCGGCCGATTCTGTGTACAAAATCATCGGGATTGTGAGGGACATCGTAGTTAAAAACATGCGATACCCCGATTACATCCAAGCCCCGGGCTGCGACATCGCTGCAGACCAGAATCGGGATTGTGCCGTCCTTGAATTTCGCAAGCGTTTCGGTCCGCTGTGCCTGAGCCATGTCTCCATGAAGGGCCAAAGCCTGATACCCCTTTTTCTTCAGCCAAGACGCCAGACTATCCACATCCCGCTTCCGATTGCAGAAAATAAAGGCGTTGCGAATCTTTTCGCTGACCAGAATTTTATGCAGCAATTCCTTTTTGCCGCGCGAATCCCCATAGGCTAAAAACATTTCCACTGTCGCCGAGGTCGTCGCCGGGGGCGCCACGGCAACCTCTTTCGGGCTGGAGAGAAACTTGGCTGTCAACCGCTTGATTTCAGGAGGCATTGTTGCGGAGAATAATAGGGTCTGGCGAATGGGCGGCAGGAGGCTGCAGATTTTCTCGATGTCCGGGATAAAGCCCATATCGAGCATTCTGTCCGCTTCATCGATCACGAGAATTTTGATGTCGTTGAGCAAAATATTGCCGCGTCCGAAAAGATCGAGAAGCCGGCCGGGCGTGGCAATCAGAACATCCGCACCCCGTTCTAAAATCTTGATCTGCTCTTCCATGGAAGAGCCGCCGATCAGGAGAGCCTTGCTTAATTTCGAGTGCTTGCCGTAAGTGTCAAAGTTTTGTGCAATCTGGGCCGCCAGTTCCCGTGTCGGCGAGAGCACCAGCGATCTTGGCATCCGCGCCTTGGCCCGCCCGCCCGCAAGCATTTCGATCATCGGAAGGGTAAAGCCTGCCGTCTTGCCTGTCCCGGTTTGAGCCAAACCGACCACATCTCGCTTCATCAGGATGTAGGGGATCGCCTGCGCCTGGATGGGAGTCGGCTGCGTATAGCCGCACTCGGCGATGGCTTTCATGATATTTTCGCTTAGCCCAAGGTCTTCAAATTTCATGCTTTTCCCGGTATTACGCGCTAACGTTATTCTCTTTCGTCACCAGAGCTAGTATAAAAACGTAAGAAAAGCAACAAGCGAGACACACTTATGACCCTTCGCGTCGCCGTACAGATGGACCCCATAGAAAGCCTTGAGCACGATGTGGACAGCACTTTTGCATTAATTGTAGAGGCCCGCAAACGCGGATACAGCGTACATTACTACACTCCAGCCAACCTTTCGCTGCTGGACGGACGCGTACTCGCACGGGCGCGATCCATAGATGCGAGGATGGAAAAAGAAAATTATTACACGGTCGGCGAAGAGGTCATTCTTGATCTGAGGCAAGACGTCGATATCGTCCTGATGCGCCAGGATCCTCCCTTCAACATGGAATACATTACGGCCTCACATATCCTTGACCATCTCTACCCGAAGACCTTGGTTATCAACGACCCGTTTGAAGTCCGCAATGCGCCGGAGAAACTTCTGGTCACGCATTTTAAAAATCTTGTGCCCCCGACCCTGATTACCGCCGATCCGGAGGCCATCAAGGAATTTTATGCGCAGCATAGGGACGTTATCCTGAAGCCGCTCTATGATTACGGCGGATCGCTGGTTTTTCATGTTGACGAGAAAAGCGACAATCTGGGCTCCCTGATTGATATGTTCCAGAGATTTTACAAGGAAGCGGTCATCGTGCAGAAATTTATTCCCGAAGTAAAAACCGAGGGGGATAAGCGGATTATTCTGATCGAGGGAAAACCCGTTGGCGGCTTTTTGCGTGTGCCGGGCAAACAGGAAGTCCGGGCAGGACTTTATCTGGGCGGGCGGGCTGAAAAATGCGAGATGAGCGAACGGGATCTGCAGATCTGCGAAGCGATCGGCCCGGAACTGGTCAAGAGAGGGCTTGTTTTTGCCGGGATCGATGTCATCGGTGGGTTCCTCACGGAAATTAACGTCACCTGCCCTTCGGGTGTGCAGGATCTTAATATGTTATATGACGAGTGTATCGAGGCGAAGCTCTGGGATGCGTTTGAAAGACGATACGAACAGAGCGCGGACAGGCGATGACCTTACTGGAATGGTTCCAAGAGCAGCCTAATATCCGGCTTGTGGCCGCTGCGGCGGTTGTTTGCGGGCTTATTTACGCCCTTTTTAATCAGCGGGATGCCCAGTATTATCAGGATGTCGCAAGGGAGATTGAACTTGCCAAACGCATGTGCGAAGAATCAAGGGACTGGGCCCTGGAACATGAACATGAAATGTTGCTGACAAAAAACAGCCTTGAACATATCAAACTGGACGGTGAGGAGGTTTATCTCCGTTATGTGCCCTACCCTCGCGCGATGCTTTTACACAATGGCTTCGTTCACCAGAACACCCAGTCGGAATATTATTGCAGCATCAAGGACCCTCGCGGACGAGCCGGAAGTCTCAGCAATGAGTTAAAGTATGATTATCGGCGACGGCGCTGGGTCGACAATACATGGTCCTATTAATCCTTAAGAAGGTTTTCCATGACAGATAAACACGAATTAGAGGAAGGGGACCGTTTTCTTCCTCAGTTTGATGCCAACGGACTGATCCCTTGCATTACCATCGATGCCAAAACAGGCGATGTTTTGATGATGGCGTATATGAATCAGGACGCGCTGCTGAAAACGCTGGAAACGGGAGAAGCGCATTACTGGTCACGCAGTCGGAAAGCGCTGTGGCATAAGGGAGGAACAAGCGGGTTTGTGCAGGTTGTAAAGGGGCTGCGAACGGATTGCGATCAGGATTGTCTTCTTCTTTCAGTTGACGTTAAAAAACCTGCGGGCGGTCAATCCGAAGAGGGTACATGTCATACCGGACGGGAGAGTTGCTTTTACCGGATAATAGAGTTGCCCGTTACGGACCTTGAAAAAGCCGTTCTGATTTTTACAGATGACGATTAATCGCCCCTATCGTGCGAATCCGTTGCTGCGCTCGGCGGATTCTCGGGCATCAATCCGAGAGTGTGCAGCCCTTTGTGAAAAATCAGAAACACGGTGATATTTCCAATAAAAAGCAGGGTTGCAATTTTCAGAATGACCACAGCGCTCTTTTTTTGAGGTTCGCACGGCGGGTGATGGCAGCCTGTATCATGACAGTCCATTTTCCGGCTGAGATAATGAACGCTCCACCCAATCAGCAGGACCGCAGCAGAGGTCATAATAATGGGCACTTCCCAAACATGGATCATGTCATGGATCCCGCTAAGCCATAGCGGCATTGCACCCGCAACGCCCAGACCCACGAGAATACTCATAACGCTGAAAAGAGTCGGCAGGACGCAGCAAAAAATATGACTGGCCTCCGAGAGGATCACCACGCCATTGAGCAAGCCCTGAACTTTCCTGATCTGCATCTTCATCCTGCAAACTGGCCCATTCGCAAGGTTATGCAGCCTTGTGTGACGGGAGATTTTTCACATACAACTGAAATAATGTAACACCCATTATCCACAAAATTTCCCAGACTACAAGAATAAACATTTCCTTTTCGGGGAAATAAAGCGCCGCGAGGCTGATGGCGAGAGCTATGTTATTGTTTCCGCCCATTAAAGCATAGCTGATGCGGGTTTTGAGGTCGCGGGCAGAGAACAGAAACCAGCCCAGCGCGTAATAGATAAAATAGGTTAGAGCGCCTATGGCCAGCGCTGCGAAGAAGAAGGCTGGCTCGGTAAAAAAACGGTCCTTCTGGTAGGCGACGACGATCATAATGACGCCGAAAATCAGCAGGATCGCCATCATCGAGGCGTTGGTGCGCATGGTCAGTTTCAGGGGCTCGAAGCGGCGCAGGAAAGCGAAATAGACAATGACCGGGCAGAAGATGACAAAAAACAGGGTCTGGAACATGCCCCACAGGTCGAGTTGCAGATCGAGCGTGCTGAAGGCCGCGAACATCGCGAAAACGATAAAGGGCGAGAGAAGGCCGGAAACGGTTGTTGCCGTCAGGCCCAGTGCAGGGTTCCCGCCCATAATACTCATCATTGCGGGCAATGTGGCGCCGCAGGGCATCAGGCCGAGAAGCAGGAGCGCATAGCGGTAATCGGGTACAAGCCACGAGGCGATGTAAAACATGATTACGGGGAGGATGATAAAGCGCAGGATATAAAAGCCTGCGATCTCTTTTGGTTTAAAGCCCCGGAAGTCATCAAGCTTGATCTTTGAGCAAGCGAAAAGAATAATCAGCGCCTGCAGGATGAGGATGACGATTTTGGGGGTTTCTTTCAGGCCGGGCACGGTCAGGCCGATCATAAAGGCCGCCAGAAGGAACAGGCCGAAATGACCCTCGATGACAGGACGGATTTTCGCGATCATGGTTTAGATGCTCCCCCGAGCGCTTGCCTAGGCTCTTTGCGCGTCACGGACGCGGGCGGATTGTAGACGTGTCGAGGGGGCGGCGTCCACGATTATTGCCTCGGCGCTCTGACGTCCCTGCCATTCATTGATCTTAAGCGTGGCCGCCAGATGGACCGGGCCCGTATTCCGGCTAAGCAGGAGTTCGCCCAGAGGGGTTCCCACGGCGCGGAAGGCGATGGCTTTCACACGCGGGCCTCCCTCAGGATCGGACACCATAACGCGCACATGTTTTTCGCCCACGATATCGGCGCTCTGGATTTTCATGTCGGTTAAAGCAAAGACGGGTTCGGGATGTTCCTGCCCGAAAGGACCGATAAAATCCTGCAGCAAGGTGACGAGTTCAACGGTCACGCCGCGCGCGGAGAGAACCCCGTCGATGGAGGTTGTGATATTCACCTCTCCCGATGCGGCTTGTGCACTGATATGTTCGCAGAGGAATGTCCGAAGGGCATCGAGTTTTTCGGGGAGAACGGTAAAGCCGCCCGCCATCGCATGTCCCCCGCCCTTTTCCAGCAACCCGGCGACCCGCGCGTCTATGAAGGCCTGCGCGATGTGGATGCCGGGGACGGAGCGGCCGGACCCGCGGCCCTCTACCAGCCCGGAGAGGGATTCCGCGTAAGTCACGACGCAGGCCGGGCGGCCATATCTTTCTTTCAGGTTTCCTGCGACCAGGCCGCTCAGGCCTGGATGCCAGCCTTCCTTGTCGACGAGGATCAGAGGAGCCTCCTGCAGGTTCCGGCTTTCGACCCTATGGATGGCCTCGCGTTCCATTTCCGCCTGCATGTCCTTGCGGAGTTTATTGCAATCCTCAAGGGTCCACGCGATGTTTTTGGCTTCTTCGGGATTGTCGGTACTGAGGAGGCGTGCGCCCAGATCGGCCTTGTGCACGCGGCTGCCCGCATTAATGCGTGGGCCGAGAACAAAACCGGCATCGTAGGTCGTTATCGGCGTCCTGATCTTCGCGACATTCATCAAAGCCCTGATGCCCGTGTTCAATTTGCTTTCGGGCGTGGCAAACCCCGAGCGCACAAAGAGCCGGTTGGGACCGGTCAGCGGCACCATGTCGCAGACCGTTCCGAGCGCCAGAATATCCATGAACGATTTCAGGTCCGGTTCCTTAAGGTTTTGTGCGGCATAATAGCCGCGCTCGCGCAGGCGGCTGTTCACGGCGACGCAGGACAGGAACGTCACGCCGCAGGCGGCCAGCATGGTGAGGCCGGACGTATCGTCCTTGCGTTTGGGGTTGATGATGTGCCAGGCCTCGGGGAGTTTTTCCTCGGCTTCGTGGTGGTCGAGGATGACGATCTTCAGGCCCATTTCCTTTCCTGACCTGATCACATCGAAAGCGGTGGTTCCGCAATCGAGCATCAGCAGAATTTCCACGCCCTGCCCGCGCAGGGTTTTCAGCGCCTCGATATTCGGGCCGTAGCCTTCACCCACGCGGTCAGGAATATAGACGGGCAGATCGAAGCCCAGATGTTTAAAAAAGCGGTAGAGGATCGCTGAGGAGGTTGCGCCGTCCACATCGAAATCCCCGAAGATCGCAAAGCTTGCCTTTGCCTCTATCGCCTGCGCCAGATCGCTAGCCATGGCGTCCATTCCCTTCATGGTGAAGGGATCGGGGAAGTTGTCCTTCAAGGTCGGGCGGAGGAAACCCTGAACGTCCTGCGCGCCGATGCCACGGGCGCATAACAGGCGCGCGATGATTTCCGGCACGCCGTGGGCGCGGGCAATTTTTTCAATGTCATCGAGTGGCGCATCGGAAAGCACCCAGCGCGCCCGCATCAGGGATTCAGGAACCAGAACATCGCTTGTCATGGAATCAGGATAGGATTTTTGATCCTTCGGCAGTAGAGAGAGGGAGAAAAGAGGCGGATTTTATCCACAGAGGCTATATGGCCTGCAGCCATGTCTTGCGGCGGAAATTATGGCTGGATTCGATGCGGCGGATGGTGCCGGATTTCGAGCGCATGACGATCGAGGTGGTCTTCGCTCCGCCCGGCGAACGGCGCACGCCGCGTAACATCGCGCCGTCGGTTACGCCTGTGGCCGCAAACATGACGTTTTCGCCGCTGGCCAGATCTCCTGTCCTGTAAATCTTGTTCAGATCGGTGATGCCCCAGCGTTCGGCCCGGGCGATTTCATCATCGTTGCGGAAGACCAGCCTTCCGAGCATTGAACCGCCTGTGCATTGCAACGCTGCCGCCGCCAATACGCCTTCCGGCGCGCCGCCGGAGCCGACATACAGGTCGATCCCGGTATTTTCCGGGTCGGTCGTCGCGATGACTGCGCTGACATCGCCATCGCCGATCAGGATGATGCGCGCACCGGAGTCCCGGACGCTTCTGATCAGTTTTTCATGCCGGGGGCGTTCGAGGATACAGACCGTCAATTCGCCGACTTCCGCATCTTTTTCTTTCGCCAGACGTTTGAGGACGTCGCCAATCGGATCATCGAGGCTCAGGATTTTCGGATCGATACCCGGACCTACGGATATTTTTTCCATATAGACATCGGGGGCGTTCAGGAAGCCGCCTTCATCCGTCATGGCGATGACCGCCAGCGCGTTCGGACCGCCGCGCGCTGTGATATCCGTTCCTTCCAAGGGATCGAGGGCGATATCGACCTTCGGGCCGGAACCTGTTCCCACTTCCTCGCCGATATAGAGCATGGGGGCTTCATCGCGTTCGCCTTCGCCGATGACGACCTTGCCGCGGATATTGAGAGAATTGAGCGCATGGCGCATGGCGTCTACCGCCGCCTGATCCGCCCCGTCCTTATCACCGCGCCCGACCAGTTTTGAGGCTGCCAGCGCCGCGGCTTCGGTCACCCGCACGACTTCGAGCGCGAGGTTGCGGTCCATATTCAAATCCTGTTCTTCGGTGTTGCTGGTCATCGTGCGTGCCTGTTGTGTCATGGTCCGGTCTTCCTGATTTTATGAGAAGCGCCCTTATCCTATTGCAGGGGTTACAAAAGGATCAAGCCTATAATTCCTCGATCACCATCAGACGCGGCTTTTCCACGCAGCAATCAAGCTTTTCGATCAGATCGCAGGCGGCGGCCATGTCGGCGTGGCGGGTTTCATGCGTCGTGATGATGACGGGGACCGGCTGGCCGGGCGCACGGCCCCGTTGCACCAGCCCTTCGATCGAGATGTTCTGGTCGCGCAGGATGGCTGACACATCGGCGATTACGCCCGCCCTGTCGATGACCATCAGGCGCAGGTAGTAGCTGTTGACGGTTTCACCGGGATCGGCCCAAACGGCGTCCTTGAGCTCTTTTGCGGGGATGCCAAAAGCCGGGAGCCTGTGACCGCGGGCCAGATCGATCAGATCTGCCACCACGGAAGAGGCCGTCGGCCCCTGCCCGGCGCCCTTTCCGGTGAAAAGCGGGGTTTCAACGAAGTCACCTTCGACATAGACCGCGTTATACACATCATCGATAATCCCCATGGGGCTTTCGATGGGAACCAGGCAAGGTTCCATCACCTGCAAAATCTTGCCGTTTTCCCGGCGCGCGACGCCCAGAAGCTTGATCCGGTAGCCGAATTCGGTGGCGTAGGCGATGTCCGTGCTGTTGATATGGCGGATTCCCTCGATGGTGAGAGAGTCAAAATCCGGTTTTACACCAAACGCGATCGCCGCGAGGATGCACAGCTTATGAGCTGCGTCGATGCCGTCGATGTCAAAGGCCGGGTCGGCCTCGGCATAGCCTGCGGCCTGCGCTTCTTTCAGAACATCGTTAAAGTCGCGACCGGTCTGACGCATCGTGGTAAGGATGTAATTGCAGGTTCCATTCAGGATGCCGTAAATGCTTTTAATTTCATTGGCGGCAAGCCCTTCGCGCAACGCCTTGATAATCGGCACGCCCCCGGCAACAGCCGCTTCATACATCAGACAAGCGCCCTTTTCATCGGCCAGTTGGGCAAGCTCATAGCCGTCATGAGCCAAGAGCGCCTTGTTCGCCGTGACCACGTGGCGGGCATTTTTCAGGGACGCGCGCACCAAATCCGCTGCCGTGCCTTCCGAGCCGCCGATCACTTCGACAATAGCGTCAATGCCTTCGTAAGCCGCCAGATCAGGCGTATGATCAACCCAATCATAGGAGGACAGGTCTACACCACGGTCCCGGGATTTGTTCCTGGCTGAAACCGCCACGATCTCAATCGGCCGCCCTGCACGCTTTTCAATAGATTCCGCGTTTTTCTGGAGGATCTTGACAACCCCCGCCCCGACGGTTCCCAAGCCCGCGATCCCGATCCGAAATGGTTGTGACATCACTTTAAATCCTTTTGATAACGCATTGTCCGGCATAGTTCATACTCGCGTTTTCTGCCCGATTCAAGAAAACTCTCGTTTTGCTGCGGGACAGCCGTCAGTATGTGCTATACTAAGCGCTTGATTTTTTTTACCTGTTGCAGCACAGTCTTGATCGATTGCAGCAACTTTTTCTGACAACAGATTGACGCATATGGCAAAAGCCGTGACCAAGGACCCTGTTCATATTGACCCGGGCTATAAGATGCCTGACCTAGTGGCCCTGAGCCGCGCGCTGGTTGATGCCTATACAAAGGCGGTGCCGATTTACGAGGAATACCTTGAAAAGCACGGCAGCCCGGAAGCCATGGAAGCCTTTCTGAACCGCGACCTCGATCCCCTGAATATCCGGGAGAGCTATCTTGCCTTTCTGGACAGCATCGTCACCGATCCGACCAAATTTTTTGAGTTGCAGGCGGAGTTCGTCCAGCAATGGGCCACGCTCTGGCATGAAAGCCTGATGAAATTCATGGGTCAGGGGGGCAAGACCATTATTGAGCCTGAAGCAGGCGATCGGCGCTTCCGGGCCCCGGAATGGCATGAAAGCGCGCTTTTTGATTTTATCAAGCAGTCCTATCTGCTGACCTGCCGCTGGATGGACCGGACCGTGCGCGATACGGAAGGCATGGACCCCAAGCAGAAGGAAAAGCTGGCCTTTGCTACCAAGCTGTTTGCCAACGCTATTTCGCCTACGAATTTTATCCTGACCAACCCGGAAGTCTTGAACGAGACACTTAAGACGGGAGGAGAAAACCTTGTAAAAGGGTTTGAAAACCTGATCGAGGATATGGAGCGCGGCCACGGGGAACTGAAAATCAGCACTACGGATTACGATACTTTTGAGCTCGGAAAAAATGTTGCCGTGACGCCCGGGCGGGTTGTTTTTGAAAACGACCTGATGCAATTGCTGCAGTATTCGCCTTCGACGAAAACTGTTTTCGAAACGCCCCTTCTTATTATTCCGCCGTGGATCAACAAGTATTATATCCTTGATCTGCGGCCTGAAAACTCCTTTATCGCCTGGGCGGTTTCACAGGGGCATACGGTCTTTACGATTTCGTGGGTTAACCCCGGCCCTGAACTTGCGCTCAAGCGCTTCGAGGATTACATGAACGAAGGCGTGCTGGCGGCGTTAACCCAAATCGAGGAGATAACCGGACAGGCCTCAACGAATGTCATCGGCTATTGCCTGGGGGGGACCCTTCTGGCGTGCACGCTTGCATACCTTACAGCCAGGAAAAAAGATTCCCGCGTGGCCTCTGCAACCTTTCTGACCACGCTTCTGGATTTCGAGAAGGCCGGCGATCTCAAGCTGTTTGCCGACGAAGAACAGATCGAGCAGATCGACAGGAAAATGCACGAGAAGGGAATCCTTGAAGGCCGGGACATGCAGCAAACCTTCAGCCTGCTGCGAGCGAACGACCTGATCTGGTCTTTTGTCGTCAATAATTACCTCATGGGCAAGGAGCCGTTCCCGTTCGATCTGCTGTATTGGAATGACGACTGCACCAATATGCCCGCGGCGATGCACAGTTTTTACCTGCGGAAGATGTATCAGGAGAACGCGCTGATCCGGCCCGGCGCGGTTACGATGATGGATGTGCCGGTCGATCTGGGCACGATCAAAACCGCGGCTTTCTTCCTTTCAACGCGTGAGGATCATATTGCGCCGTGGAAAGCCACCTATGACGGGCTCAGACGTCTGGGCGGGCCGATAACGCTCACGCTTGCCGCTTCCGGGCATATCGCGGGGGTTATCAACCCGCCGGAGAAGAAAAAATACTGCTACTGGGATAACAGCGCCATCCCCGACGATCCTGATCAATGGCTGGAGAAAGCCGTGCAGCATGACGGCTCGTGGTGGCCGCGCTGGCAGAAATGGATCAAGGATTTCGGCGGGAAGAAGATTCCTGCCCGCAAGCCTGCAAAGGGCATCGAGGCTGCGCCGGGGCGGTATGTGCGGATGAAGATTTAGGTTCATTTGATTTCAGATCATTGATCGGGGATAATCCTTAACATGATTGCCGATCAGGAAGTCACTTTTGAACAACTACAAGAGGCCTATATCAAGGGTCAGCGTGTCTTCACAAAAATCGAAATCGCAGCAAAAGACGATCATCTTGTCATTTCAGGAATTAACCTTGCATCGGCAGAATTTGTCGCTTGCTGGTTCCACTCAGTAAAGTTTTTCGAAGTAGACCTGACGGGTGTGAGATTTATCGATTGTAATCTTAAATGCACTGTGTTTGAGGGATGTGATCTAACCAACACCCTCTGGAGGGATTCCGCCGTCTGTTCGATTGCGTGGCGTGAATGCACAACCGCCAATATCCAAGCCGTTGGTTTGGAGGCATATGGCGGAAATCTGGCGGATGCTCAGGCCTTGGTCAGTTATGCGACAGATAATCTCAAGACGTGTTAGCCTTTAGGTGTTCTCCTTATGCTCCTGCCCGAGCTTACGGTAATGTTCGGCGGACCAGATGAGGTAGTCTTTTTCCTCCTGCGTCATGTCGCGCATGAACTTGGCGGGGCGGCCCGACCAGAGCTGGCCCGGCGGCACGCGCTTGCCGGGGGTCAGCAGCGCCCCGGCGGCGAGCATGCCCGCCTTCTCAACAACAGCGCCGTCCATCACGCAGGCCTGCATCCCGACAAAGCCGTAATCCTCCACCGTGCAGGCGTGCAGGATTGCCGTATGGCCCACGGTTACGTTGTCGCCCACTGTCGTACCCTGAAAGCCGCTGGTTGTATGGATGACCGTGCCGTCCTGAATGTTCGTGTTTTTGCCGATCCTGATCGGGTTTACGTCGCCCCGCAGGACGCAGCTATACCAGATATTGCTGCCCTCGCCGATCTCCACGTCGCCGATGATGCTGGCCGAGGGCGCGATGAAGGCGGTTTCATGGATTTTCGGCATGATGCCGCGATAAGGATAGATCAATCTGCTCATGGGCCGACTATACACAAATTCTTCCGACTTCCAAAAGCAAACACCCCCGTTTGGGCGGGGGTGTCTGAAATCTTTCGTTGCAAGGCAATGCGATTAACGCTTCGCCCACTGCTT
This sequence comes from Alphaproteobacteria bacterium, assembly GCA_020443295.1. Classification (GTDB taxonomy): domain Bacteria; phylum Pseudomonadota; class Alphaproteobacteria; order Micavibrionales; family Micavibrionaceae; genus JAGNKE01. The sequence continues at coordinate 92,245 of JAGRIJ010000008.1, read as the reverse complement.
GGTCCGGCGAGCCTTGTGTTTGCCGACCTTTTTACGCTCGACGATCCGCGGGTCACGCGTGATCATGCCAGCCTTTTTCAGCGGCGGACGCAGAGCGGGGTCGAAGTTTTCCAAGGCGCGGGCAATACCGTGACGCACGGCGCCAGCCTGACCGGAGAGACCGCCGCCCGTTACCGTCGCGTACACATCGAAACGGCCGACGCGGTCCGCGATCAGGAAAGGCTGGTTGAGGATCAGGAGGTGCGTCTGGCGCGAAAAGTATTCGGATTGCTCCTTGCCGTTCACGGTAACCTTACCGCTGCCGGGTTTGATCCAGACACGGGCGACCGCATTCTTGCGGCGACCTGTCGCATAGGAGCGGCCCAGCTTGTCGAGTTTTGGAACCTTCTTTTCCGAAGCTTTCTTTTCCGTTTCGTCCGCAGCCGGAAGATTTTTGGCAGCCACTACGGCTTCGCCGATCTCGCCGAGATCTTTAATGGCTTCCTCTTTCTTGCTTTTACGCTTTGGGAGGGTTTCTTTTACTACTTCAGATTTGTTGTCGCTTTTCTTGGTCATCGGTTTTCTGCCCTGTTAAGCTCTGCGTTTGTTCTTGGGGTTGAGGGAAGCCACGTCCAGCACTTCAGGCTTCTGGGCTTCATGCGGGTGGTCCTTGCCGGCATAGACGCGCAGGTTCTTAAAAACCTGACGGCCCAGCGGACCTTTCGGGAGCATGCGCTCGACCGCGTTTTCGATCACGCGTTCGGGGTATTTTCCATCCAGCATCTGCGCTTTCGTGCGCTGCTTGATCCCGCCCGGATGACCCGTGTGCCAGTAATAAACATCGTCTGCACGCTTGTTTCCGGTCAACTGGACTTTTTCAGCGTTGATAACAATGACGTTATCGCCGCAATCCATGTGCGGGGTGAAGGTCGGAAGATGTTTGCCGCGCAGGCGCATCGCCACGACGCTGGCCAAACGGCCCAGAATTAAGTTTTCCGCGTCGATAATGATCCATTTTTTTTCAATATCCGCGGGTTTTGCCGAATATGTCTTCATGTGAAGCTCTTTCTTGTCTCAACATTTTTATTTTCGAAGTGCGGTGTTTATGCGGTAATGCGCGTACTTTGTCAATAAATTTTTATAACGAAAACAGTTTATTAGGTGCGCGGTATAATCATACCGTTTCTGTTGCGATCCAGTCCAGATAGGGCTTGTGCCCCTCCTCTATTTTCCAGCCAACGACGCAGGGGCATTCATAACCGTGAAGCTCAACGATCCGGTTTTTCAGGCTTTCAAAGGTCTTTTCCGCCGTTTTGAAGAGGGTCGCGCATTCGGAGGCGCTCTGAACGGCGCCATCCCACCAATAGACCGAATGATGGGGCGGAAAGATGTTGGCGCAGGCGGCCAGACGCTCTTTAACCACTGTATTGGCTATCTTTTTTGCTTCTTCTTCGCTGGAAAAAGTGACGTAGACAGTTAAAAGACCCATGTTTCTAAACCCTGTCGTCTTTATATGATTGCAGGTAGCTTAATAGTTCAGAGCGCGTACAATTAAGACCGATATCCTCATGGCTGCCTGTCGTAAACGGGATAACCAAAATCATATTATAGCTTCCATCGGGATTTTTTACTTTTTTGCTTCTCCAAAGCAGCCAGACGGGAAGGTTTTTGATCTCTGAAGGGGTTAGAGAAACCTCCAGAGCAAGCCTTTGGACTTTTGCTAATAAAATTGAACGATGAGTAAATCTCACTCGGCCTGATTGAATAAAAATTCTGATCAATTTGGATTTCGGGATAAATATGCGATTTATGGGAAGCCATATTCCCAAGTCAAATACTTCAAGAATTTCTGGGTTATACTTGATAAATAAAAAAATTCTTAGAAACCAAACCAGCAGAGCTATTGCAAAGACTTCTGATAAAATTTTCAGATAACTTTGTTCCTCTTTAACTATAAAGGGTCCAATTAAGAATAAAAAAAGAATAAAAATTAAAAAACCTATTGCCGGAGGTTTAGTTACCTTTATTTGTTTTTTCGGGCTTTTTCCCTTAGGTCTTTCAAATAAAAGATTTTCCATATTCATTATTTTATTGCCTTTTCAGATAAGCGTAAAAAATGCTCTACTTATAGACATATTACGAAAATTGACTGTTTTTCAAAACTTGGTCATTATAATCAAAAAAAGCGGGATATCGTCCATGCCCATTCGTTGGAAAGAGCTGTTAGGGAATCTTACGCGCGGTTTTACAGAGCGGGCGGATGCTCTTGGCAACGGCGGGCGCAACGATGAGCTTCAAACCATGCTTTCGCGCGATATGACCCTAGCGGAAGCCGTGCACCACCATATCAGCACAGTCTGGGGGCTGGATGAAGGGTATGAGATTTTTAGCCACGAGGCCGGGCATGTCCTTCTGGGGTTGGCGCTCAATGCTCCGCCTCACAATACTCTAAGCGGGCATTCCTATCAGGGGACGTATGACGCCGAAATTTACAACCTTGAAGTCGAGCATATTCTTAATTCCACGGTAACGGGTAAGCAAAAAACCCTGCATGATAACAAGCCGGAATTTATTACAGGCGTTCTGGCCCGGTACCGCGAATTTGCCGTTCAGGAGAATCTTATGCGGACTCTCGGCTGGCTGATGGAGCGGCAGTCCGGAAGAAGCTACGAGGATCTGAGAGAAGCCGTTGATTACGACGATCAGGCGTTTCAATCCATGGCTGAGGATATGGGTATCACCGTCCGGCGCAGCGAAGACATGCAGCGCTGGACCGTCTCAGCGCCGGGGTTTGAGGAGGATTTCTTTTTCCACGCACCGGATGAGAATTTTCTGCCCGGCGATCTGAAAGGCGTTGACGACTTCCAGCGTTTCGAGCGTCCGCATGTCCGTGAGATCAGTGATGTTTATGACCGGCTGATGCCGGCGGTGCATATGCTTCAGCAGGAAATCTTCACGCTGGACCGTTCCGCTTCAAGGAAAAGCCTCAGTCAGGATGCCGAGGCGGCGATGGGTCGGCTTAAAATCCGCGATCTTTATCGGGCGATCGTTAACCGTCCTACTGCCCCGTCTCCAGGATCTGATCCCGATTCTACTCCTGCCTGACATTTTCTTTTTTGCCCTCCTGTTTGTGCAGGAGCGTTACCAATACGAAGCTTATGATCATCAGCAGGAACCATGCGCCCATTTTATGCGGGGAGACCAGTGTCCATCCGTGCGCCTGATGGGGGTAGCGCCAGGCGGCGGCGAAGGTTCCGGCGTTTTCCGCGATCCAGATAAAGAACGAGACCAGAAAGAAGCCGAGAAGGAGCGGCATTTTCTGCCAGGTTTCGTGGGGCTTGTAGTAAATCCATGTGCGCCCGTAGAGAATGATTATGAAGGCGAAGAGAAAGAGGCGGATGTCGATTATATAATGATGGGTGAAGAAATTCACGTAGATGAGCAGGCAGAGCAGGACCGTCAGGTCCTTGCGCGGGTAGCGGGTAAATTGGAAATCAAAGATACGCCAGACCCGCGCGATGTAACTGCCCACCGCTGAATACATAAAACCGGAAAAAAGCGGCACGCCGCCTATGCGGATCAGATTGGCCTCCGGATAGACCCATGAACCCATATGGGTTTTGAAAATCTCCATGACCGTCCCGACCACGTGAAAGATAAAGATGACTTTTATTTCCTCGGCGGTTTCGAGTTTCAGGCGAATAAAGGCCAACTGGATCAGGATGGCGTAGAGGAACATGAAATCGTAGCGTGCAAGTGACCAGTCCGGATCCCAAAACAGCTTTGTTATCATCAACCCTGCAAGCATCAACGCGCCGAAGAGACAGGCCCAGGCCTGCTTGAAGCCGAAATAGAGGAATTCGGAGAGAAAGAAGCCCAGTTTAGGGCGTCTGGCAATCCACCGAAGCGAGATGATGCTGTTAACAATCCGGGTGAAAAGCGCGTTCGGGTCGATTGCTGGATCGGTCTTCAAAGCATGCCGCTTTCAAGATTCGTTATAAAATGGTCGGAACGACAGGATTTGAACCTGCGACCCCTTGCACCCCATGCAAGTGCGCTACCAGGCTGCGCCACGTTCCGATACAATGAGCCTTGGGCTTTGCTCTTAAAAACAATCCTAGCTTAGTAGCGTATTTTTCTTGCGGAATCAAATACCAATGCGCTCCAAGCCCTTTTATTTCTTGGGCTTGATCAGATTGCGGAGTTCGCGCAATTCCTCGAGCATGGTTTCAAGAACCGTCCGCTGACGATCGGTCAGACGGCTGTTTTGAGGCTCAGACAGGGGCAAGCGGCCCTGATGGCTCCGGGCTTCGGCAACGGAAGCCGGCTTTTTTTCGTTTTCCTGTGCGGTGGTGTCGGGTACGGGGTTCTGAATCAGCGCCTGAGAGGTTCCGGCCCCCTTGAGTACCTGATTCTTTCCTACATCCTTGAGCAGCTTCTGAACACCCTTGATCGTATAGCCCTCAATATAGAGCAGGTGATGGATGCGCTTGAGCAAGTCCACATCCTCTGGCCGGTAATAACGCCGACCTCCCCCGCGTTTAAGCGGACGGACGTGTGAAAACTTGGTTTCCCAGAACCGAAGGACGTGTTGCTGAACACCGAGTTCGTCAGCAACCTCACTGATTGTGCGGAATGCGCCCGAGGATTTGCTGGTGCGCGATGCCTGCGTTTTTTTCGACACCTGTTCAGCCTGATCGCGTGCCTTTTCACCCTGCTGAACCATGGCGCTGTTTTCGGATTTTTGTTCTTCCGTTGCGTTCGGGTTTAACGTGTCAGAGGTTTTGGTATGGGCGGCAGTCATTGTTCATCCTTAATCTTCATACCGGTGAAAGCAAAAAATCATATCAGTGGGTTACTTACGTGTATTAATCTTGTCTTTCAGGACGTGCGAGGCACGGAATACCAAAACCTTCCGGGGAGAAATGGGGACTTCGATCCCGGTCTTGGGATTTCGACCGACGCGTTCGCCTTTTTCACGAATAGTGAAACTGCCGAATGATGAGATTTTGACATTATCGCCAGAGATCAGCGTGTTGGAAATCTCGTTCAAAAGAACCTCAACCAGATCCGCAGATTCGTTCCGGGATAATCCCACTTCCTGATATACGGCTTCGGCTAAATCCGCGCGTGTTATCGTGCGACCACTCATCGACTACTCCCTGTCATCCATAGTTTAAGACTAACCCGCTATCCCCGAGGCGTCAATCACAGGGTATAGGATAACCACAAAAAAATGATTCAATTCAATAGGTTTAGCAGATTTTTTGAATTTTTACTGTCTTTCGAAGGGAAATTAAGGAGTACCGCGCGGCTCAAGCATTACTTTAATTATTATGAAAATTATAGGCGCGCCAAAGCTGACGCCCAGGTCAGACCTCCGCCCATCGCCTCGAACAGCACCGTCTGTCCCGGTTTGATCCGGCCTGTGCGCATTGCTTCATCAAAAGCCAGCGGGATAGAGGCCGCGGAAGTATTGCCATGACGATCAACGGTCACGATGACTTTTTCCATGGGCAAATTGAGCTTTTTGGCTGTTGCTTCAATAATTCGAATATTCGCCTGATGAGGAACCAGCCAGTCAATTTCCGCGGCTGTCATGCTGTTTTCTGCCAAAGCCTCTTCCACTACTTCTGCCATGCGGGAAACCGCCTGCCTGAAGACTTCCCGGCCCAGCATGACGATATGTCCGCTCTTCCCTGTGGTTGAGGGGCCGCCGTCGGTATAGAGAATGTCCTTATATCTGCCGTCCGCATAGAGATGGGTTGAAAGAATGCCTCTTCCCTTTTCCAATGAGGCCTCAAGAACAACAGCCCCCGCCCCGTCACCAAAAAGCACACATGTCGTGCGATCGGTCCAGTCGAGGATGGCACTCATTTTCTCCGCGCCGATGACCAGAATCCGTTTTAGCTGCCCGGCCTTAATGAAATTATCCGCTACGCTGAGCGCATATACGAACCCGCTGCACACGGCCTGAAGATCGAAAGCCGTGCCGACAGGTATGTCCAGCGCCTTTTGAACACTTACGGCCACGGACGGGAACGTCCGGTCGGGGGTGGTTGTCGCGACGATAATGCCGTCGATTTCCTGAGGTTTGATGCCCCCGCGCTCCAGAGCCGCGCGGGCCGCGTTTATTGCCATATCCGATGTCTTCTCGTCTTCTGACGCGATCCGCCGTTCACGGATCCCGGTTCTCTCAAAAATCCATTCATCGGACGTTTCGACTATTTTTTCCAGTTCCGCATTCTTCATCACTCTTTGCGGGAGATAGCTGCCAGTGGAGCGGATAATTGAAGAAAAGGTCATGAGTACCCTCTAATCTTCTACTTCAGGGGTCAGGAAACGTTCCTGCTGAGAAACATGATTGATGTCCTCAATCACTTCCCTGATATAACCGTAACGTGCCAAACGCACCGCTAAAAGCACGGCCTGAGAAAAGGCCAGCGCATCGGCGCCGCCGTGACTTTTTACGCAAACGCCATTCAGCCCCAGAAAAACGCCCCCGTTATAAAGACGCGGGTCCGTACGTCTTTTAAGCTTTTTCCATGATGAATAAGCGATCATCGCCCCCAACCATGCCAACGGGGAATTAAAGGATTCCTTGAAATAATGCTTGATCAGCAATCCCACACCTTCGGCGGTTTTGAGCGCTACGTTTCCTGCATATCCGTCAGCAACGATTACATCAACCGTCCCTTTCATGATATCGTCCCCCTCCACGAATCCGTGAAAGATGCCTGGAAACTCGATCTTTTTAAGAATTTCGGCGGCTGCGCGGATGTGTTCAGGCCCCTTGATATCCTCTGATCCAACGTTCAACAAGCCGACGCGAGGATTTTCTATTTTCTTCTGCTTCTTTGCAAAGACCGCGCCCAGAACGGCAAACTGGACGAGCGTTTCCGCATCTACGAGGACGTTGGCCCCGAGATCCAGCATGATGCTCTCTCCCTTAATTCCGGGCATTACGGAGGCGATTGCCGGACGGTGTATTCCGGGCAGGGTTTTAAATACGATCTTGGCCAAAGCCATAAGGGCACCCGTGTTGCCTGCCGAAACCGCCGCCATGGCCTCCCCCGCTTCAACGGCTTCCAAAGCCATTCTCATGCTGGTTCCCTTACTGGCGCGCAATGCCGCCGAGGGCTTTTCGTCGCTTTCTATTTTTTTGTCCGTGTGAATAACCGTAACGGCAGATTTCAGATTTGGCTGGCCGGAGAGCGCTTCCTCAATACGGTCCCGATGGCCATAGACACGAAAACGGACATCGGGACGGAGCTTCAGAACGATGGCCAAGCCCGGAATAACCGACGAAACACCATGGTCGCCGCCCATTGCGTCAACAGCAATCATGACCGGTCCTGATGATTGTGCAACGGACACAAAGGCCCCTTTCCCTTTAAGACTGATCCCGTGAGAACTTACCGGGTAGGACTTATCGCAAGATAAAGCCCGAGGCAAGAGAGTTGTACGCCCCAGGCTTAAAACTTGTATAATTGATGTTTCAGAATAGCTTAATCGCGCTCTTCGATAACCTGACGGCCTCTGTACATGCCGGTTTTCAGGTCAATATGATGTCTTCTGACCGGCTCACCCGTCTGAGCATCCTCAACCCAGTTTTCGGTTTTGAGGGCGTGATGGGAACGGCGCTTGTTACGCTTTGAGGGCGATGTTTTTCTTTTCGGTACAGCCATTGTGCGTATCCTTCACTTAAACGAAAGTGGTTCTTAAACAAAAAGGCGGGGAGATGCAAGGAATATTTCTGGATTATCCGCCCGAGTTGGACTAAAGAAGGCGCACCCAGACTTCCCAGATACCCCGATTTTTCTTATAAAACCGACTTAAGGCCTTGAATGGACTATGAATAGCAGAGACGCGCTTGATCAATACAGATTTATGGACTCCCTTGAAGGCTTACCGGACCCTGACGGGCCGGAGGATGAGACCTTCCAAGAGTTTTTGCGTTCCATTATACCCGGACTGATGGTTTGCGGCCTTGTTACGCTGGCTTCGATCATGATTTCCGAACATTATTCGACCCCGGTCATGCTGATGTGTCTTTTGATCGGCATGTCTTTTCACTTTGTCTTTGAAGATGCAAAAACCCGGAGAGGGATACAATTTGCCTCCCAGCAGGTGCTTAAAGTGGGCGTTGCGCTCATCGGGGCGCGGATCATGCTTTCCCAGTTTACCGCGCTGGGGGCGCCTGCGCTGGTGGGCATTTCGGCGATTACCCTCGTTATCTTGCTGATCGGGCCTCTTTTGGGCCGGCTGTTCGGGCTGGACCGCGAGCACGGCCTTCTGATCGGGGGCGCTACCGCTATTTGCGGCGCTTCGGCGGCACTGGCGATTTCTTCGGTCCTGCCTCCTTCCAAAAACCTTGAACGGCATACGTTAACGGCCGTCATCGGCGTAACGGCCATGGGGACGACGGCCATGATCGTCTATCCCGTTCTTCTGGGTTTTATGGGTTTTGATTCCTATCATTCCGGAGTGATTATCGGAGGAACCATTCATGACGTGTCGCAGGTCGTCGGGGCCGGTTACAGTATTTCGCAGGAAGCCGGCAATGCCGCGGTTCTGATCAAACTTATCCGGGTTTTCATGCTGCTGCCCGTGCTGGTGGGACTGGCGTGGTTTTATAAAAGCGCCAAGAGCACAGCCTTCGCATCCAGACGCCCGGTATTTTCGGTTCCGCCTTTTCTGATCGGTTTTCTTGTTTTGGCTGGCTTGAACTCTCTGGGCCTGCTGCCGGAGGGAATTCCTTCGGGGCTGGAGATACTCAGCAAGTGGATGCTTGTGATGGCGATTGCCGCCGTGGGGCTAAAGACCTCCATGAAGGATGTTGTCTCCCTGGGATATGGCCCGGCCCTTCTGGTGGTTAGCGAAACTGTGATCCTCTTTGCCTTTTACTGCGCCTTAACCGTCTTTCATCTCATATGACAAGGGTTATCAGAAAAAAGGTCAGTTTTTGCTTTCCTTTTCCCTCCAGTTTTTGAGCGCTTCAAAGGGATTGCTGTAAATATCCCCATTCCCCTGCGTTTTCAGGATTTGTTTTTCGCCCGATGCAAAAATCGCATCCTGTTTTCTGGGATAAGGATTCAGGTTCAGGGAGAGATGCTGCACCGCCAGTTCTCCCAGATCAATGTGGCCGTTGACGATCGGTTCGGGGTCCTCGGATTCGTCCAGAACCGGTTTTTCTATGTTATCTTTTTCCAATTCACGCTCGCGCTTGGCTCTCGTAAAGGAAACGGCCTGCGATGCGTCTGCATACCACGCTTCGAACTCCGTCTCGATTTTTTCCTTCATCGGTTCAAGAGTTACCACGCATTTCTGGCTTACCGTGGCCGACAAGAGCCCCTGAATGTGGATGACCATGTTGCCCGGGTTGCGCTGAAGAACAAGCTTCACGGTCAATTCATCCAGCGCTTCCAGCCCGAGGCGTTTTGCGATTGCGAGCTTTTCGTCCTGAGTCGGCTCTATTGTCAGCGTGTAGGGCGTCCGCTCGACTTTTTCGGTATCGAACAAACAGGTCCATTCAGGCGTTAACAGCGCCTGTTCATTATTATTTTTTTTGTTCATTTTCTTCACCAACGTTTATTTCTCCCGGATTTACAAACCTTACATTGCCCAAAGCTATCTGATCCAAATCCTGATGGTTTAAAGCCATCATGCTGTATCTTAGGTAAATCAGCATATCTGCTATCACAGAATCCTTAGGTTTTTCAACGGTTCCGTATAGATTCCGCTTCAAAACCTCGAAAAGGGGGTGGCCCGGTCCTATAGGCTGATCGGGGTTTTCGCGGTCATATTCCGCTGTCGATTTATAGGCATTCATGCGGCCGTTAAAAGCCTGCATCATGGTTTTCATTTTTTTTGGGATGCCAACATCCCCGACTCCGGCCTCTCTCAAGCCTTTTTCCATATCCTTAAAAGTGCGGTCAAATATATATTGCGAGAGATCCTTGTACCGGGAATGGGACCGAAGCCTGTAAAAAAGGATATAGAGGTGGATCATGAGTATGTCAAAACGCCCATCCAGCGTGTCCGGCACCTCATAACGCAGGAAAAAATCAGGAAGGCGCGATTGCCGGATGACGGCCTTGTAGAGCGCGTCGCCGGCCAACTGATCCCTTTTGTCGTATCCGGAAAATCCCTTCAGGAAAAAACCTAACATTGATTTTTACTCTAGGTTTTACTAACAAATAGCACTATAGATTCCAAAACAAGGTGTCGCAATCAGGCAGACCATGAAGCATCCCACAAAAATCCTTCTCTGTGTTTTTTCTTTTCTTACCATGACCGCCTGCGCGCCGGTTGTCGCCAAGCGCGGCAATATGGTTGAAGATTACAAAATACAGGAAGTAAAGGAAGGAGAAAGTACGCGCTCGGACGTTCTGCGGATTCTGGGTTCGCCGACTACTGTTTCCACGTTTAATCCAAGGGTCTGGTATTATATGGGCCAAACCACCGAAAAGAAGGGGATCATGGACCCTAAAATTGTCGACGAGAAAATCGTTGAGGTCGCTTTTAACAGCGACGGCATCGTCGAAAGCATACAGGACGTCAAGAATAAACGCGAAGATATTCCAATCACGCGCGCCAAGACCCCGACACACGGCAATGATCTGACGCTTGCGCAGCAATTGCTGGGGAACCTCGGGCGGTTTAACCCGAGCGACGAAGTCAAAAAGTAATTTCCTGATATGATCTAGATGGGTCTTTGCTGAACAACCTGCAGAAGCACGTCTCCGACAACATCCTTGCCCATGACGTCTGCGGTAATTTTATTCAGGCGTTCCTTTATCATCGCAACCTGTACGACACCGCCTTTTAGTGCGGCCTGCTGGTTGAGCATGCCGTACATATCCTGAATATAAGCATCTTTAAGCTTGGGAGACATCGCCTTGACCTTGTCCTTGGAAGACTGGTCCGGCACTTCGATCGCAACGACAAGGCTGACCACCTGGCTGACCCCGCTGTTATCGACAATCGGCAGAATGAGCGGATCGAGTTCAACGAATTCGGAGTGTCCCTGTTCTTCTCCGTGCTCCTGCTTCCCGGCTTCTTTCTGGCCCTGTTCTTCGCCAGCCTCAGTGTTTTCAGTGTTTTTCATGACGACAAAGTAATAGTAAGCGCCGCCGCCACCACCGCCTAAAACAAGCAAAACTATAATAATCATCAATAACTTACGCATAGGACGCTTTATCTTGATTCCTTCCCAACCCTCATTTTACCCTGGAAGGATTAACGGGGATTTAGGTTTGGATAAAATGCGAAGTAATTTTCAGGACCTGAGCAGTCCTGAAACTTTGTCGAGAACGCCGTTTACCAAGGAAATTTCGCCCTTATCGTAAAAGGCGCGGGTGACCTCTATATAGTCATTGATTATCAGAGGCGGGTCAATGTCGGCATGAAGAAGCAGCTCCCCTATCCCACATAAAAGTATGGATTTCAGCAAAGGCTCTACGTTTTTGCCGGGAGCATCTTCATTTTTTGAAGGCATATGACCGGAGAGAATGGATTCGATTTCCTCACGCCGTGCCGAGACGCCTCTTGAAATTTTCAGGAAAAGCTCCTTGTCGGGCGTTTCGAGTTTTTGCCGGTCGATTTCCATACCCGAACGGTTATCGAGGTAATCGCGCAGAACCTGTTCGAGGGGTTCGCCGTTATGTCCCGACTCGTAGATCGCCTGCACGGCCATCAGCCGCGCCGTCATTTTTTTTCGGTTTTCGGAGGGCTGTTTCCCGCTTTTATCCTGAGCCGTGCTCATTATCTTACACCCATACGTATTTTCAACTCGACCATGCTCAGCGCCGCCAGAGCTGCTTCGCCCCCTTTGTTCTTTTTATCCGGGTCGGCTCGTTCCAGCGCCTGCGCCTCGGTTTCGCAGGTCAGAATTCCATTGCCTATCGGCTTTTCGTATTCCAGCGCAAGGGTGGAAAGTCCGCGGGCGCTTTCGTTACAGACAATGTCATAGTGGCTTGTTTCTCCGCGCAGAACGCACCCCAGGGCGATATACCCGTCGAACTGCCTGCCTACTGCTCCGCGTCCTTCAGGTCTGAGCATGCCCAGGCGCATCGCAAGCGGAATCTCCAAAGCGCCGGGCACCTGAAAAATTTCAAAGGTTGAGCGCTTTTCTTCCAGCGCTGCCGTAGCGCCCTTGAGCAGAAGATCGGAAATGTCCTCGTAATACCGGGCCTCAACAATCATGAAATGCGGCATGTTCTGGCTTTCCTCTCAGGACAGGGCTCTTTGGCCGTGGATATGCAGGTCGTATCCTTCCAGACCTATAACATTTTTTGGGCTGTTTGAAAGCAGGATCATGTTACGGATGCCCAGATCACGGAGGATTTGAGCACCGATCCCATAATCGCGCAGAGTATCCTCTTTTGCTTTTTCATTCTGGATTTTCTCCCGTTGCGCCAAACGTTCCGTCAGGCTTTTCGGATTGGGTTCGCGGAGAATGACGATAACTCCGCACCCCTCTTCTGCGATCCGCTCCATGGCGGTGTGAAGAATCGACTCACTGCCCTTCCCCAAGATATCCCCTAAGATATCCACAGCGTGCATTCTTACGAGAACCGGCTCTTTTGCTGACGTGATATCGCCTTTTACAAGGACAATATGCTCGGCATATTCCAACGTATTGGCATAAACAATCAGTTTGAACGTCCCGCCGAAACGGCTCTCAAGCGTGCCTTCGTGGATACGCTTGACCAGACATTCGGTGCGGCGGCGGTAGGCGATCAGGTCTGCAATCGTGCCGATTTTCAGGTTGTGCTTCTGGGAAAAGGCCACGAGGTCGTTCAGCCTGGCCATCGTGCCGTCATCGTTCATGATCTCGCAGATCACGCCCGCGGGTGTCAGGCCGGCCATCCTGGAGAGATCCACTGCGGCTTCCGTGTGTCCGGCGCGGACCAGCACCCCGCCTTCCCTAGCCAGCAGGGGGAAGACATGCCCCGGCGTGGCGATATCGTTGGGGCCGCTGTCAGGATCTATTGCCGTCCGGATTGTTTTTGCGCGGTCGGCGGCGGAGATTCCCGTTGTAACCCCTTCGCGCGCTTCAATGGAAACCGTAAAGGCCGTGCGGTGACGCGAATTGTTTCCCCGGCCCATGAGCTGCAGACCGAGGCGGTCAACGATGGCTTCCTCCATCGGCAGACAGATCAGACCGCGCCCCTCACGGGCCATGAAGTTAATGTTTTCCGCCGTGGCCATCGAGGCGGCTATCACCAGATCGCCCTCGTTCTCCCGGTCCTCGTCATCGACGATAATTACAGGCTTGCCGTTGCGTACATCTTCGAGGATTTCCTCTATCGAGGACAGGACCGCCTGATCCTCCTGCACGAGGCGGGCGTCCCTGATCTGCTGTTTTGAAATTGTGTTTTCGCTCATGCGCTTTTGACCTCCAGCGCCCGCGAGACGTAGCGCGCCAGCATATCGATTTCGATATTCAGTTTATCGTCCGCTATCTTCTGTCCCAGAGTTGTTTTTTCCCAAGTATGGGGAATGATGTTCACGCCGAAGTAATCTTTTTTCACTTCGTTTACTGTCAGCGAAATGCCGTCAAGGGCGACCGATCCCTTAGGAGCAATGAACGGGGCCGTTTCAGCGGATAACGCGATTTTGAGCCGGTGCGAATCCCCTTCGGGCTTACTCTCGATGATGCGGGTTACGGCGTCGATGTGACCGAAAACAAAATGCCCGCCGAGTTCATCGCCCATTTTTAAAGACGGTTCGAGGTTTACCTGAGTTCCCTCTTTCCATTCGCCCAGAGAGGTCTTACTCAATGTTTCCGCGGAGACATCCACGGAAAAACTGTCCACTGTTTTCTCCACGACGGTCAGGCAGCAGCCTGAACAGCAGATCGAGGCGCCCAAAGGAACAGATTCAAGATTCAGGTTGGTTTTGATTTCAAAACGCAGGTCGCCGCGCGTCCGGTCGACGCAGCGTACGGTTCCTATATCCTGCACGATGCCTGTAAACATGGCGGTGAGACTAGACCTTACGGCTGTAGATTTCCAGCAAATCTTGCTCAATCCGGCGCGTTTTCAGAAGGGCCAGCCCCTGCTTTTTCCTGTAGCTTTCAAGGGCCGGCGGGGCGAAAAGCGCCTCTCCCCTGCCTTCACTCATTTCCTGCGAACGGTAGACGCTCATCTGGTCGCACAGGCCTTCCTTCATAAACGCGCCATGGATCGTGGGGCCGCCCTCCACCAGAAGCCGGGTTATTCCTTCTTCGGCCAGCCGTTTGACAACCTCTTTTAAGCTGTGGCGGGTAGTTTTGAAGAGCTTTACCTCCTGCTCCTGCAGAGCTTTTTCCCTGATTCCGTCGGCTTCTGCATAAATGACCCATAAAGGAACCGTCTTCGCGCTTTTCACCAGACGACTTTCCAGCCGCAGCCTCAGGCCGCTGTCCAGAACTACGCGTACAGGTTGATGACTTAATCCGGGCAAGCGGACAGTCAGCATGGGATCATCTGCCAATGCCGTCCCGATGCCGATCAGGATCGCGTCATATTTGCTGCGTTCCAGATGCACATGATTGAGCGCTTCCCTGCCGGAAATCCAGCGGCCTTCCCGGGGGCTGAGCTGACCGGATTGTGTGCAGGCGGCCTTCAGGGCAATCAGCGGGCGGTGTTCCGTTATGCGGAGAAAAAATCCCTGGTTTATCTGCCAACATTCCTCCTCCAGAATGCCGAGGGCGGTTTCTATTCCTGCCTCCTGAAGTTTTTTAATTCCCTTCCCTGCCGTGCGGGGATCAGGATCAACGGTCCCGATCACAACGCGTTTTACTTCTGCACGGATCAACGCATCAACGCAGGGCGGGGTTGCTCCTTCATGTGCGCAGGGCTCCAGCGTTACGTAAACCACAGCCCCTTTTGCTTCTTGCCCGGCCTGTTGCAACGCGAGGGTTTCGGCGTGCGGTCTGCCGCCATTGGCGGTCCGCGCCGTGCCAACCATGCGCCCGTCTTTGATGATCACGCAGCCAACGGAGGGATTTGGCCAAACACGGCCAAGGCCCCGTCTGGCCATATGTAATGCGGCCAGCATATGACGGCGGTCTGTATCCATGGTTACGAAGCCTTTTTGCGGGGCTGCCTGGGTTGCATATCCAGACGCTTGAGTTCGTCCAGAAAAGCATTGAAGTCTTCAGGTTTGCGGAAATCCTTGTAGACCGAAGCAAAACGGATATAGCCCACAACGTCCAGTTCGATCAGGGCCTTCATGACCTGTTCCCCGATGGTTTCCGAAGCGACTTCTGTTTCACCCTGCGATTCAAGATACCGAACGATCTTGTTGGCAGCCTGTTCGATTTCCTCGATTTCCACAGGACGCTTACGGAGAGCAACCTGCATGGAGCGGATGATCTTGTCGCGGTCAAAGGGCTGGCGGCGGTTGCCCGCCTTGACCACCGTCATTTCACGGAGCTGGACGCGTTCGAAGGTCGTGAAGCGCTGGCCGCATTCCGGGCAAGAGCGACGTCGGCGGATGGCCGCGTTATCCTCGCTGGGGCGCGAGTCCTTTACCTGAGTTTCCTCATTTCCGCAAAACGGGCAGCGCATTCAGCCTCCCCTTTCCTGCCTGCTCCTTATTCCTTCGGATAAATCGGGAATTTAGAGCAAAGCGCTTCGACTTTTTTCTTCACGGCTTTTTCGACTGCTTCGTTCCCCTCGGGGCCGTTAGCTTTCAGGCCGTTCAGAACTTCAGTGATCATCTCCCCGACCTGCTTCCATTCCGCCAGGCCGAAGCCGCGGCTTGTGGCCGCCGGAGTTCCCAGACGCACGCCGGATGTGACCATCGGCGGCTCGGGATCATACGGGACGGCGTTCTTATTACAGGTCATGCCTGCATGTTCGAGAGCTTTTTCAACGACGGTTCCCGTCAGGCCCTTCGGACGCAGGTCGACGAGCACGATATGGCTGTCGGTTCCGCCGGAGACGATATCCACGCCGCCGGTCTTGAGCGTTTCGGCCAACGCGCGGGCATTGTCCAGAACGGCTTTTGCATAAAGCTTGAAGTCCGGTTTTAAGGCCTCGCCGTAACAGACTGCTTTACCAGCAATAACATGCATCAGCGGGCCGCCCTGAATACCGGGGAAGATGGCGGAATTCAGCTTTTTGAAAATCTCCAGATCATCGGTCAGGATCATGCCGCCGCGCGGACCGCGCAGGGTCTTGTGGGTCGTCGTCGTCGTGACGTGCGCGTGGGGGACGGGGCTTTCGTATACGCCGCCGGCAATCAGGCCCGCATAGTGCGCCATGTCCACGAACAGATAGGCGCCGATCGAGTCCGCGATTTTGCGGAAGCGTTTGAAATCGATCTGGCGCGGGTAAGCCGAGGCGCCCGCGATGATCATTTTGGGCTTATGTTCTTTGGCCAGCGACTCAACTTCATCATAGTCGAGCAAGGCATCGTCTTTTCTCACGCCGTACTGGATGGCGTTAAACCACTTACCGGACTGGTTGGGCGCCGCACCGTGTGTGAGGTGACCGCCGGAGGCCAGCGCCATGCCGAGGATCGTGTCGCCGGGCTGTAGCAGCGCCATCATGACGCCCTGGTTGGCCTGCGAGCCGGAATTGGGCTGCACGTTTGCGTATTTCGCACCGAAGAGCTGCTTGGCGCGGTCGCGGGCGATATCCTCCACGACGTCCACAAATTCGCATCCGCCGTAATAGCGGCGGCCCGGATAGCCTTCGGCGTATTTATTGGTCAGGACGGAGCCTTGCGCCTGAAGAACAGCGCGGGAAACAATGTTTTCCGAGGCGATCAATTCGATCTGATTTTGCTGGCGCTTGAGTTCATCCTGAATGGCGTCGAAAACATCCTTGTCCGCCGATTCCAGATCCTCGGTAAAAAATCCGCCGAAATCTCCTGAAGCTTTTACTGCCGCATTTGCCATTTGATCCTGTTTCCTTTCAATCCGGTTTACTCAACACAGTTGCGATAATTTCGTGACGCGCTTGTCGTGGCGTCCTCCTTCATAGGACGTTTTCATAAAGGTTTCAACAATATCGAACGCAATCTCGGCCCCGGTGAGGCGCTCGCCAAGGGCGACGATATTCGCATCGTTATGCTGGCGGGAGAGGCGCGCCATGGTCGAATCGGTGCAAAGGGCCGCGCGTATTTGCGGGAAGCGGTTGGCGGCGATCGATATACCGATGCCGGAGCCGCAGATGACAATGCCCTTTTCGGCCTCTCCTTCGATGATCTTTTTCGCTACGGCTGCGCCAAAATCGGGATAATCGACCGAATCCGTTGTGTTCGCTCCGACATCCAACCATTGATAATCATTGGAAAATTTGGCTTTTATGGCTTCCTTGAGGTGGTAGCCCGCGTGGTCGGAGCCTATGGCTATCTTTGTTTTCATGCCCCCATATATAGTGGTCCGGCCGCCTTTAAATCAATCCTTTCTTTTTCAGGACGTATTCAAGGCGTTTGAGGGCATTGCGCTTAAGGATTTCCTCCCCCGCGGAGGCGGGGCCCTGAACGGAGATTTCGGTCAGGCTCTGCGTGTCCATCGCGGACACCTTGACCACGGCCCCTACCGGGCGAAACTCGATGATGATTTCGCGCCCGTGGAGAAGATCTTTTGACATCGGAACTGAGGGGTTTTAGAACCCGCCGGAGAAGTTCGTCTGGTGCGCCCAGAAACGCTCAAGCATCTTGAGAGTCTTGTTCAGTTCGATCAGATGCTGTGGGGTGATATCCGTTCCATCAAGAGTGGTTTCATGGCGTTTGAACATATCAGAGATCATGTTCCGCAGATCCGTTCCCTTGTCTGACAGGCGTACACGAATGGAGCGCTTGTCATGGACGGACCGCTCCTGAACGAGATATCCGTTCTCCACCATTTTCTTCACGTTGTAGGAAACGTTAGAGCCGAGATAATAACCGCGGATGGTGAGTTCACCGACCGTCATTTCCTCCTCGCCGACGTTATATAGGATCATGCTCTGGACGTTGTTAATATCCTGTATGCCGCGTTTGTCGAGTTCAACTTTCAGCACGTCAAGAAAATGACGGTGCAGGCGCTCGATCAGCTGAATGGCTTCGTAATACGGTGTCGTCACGATTTCTCTCTTGTCTTGTTGACCTTAAAACAGCCCAGTGCAGTGTGATCTTACTCTGATATATCTTAAAGTGCGCAGATGATAATAACAATTGATCAAACCACAAAGATAATTTTTAATGCTTTTGGTTTAAAAAAATGTAAAAGGCATGCAAAATTCACCTTATTTTTCCCAGTTTCCCGCAATTCGGCTGAGAAGGCTGCGCGCCAGCCCCTGGATTCGTGAGCTTGTCCAGGAAACGAGAATTTCCGTAACTGACCTCATCTGGCCGATATTTATCCTTGAAGGCAGCGGAAATCGCGAAGATGTGCCCTCTATGCCGGGGGTTCAGCGCTTGAGTGCGGACCTGGCGATCGAGGCCATTAAGGAAGCCCGCGATCTGGGGATTCCTGCGGTGGCTCTTTTTCCTATAACCCCCTCCGCCAAGAAAACGCCTGACGGGCGGGAAGCGTGCAATTCCGAGAACCTGATCTGCCGTGCCGTCTATGCCATTAAAAAGAACGTCCCTGAGATCGGTGTCATTACGGACGTGGCGCTTGACCCTTATACCAGCCACGGGCATGACGGACTTCTCAAAGGGGATGTGGTCCTTAACGACGATACGGTTGAGGTTCTGTGCCGTCAGGCCGTTGTTCAGGCGCAGGCCGGGGCCGACGTCATCGCCCCCTCGGATATGATGGACGGGCGGATCGGCGCAATCCGGGCGGCCCTGGACAAAGCCGGGTATCCGGACACGATCATTCTTTCGTATGCAGCGAAGTATGCCTCGGCCTTTTACGGGCCGTTCAGGGATGCCGTTCAGTCTGCCGGCTGCCTGAGCGGAGATAAAAAAACATACCAGATGAACCCGGGCAATACGAATGAGGCGATTCGCGAAGTCGCGCTTGATCTCGCCGAAGGCGCGGATATGGTCATGGTCAAGCCCGGCTTGCCGTATCTGGATATCATCCGTCGTGTGAAAGACGCTTTTAGCGTGCCTACTTTCGCTTATCATGTTAGCGGAGAATACGCGATGTTGCGCGCCGCTTCGGAAGAAGGCTGGCTGGATTACGCGTCCACGCTTATGGAGAGCCTGAGCGCCTTTAAACGCGCCGGCGCGGATGGAATTTTTACATATGGCGCCGTCGATGCCGCACGGCTTTTGAATAAATCTGAATAAATAAGCTGCCTAAAACTTCTCTGTGTATGCTGCTCACTCTTGCATCGCAGCGTAAAAATATCGACACTGAATAGGTCTCGGCATGATGGCGAAGGTTTCGTCTGTTCGCCCTTTTCTGCGTGTCACTGCGTTCCGTTCTCCTCAACCGCGTTAATTGTATTCAGCCATGAAGTTTGTCGGCCTGATTCTTGTTCTTCTTTGTACCTTTGGCGGGCTTGTCCTGGCCGCCGGGTTCGAGAAGGCCATGCATCTTCTGACCGGGGCGATTATTCCTGCAGCGCCCGGGGAGTTCGTGATTATCATGGGCTGTGCGCTTAGCGCTTTTCTGATCGCGAATTCAATGGACGTTATCAAGGGCGCCGGGCGGTATATGAGCGCGCTGGCCAAGCCTGCGGCTTATTCCAAGGACGATTACACGGAACTCCTGTGCATGATGTATGCCGTATTCAAACTTGCACGATCCAAGGGCTGGCTGGCGATCGAGCAGCATATCGAAAACCCTGAAGAAAGCGAGATGTTCAAGACTTTTCCAACATTTCATCACAATCATCATGCGATTACGTTTTTTTGCGATTATCTGCGGATCATCTCCTTGGGGAACGAGAACCCATTCCAGCTTGAGGCCCTGATGGATGCGGAGATTGAAGTCATCGCGCATCATGAGGCGCATCCCGGACATGCGGTGCAGGCCATGGCTGACGGTATTCCGGCGCTGGGCATTGTTGCAGCGGTTCTTGGCGTTATCAAAACCATGGCGTCGATCTCCGAGCCGCCGGAAGTTCTCGGGCACCTGATCGGCGGGGCGCTGGTGGGTACCTTCCTCGGAGTCTGGTTATCCTATGCGTTTGTCGCGCCGATCGCGTCAGCGATGACCGCAAAAGCCGAAACCGAAATTACCTATTACAAGTGTATCAAGACCGGAATCATTGCATTCCTCAACGGGGCTGCCCCGCAAGTTGCGGTGGAGTTTCCGCGCAAGCTTCTGCCCCACGACGTACAGCCGGACTTTGCCGAACTGGAAGCCAAACTAAATGAAACGCCGGCGTTTTAGCGCCTGATAGTCATGAGAGGACCGCGCCGTGGCCGATGCGGCTAAAGATAAGGAAAAATCACAGCCGATTGTCGTCAAGAAAATCGTCAAGGGCGGCGGCCATCATGGTGGCGCGTGGAAGGTGGCGTACGCCGACTTCGTGACAGCGATGATGGCGTTCTTTTTGCTGCTCTGGCTTCTAAACGTCGCTACGGACGAGCAGAAGAACGCAATCTCCAATTACTTCGATCCCACGCACCCGAAAGTCTCCAAGGATACCAGCGGGGCCGGCGGGGTCATGGGCGGGCTGACCATGTCGCCACAAGGGGCGATGGCGAATATGCAGAATCCCCTTACCCCGCAGCAGATCAACAAAGAGCGGTTGCGCGGTACGGACAGTCAGTCCAAAGTCGCCCAAAAATCCGCCAAGGAAATTGCCCGAGAGAAAGAGGAAAAGAAGAGGTTCAAGGACGCCGAACAGAAGCTGAAACAGGCGATTCAAAAAGATCCCGAGCTGGCCAAGCTGGCCAAGAATTTGATTATCGACATGACGCCGGAAGGACTGCGCATCCAGATCGTCGATCAGGAGGGAGAGCCGATGTTTCCCTCCGGCAGCGCGCGGATGTTCCCGAAAATGGAGGCCCTGCTTCAAAAGATTACTGAAATCGTCATGGACATGCCGAACGAGATTTCGATCCGCGGGCATACGGACAGCGTTAAATACGCGTCCGGCGCAAGCTATACAAACTGGGAGCTTTCGGCGGACCGGGCGAATGCCAGCCGCCGCGTGATGCTGGATGCCAAGCTTCCGGCAGACCGTCTGAATAACGTGATGGGCAAGGCGGATACGGAGCCGTTGATCGCAGACGATCCCAGCGATCCCCGTAACCGACGGATCAGCATTATTCTTCTCAAAGAAGAGCTGACCAACCCGCTGCCTCCTGATGAAGAGCCGATCGGCGATGAAGGCAGCGGAGAAACCGGGGATGAGGCTGCGCCGGGAGAGGAATTCGATGACGATAGCGAAGATACGCAGGAGGACTCAGGCAGCCCCCGCCCGAAACACCCGATCGGGACGTTCCGTAAAACGCCGGGCGCGGTGGAGTTTCCTTAGGTTTTATAAACACAACGAATTTGGGGGCGGCGGATGGATCCCCGCGTTCGCGGGGATGCTTTTTTCTGGCTTATTCCTAGTCGAATTTGTTCGTCTTCGGGAAACCGTTCGGAGGGACGCGGCCCGCGGAGGCGCGTGCGCCGACCCACGGGTTAAGATCACCGACCAGCGTTTCGCCTGTGCCGTATTTGAAGGTCAGGCCCTTGACCCAGTTGAAAGTCTTGGCATCGGCGAGCCCCCCTTCCTTGAGTTTTTGAAGGCGGACTCCCTTGCCCCGGCTCATGACGGGAAGCTCAGCCAGTTCGAAGACCAGCATCTTGCGGTTTTTGCCGATGACGGCGATGTGGTCGTCCCCTTCCTCGACATAACGGCATAAGGCCGCTTCGGTTTTGCCGGAGACGTTGAGGATCTGCTTTCCGCTCTTGGTCTGAGCCAGCACATCGTCGGAAGGCACGATAAAGCCGCGCCCCTCGGTGGAGGCCACCAGAATTTTTCCGCCGGGCTGGAACACCAGAATGCCCGTTATGTCGGCGTCGTTGGGGATATCAACCATCAGGCGCACTGGTTCGCCGAAGCCGCGTGCCGAGGGCAATTTATCGCAGCCCAGCGTATAGAAGCGCCCATTGGTGGCGAAGATGACGATCTTGTCGGTTGTCTGCGCCTCGATATTGAAACGGCCCCGGTCGCCGTCCTTGAACTTGAAGTCCTTCGGGTTGTGGCCGTGCCCTTTCATGCCCCTGATCCAGCCCTTATCGGAGCAGATGACCGTGACCGGTTCCTTTTCGATCATAGCTTCGTTCAGGTTGACGGCGATGGGCGCGGGCGGCTTGCCGATCTTCGTGCGGCGCTTGCCCAGAGGGGTGTCGGTTCCGAATTTCTTTTTCAGTTCGCCGATCTGTTTTTTAATGTGGGTCCACTGGCGCGCTTCGGACTTGATGAGTTTTTCCAGGCGGTCGCGTTCCTTTTCCTTGTCCTCAAGTTCCTTCTTGATCTCGATTTCCTGCAGCTTGTTCAAGCGGCGCAGGCGCATGTTGAGGATTTCTTCGGCCTGATATTCGGTCAGCTTGAAGGTCTTAATCAGTTTTTCCTTCGGGTGATCGTCAAAGCGGATAATCTTGATGACCTTATCGACGTTCAGGTAAATCAGCATGAAGCCCTGAAGGCGTTCGATATCCTTGAGCAGTTTTTCAAGCTGGAACTGCGAGCGGCGGATCAGAACGTCCTGCTGATGATCCAGCCAGTTCCGCAGGGCTTCCTTCAGGTTCATGACCTTGGGGACCTTGCCGCTTTCCAGAACATTGAGGTTCATGTTGAAGCGCGATTCAAGATCGCAGGAGCGGTAGAGCGCTTCCATCAGTAATTCGGGTTCGATGTTGCGATTTTTGGGTATCAGGATCAAGCGGACGTCTTCCGCGCTTTCATCGCGCACGTCATCGAGCATCGGGATTTTACGGGTCTGGATCAGATCGGCGATCCGCTCGATCAATTTGGACTTCTGCACCAGATAGGGAATTTCGGTGACGACAATCTGATACGCGCCCTGCTTGAGTTCTTCTTTCTGCCATTTTGCGCGGACGCGGAAGGCACCTTTCCCGGTTTCATAGGCCTTGAGAATTTCTTCTCTGCTTTCGACCAGAATGCCGCCTGTCGGGAAGTCCGGACCTTTGACGATTTTGATCAGATCCTTGACCGTCGGATCGCTTTCCAGCATCAGTTCCATCGCCTCACACAGTTCCGCGACATTGTGCGGAGGAATGTTGGTCGCCATACCGACCGCGATCCCGCTGGAACCGTTGGCGAGCAGGTTCGGGAAGACGCCCGGAAGGACGACCGGCTCCTGATTTCTTCCATCGTATGTCGGGCGAAAATCAACCGCGTTTTCCTCTATGCCTTCGAGGAGCAGGAGCGCGACATCCGTCAGGCGCGCTTCGGTATAACGCATTGCGGCCGCGTTATCGCCATCAATGTTTCCGAAGTTACCCATTCCATCCACCAGCGGGTAACGCTGGGCAAAATCCTGCGCGACGCGGACCATAGTTTCATAAATGGCACTGTCACCGTGCGGGTGAAAGTCCCCCATCACGTCGCCCACGACCTTCGCGGACTTCATGCGTTTCTTGTCCGGCCAGAGGCTGAGTTTATACATCGCGTACAGGATACGGCGATGAACAGGCTTCAGGCCGTCGCGCACATCGGGCAGCGAACGGCTGACGATCGTCGAGAGAGCGTACGAGAGATAGCGCTCGGAGAGAATATCGCCAAAAGGCTGTTCGATAATTTCGGCTGCGGGGTTTATGTTCTTATTCTTGGCCATAGTGCGGTGTCAGTCTTTACACGCTTTATACTAAAGTTAACGGCAATTACCCGGCGTCCTGCATGGACGGCAAGTGTTCTGTTTTCTCAAAACGCTCGGCAAAACGCAAGTGCAACCTTCGCCTTGCTTCGGGAATTCCGTGGCTGTGGTGCGCGAAGGCCCAGTGTTCGAGGAAATAACCGGTCAGGGTGAGGCCGGTGATTATGTCTTCTTCCTCCGCCGGGCCGCCGTTTGGTTTTAAAAACGCAGGAAGGTTTAAAAGCCTTGATTTATAAGGCTCTCCGGCAATATAGCTGATCGCCCTGCCCGTTTTGGGGCTGACATAGGCGAGCATGCGCGAATCTCCGCCCGCCGCGCAGCGGGACAGATCAAGCGAGAATCCCAGCTCCTTGAGTAACGCTATTTCCCATATTATGTAAGCCGCCGCCCAAATCTCTTCCCGAAAGGTTTCCAGCAAGGCGGCGAATCCCCGATAAAGGCCGGGATGGCCTTCGCGCTCGGGCAGGCTTTCATCGCACAGGGCGCAAGCCGATTGCAGCGCGGCAAGTTTTAGGGGATCGCTCAGAAAGCTTGCGGCGGCGTTCCGTTTGAGTTCGAGTTTCAGCGTGCCGAGATTTTCCTCCAGCCGTGCCTGCCAGTTCGCGTCGACGATGTTGCCGATCTCGAACGCGCCGCGGTTGCGCGCGGAAAAAGCACCGTGGAGGTAGCCGCTGCGTCGGCCGTAATTTTCGGTCAGAAGGGAAATCACCGCGCCGTTTTCGCCATGCCTGCGCGCCGCCAGCACTATTGCTTGATCTTGCCATTGTTCCATGGTTATAGAGTATCCTGATTTTTCGATAAAAAGGCCAGAGAGAAGCGGAGAATGACCCACACAGGCTTTTTGAACCCTTTGAAAGTGGGCGTTGCGGGCATCGGGGCAATCGGCCGGACCGTTTGCCAGGCTTTAACCGAAACTCCAGGTCTTGAAGGGTTGATCCTGCACCGTTTTGCCGACCAGAAATCTCATCCTGATCTCCATGTGCCGCAAGTCGATTTTTCCGCTCTTGCGCAAGAATGCGATCTGATCGTCGAGTGCCTTCCGGCCCATCAAGTGCCGGAATTAGCAAAAGAGGCTTTCCAATATAACCGGGATCTTATTATCATCAGCAGCGCGGCCCTCCTGTTAACTCCCGACATCCTGGAATGGCAGAAAGCCTGCAGCAGCCGGATTTTCATTCCTTCAGGAGCCCTGGCCGGTCTGGACGGGGTGAAAGCCATGCGGGAGATGGGGATCGAGAGCGCTTTAATTTCATCTTTCAAGCCGCCCAAAGGATTTGAGGGAGCGCCTTATATTGTTCAGGAGAAGATAGATCTTTCAGCCCTTACGGAAAAAACCCTGCTTTTTTCGGGCAATGCGCTGGACGCTTCACAGGCCTTTCCGGCAAATGTGAATGTCGCGGCAACGCTGAGCCTTGCAGGGATCGGGCCTAAGAGAACGCAGGTCGAGGTCTGGGCCGACCCGGAGACGGTCAGCAATACGCACCAGATCACGGTCAAGACGCAGTTCAGCACACTGACCTCCCGGATAGAAAACATGCCCGATCCGGCTAATCCGAAAAGCTCGGTTCTGGCAGCGCGGAGCATCATCGCAACCTTGCGTGAGCGCAATCAATCTGTTGTAGTGGGCTAAAGGAGTTCTGTTTTTTACATGTTGCCTGCCAAGCACTTTTACATGATCCGTCACGGACAGACCGAAGCCAACGCGCAGAGGATTATGGCAGGGAGCATGGATACTCCTTTAAACGAAACAGGGCGCGCGCAGGCCCGCTCTGCTCATGACGTCCTCAAAAGCCTCTCTGTCAAACCCCGCACCATCGTTCACAGCAATCTTTCGAGGGCGCGGGATACGGCAAGGATTTTGAATGAAGTTCTGAACGCGCCCATGCATGAAGATGCGGGTCTGGCTGAATTACATGCCGGAGACTGGGAGGGAGAACCTTACGATATCTGCAGCCCACTGCTTCAGGGCTGGGAAGACCCGCCGAACGGGGAAACGTTCGCCGCTTTTACCCAACGGCTGAAAGAGGCCAAGAAGCGGACTCTGGGCTCTCATGACGGGCCTGTCCTGATTGTCAGTCACGGAGGAGTGTTCCGCGGGCTGGGGATGATTTACGGGCTTGAAATTCCGGGCGTTTTCAAAAATTGTCACCTGCATGAGTTTATTCCCGATCCTGCCAATACCGTCTTTCCGTGGGAGGTGTGGTTTTATACGGCGCTGGCCGACGGGATCGTACGCGAGAAGACTGATGTTTTTCATATACAACAAAGAAAGAGCGCCTGACGGTCAGGCGTTTTCTATCGCCCGGGCAATTTTCAGCGCCTGAGACGTCTCTTTTATATCGTGGACACGAAAGAGGCGTACCCCACGGCTCCACCCCCAGAGCACCGAAGAGAGGGAACCGCCCACACGCTGGTCGGCCGCCGAATTGTCGCCTGTTACTTTTGCGATAAAGCTTTTGCGCGAAGCTCCAAGAAGAACAGGAAATCCCGTTTGTACAAAACGCCCGATATTTTTGAGAAGTTTCAGGTTGTGGTCCGGGGTTTTCCCAAAGCCAATACCGGGATCAATGATAATATTATCTTCCTTAACCCCCGCCCTGATGCAGGTTTCGGCGCGACCGCAAAGATACCGCAGCACTTCTTCGACTACATCTTCGTATTGCGGCGCCTTCTGCATAGTCTGCGGTGTGCCGCGCATATGCATCAGGCAGACGGTAACATCGCAGGATGCTGCAAGAGGAAGGCTCTGCGGATCGTGGCTTAACGCCGTTACGTCGTTGAGAATATGAGCGCCCGCTTTCATGGCGGCCTTCATTGTTGCCGCGTTGCGGGTATCGATGGAAATCAGCGGCCCTTTATTCTTCAGCTCTCTGATAACCGGAATTACGCGGGCGGTTTCTTCCTCAGTTGTTACAGGATCGGCGCCGGGACGGGTTGACTCGCCGCCGATATCAATAATTGATGCACCCTGCTCAACCATATTCAGCGCATGTGCATAAGCGCGCCCGGGCTCGCTAAACTTTCCGCCGTCGGAAAAGCTGTCCGGCGTGACGTTGAGGACGCCCATCAATACCGGGCCGTCTTTAAGAAGCTTTTTCAACCGTTCTGCGGGTCTAGGCATTTTCGGCGATCTTGAGAGGAATCGAGAGTTTTTCTCCGCGCCGGATGTCCTGTCCGGCCGGCATAGCTTCCAGCAATTCGTCTATCGGTTGCTCCAGTGCGGGATGGGTCCAGTCCGGCGCAATTTCCTGAAGAGGGCAGAGAACAAATGCCCGCTCATGCATTCGAGGATGGGGGATGACCGGCGCGTCCATATTGATGAGGTGATCGTAGGCGATAATATCCAGATCGATGATGCGCGGAGCGTTACGTTCACGCTCGTCGCGCCCGAAATCCTGCTCAATTTTTTTTAAAACTCCCAACAGTTTTACCGGAGGCAAGGCTGTCTCAATTGAGCAGACTGCGTTCGCATACCATGGCTGATCGGAAAGAGGCACCGGAGCCGAGTGCCATATTGAAGAGACATCAAGAAGCTCTATTCCCTTTGTTTCTCCCAGCGTGTTTAGTGCCGCCTGAAGGGTTTTTTCAGGAGCGCCCCACGGTCCGGGCAAGTTAGCGCCAAGCCCTATAATGATCATTTTTGTTCCTTTTCCTTTGGCTATCAAAAAG
This sequence comes from Alphaproteobacteria bacterium, assembly GCA_020443295.1. Classification (GTDB taxonomy): domain Bacteria; phylum Pseudomonadota; class Alphaproteobacteria; order Micavibrionales; family Micavibrionaceae; genus JAGNKE01. The sequence continues at coordinate 64,873 of JAGRIJ010000008.1, read as the reverse complement.
GGGCCTTTCGGCCCCGTTTCCGTAACATATTTCTCTGTCCGTTACCAGCTTCTAACCTTGCCCGTATCGACGTGAACGAAATCGCTGTTCGGGTAGTAGCCCACGCCGCCTGCTTTCAGGGCGAGCGCTGTATTTCTGAGAAGTTTTGTGCTTTGGCCCGGGATACGGATATCGATTGCCTGACCGTACATATGGAAAGAATTGCGGGCAACGCCCGAACTCGTCTTTCTGAGCATGGCATTGGTTTTCGGACTGCGGTAGCCTGAAAGAATCTGATACGATTCCGTTGCGTCCAAACGTCCGTAGAGCAACGAGAGAATGTCGATCACACGCGGATCCATCGGGAAAACTTCGGTGGTGCGAAAATCGCGGAGTACATAGTTCATTCTTTCAAAAGCTTCTGGAATGTACTTGTCGCCCACACGGTAAACGCCGGAAAAACTCTCTCCCGTATGAGCATGACGGAAGGCAATTTTCCATGAAGTGAAATTTCTTTTTGCAAAGGCTTCCTGCGCCGAAAACAACGGAACGACAGAAGCCAGAAGCGTGCCAAGGCCCATTTTGAGAATATCGCGCCTGTCGATCTCGAGCCTTTGCCCGGAGTGGAATGTCTCAATAGTATTGCTCAGCATAAAATACCTCGCATTTCTAATGTTTCGTTATTACATAGAAAAAAATCACTTAATCTACGCTAACCGGGAAGACCTATTGGTAGCCGAAATTGATTCTGGAGTAAAGCTAAAAACCGATTCGCGGGAGGCGTGAGGCCGACTAGTCTGCGGCATTGGCTACTAAACTATTGTGCAGATTAGGAATAAAGATTCCATTAATTTTTTCAAGTTCTTGAAAAAGTTTCTTATCACGGGAATAAATGTCTTCCCCGAAGACCACCTGGCCCTCCGGACCAATCCAAGCGGTATAATATAACAGGTAAACCGGGACATGATGCGGGATCATAATATCCTTGGTTTTTTTGTTCTCCAGATATTTTTTTAACTGGCCGTCCGACCACCCTTCCCGCTCGGATAAAATGAAGTTTGCCAGTTTTTCAGGATCCTGCAGACGGATACACCCCGACGATTGCGCCCGGTCAGAGCGCCCGAACAGTTTACGGTCATTCGTATCGTGCAGGTAGATGTTGTGCTTATTGGGCATCAGGATCCTTATGCGGCCCAGAGGGTTCTGGGCTCCGGGGATCTGAACCAGACGCAGGGTCTTGTATTCCCCGGGCGTCATCGCGGCCCAGTCGGTGGTCATGGGATCGAGGGTCTGGGCATCCTTTCCATAGCCGTCATAAATTTCCATACCCTTGTCGACCAGATATCCGGGATCATCGATCAGCTTCGGGAGAATGTCCTCTTTTTGGATCGTCGGCGGGACCGTCCAGTCGGGGTTAAAACGTACGCCGGTTATTTCCGTGCGGAAAGACAGTGTGGCCCGTTTTGGTCTTCCCACAATCACGGGCATTTCCAATTTTACCTGCCCGTCTTCCAGAGCCCAAAGGGTGGCGGAGGGCAGATTAACCATCACGAGTTTGCTGGCGCTTTCGGAAGGCATCCAGCGCAGACGTTCCAGATTAATGATGACCTGATCAATTTTATCCAGCAGGTTTTGATTTAAACTGTAAAGGGTTTTCGAGCCGATTACCCCGTCATCCTTGAGGCCCTTTTCCGCCTGAAATTTTTTTACCGCCTGTTCGAGCTTGCTATCGTAAATCAGGCTGTTTTCCTTTTTGGAGGGTTCGGAGAGACCCAGCCTGCGCCGTAATTTTGGCACTTCAGGATGCGACTTTCCCGGCGATAAAGCCCCGCTTATCCTGATCGGCTCGAGTTGCGCTTCCGGGTCATCCTGCCATTTTTTCAGCAATGTTTTCAGCTCAGACTGAAGCGCCTTGTACGTTGCCCCCTGTGGCTGCACCCTGATGAGAAGCCCTTCAAAGTCGCTCTCGTCGTTCAGCAGGCTTAAAACTGTTTGCGTATCAAGCCTCTGGCGCCAATGAGACGCCTCCATCTCAAGGCTTTGCGCGTCTATGCGCATCCCGCTCAGATCGCGCACATAACGCACGAAAGAGTCTGTGAGCATCAACTCAAAAAACATAATTGTTTCCTGTTTCAGGGGCAGACGTTTTCCGGCACTAGCTTTCGCGCCTGTTATTTCAAAAATGCGGTTCCAGTGATAAGTTTCCGGATTTAAACCGTGCGTCCATGAATTTTGTATTGCCTTGATCAGAAGGGCCGCCCGCTTATTGAGGCGGTTGCCTTTTAACCAGACAGGCTCACCGTTTCTCTGAGCGTAGAAATTTTCTATGGCGGGGCGATCCAGCAGGACCAGTTGAGCCGGTTCGCTGGATTTTTCTGAATATTCTCCCTGATAACCGTCAGCAGCGCTCTTCTCTGCCGCCATCGCCGAAGGGCAGATCAGCAGGGCGATGAGAAACGCCATACCCTTCCAAAAGCGTTTTCGGTTTTTGAGAGCTGAAGACACGTTCGCAACACTGCCTGATGGCGTTAAGATTCTTGAAATTCTTAACTATCCTATACACTTAAACTTAATTTGGCTTTAAAAAATCAGGCTCTCTGCGCAGCTGTTCACAGATCAACGAAAATATGCGTTTCTTTTTCCGCGCCGGGATGGGTGACCGCGCCTTCGTGGGCAGGGCCTACGAGCTGGGCGTATTTCCAGAGCGCGCCGGAATTATAGTTATTGGCGCGCGGTTTCCAGTCCTTGCGGCGCTTTTCCAACTCCTCTTCGCTCAAGGCAACGTCCAGCGTGCCCTTTTCGGCGTCGATGCGGATGATATCACCGTCCCTGATGAGCGCGATGGGGCCGCCGACCGCCGCTTCTGGACCAACGTGACCAATGCAGAAGCCGCGGGTACCGCCAGAGAAGCGACCGTCCGTTATCAGCGCGACCTTGCCGCCCGTCCCCTGCCCGTACAGGGCCGCGGTGGTGGAGAGCATTTCGCGCATACCGGGGCCGCCCTTCGGGCCTTCGTAGCGGATGACGAGAACATCGCCGTCCTTGTATTCTTTTTTCTGCACGGCGTTGAAGCAGGCTTCCTCGCCGTCGAAGACGCGGGCAGGGCCTTCGAAAACCAGATCCTTCATGCCCGCGATTTTCACAATCGCGCCGTCGGGCGCGAGGTTGCCCTTCAAGCCGACGACGCCGCCCGTGGGGTAGATCGGTTTTTTGACCGGGTAGACGACATCCTGATTTTCGGGAAATTTTACGTCTTTCAGATTTTCAGCAATTGTTTTGCCAGTCACGGTGATGCAGTCACCGTGAATGAAGCCGTGATCGAGAAGTTCTTTTAAAACTACGCCAACACCGCCAACATCAAAGAGGTCCTTGGCGACGTATTTGCCGCCAGGGCGGAGGTTGCCGATATAGGGCGTCTTTTTGAAAATCTCGGCAACGTGGAAGAGATTGAATTCGATCCCCGCTTCGTGCGCGAGCGCGGGCAGGTGCAACGCCGCGTTGGTCGAGCCGCCTGTTGCGGCAACGATGGCCGCTGCGTTCTCCAGCGCCTTACGGGTGACGATATCGCGGGGGCGCGGGCCGCCGCTACGGATGAGTTCGACCACCGCCTGCCCGGATGCCTGCGCGTATTCATCGCGGCTTTCATAGGGCGCCGGGGCGCCGGCGGAATTGGGAAGGGCTAGGCCGATGGCTTCGGAGACGCAGGCCATCGTATTGGCGGTAAACTGGCCGCCGCATGCGCCGGCGGATGGGCAGGCCACACATTCCAATTCGTGCAGATCTTCGTCCGACATGGTTCCGGCGGCGTGCTGGCCGACAGCTTCGAAGACGTTGACGACATCGACATCCTTGCCGCGGAATTTTCCGGGCAGGATGGTGCCGCCATACATAAAGACGCTGGGCACGTTCAGGCGGATCATCACCATCATCATGCCCGGCAGGGATTTATCGCACCCAGCGAGGCCGACCAGCGCGTCATAGCAGTGGCCGCGCATGGTGAGTTCGACAGAGTCCGCGATCACGTCGCGGGAGACGAGCGAGGAGCGCATGCCTTCATGCCCCATCGCGATGCCGTCGGTTACGGTGATCGTCGTGAATTCGCGGGGGGTGGCGCCGGATTCGGAGACGCCTTTTTTAACGGATTGCGCTTGACGGTTCAGGGCGATGTTACAGGGCGCGGCCTCGTTCCAGCAGGTTGCTACGCCGACCAGCGGCTGGTGGATTTCCTGCTCGGTCATGCCCATCGCGTAATAATAAGAGCGGTGGGGGGCCGATTTCGGGCCTTCGGTGACGTAGCGGCTGACTAATCTGTCCTTGTTCCACTGCGTGCCGTCGGCGGTCTTTTTATGCGATTTCTTTTCGTCGAACATGACGATTACGGATAAAGGCTTTTCGCCTTAAAAACAAGAGGATATTAGCTGTAAGCCGTCACTTGGCCCGGCGCGCCGCCTTGTTCTTGTTTTCTTTCCTGCTTTCAGGGGGTTCGGGCAGGCCGTCGACATCGTCTTCATGAATCCCTTCGCGCGAGAGCGTGATCTCGTTGTGATAGCGGCGGAAGGCCTCGGCGTTGGCGATATAGGGGATACGGATAAAGCGCTGGCCGGTTCCCATCACAACCACCGTGGCGTAACCAAAGAGGTGCCCCGGCAGCATTCTTTCAAGGTCGATGCTTTCGATCTTGCTGAAACGAATATCGACAACATCCATCTGCAGGAGACCGTAACGGGCAAGAACCCTTTTATTTGTGATGGCAAGGAGCAGATAATGCTTGGTGATCATGGCCAGCACTACCATAATTGCCCCTGTCGTCAACAGCAAATATCCCAAGGGCCTAGCAATAAAAATGCAAAATAGTATCCCCAGAAGGACGACTGCTGCCGATTTCCAATAGATTGCGTTGTGGAGTTTTGCCCTGAGGACTACTTCTTCGCCGGTCACAAGCATCCGCTTGAGTTCCTGGTCCTGAAAAGATAACTGTTTACCTGAAGAGGGAGTCTTTTTTACTGCCTTTTCTTCTACTGCCGTCATAACGCTTTAGCCTTTTCAATCGCCTTCCTGAACGCAATCGGATCTTCGATCGGAGGCAAGACAACCTCCCCTACGCCCATACCGCGCACCATGATACGGCCGTAGTTGAAAATCCTTCCCATAATGGTCTGCAACACGTTGACCCCTTCAATCCGGTCGATGTTGATTTCACCAACCTGCCGCGCCACGAGGCCCCGCTTGAAGATCAGGCGGTTGTTCGTAATCGCGATTTCAGTGGTCGCCTTGACGACCATCATGTGCGCAAATTTCAGAAGACCAAAAATAAAAACCAGAAACGCTCCCAATCGAATAACCGGGTGCAGCATCAGGATCGACTCCATCACGGTCGCGTTCTTAATCTGGTCCGGATACCAAAACGCATATCCCCTGATTGCGAGAACAATGATCAGTACTCCGCCCACCAGGCTCCAGATTATCGAAAAAAAAGCACCCACCGTGTACATCCAGTGAAACTGACCAATGTGAACGAGCTCTTCATCCGGACCCAGCGATTGTTGTACATAGAGCATAAGGGAGAAAGCCCTTTCAAATATTGTGACAGGTTAAGTAAATCAATAATTTGTATGAAAGTTTAGCTTCACTCATCGCGGGCTGCAAGACACAAAACAGTTCACACCTAATAACATACTAAATAACATCATACCCTGTTTGGGGCCCCCTATCCAAATGAAATACCCAGCGAACGGGCCGTATGCACCAAAACCCCTTCAATATCGACCGTCCGGCATTCTTTAATCGCCTCCTCTATCGGGACATCTATGACTGTCGCATTATGCCATGCCACCATGCGGGCAAACTTGCCCTCCTTCACCAAATCCACGGCTTTTACCCCCAGCGCGGACGCCAGCAGACGGTCGTTATAGGTCGGGCTGGCGCCCCGCTGGACGTGGCCTAAAACAGTTACCCGGGTTTCCGATCCCGTTGCCTGGGCGAGTTTCATACCCAAATAATCCCCGATCCCGCCATAGCGGGTTTCCCCCCCCTGATAGACCACCTCGAGTTTCTTTCCCTCCGGGGTTTTTACAGCCTCTGAGACCATTACAAGGGCAAAATTCCTGCCGCTTTCCTTAACTTCCTGAATTTTGGAGGCAATATTCTCAATCGTATAGGGAATTTCCGGAATCAGGATTACGTCCGCGCCCCCGGCTATCCCTGCCGTCAGCGCAATATGGCCGGCATCACGGCCCATGACTTCCAACACCATTACACGGTCATGGCTGGCCGCCGTCGGCTGCAGCCTGTCGAGCGCTTCGGTGGCTATGGAAACCGCGGTATCAAAGCCAACCGAGTAATCCGTCATATTCAGGTCGTTGTCGATGGTTTTGGGAATGCCGATGAATTTCAGGCCTCCTTTTTTCATCAAGCGGTTCAGGATCCCAAAACTGCCGTCTCCGCCGATCCCGATAATATAATCAACCCCCAGATCCCTGAAGGCCGCGATTAATTCATCGGAACGGTCCAGAACCTTGCCGTCGGGCATCTTATATTCAAACGGATTGCGGGAATTGGTCGTCCCCAGAATGGTCCCGCCCAGACGCATGACCGTCGCATCGAAATCGTCAGGGGTCAGTAAGCGATAATTCGGTTTCTCCTCCAGCAGCCCAGCCGTTCCATTTTCTATGCCCAAAACCTGCCACTCCAAACGGTGCGAAGCGACCACAACCGCCCGCATCACGGCATTCAGCCCTGCGCAGTCTCCTCCGCTGGTAAAAATGGCTATTTTTTTTGTCATGATTATATTCCTAACATTTTTGCTGTATGATTCGCTTATACTGTAGTTTCACTTTCTGCATACAGGGAAGCGGTAAAAGCTGCAATTTCCCGTGTTTTCATCAGATTTTTTTTGAAAATCTGCGTATTTTGTGTTAATAAACAAAGGATTATGTGGTAACATTATTTTTTAAGTTTATATCGAAAATGTACGATTTTTTTCTCATGGAAGATCAAGAGGAACTGCGTGTAAAACTCGCGGAATACAGGAGCGAGCATCAAGCGCTCGACGAAGTGATTCAGCGTGCATCGGAGGGGGATAAGCCCGTTAATCTGCTCCACCTCCAGCAGTTAAAGAAAAAAAAGCTCTGGCTCAAGGATATGATCCAGAAGATCCAGAGCGATCTGATCGACGATATTATCGCCTGATTGCGGCCTAATCCCGTTGCTTTTTCCTCTCCTTTTGCTATAAACGGCTGGTGATACAGTCGGATAACCATCCTGTTGTCGGTGTGATTATGGGTTCCCAGAGTGATTGGGACACTTTGCAGCACGCCCACTCAACCCTTAAAGAACTTGGAATTCCCCACGAATGCCGAATCGTTTCCGCGCACCGCACGCCTGAGCGTATGGTCGAATATGCCAAAAATGCAGAACAGCGGGGTCTTAAAGTTATCATCGCCGGAGCCGGAGGAGCCGCTCATCTGCCTGGAATGGTCGCGAGCCTTACGCATTTGCCGGTTTTGGGCGTGCCTGTGAAAAGCAAGAGTCTTAAAGGGCTCGATAGCCTGTTATCTATCGTGCAAATGCCCGGAGGCATCGCGGTCGGCACGCTGGCTATCGGCGAGGCCGGAGCCAAAAATGCAGGGCTTCTGGCGGCCTCTATTTTATCGCTCTCCGATGCGCCCCTTGCGGAGCGGCTTAAAGCCTACCGGAACGAGCAAACCAAAAGTGTGGCCGAATTGCCCGAAGAGACATGATTTAAGGCTTTCCAACTCTCTCCAATCAATGCAATGAACGTCAAGACATTAGGAATATTGGGAGGTGGACAGCTGGGGCGCATGAGCGTGCTGGCCGCCGCCCGGCTCGGGATCAGATGTGCCGTTCTTTCCCCTATTGACGATTCCCCGGCTTCTCATGTCGCCTGGAAAACGATCGTGGCCCCTTACGATGATCTTCCCGCACTGGAAGAATTTGCCAAGCTTTGTGACGCTATCAGTTATGAATTTGAAAATATTCCTGTTGAAACAATTAGTTTTCTTGAAAACTTAAAGCCAAAATCTGTTTTCCCGGACGTTCGGTTGCTGGAGGTCTCTCAAGACCGTCTTACCGAAAAACAGTTTCTCAACTCTCTGGGCATCGAGACCGCCCGCTGGGTAAAAATGGGGACGCTTGAGGATCTGGAGCATACACTTCTTTCATGGAAATCCGAGTCTTTCGTCCTGAAGACCTCCCGGTTCGGATACGACGGGAAAGGGCAGATTTTCTGCCCTGCCAAAGGGATCAGGGATAATCCCAAGCTTATGGATTTTATCAATACTCACAAGGATGAGACACTTATCGTCGAGGACGCTATTTCTTTCACCGATGAGATCTCGGTCGTTATAGCAAGAGATAAATCTTATAAAACAGCTGTTTATGGCCCTATGTTAAATGAACATAAGAACCATATCCTTCATAAAACCACTGTTCCGGCGCCGCATAACCTGGAATTCTGCGCCAAGGCCATCGAGATGACCAAAAAGGTTGCGGAAGCTGTTAACCTTGTCGGCGTGCTTACCGTCGAGTTTTTTGTGACCCGTAACGGGCGGCTTCTGGCCAACGAGATCGCTCCGCGCACCCATAATTCCGGGCACTGGACGATTGACGGATGCGCCATTTCACAGTTCGAGCAGCATGTCCGGACCGTGTGCGGCCTGCCTGTCGGTTCGTCCGAGCGCCATTCCAATGCGGTGATGCTCAACCTGATCGGTGATGACGTTTTACGCGCACCGGAGCTTCTGGACCAAAAAAATGCTTGCCTTCATCTCTACGGAAAGGAAGATATCCGTGAGGGACGAAAAATGGGCCATGTGACATTTCTTGAGGAGAAAACAGATGACAAAAGCCGCCGCTAACAAAACCGCCGGAAGTCCCACGCGAACGGAGACCGATTCCTTTGGCCCGATCGAGGTTCCTGCCGACCGATACTGGGGCGCGCAAACGCAACGGTCGCTGGGTAATTTCAAAATCGGGGGCGAGCGTATGCCCAAACCTCTGATCCGGGCGCTCGGCGTTCAAAAGAAAGCCGCCGCCATCACAAATATGCAACTGGGCGTTCTGGATACAAAACTGGGCGATGCGATTATAGCGGCCGCCGATGAAGTGATCGACGGAACGCTTGTCGATGAATTTCCCCTTGTCGTCTGGCAGACTGGGTCTGGAACGCAGACCAACATGAACGCCAATGAAGTGATTTCCAACCGGGCGATCGAGATTCTGGGCGGACAAATGGGCAGCAAGAAGCCGGTGCACCCGAACGACCATGTGAATATGGGGCAGTCTTCCAACGATACATTTCCGACGGTGATGCATATTTCCGCAGTCGAGCAAATCCATCACGAGCTGATCCCGGCTTTGCAGCACCTGCACAAAGCTCTGGACAGCAAGGCCAAGGATTACAAGGAAATTGTGAAGATCGGGCGGACCCATCTGCAGGATGCCACGCCCCTGACTTTGGGACAGGAATTTTCGGGATACGCCAAACAAATCGAGTACGGGATTGCGCGGATGCAAGCCGTTCTCCCCCGCCTTCTTGAACTGGCTCAAGGCGGCACGGCGGTCGGGACCGGCATTAACTCCAAAGCGGGCTTTGCCGAAAAATTTGCCGAGAACGTTTCGAAAATAACGGATCTGGCCTTTAAGACCGCCGAAAATAAATTCGAAGCGCTCGCCGCGCATGATGCGCTGGTCGAAGCTTCGGGCGCGCTGAACGTTCTGGCCACATCTCTCATGAAGATCGCCAATGATATCCGCCTGCTGGGTTCGGGGCCGCGTTGCGGGTTCGGGGAGATCAGCCTGCCGGAAAACGAACCAGGTTCCTCTATCATGCCGGGCAAGGTCAACCCGACACAGTGCGAGGCCCTGACCATGGTTTGCGCGCAGGTGATGGGTAACCATGTTTCCGTTACGATCGGCGGCTCGAACGGACATTTTGAGCTTAATGTCTTCAAGCCCGTTATCATTTATAACGTTTTGCAATCCATCCGCCTGCTGGCCGATTCCTGCAACAGCTTTACGGATAATTGCGTGGTCGGGATCGAGGCGAATACCGCGCGTATCGAAAAACTTATGAATGAAAGCCTGATGCTTGTGACGGCCCTTAATCCGCATATTGGCTATGACAATGCTGCAAAAATCGCCAAAAAAGCCCATATGGAAGGCACTTCTCTGAAGGAAGCGGCCCTTGCTCTCGGCTTGCTGACGGACGAACAGTTCAAGGAGTGGGTCAAGCCCATCGATATGATTAAACCCAGAGATTAGATTTCTTGCCTTTATGACTGCACGGGTTTTATTCTGGTGGCTACCGGAGGGGGTATTATGGCGATCGTTGATTATCAGGCCCTGCAGGACCGCATCCATCGAAACCTTGCGGATCCCGATCTCAGAGACGGGACGCGTGAAGTTTATACTTCGACTCTCAGAAAAATAGGGGTTGCGCAGGACGTTGCCGCAAACCTCGCGGACCGCATGATTGAAGAGCTTGAGCAACCGGGCCGATCCCTGAGAGAGGCCGAAAGTTCTATCTATTCCCTTTTCAGCAGCACGATGATGCGCAACAAGTATGTCGGAAGCGCTTCTATTTCGGATGCTTTCGCCGACTCCCAGGACCGCCGCTCCAAAGCGTTCTCCTCGCAGCTTGGGCTGTGGCTGGACGAGATGCCGGCGGGCAGCACCGTCGTCAATCTTTCAACCGATCATGAGCCTCTTGCCCTGACCAGCCGCGCGAACCTTCAGATTTCGGATTCCAGAGACCCCGATGCTATCAGCGGCCAGTTTTCCATGGCCGTTCTGAACAACGTCCTTCACCATGCCAGCCCCGAACGGGCGGCGGAAATCCTTTCGACCCTTAGCCCCAAAGTGACGGACCGGCTGGTTGTTATTGAAAATACCAGCTACGGGGAGACGGCCACGGATATCGCGAGGGATACGGAGCTGCAATTCATGAACGAATACCTGTTTCAAAGGCTGATGCTCGATCCGGCGACACATGATGTTGCGATCCCTGCGAATTACGGCACCGCCGAGGAATGGTCCGAGCGTATCGAAACTCTCGGCTGGCGCTTGCAGGAGCGGGACAGCTTTCCCGGCGATCCGCATCATACCATCCTCGTTTTTGAAAAAGATGCGCCGGGATGAAGAAGCGATCTGTCCTGATAGCCGGACATCCGACCAGCGTGACGATGGAAGACGAGTTCTGGGAAGCCCTGCAGGAGATCGCCGCACAACGCGGAGAGAGCCTTAACCAAATCATCACGCAAATCGATTCCGGGCGAAGCGGAAACCTCTCCAGCGCGATCCGGGTTTTTGTGCTCCAGACCCTGCGGCCTGATCCTTTAGTGTAAAAGCCCCTTCAACACGTCTTTAACCACGTCTTCGGGTTCGAGGTCCTTGGGTTTTTCCTGCTTTTTGGGTGCCGGCTGTTGTTGCGCCTGCTCCTGCTCCGCAGGTTGTTGCTCCTGAGCGGTCGGAGGTTCAAGAACCTGCTGAAGGATATCCTCGGGGCTTAGCTTCTTGGGCGCAATTTCCTGAGGCTGTTCCTCGCCGCTTCCCGGCAGAACTTCCTGCGGCTGGGTTTTATCTTTTTTCGCATCTTCGCCGCCGGGCAAGCCAAGCTTGTCCGTCAGCAGCTTTTCGAACTTGCGATTGATCTTGCGGTTGAGATAATCCTGCAGCACGCCCTGCCCGAAGGTCTGAGCGGGATTATCGAGCGGTCCGCTGAACGCCATTTCAAAGGGCGGGACATTGGAGGGGATATCGTCTTTCGGCTTTACCGTAATTTTGTGCTTGGTTGAAAGCGTCCACTGGGGCAGATTTACGGTTCCAGTCGTTGCGATATTTGCTTCCGGGCCATCCAGATCAAGTTTTTCGATGTTTACAACCCCGTCCTTGATGACATAGTTGCCTTCAAGCGTGTCAAAGGAGGTTTTGCCGCCCTTTGTGGTTCCTTTCCACAATCCGAGCAAGGAGTCTCCAGGTTTGGTTTCGTCCGACAACGCTTTGGCAAAGCGGGTTACATCCACACCGTTGAGGACGATGTTGCTGCCGTTGACCGTTCCCTGCCCGCCCAGATCGTAGACCAGAGCCGCCGGGCTGGTTCCCGATGTCGTGATATCCATGTCCGTGCTGACCTTGCCGCTGAGGTCGATCATCTGCGATCCCGCGAGGGCCTTGACCAGCTTTCCGACCGATACGTCGGTCAGGCTGCTTTTGGCAACGATATGGATGGGCTGGCGCGGCTGGTTGACGGACTTTACGGTTGATGCCAGCGCGATCCGGCCATCGAAGAGTCCCGCCTGCATATCCGTAATTTCAAGCACACCGTCCTTCAGGGAGACTTTCATCGCCGGAGCCTCGAGCGGCCACGGGCCGTAAAGTATCGACGCCGCAGATATATTTACGTCCGCGTTCACCGCGTGGAACCCTGCGGTATCAATCGTTTCCTTGGACCAGCGCTCGGATGTATTCTGCTTGGCTGGGTTTCCTGTGGTGACCGAAGAGGCCAGCACAATTTTTCCAAACTTCAGCTCTCCGGAAAGGTAGGGCTTTGCACCGGAGAGATCAACTTTCGCATCTCCCTGTACCGTAAATCCGGCCAGATCGCCCTTCAGCCCGGCCAAGGTGTAGACCTGACCGTTCTGCGATATTTTTGCGTAAACATCCATCGGCTTTTTGAAATTCGGGTCCTGCTCTGCCGCTCCTGTAAATTTTTGCAGGGCCTCGGCCATGTTTTTATGTTTGAGCTGGACGGTCATGTCGCTCAGTTCAGGCGTTTTCATAGGCGTTCTGACTTTACCCTGCGTAATCAGCTCTCCGTTCATGGCCGCAATATTCGCCGTCATATCCATGGCGTTGGCCGATCCTGTGAGCTTCGCCTTGACAGACGCGCTGCCGAAATCCTTGGGAAGACCCGAGGCATCCGCCCCCACTGCCTTGGCCAAGGCCTGCACATCCCGGCTATTCACATCGAGATTGAGGGTCATGCCGCTCAGGTCCCTAATGTTGTCGATCCCTCCGCTGGCGGCAATATCGGATTTTGCAAAGTTTTTCAACGTCAGGCCGGAAACACTCAAGGCATTTTCACGGAATTTGGCCTTTACGCCGATATTCTCGAGGGCCTGACCCTGGTATTTGAGTTTTTTGGCATTGAGGTTCAGGTCCATATCGAACGGAAGAGCCGCCGCGCGCAGCGATGATTCCATATCGGCTTTTGACGATCCCTTGGATGCCGGCATTTTCTTTGCCAGAGCGTCGTAATCCAGTAACGCGGTCGTGAAGTCAATCACTGCCAAAGCCCTGCCCGCTTTGGTTACAGGAGTATAAGAGCCCGAGAGCGTGAATTCATGATCGTCCAGCCTGATCGCGCTTTGGTGAATTTTGGTTGTCTGGCTGTCCCCTTCGATCTTCAGGTTGAAGGTTCCGGTTTTAAACATAGCCAGATCAGGAAGCAATGAAGCTATTTTTACACTGTTGAGCGTCCTGATCTCCAGCGCGTATCTGAGGGGGTTGAGCACGGCCCCGAAAGATCCTGTAAAGGCGTCATCACCCAATGAGAGTTCAAAATCCCGGTAATCCGCCTTTTCAGTATCGGCGGTCAACACTCCCTTAACCTTGAGAGGCACATCAAGTCCCCTGATGCCAGTGACTTTGTTTTGCTCCAGCGCCTTGGCGACGTTTGGGATATTCAGACTTAAAGCCCCCTGCCCCCCGACCTGATCCTTCAGATTCAGGGTCCCGGAATAATTCAGTTCAATGTCGCCGGGCTGCAGAACAAGCTTCAGCTTCGGATTCAGCTGTTGCGCTTTCGTGTCATATTTTTCGGTCTGCAGATCAAAATCCAGAGAATTGCCCTGATAGAACAGCGATCCCGACGCCTGATAGGGTCCAAAGAGCGTTTTTGCGATCAGGTCCGCATTGATGTTGCGGATGGTGGTTTCCGATTTTGTTTTATGGTCGTAATAGGAAAATGAGCCATTATCGATCACAATCTTGTCCAGAGAGATGGAAGGCGCAGCCGCCGTTGACGACGATGCGTTATTTCCCTGAGCGCCTGTCATCGATTCTATTTCGGGCGTCATGGCGTTCAGTTTTCCTGATTCCAGCATTTCCAGATTAATCTGGGGTTTGACCAGCGTGACGTATTTCACCGATACCTGCCGGCTGAGCAAAGGGATCAGGTCGACATTCACATCCAGACGGTCGAAGGACGCCAATGTTTCCGATTTTGATCCTTCAGGAGCTTTAATTGAAACCTTTTCGGCCATGAAACGCGGCGAAGGCAGAATTGTAAAGCCGATGTTTCCGGCCAATTCCATATCGAGACCCGTCAGGGCCTTGACCTGCTGCTGAGCCTGCGCCTTGTACTGGTTCCAGTCCATAAAACCCGGCGCGACCAGCACCACAGCCAGCAATACCACAAGGAGGAACGGGATTATAATCAAGGCGCGCTTCATGGGCAGGCTCCTGGACTCTATGAGTTACGGGGGATTCAGTTGGTTTATACGCATAAAAAATGCCAGCGGCAAGAATAAAGCCGTTTGGCTATTTTTTTGCCTTTTTTCTGAAGCTTTCAAGTTTTTCTATAAATTCGGTCATAAGGGGAAAGACATTCTTTTTGAATTTGACCCGGTCCTTTTCCGTGAGCGATTCGGCAACGTTCTGATACATGATATTTGCCATATCTACCAGATCCTCCACATTACCCTTTTTATTCGTAACAACCAGATTGCCGCTAACCAGGCGTTTGATCAGCATATCCACGACCGCCCGGATTGTCGGGTCGCTGCGTTCAAGCTTTTCCAGAAGAGTCTGGCGAGAAATAATAATCAGATTGCAATCTTCAAGAACCTTAACGTTTGCCGTCCGCCTTTCCTCGTTAAAGAGAGCCATTTCACCACAGATTTCACCAACCCCCAGCCGCGCCAGTTCTATGGTCTGCCCCTGATACTCACTATAAACTCCCAAAAGCCCGGACTGGATCAGATAGGCGCAATTTGCCTCATCACCTTCTTTCATCAGGGTTGTTCCGGCCGGTACAAAACGGCGTTCGAGGATGATCGTGTTTTTTGCCATATATTTCCTTTTGTGCCCTTCCGCCGGATCAGGACATGTATTGTCCTCCGTTTGCAGCAATCGTAGCCCCTGTGATGAAGGCTGCCTTTTCGGAGGCAAGGAACGATACCAGCGCTGCAATTTCGTCGGGCTGTCCCATCCGGGTTACGGGGATCTGGCGGATGATGGAGTCCAGGACTTCCTGTTTCATGCCCGCCGTCATATCGGTTTCAATGTAACCGGGACAAATTGCGTTCACCGTAATGCCTTTTGCTGCGACTTCCGTCGCCAACGCTCTCGTCAGACCTAAAATCCCCGCTTTCGCTGCGGAATAATTGACCTGGCCGAACTGCCCCTTCTGGCCGTTAATCGAACTTATATTGATGATCCGTCCGAAATTACGTTCGCGCATGCCGGGCACGACAAGACGACACATATTAAAACAGGAGGTCAGGTTTGTTTCGATCACATCATGCCAGTTTTCCTTCGGCATTTTGTGCAGCATTCCATCGCGTGTTATTCCCGCGTTATTCACAAGTATCTGCACGGGGCCGTGACCGGCCTCCACTTTTTTGACGGCGTCCTCACAGGCTGCGTAATCCGCAACATCGAACTTCAAAGCCTCGCAGCCTGTTTCGTTCCGGAATTTCTGCGCAGCCTCTTCATTCCCGTGGTAGGTGGCGATGACGTCATACCCGTCCGCTTTCAGCGCTAAAGCGATCGCATGCCCTATACCGCGGGTTCCGCCTGTCACGATGGCGATTTTTTTCATGTTCTCTGTCTCCGAATTTTAAACGTCTCTTTTTGTTGCACGCGTTTAGGCGACTTTTTTCCAGTCCTGTCCTTTTTCGCGCTCTATGCACATGGCGATCCCCATGCCCCCGCCAATACACAGCGTTGCAAGACCCTTTTGCGCGTCGCTGCGAGCCATTTCATGCAGCAAGGTGACCAGAACGCGCGCGCCCGATGCGCCAATGGGATGTCCCAGCGCTATGGCGCCGCCATTTACGTTGGTCTTTTCCGGGTCAAAGCCCGTTTCCTGCAAGACACACAAAGCCTGTGCCGCGAAGGCTTCGTTGGATTCCACACGGTCGAGATCCTTTACGCTCCATCCTGCTCTGTCGAGCGCCTTTTTCGTGGCCGGGATCGGGCCGGTTCCCATGACGGACGGATCGACGCCGGCAGTCGCCCATGATGCAATTTTTCCGAATGGAACAATATTGCGTTTCCTTGCTTCACTTTGCCTCATGATTAGAACCGCTGCCGCGCCGTCGTTGATCCCCGATGCGTTCCCGGCGGTTACCGTTCCGTCTTTTTTGAAGGCCGCGCGCAGCTTGCCCAGACTTTCTGCCGTTACGCCCGCACGAGGAAATTCATCCTGGTCAAACGTAATGGTTTCTTTTTTCTTTTCGATGGAAACAGGCGTAATCTCCGCCTTGAACTTTCCTGCCTTTATCGCCGCCTCGGCCCGGTTTTGCGAGGTGGCCGCGAACTTATCCTGCTGCTCGCGCGTGATCTGATATTTTTCCGCAATGTTTTCGGCAGTGATGCCCATATGATAATCGTTGAAAATGTCCCAGAGGCCATCGACGATCATCGTATCCCTGAATTCCACGTTTCCGAATTTGACCCCTTCGCGCATCATGTGTGCGTGAGGGGATAAGCTCATGTTTTCCTGACCGCCTGCCAGCACAATATCGCTATCGCCTGTCAGGATGGACTGCATTCCCAGAGCAATGCTGCGCAAGCCGGAGCCGCAAACCTGATTAACGGTCAGTGCTGTCTTCTCCTGAGGGATCCCTGCTTCTATTGCCGCCTGCCTGGCCGGGTTCTGACCGCAGACCGCCGTGAGGACCTGCCCCATAATAACCTGATCAATTTCTTCGGGTTTTACAGATTTTGCCTCTTCGAGCACTGCCTTGAGAATTAGCGAACCCAACCTGCTTGCCGGGAGGCTGCCAAGGGCTCCCCCGAGATTTCCGATAGCGGTTCTTTTTGCGGCGGCGATAACAATAGGATCCTGTGCACTCATTTCATGTCCTCGAAAAAATTAAATGGCTTAAATACAGGCCAAAATAACAGCCAGCAGAAAGTTTGCAACATGAAAGTACTGCGGAAGCCTTCGCTTACGTGTTCAGCACTCCATCCATTCCGCAATCGGAGTCCAGACTGTTTCTATCGCCTTGCTGCCGGCGATCAGACTGATATGCCCACAATCAAGGCGAATGATTTCGGCTTTGGTCCCTGAAAGGCTTTCCGAGATACATGCTGCAGCATCGTATGGTACGAGATGGTCTCCCGTTGAGGCAACAATTAAGATCGGGCACTCTATATTTTCCAGATTAACAGCCCTGCCCGATATCTTCCATTCCCCTTTTTGAGGCGCATTGCGGGCGAACCATTGCTGCAGGCAGTGCGTGGCTATTTCTGCTGCAAGGTTCACCCCGTCATTCAGCCAGTCTTCGACAGCCACGAAAAGCTTTGCCTTGCCAGAGTCCGGTTCCATCCGGGCGAAGCGCGCAAATTTTTTTGCAGAGCCCGAGGGGTCGAGCGTTGCGAAAAGCGCCTGTGTCCATTCTGCGGGGAGGTAGCCCCTTTCCTCGATGATCCCTGTGACAAGAGGGGACCATGTGCGAACCCTTTCGGAGAGCACCTGATTGCGCGTATGAAAATCCCACGGAGCGGCCATCAGAACTATACGGCCTATCTTTTCAGGAAGAACAGAAGCTGCGGCCATCGATAACGTTCCGCCCATACAATATCCCACTATCGTCACGGGACCTCCCGTCTGATCCGCAATATTTTCGATGGCCGCGCACAGGCGTCCGCGGACGATCCCTTCTATATTTTTATCCTGAGGATATTGCGAGGTCTCCCCCCAGTCCAAGAGATAGGTCTGGTGGCCCCTGTCCGCCAGCCATTGCGTCAATGAGCGCTCCGGGCAGAGGTTCAGTATGTCGCAGGTATTGACCAGTGACGGGACAAGCAGGACGGGCTGACGTCTTGAATCGATCGCAGCGCAGGCTTCCCTTGAGAACCGATAAACGCATGCTCCGCCCTCTGACCATACCGGCGTTCTCTTCTTCCGTTTCACTTTATAGGGGTGGCGCTGGTAAAGCTGAATGCCGCGAACGATTTCACTCAACTCCTCCTGCCCTATCAGCGGAACGTACTGGCTGACATATTCCTGTATGTCTGATTTTGCTGCGGCCGCCATGCCCAGATGAATGGGAAGCGGATGAGGACCTGTTCTGAATGTCTCGTTTTTTGTTCTTTTTTTCATCGCGCAGCATGGCAAAATTTTTGCATTGCTGAAAGAGTACTTTTTTTTGCAGCAATTTTGTGCATAATAGAGGTATCTCATCCATACAACACTTCATTGCATAGGTGCAACATGGCCAAAACAAGAAATGGCAAAGACGGGCCCACGATTATCAAGAAATACGCCAACCGCCGTCTGTATGATACGGGACGCAGCAGTTACGTTACGCTTGATGATTTGTGCGAAATGGTCAAAGAGGGGCATGAGTTTGTCGTGCAGGACGCGAAGAGCGGCAAGGACATCACCCGTTCGGTTCTGACACAGATTATCGTTGATCAGGAGTCGCAGGGCGAGACTCTTCTGCCGACCAATTTTTTGCGCACCCTTATCGGGTTTTACGGCGACAAAATCCAGAATTTCATTCCCGGCTATCTGGAACAGACGCTGGATGTTTTTGTTAAAAACCAGGAACGGATCCGCGAGCAGGTCAACAAGTCGTTCGAGGGCATGAGAAGCATGGAGGGCATGTTCCCCCCTATTCCCACTCTGGAGGAAATGCGGCGTCAGAATATGGAAATGTTTGAAAAAACCATGAAAATGATGTCGCCCTTTGGCAACCCCTACACCCCAAATACCGGCGACGATAAAACCAAAAAGAACAAGTAAGGCTCCATCGGAGCCTTCTTTTTTAATGCAGGAATAGACTGTAAGTTTTGTTCGCTTACGGGTGAGAAACGGACAGGGTTCACCCGTTTGTTTGCGGACGGGTTTTTATCGGCTCTTTTTCTTTTGAAACGTCTTCTTTTTTCATATTCAAAGCCTGCGAACCTGCGGCAGGCTCTATCTGCGGGACGATGTATTGCACCGGGACAGGTTTTACCGATCCCCTTGCCGTTTCTTCGGCCTTTGCCGTTTTTGTAACATCCGCTTTTTCTTCACCCGCCACTGAGGGATTATCGTTGCCAGATTCTGAAAAATCCTGAGCCGGAGGCATTTCCGGCAGAGCCTTATAGTTCTTGCGGATGAGCTTTACATTTTTGGTCATCGGCTCGGTCTCAAGCAATTCGTTTGCAGAGGGAGAGTTCTGGATGTTATTCGCTGCCGCTTCTTTTGTTCCCTCCGGCAAAATGGGGCCAGAAAGCGCTTGCAGGACCTGTGGAGGACGCTCTTCTTCCGCTTGTATTGACGACTGGCGTTCACGTTTGAGTGCGTTGCTGGCATCCTTGCCGATTTTTCCACTCCTGGCGTTTGCCTTGTTTTTGCCACCCGTCTTTTTATGCGTCTCCATTAATTCGAGCCGGGCCTTGAGTTCCTGATTTTCCATCATCAGTGCGCGGAGGGTTTCATCATATCCCATCCCCGCACCCTCAACCGATACGGGGCTGACTTCCGCATTTCCATGTCCCTGAAGCCGGGCGATCTGATCCTGATACTCTTTAATTTTTTTACGGTATTCGGTCGTGACGTCTTTCTCCCTTTCAAGCTTTGCCTGCATTTCCTTATTTGCCTGCAGCAATGCCATGTTCTGCGCTTCTCCGACAAGAGCGTCTTTCTTTCCTCCGGAAGACGCCGATGCCTGAAGGGTTTCGTTCTGTTGTTTTAATTTCAGAATTGTTTCCTTTAAATCCTGCAGGCCGGACAGCTGTTCCTTTTTATCATTCAGGTCATTCTGAAGATTGACGAGATCGAGGCGCAACTGTTTGATTGTGTCATCCCGGGAAGGATCCTTTGTTTCGAGCCGGGCAAAGCCGCGGCGGAGTTCTTCGTTTTCCTGTTTTAACTTTGCGGAAACTTTAACAGCATTATCGTTTGCCAGCAGCGCTTCATTTTGAGCACGTATCGTTTCGCGCAAGCTTTCGTTCTGCGCGGTGAGTTCAACCATCTTTTCATTATTCTGATGACTGCCTTGTTTTTGCAGCGCCTGATTTTGTTCCAGCAAGCCTTTGTTTTCCTGCTGAAGTTCCGCCAGTTTACGCGAGAGTTCAGGGGATTCCTGGGCCGCACTCTTCATTTCTTCCTGATTTTTTTCAAGATCGATTACTTTTGAGCTCATCTCCGCCAGTGCCTGCGCGAGCTTCCTGTTTTCGCCCTGCAGCTGACCTAAAGCCTCCTGCATCCGGGCTGCGAGTTTCGGGTCCTGCCCTTGTTTTCTTGATTCAAGATCTTCGTATTGACGCTGGAGCTTCGCCAGTTCCTCTTCCAGACGCCTGTTTTCCTGCATCTGCGTTTTCAGTTCTTCGGAAGATTGGGAGCGAGAAGAGATATTTTCCTTCAGGCGTTCGTTTTCATCTTCCGCCTGCGCCAGCAGTTTTTCATTTTTGGATTGCCCGGCTTTCAGCATCTGGATTTGATTTTGGAACTGCCCAAGCGCTGCGGACAATTCTTTATTTTCCATCTCAAGTTGACGAATTTTTTTATTATATTCCAATGCCTTGCTGTTACCTTTTAAATTTACTTCCGGGGGTTGCAAGGTCCCTTCCCCAAAAGAATTGCCCTGATTTTGAGGGTTTTGCTGACGGGATTGTTCCAGCAAATTCCTGAGCTGCTCATTTTGAGCCTCGAGTTGTTCGATCTGCTTATAGAGAGCTTTTACTTCGCTTTTTGCTAACGCGGGAACGGGCGCGACCGCCATAGAAACACCTGCCAGCATTGAGCCGGCGATCAGATTTAAGATCAGTCTTTTCCGGCGAAAATATTGTTCTTTGACAAATGTTTTGGCAGAACGGTGTTTCATAACACTGACCGCTTGTGATTTACGAAATAACGGTCAAATCATACACTTTTAGCCATAATTCTCAAAGAATATTTCATAAAGTCTAATATATAGCTGAAATTCTTCAGTTATTTTAGTTATCCATAGATCGTGGATGATTTATTTCCGACCTGCCCCATGGGCCAGCGAGGCTTCCAGAAAAGAATCCAGATCGCCGTCCAAAACCGCCTGTGCGTTAGATGTCTCAACGCCGGTCCTGAGATCCTTTATCATCTGGTAGGGCTGAAGAACGTAGGACCGTATCTGATGCCCCCAACCGATATCTGTTTTTTCGCCATGCTCCTTTGCCGCCTGCTCCTCGCGGCGCGAAAGCTCCGCTTCATACAGCTTGGCTTTCAGAAGACGCATCGCCTCGGCCTTATTCTGGTGCTGAGAGCGTCCGGCCTGACAGGCTACGGCAATTCCCGAGGGGATATGGGTGACGCGAACCGCGCTGTCCGTAGTATTGACGTGCTGCCCGCCCTTGCCGCTGGACCGGTAGGTGTCGATCCGCAAGTCCTTGTCTTCGACAACGATATCAATATCGTCATCAATCACAGGCGAGACGGCAATGGATGCGAAGCTGGTATGACGCCTTGCGTTCGCATCGAAGGGTGAAATCCGCACCAGCCTGTGTACGCCGGTTTCCGTCTTCAGCCATCCATAAGCCTGTGGCCCTTCGATCTTGAGAGTACAGGATTTCAGGCCTGCCTCCTCGCCATCACTTCTTTCAATAACGCTGATCTTGTATCCATGCTGTTCGGCCCAACGCGTATACATGCGCCCGAGAATTTCTCCCCAATCCTGCGCCTCGGTTCCCCCTGCCCCGGCATTCACCTGCAGATAAGCGTCGTTATCATCAGCTTCGCCACTCAGAAGGCTCTCGAGACGCTTGCGGCGGGCAAAAGCCTGCAGCTCGTCAATGGCCTTTTCGGTTTCAACCACCACCGCCCGGTCGTCTTCCGATTCCGCCAGTTCCAGGAGATCGATGTTGTCCTTTAACCTTGCCTCAATGGATTGCACGGCCTCAACGGCCTGCTCGATCTTGGTGCGCTCCCGCATCAATTTCTGGGCTTTTTCCGGATCTGACCAGAGATCAGGACTTTCGGACAGGCTGTTTAATTCCTGAAGTCTTTGAAGGGAGACTTCCCAGTCAAAGACTCCTCCTCAGCAGTTCGAGCGATTCTTCGATATCGCTAACAACTGCTTCAATTTCGGCACGCATTGCGCTTATCCCTCTTTTGGGTGGCATTATATGAGTGCCTTAGATAATAACGCCCGTCAAAAAAATCAAGCCGCTTTATCTTTGCCGGAGATCCTGGACGCACGCGGGCTGTCCGCGGTTTCGAGAAGAGACACTTTTTTCAGAAAACTTCTTATCTCCACCGAGAAACCCGATTCCTGTCTGGTCAGCGTTAAAAACCCAGCACTGGCCACTGCGGGTTTGTCGGACCATACGCCGCCTGCTTTCCCAATGTCTTCTGCCAATTCCACGGGAGCGGCCACCCTGTGTCCGCTCAGAAGACCCAAGGATAACAGCAATTCAAGGGCATAATTATAGGCAATCACGGGCTGGCCTGCTGATATAAAGGCCCCTATAAAGGCCCTGGTTTCGGGACATAGTTTAAGCTTTTCAACGCTTCGGCGGCCCCCTGGGATGACCAGAACGTCATAATCCCACGCATATGCCTGCCCCAGACGAGCCGAAGCGGCATAGCTTTGCGTCCAATCCTTACAATTCCAAGCCTTGAGAGTCTCGTTTTCAGCGCTGATTATTTTTATGAAAAACCCTTCCTTTTCCAGAACCGGGGACGAATCAAGGAAATCAATTTCCGAAAAGCCATTCTCTACAAGAAATGCCGCTTTTCTGCTCTTTTCAGCGATTTTTTTCATGGTCGTGACCTTTATGTTGCACCACAGCAAAAAGTATACGCCCCCGGGATATTTGTGCAATGCAAAAAAGATTAACGATTTGAATTCTCCTAATAAAAATTGTTAAAAATCATAAACTAAGCTTTACATTATATTGTTCTGGATATAAAAACTGTAAGGAATGGTTTTCCGTCAGTGTATAAGTTGGTGGACAATTGTCTTTAAGATACTCTCAGACTTTGCTTTTAATTAAGGGGGCAAAAATTATGAAATCCTTGCGTAATCTTATTTTGGTTACGGGCATGCTTGCGTTGAGCGGGTGTACCGTGTTCGACGTATACAGCGAAGTCGATGCCCTGAATGAGGCCAAAGCCGTCGGAAGCCCCTTTACTCAGGCTTTGGCCGCCGAGTATAAAACTTTCGCGAACAATGAACTTAAGGACATGTTCGATTATCCCGATGCGCTGCACTTCGCCCGCAAGGGTCTGGCTGCCGCTTCCGGTGAAAGCGTGATGCCCGAGCCGATCAATGACTGGAACCTGAGCGAAGAGCATATCAAGGAGCTGGGCGCCGCCCGCGGACGCCTTATTATCGCTTTTGATCTTGGCGCCCGTGAACTCGCTCCCGCTACGGCAGCGAAAGCCCAAGTGAATTTCGACTGCTGGATCGAACAACAAGAAGAGAACTGGCAGACCAAGGACATTCTTTCCTGTAAGAAAGCGTTCCTGGAGTCCATGAACGAACTTGAAGGTCTTGTTCAACAGGGGCCGCAACCCGTGGCCGCTGAAGAGCCTCCGCCGATGATCCCCGAAGAAGCGATGTACCTCGTGTTCTTTAACTGGGATGCCTTTGATATCAGCAGCAGCGCGAACAGCGTTCTGGAAGCCGTTGCCAAGGAAGTCGCGAAAAATCCGCCTTCTCAGGTCAACGTACAGGGCCATGCCGACACGTCCGGACCGTCCGATTACAACAAGCGTCTGGCTTTCAAGCGTGCTTCGGCCGTGCGGGACGCTCTTGTGAAGCTTGGCGTGCCTGAGAATCTGATCAGCATTGAAAGCCGCGGAGAAGACGAACTTCTCGTCCCCACTCCGGACAATGTTCGTGAGCCGGCCAACCGCCGTGCCAATATTTCTTTCAAATAAGAAAGAGCTTTCAGCATGAATTAAAGAAAGCGCAGGAGGCTCCTGCGCTTTCTTTTTATCTTCCCTCTATCATGCTTTGTTATGGCTGGTTAAGAATCTGGAAATCTTCCTTCAGGACCTGCTGAATAGAACCATCGAGATCATCGATCAGATTATCCAGCGCCTCCATTTCAAGACGCTCCCGTTCAGCCAAGGTGACATGATCGGGAATTGCAAGCATCCGGTTTGCAAGGACATCTATCCCTTTTTTCTCGTAATCCCCGACGCCGAAAATAGCCATATGCACGACAACTTTCATATCGTAGCGATCCCGTTTGTCGACATTCATCCACACCCCGATTTTGTTATCGGAGGGCAGAACACTGCGCTGCACCGACGCTTCTTTCAGGACCGCCAGAAATTTGCCGTTGCTGCCCACTGCCGAGAAACGATGATGCAGGTAATCATCTACCGTTCTATTAACCGAGGCGACAAACCCCTCCTCTTCTGCCTTGTCCGAAAAGCCGCTGTTTTCCGGCGTTTGATTTTGAATTTCATATGAAGCCACGTACAAGGGAAAGGGATCCAGCGTGTCGAAGGTCATCTTTTCAGGCGGGGGGCTGCCCACCGTGTTGCACCCGCCCAAGGCCAGCATAACCGAACAGGCAGAAAGCAGGAGCCAACCTGTGTTTTTTGCTTTTTTATTCATCCTTTCCTCCTTTTTCCGTCTCAGCTCTTGATCTTATAGCCGGTTTTAAACATCCAGTACGCAAGAGCCGTGAGCAACACGTTGACCGTCACCAGCAAGCCTATTCCGGCAAGCATGCTGCCGTCCGCGTGCCCCACAAAACCGGAACGGAAACCATCAATCATGTAAAAAAACGGGTTCATCGAAGCGGCAAACCTCCATTCTTCGGGCAGCATTCCGATCCTGTAAAAGGTTCCGGACAGAAAGGTCAGCGGTGTGACAATAAAATTCGTAAAGGCGGCGATCTGGTCAAATTTATCCGACCATATCCCTGCAGTGATCCCCAATGAGCCCATCATATACGTCCCCAGAACCGCGAAAAGAAGGACAAGCAGGACGGAGTGGATATGAACGTGAACAAAGACAGAGAGCACAAGAAAGGTTGTAAATCCCACCGTAAGGCCGCGCAGGACCGAACCCAGCATATAACCTGTCAGGATCTCTCCGGCGGATAAGGGGGGCATCAGGAGATCCACGATATTGCCCTGGATTTTGGAAATGACAATGGAAGATGACGTGTTGGAAAAGGCATTTTGAGCCATGGCCATCATCACGAGTCCCGGCGCCAGAAAATCCAGATAGGAGGTCCCGTCCTCCATTTTTCTTTGCAGCCCGCCAAAAGCCAAAGCGAAGACCGTATAAAACAGCAGCGTCGTGATGGCAGGGGCGATCAGGGTCTGGGTATATACCTTTAAGAAACGCTCAACTTCTTTTCTTACAAGCGTATACAGACCCACCTTGTTGATGCCGTGGATCCGGCGCTCACCCATGGACGTATAGGATATTTGCATCGGTTTAAACCTGCGCTACATTTGAGAGTATGGGACGAACAGAGAATAAAGCAGAACTGCGGACGGTCAACAGCAAAAGTAAGCGCTCCCCCTCCTCAGCCCCTCGCCTGCCGAAAAAAATTACGGAAACCTATCTTCATAACTCGGGACTGTATTACCTGCAGCGTTTTGCGGCCAGCAAAAAACATTTCAAGAGCGTCATGGCACGAAAGGTCCGTCGTTCCTGCCAGGCACATCCTGAACAGGATTTAGCTTCCTGCCTAAAAATGGTGGATGATCTGGCAGACAAATTTGAAGCGGCAGGGCTTTTAAACGATGCGGTCTATGT
This sequence comes from Alphaproteobacteria bacterium, assembly GCA_020443295.1. Taxonomy (GTDB): domain Bacteria; phylum Pseudomonadota; class Alphaproteobacteria; order Micavibrionales; family Micavibrionaceae; genus JAGNKE01. Next base: position 38,951 of record JAGRIJ010000008.1, on the reverse strand, counting down.
CCGGGGGATTCTTGCCTCCCTCCTCAGGCAGGGACGATCCCTCAAAGCCATCCGGGCCAAGCTGCTTATAAAAGGATTGAGTGAAGCGCAGATTTCAGAATCTCTCGCGCAGTATCATGAGGAAGAAGGCCTAAGCCTAGCGGAAACCGACCTGCAATCGGCCCTGCGTTTCGCGCGGCGCAAAAAAATCGGTCCGTTTCGCAGAGGTCCGAAAGAGCCTTCCATACTTCAAAAAGAGCTGGGGGTTTTTGCCCGCGCGGGGTTTTCCTATGATCTTTCAAAAACTGTTGTCGAGATGGATTCTGACGATCCCCGTGGCGTTTACTGAAGGGGCGAGTCCTGTTTCGTTTCAGGAGTCGGAGTTGTTTCCGTTGCGCTTTCCTTGCGCGCCCTGTGCGATATCCGCTCGGCAGGAAAGATCAGGCTGACGGTCGTGCCGATCCCTTTTTCAGAAAGAATTTCAAGGTCGCCGCCGTGGAGCTTCATCATGGATTTGGAGAGGGTTAGTCCCAAACCGGCCCCAGAGCCTGAACGGTCAAGCGCATTATCGATCTGTCCGAAGGGTGAAAGGGCTTTTTGAATTTCATCCTTGGTCAGACCCACCCCGGTATCGGAAATGGAAAAGCGCAGAGACCCGTTATGGTCGAAAGTTGACATGAGCGTAATGCGGCCCCCTTCGGGGGTAAATTTGACGGCGTTCGAATAAATGTTTGCGATAATCTGCTTGACGGCCAGTTCCTCACCGATGAGGTAGGGCAAGTCATTCGCATTATTGGCCACGGTAATCCCCTTGTCCTGTACCTTGGCCTTATTCAGTTCAAGGCAGGTTTCAACCAAGGTTGCAAAGGGGAATTCACTCTCGTTGAGTTCACGGTCCCCGGATTCAATTTTCGATATGTCGAGGATTTCGTTGATGATTTTCAGCAGCCCTTTGCCGCTCTTATGGATATCTTTCACGTAATCCCGGTACATATCGGCGCCCAGCGCCCCCATCACTTCGTTCTTCATGATTTCGGAAAACCCAATGATTGCATTAAGAGGCGTCCGCAACTCGTGGCTCATATTGGCGATGAATTCCGTTTTGGAGCGGTTGGCCATATCCGATTGCACCTTGGCGTCTTTCAGCGCGATTTCCGCTTCCTTACGCTTGGTGATGTCTTCCATGCTGCCTTCAAAGTAAAGGATGTTGTCCGCCTCATCCTTCACGCAACGGATGTTTTCGCTGACCCAGATCTTTGTTCCGCCTTTTTTGAAGACCTGCGTTTCATAGCCGTTGATCTGCCCGGCGCGCATGAGTGCATTGATAAAAGATTCGCGTTCGTCCTTGTCAATATAGACTGCCCCGTTCGCGTTTTTGACTTCGTGCAAAAGCTCTTCAACGTTTTTATAACCGAGAATCCGCGCCATAGAGGGGTTGGCACTGAGATATATCCCCTCGGGCGTGAGCTGATACAGACCGCCCGCCGCGTTTTCAACGATCGTCCGGTATTTCTTTTCCGCTTCGGCCAAGGCCCGCTCCGCCCTTCTGCGCTCTTCAACGTCCGTTATGGTTCCGACCACGCGCAGGTTCTTGTTTTCGTCCTGCCGGATCATCGAAATGGCCAGTTCGATCGAACGGAACGTCCCTTCCGCCGTTCTCAGGCGCGTAAAGGTCCGGTAGGCCTGTTTCTGCCCCCGTACCATCATATCGAATTCTTTTTTCTGTTTGGTCTGATCTTCCGGATTCAGCATTGAGAACAGATTATTTCCCTTGGAGCGCTCCACATCGAAGCCGGTTATTTTTCTCCACGATGCGCTCAGGAAGAGTATTTGGCCGTCCGTATCCGTTTCAAAAATAATATCGCTGACCGAGTCGATCACCGCCCTGTTTTCCTTGTCGGCTTTCATCAAGGCACTGTTCAGGCGCTCCCTTTCCGAAATTTCCGTTTCAAGCTCAAGGTTTTTCTGCTCCAGAGCCTTGTTCATTAAAGATACCCGTTGCGCCTGCTTGTGGTTATTGCGTACGAACAAGGTTCCGATGGCCGTCAGAGCTATGCCGAAAAACAAGACCAGAAACGGCATTTGCTCGATATAGAGCATATTGGATTTCTTGGTGAACTGAATGGTGATCTGCCATTCACCATCCCCTACGAAAAAGTTGTATTTTTGTTCGTAAGCGACAGATTGCGTTGCAATCCTGTCATTCTCCATGCTGTACATGTTCTTGCTTGAGGATATGTCCTTGATCGTCAGGTCGCAGATCGAGCTTTCCTTATCCAGCCAGCTTTCGTCGATCAGCTTTTCAGGTCTGGATACTGCAAAGATCACGCCTTGCGAAGAGTCGTTCTTTTTTACAACCTTGACCAGAGAAAAAGGGCGCTCCATCGTGGGGGGAGAAGACTTGGTTTCCACAAAATTCATTCCCGGCAGATCAGACATCACGCGCAAGCTATCGTTTTCGAAAAATTTATCCTGAACGATTTTTGTGATCAGATTTTGGCTGGGGACCAGCGTATAGCTGGCTTCCTTATTGGTTACGTGCGAGGATTCGTAGAGGGTCTTGTAGTTCCATTTTCCCGGAGATCCCTCGTAAATCCAGAGTACCTGATCAAACTGGCTTAAACCCGGGATGTTTCTGCGTATTTGTTCCGATAAAACGGATTCATTCATATTGGTGGAGAGAAGAAGAACGCTTGAGAGGAGCCTGACCGTGTTTTCCTGGTCCGATATTCCATCCATAAACACATGACCGGCGTCATCCGCGGAAGCCCTGTATTCCTCCACCGATATGCCGTTGATAAAAATATGGAGAATATAAAAGGCCGTGCATGTCAGGATGATCCCGTTCAACAGTACCATCGCCTGCGCCAGACCCGAGGTCAGCCACAATCCGCGCCGTGATCCGGCGCTGATTTTTTTCTTTGGTCTGAACTTCTTCTTCATGGTTTTCCTTCTTTTCGAAGGTCTTCGCCCAAGATTACCAATGATGGCGATTGTGTTTGCCCTTCCTGTACCCTGCACGAAAGGAGTTAAAAGATTGCTAAATCCTGCTGTTTTTTGTGGCTTTTCAGGCGCCAAGGCGGGTCACGAGGCCTGTGATCCCGGTCTTTTGTTTGCTGGTTTATGAATTGTTTACTTTTTATATGCCGTCTGTATGCGAATTCAAATGGCTTGACTTTAGCGCGTATAGAACTTAGCGTATTTGTGTTCTTATATATTACTTCGCATGAACCAGAGGTTCTTTCATGACACAAGATAAAAGTTCCAGTAATTTTTTTCAAAATAACGATTTTTTCAAAGCCTTTGAAAACTTTGGCAAATTTCCGTTTGACGTCAGCAGCCTGATTGAGACCCAGCGTCGCAATCTCCAGACGTTCTCCGAAGCCCAGCAGATTGCTTTTCAGAGCCTGCAGACCATCGCAACCCGCCAAGCCGAGTTGTTGTCCCAGATTATGAAGGAGCAGTCCTCCCTTACTTCCGAACTTCTGAAAGAGGGAAAACCTGAAGATAAACTGGCGCGCAATGCAGAGCTTTTCAAGAAAAGTTATGAAAAGACCTTGGCCGGCATGAATGAAATCAGCGAGCTTCTGCAAAAAACGAATGCGGATGCGTCCAGTGTGATTAACCGTCGCCTGTCCGCCAGTCTGAAGGAAATCAAAGCTGCGATTGACAAAACCAGCCCTGAAGACGGCAAGAAAGCCGCTTAAGCCCTTAACTTAGCTTGCTTTTGTTTTAATGACCACGATTTCTTATGATGATTTTTTGAAGGTCGACATAAGGATCGGGACGGTTGTAGAGTGCGCCCTCTTTCCGGAGGCCCGCAAACCTGCGTACAAGCTTGTTATCGATTTTGGGCCTGAGATCGGGCTTAAGAAGAGTTCCGCCCAGATTACCCAGCATTATACCCCCGAGACTCTGATCGGCCGTCAGGTTCTTGGCGTTGTGAATTTTCCGCCGAGGCAAATCGGGCCGTTTATGTCGGAGGTTCTGACCCTGGGCTTTGCCGACGATCAGGGCTTTGTCGTTCTCGCTGCCAGCGATCAGGTTGTTCCAAACGGCGTCCGGCTTTTCTAAAATTAAACTGGAAGCTTTATTTTTACCGCCAGCCCGCCGTAACCGCTCCGATCCAGAGCAATCATCCCGCCGTGGGCGTGCACGATATCCTGAGCAATCGGCAAGCCCAACCCTACTCCGCCCGTTTCCGTATTCCTTGACATGTCCACTCTAAAGAAGGGTTTAAAAACTTCCTCGTACTGGTCTTCGGGGATGCCGGGGCCGTTATCTTCTATTGTTATCGAAACGGTTGACGGTTCGTCCTGCTCAACGGTCACCCATACTTCGTGCGAATATTTCGAAGCGTTGCTGATCAGGTTTGTCAGGCAGCGCTTCATGGCCAGAGGCCGAAGGGTGACGGTGAGATCTTCCAATTCCTTTGCCTGCAGGTGGATGCTATTTCCATGTCGCTTTCCGGCGACAATGACACTATCGATCAGCGGCAGCAATTTCGCCGATACGGGCGTTTCATTGCCTTCGCCGCGGACGAAATTCAGATAGCCTTCTATCATTTTTTCCATTTCATCGATATCGCCTTTGAGCGCCTCGATATCCGGACTGTCCCCCAGCAAGGCCAGTTGCAGTTTCATCCGCGTGAGCGGCGTGCGCAAATCATGGGACACCCCCGCCAGCATGGCCGTCCGCTGTTGAATCTGCCTTTGGATCCGCGTACGCATGTCGAGAAAGGCCTGCCCGGCCTGACGGACTTCCCGGGCTCCTTCAACCTTGAAGTTTTCGACATGCCTCCCCTTGCCAAATCGCTCGGCCGCAATTGCCAGTTTTCGTATCGGCCGGATCTGATTACGCATGAAGAGCACGGAAATCAGGAGCAGAATTGCGGAAGAACCATAGACCCAGAGAAGGAAGATATAAGTAGTTGAGGTAAACAGACGCCTTTGAGGCAGAGAGGCCTTCAAAAGCCCTTGATCGAGTTGAAGCCTTACTTCCACCCACTTTTCCTCGAAATCGACATCGACGGTGAAGGGGCGTGACGTTTGCTGGACCAGCTCGTTTGTAAAGGTCCTGGACATATATTTTGCCCAGCGGCTCGGCTCTTGCGTATCGGGCGTTTTATCCAGCACGCCGCCCGGTTCATAGCTGATAATCAAACCAAGCCGGTCGCCGGCAAGATCCGTTAAAGACTGGATGTATTCCGGATCGGGATTTCTTTCTATCAAAGTGGCAATCATCACCAGTTCCCCGGCCACGGCATAAGAGAGACGGATCGCCATTTTATTCCAGTGGCGATCGAAGAACATGAAAGTTGAAATGACCTGAATAAGGAAAATGGGCGCAATAATGATCACCAGAGAACGGCCCAGCAGAGTCTTGGGGAGAAAGCTCTTAATCCATGATTTTTTGCCCATCTGCTTTTCCCGTCCCGCTAATCCTGCTGTTCTGCATGCAGCATATAGCCCTTTCCCCTGATCGTCAGCAAATGGCGGGGATTGCGGGTATCATTTTCGATTTTGCGGCGCAGGCGGGTAACCTGAACGTCTATTGTGCGCTCGCCGGTATCGTCCATGCCGCACCGTTCCGCCAGTTCGTGACGGCCAAGAGGCTCTCCAGCGTTCTCACACAAAACCCTTAGCAATGTCGCCTCTACTGTTGTCAGCCTCTGAATGCCCTGCCCGTCGTCCAATTCACTGCGATCGGGCCTGAACAGCCAGTTGCCTATCCGGTATGCCACGGCCTTTTTTTGCCCTCGCGGAGGGCTTCGTTTTAGAACCGCGTTCAAACGCAAGACCAGCTCACGAGGCTCAAAGGGCTTGGGGAGGTAGTCGTCGGCCCCTGCCTCAAGCCCGGCGATGCGGTCCTCGACTTCTCCCAATGCCGTCAAGAGGATCACAGGAATAGAGATGTTCTGGCGAAGTTCGCGGGTAAAGTCCAAGCCGGTCTGGCCGGGCATCATGACATCGACAATCAGCGCATCAAAGCTGAAGCGTTTCATGACTTCACGGGCGTCATCGGCATTTTTGGCCGTTAAAACGACAAAATTCTGTTCTATCAGATAACGGGAAACGAGCTGGCAGATGCGGACATCGTCATCGATCACGAGGATATGGGGCCGACTCGACAGGTTGCCTTCACATTCCAAAAGAGACATCATGATCTTCTTTACAAAATAAATTCAGCCGTATAGCTTGTTTTTTCACGGTTTTTGACAGCCTAGACCGAAATTCGGGATGGGTAAACGTAAAAGATGAGGACTGGATTATGGCTTTTCAGCCTTTTGATGACCGAGACGGTTTTATCTGGATTAACGGCAAGATGCTCCCTTGGCGCGAGGCAAAAATTCACGTCCTCAGCCATGGGCTGCACTATGCCAGTTCGGTTTTCGAAGGGGAACGGATGTATGACGGCACGATTTTCAAGAGCCTCGAACATTCCAAGCGCCTGATCCGGTCTGCCGAGATTCTGGGAATGCAGGTTCCTCTTACGCCCGATCAGATTGAAGAGATCAAGTATGAGGTTATGGAGGCAAACGGCCTGAAAGACGGCTACGTTCGACCAGTCGCCTGGCGCGGCGGCGAACAGATGGGCGTTTCCGCCCGCAAAACCAAGACTCATGTGGCCGTTGCCGGATGGCACTGGGGAACCTATTACCCGGAAGAAAAGCAGGTTAACGGCCTGCGGCTGAAAACAGCCCCGTGGAGGCGTCCGGCGCCTGATACCGCCCCAACGCAGAGCAAGGCCGCAGGGCTTTATATGATCTGCACCATGTCCAAGCACGCGATCGAGGATGAGGGCTATGACGATGCCCTGATGCTGGATTACAGGGGATACATAGCGGAAGCGTCCGCCGCGAACTTCTTTGCGGTCAAAGACGGGGTTCTCCTGACCCCTACCCCGGACTGTTTCCTGAACGGGATTACCCGCCAGACTGTCATGGCCCTGGCCAAGGATATGGGGATCAAAGTAGAAGAGCGCCATCTTAAGCCCGAGGAATTATCCCAGTTTCAGGAAATCTTCCTGACCGGAACGGCCGCGGAAATCACGGCTGTGGGAGAGATCGACGGGCAGCGTTTTACCGTCGGTCCCGTGACCAAACGCCTGAAAGAGGCGTATCAGGCTCTTGTCCGCCAAAAGCCCAAAAAACTGGTTAAAGCCGGCTAAAGACCCTTAAACAACTTATATTCCTCATTTATTTGACAAAGATCGGGTCTAGACCGTATAATTTGTCAAAATATAAGAATTATGGTCCCGTTTTGTATTCGGGGTGAAGGGTGTAATGTCGGAAATCATAGAGCTCAAACAGACTCTTAATACTATCGTTCCCCGTATTTTTGATATGGGACACACGCCGCTTACGCTTAACGAAGACGCGTCCGATGCCGCTTTCTTAAGAACTTACAGCCGTTCCATTGAGGATACGCAACGCTTTCTTGCCGGGGCCGGGGCCGATTTGCGCGCACTGGCCGGCGACAAGGCGAATTTGCTAAGCGCCGTTCAGGTCACCGGAGAAATGGACGAAGCCACCATAGCCGCCATTACCATGCTTCAGGCGGCGGCGGTTGCCGATACTTCCGGGCAGGTCGGAGCAGGCCTCAAGCAAACCATTTCCATGCTGAACGATCTGGCCACCAAGACTCAGGCCCTGCCGGAAGAGATGCGCCGAAACGTCAATGCCGAATCGAGACGGCTGCTTACGCAGAGAGGAACGGCAGCTCCCGCTCCAAAAACCCCTGCGCAGCAAGCTGCAGAGTTGATGCAATTGAGCGATTCGTATCTGGGCGTGACGGGCAATCCCTCAACCAATACCGATGTGCTTGAGAGCACAGGGAGAGCGTTAAAAGACTATCTTAAGCAGCAAAGAGACGCCAATCCGGATATCTGCGTTGATTTCGTGCCGCAGCATCTTGATGTCCGGGCTGCCCATTTTATGAACGAATTGCTGCAAAAGCGCATGCGCGAGGCAGGAGTACAACAGGAAGACCTTCAGAAGACGCTCAACCAGATCTGGCTGATGCAGATGCGCGGAGAGCAGCCTTCCAGCCCTGCCATGCGGGAGCTTGGCCGGGTGGGAGCCATGAAAAGCCTTGTCGATTATATCGTCGGGGCGCGCCTACCGGGCGGAGCCTATACCGATGCCCCTCCCCGAACCGATACGCCATGGGAAAACCCCGTTCGCGACCGTTTCTTTAACCAGGCCGTTTATGTCGATCTTCTGAACGGCGACAGCGTCAGCGCGAAATCGCTCCTGCACCCCGACAACGCCGATCCTACGCAGCAGGCGTTGATCCGTTCTATTGCAGAACGCCTGGGGTTCGATCTGAACGCACAAAGTTTTACACGCGATCAGGTTGGCCAGATTGCCACGGAAATCATGGCTCATCAGGCGAGAGTTCTTTGCATTGACGAGCATGATATTTCCAAAGCCATGCTGGAAGGCCGGTTCAACCCCCACCAAGATGACGTTTTTCTGGCTAAAATCGGGTTTGGAAAGCCGCCGCGCGATCAAGGACGTGCGGAGCAGCTGGAGAGAATCGGGATCACGCGCGAACAGCAGCACGATATTTATTTCCGCGCACAATTTGATGAGTACCGCGACCAAAGATGGGTGGAGCGCTTTGGCGCCGTCGATGACGAGCATCTGTTCCGTCTGGCCCAGAGGCTGCGTCCAGACCTCGTTCCGCAGAACATGGATCTGAAATATGACGATGTGAAAGACTCAGCGACCGTGCAGATGATTATGCGCGATCTTCGCGACAAGAGCGCTTCGGCTGCCAGCCTGTTCGAATGGGGCGGCAGAAGCATGGTCGATCCTTATAATTTCCGGGAAACCTATAACCGGTTGCGCGAGGACCGCTATCTCCCCACTCTCAGGGAACGGGTGAATGAAGGCGGGCTGGATCTGTGCAGCGATGCACAACCCTCCCATGCGGGCGGAGACGGCGTCTGTTATGCCGACGATATCGATGGGCCCTGCGGGACCGAGACCCATACGGGCGGAGATGACGGGGTCTGTTATGCCGATGATTTTCAGGGTGCCTGCGGCGGCGGGGAGAAACCCGGCGATGATGAATCCATCCGGCGCAACGCCGGAGATGCAACCGGGCAAAAAGTTGAAGAAGACGGCGCCTGCTATGCTGACGACATGGATGGGCCCTGCCATAAAGAGCCCGCTGCGGCGCCTGTACATTAATATTCTTCGCCTTAAGCTTCACTTCAGGTTAATGCCGGATAATGGGGATGGTTGTGAAGAAACGACCTGTATAGAAAGGATTTCTTAAATGTCAGTTTCTGCTATTCATCTGTCGAACATTCTTATCCCACAGGCTCAGAAGAATGTGGCTCTGCCTCCTTCTTCAGGCGCTGCATCCGATCCCGACCATGACGGCGATGTGGACGGAGCCGGTCCGGATAAAGATTCGCGGCTTGTCAATATTAAAGCATAGAGTTTTTCCTTCAGTCTTAATAAAAAGCCCGGAAATAAGCCGGGCTTTTTATTTTTTGTTTACTTCAGGTTCCCTTCAGCTTGTTCAAGAAAAATAAAGCGTAACAAAGGAGGATTCCTATGAATCTTAAGTATGCTTTAATTCTTGGTTCTGTTTTAAGTATGGGCGCCCCATTTCCGGTCCTGGCGGAAGACGGCACAACCTATACGATCGAAATGAAAGAGGGTTCTTTCAGCCCTCCGGTTCTGGAAGTTCCCGCTCATGAGAAAATTCATCTTGTTGTCAAAAACAGCGAAACCGTTCAAACAGAATTTGAGAGTTACCGGTTGAACCGGGAAGTGAAAATCAAAAGCGGCGAGAGTACCGACGTCTATATCGGGCCGCTTGAACCGGGCGAATATCCCATATTCGACGATAACAACCCCGATGCCAAAGGAAGCATCGTCGCACAATAATTTTTTCTAACCCTTACAGGATCTTATAAAATGAAGTACTTTAACGGTGCATTCGTGTGCTTTTCTGTTGTCTTTTTTTCTGCCCTCCAAGCCCGGGCCGATAACCTTAAAATCTACCAACCCCGCGTTGAGAAGGGAGAACTGGCGGCGGAAGCGAATCTGAATTATGACTTCGATCACCGCAAGGATAAGGATAATTATTTCAGCCAGGTGGTCGGTTTTGAATATGGCGTCAACGACTGGTGGCAGGTCGAACTTTCCGGCGAGATTGAAAAAGAAAACGGGAAGAGCGACAAACTTACCAATTACAAATGGGAAAATATTTTTACCCCCTGGAAGCCCGGTGAAAACTGGATGGATGCAGGGTTTTATGTCGAACTGGAAAAGGCAGCACATAGCGGAGATCCAGACAATTTTGAAACCAAGCTGCTCCTTGAAAAGGATGTCAACGATTTCATGAATACTGCGAACCTGAAACTCGAACATGAATTCGGACCTCATCATGATACGAGTTGGGGCAGCGGGATCGCCCTGCAATCGATATACCGATATGATGAGAAATTCGAGCCCGGATTCGAGTATTACGGCGATTTCGGAACCTTTCATGACAAGCTTTCTTTCAATAGCCAGAGCCACCAGTTTGGTCCTGTTGCGCAAGGAAAGATCGACCATGTCAAATACGATACCGGATTGCTGCTCGGCCTTTCCGATGCTGCTGCGGATGCGACAATTAAACTGAACCTGGAATACGAGTTTTAAGACCGATATGCCTCAATGGCGAAACTCCTCCCACACCTATGGAGCCGTCAGCCTACTCCTCCACTGGCTGGCGGCTCTTATGGTCCTTGTCATGCTCGGACTGGGATGGGGGCGTGAATTCGCACCCGGCGAGTGGAAGCCTATCATGGTGGATCTGCATAAATCCACGGGCATGGCCGTTTTGCTTCTGATGCTTTTCCGCCTTTTCTGGCGCTTTTATACAAAGCCGCCCTTGCTGCCGGAGGATATGCCCTTTAAATTCAGGCTTGCAGCACGGATTACTCACGGGCTGCTTTACTTTTTTCTTTTTGCCCTGCCTGTTTCAGGCTGGCTGATGATATCGGCCATGGGACGGGAACCCAGCTTATACGGGCTGGTCAGCTTTCCGGCGCTGATGGAGAAGGACCGGGCACTGGTCCCGCTTTTTCGGAATTTTCACAGTCTTACCGCTTACGTATTGGCCGGTCTGGTCGTTGTCCACGTCTCCGCGGCCCTTGCGCACCATTTTATTTTCAAGGACCGGATCCTGAGCCGTATGATGCCTTTCCTGCAAAGAAACATTTCTTCCCGGTAACGTCGTTTAGATGGTTTAGACGTTAAAACGGAACAGGATGACATCGCCGTCTTTAACGATGTATTCCTTGCCTTCCTGGCGCATTTTTCCTTTTTCCTTTGCGCCAACTTCGCCCTTGCAGGAAATGTAATCCTCGAAGGCGATTACTTCCGCGCGGATGAATCCCCGCTCGAAATCCGTGTGGATACAGCCTGCCGCCTCGGGTGCCTTTGCCCCTTTACGAACCGTCCAGGCGCGTGTTTCCTTGGGGCCGCAGGTGAAATAGGTCTGCAGGTTCAAAAGTTTGTATCCGGCGCCGATTACCTTGTTCAGGCCCGGCTCATCAAGCCCCATGGACGAGAGATATTCAGTTTTTTCCTCCTCCGATTCCAATTGCGCGATTTCGGATTCAATCGCCGCGCTGATGACTACCGCCTGCGCCCCCTTCCGCGTGGCCATCTCTTCAACCTTTTTTGTCCATTCGTTGCCTTTTGCAGCGTCTTCCTCTTTTACATTACAGACATAGAGGACCGGCTTCGATGTGATGAGCTGGCAGAGGTTCATCCAGCGTTTCTGGTCTTCGTTGTCGACGGACACCGTGCGGGCGGGCTTTCCCTGATCCAGAGCTTCCTTCAGGCGCAGCATGAATTCATACTGGCCTTTTATTTCCTTGTCGCCCGTCTTGGCACGGCGCTCGATATTCGTGACCTGCTTGGTCAGGCTTTCCATGTCGGCAAGCATGAGTTCCGTTTCGATAACCTCTTCATCGCGCAGCGGATCAACCGATCCTTCAACGTGATGGATGTCCGCATCCTCAAAACACCGCAGCACATGGATAATCGCGTCTGTCTCACGGATATTGGCCAGAAACTGATTTCCCAGCCCTTCTCCTTTACTGGCCCCCTTCACCAGACCCGCAATGTCCACAAATTCAAGTTGCGTGGGTATGATATTCTGAGAGCCCGCAATTTTTGCAAGCTGTTCCATCCTCGGGTCGGGAACGGCTACCCGTCCGATATTCGGCTCAATCGTGCAGAAGGGAAAATTTGCAGCCTGAGCCGCCGCCGTTGCCGTCAGCGCGTTAAAGAGAGTTGATTTTCCAACATTTGGCAGACCCACGATCCCGCAATTAAATCCCATTTTTTGTTTCCTCTTTTTTTGTCTGTTTGGCTGCTTCCGTTTTTTCAGGCTTTTCAGATTCAGTTTTTGGCTTCAGGTTCCGCGCGTAAAGCGAGGGATCTGCGGAAAGCAAGTTGGCCGCATTACGCGCCATTTCCTGCAGCAGAGGCTCCAGCCACCCGCGCTCTGCTTTTGAAAAGTTCCCCAAAACATGATGGCTGACATCTCCGCCTGCCGAGGGGCGACCCACTCCAATCCTGACACGCCAGAAATCCGGAGTTCCCAAATCTTCCTGTATCGATTTAAGGCCGTTGTGCCCGGCATTACCGCCGCCTTTTTTTACCCGGATTTCCCCCGGCTTTAGATCCACTTCGTCATGAAACACGACAATGCGCTCCGGGTCTATTTTGTAAAAGTGCGCTGCCTTCGCAACAGACTGGCCTGAAAGATTCATGTAAGTTTGCGGTTTTAAAAGCAGCAATTTCTGAGCGCTTATTTTTCCTTCGCTAATCTGCCCCTGAAATTTGGATCGGAAAGGACCGAAGGAAGAATAGTGACCCGCTATCGCCTCCACGACTTTAAAGCCAACATTATGGCGGTGGTTTGCGTATTCCTCTCCGGGGTTTCCCAGCCCGGTAAAAAGCCACATGGCTTTCTCCTCTCGCTGTTTTTTGGACTGAGAAAAAAGCGCCGGCTGCTTTTTCTGCAACCCGGCGCTTTTTAAAATCCATTCTAAGAACTTCACTTCTTCTCAGGAGCCGGAGCTTGGCCCGCTGCTGCGGGTGCAGCTGCTGCACCTTCGGCTGCAACCGCTTCTCCTTCTGCAGGTTTGGCTTCATCCTCGTCGGCGCCAGTCTTCGGAGCAACCAGAGTTGCAATTGTAAAATCACGGTTGCTAATGACGGGCTTTACCTCTTCGGGAAGAAGAGCGTCACTGATTTTGACTGCGTCTCCCAATTCTTTTCCAGCCAAATTAACATCGATCGATTCCGGAATGTCGACTGCATTGCATATCAGCTCAACTTCGTGACGGACAACGTTCAGCACGCCTTTCTGGAAGATCCCTGGAGAGTCATCATGATTGATAAAATGCACGGGAACATACACCGCAATTTTAGTCTTGGGCGTCACGCGCAGAAAATCAATATGCTCCACAAAGTCAGTCACGGGGTTTTCCTGTATGTCGCGGACGAGTACCAGATGTTCCTGTCCGTCCACGTCCAGGTCACACAGGTTTGTGAACATGTGGCCCTTGCGGTATTCCATGGTTGCTTCACTCGAAGAAAGGGAGATTTTAACAGGCTCTTTCCCGTCGCCATAGACAACGGCGGGAATACGGCCTTCGCGGCGTAATGACCGCGCGACCCCTTTACCTGCGCGTTCACGTTTAGCCGCTTTCAAAGCGTATTTTCTAGACATTTCAATAACCTCTTGTTTCAAGATTCATGCCGGCCTCCAGGGGTGCCGGCACGGTTTCAGGCGCTAAATAACCCCATTCGGGACCAATTTACAAGAGTTTTTTGGTTAAGCTACTTGAAAAGCTCGGAAATCGAGCGTTCTTCGAAGATCCTGCGGGTCGCCTCTCCAATCAGGTTGGCGATACTGATCTGTTCTATGTTTTTAGCGGACTTCATGGCATCCGTGGCTGCAATGCTGTCAGAAATCACTAATTTTGAAAGGGGAGAGTTTTGCACTCTTTTGACCGCCTCGCCGGACAGAACGCCGTGAACCACGTAAGCCGAGACATCTACCGCCCCCTTGTCTTTCAGAGCAGAAGCGGCGTTGCAGAGCGTGCCCCCGGAATCCACGATATCGTCCACCAGAATGCAGGCCTTGCCTTCCACGTTACCGATTACATTCATAACCTCGGAGACCCCTGCTTCTTCGCGTCTCTTGTCGATGATCGCCAGATCCGCCTTTAGACGCTTGGCCAGGGCGCGCGCGCGGAAGACTCCTCCAACATCCGGGGAGACTACGCAAAGTTTATGGCCGTTATAATGTTTCTTAATATGCGGTGCGAAGACGGGAGCGGAAATCAAATTGTCCACCGGTATGTCAAAAAAGCCCTGAATCTGCCCGGCATGCAGATCCATCGTTAGAACGCGGTCCGCTCCGGCAGCCGTGATTATATTTGCAACCAGCTTTGCGGAGATGGGAGTCCGGCCCCCTGTTTTTCGATCCTGCCGCGCATATCCAAAGTATGGTATCACCGCTGTAATCCGCTTGGCCGAGCCGCGCTTGAGCGCATCGATGGCAATGAGCAATTCCATCAAGTGATCGTTTGCAGGGAATGAGGTCGATTGAATGAAAAACGTATCCTGACCCCGGACGTTCTCCATGATCTCCACAAAGACTTCCATGTCGTTAAAACGACGGATATTGCATTGTGTAAGAGGGACATCGAGGTACGACGAGATCGCCTCTGACAAAGCACGGTTAGAATTCCCGGATATCAGTTTCATCGCTATCGCCCAAACCCCCCGATGCGTGGCAAATCCAAAATTTTACTTATTACCCTGATCTGCGAACTATAAGAGATCAAAGCGCAAAATCAACCGGATTTTATTGCAGTGCTTATAATTTTATCGCTATGAGCGCGATCTGGCGACCGTAATCCGGCTCTTTCCGGTGGGTAGAGCGGCGGTAGCTATAGAAATTCTTTTCATCTGCGCAGGTGTCTTTATTCAGGCAGGAAACGTTTTTTACGCCGGCCTGAAGCAAACGCCAGGCACAGTAAGAAGGCAGATCAAACATCAGGTGCTCCGGTTTTTCAGCTTTTTTAAAGAAACGGGAGGCTGCCGCAGAATGATCAAGAAAAGGTTTTTTGAAATCTTCACTGACTTCATAGGAATCGGGGCTGATACAGGGGCCGATACAAGCCCGGACCGATGAGGGCTGCCCGCCATTATCCATCAGGACTTTAAGCGTTGATTCGAGAACCCCTGAAACCGCGCCTTTCCAGCCCGCATGGGCAGCCGCGATCAGAGGCGTTCCATCCGGCTTCCCGGCTGAGAACAGCACAGGCGCACAATCTGCCACAAGGATTCCAAGTCCGAGTCCGGGCTTTTGCGTAGCCATCGCATCGGCCTGCGGCCTGTCTGCGAAAGTCCAGGACGAGCCTACCGTCAGGCAGGCCGGGCCGTGAACCTGATAAAGCGAGAGCAGATTTTCAGGGGCAATTCCGGCCTGATGCGACACAATCGCGCGGTTCCGGGCTATATCTTCGGGATTATCTCCTGATCCCTGCCCGCAGTTCAGGCCTTCAAAAATGCCCCTGCTTACGCCTCCTGTGCGCCCGAAAAACCCATAGAATATTCTCTCGTGCAGCCCGTCCGAGAAATCCGGATGACGAAAGATGACGGGTTTAGAATCCTGCCGGTTTAAGTGTGCGGTCATGTGTCAAACATATCGCCTTGAAAAGTTGTCCCATGCCCGTCGGGCCGCTCAGGCGCAGCACAGCAGACTTTATGTTTTGTAGCGAATTTTCATCTGAAGGGCTATGGGCGGATTGTGCTGTTTTTATCAGATTCTCCGCACGTTCCGCCAAACCAAGGGAGAGCAGGAACCGCGACTGGGTGACGGGGCCGTGAATTTTTGCCCCTTCTTCCTGTGCCACATGCGCAAGGCGTTCAAAATTGACATGGGCTGTCAGATCCGACCGCCCGATCTCTTCGAGGACATCCACGTAACGGTGGTTGCGCACTGCCTGCAGAGTGTCCCCCGGGGCCGATTTCGTATAGCCGTAATCGATAAAAAGGGCAGCTCCGCCAGCTTTCAGCATGTTGCAGGTTTTCCGGGTAAAATCATCCTGCGCCGGGCTGATTTCAAAAATCTCGCCGTCCCGTGCTGTTTGCAGCAGATTCTTATACTCCCCGGGAGGCAGGGGTTTTTGGGAAAAGGTTAAGCCCTTTTCGCTATCGACTGCGACTGTGCGCTCGTCCCAGTTCTGGCCGTTCCGGATCAGCTGGCGGACGGGCAAGGCATCGAGGAATTCGTTGGCGATCAGAATAACCGGCACACCGGGCACATTCAGGGGTATATCATCATGAAAAACAATCTCTTGTCCTTTGACGGCCTGACGCTGTTTTTCACGAAGGACGGGGCTTGTTTCGAGCAGGTGTATTTTTATCGCTTCAGCAAATTCAGGGACTTTTTTTGCGACCCTGAGCATATCGGCCATCAGCGTTCCCCGACCCGGACCGCATTCAAATAAAACGACTTCTGAAGGTTTCCCCATCTGATGCCAAAGGTCGGCGGCCCAAAGACCCATCAATTCTCCAAACATCTGGGAAATCTCCGGGGCGGTGATGAAATCGCCCGATCTGCCGAGGGGATCGCGGCTCGTATAATAGCCGAATTCCGGATGACATAAGACCTGCTCCATGAAGGTTGCGATGTTGATGGGACCGTGGGAGCGAATCTTGTCGATCAGTATTTTTTCAAGCGGAGTCATGAGTTTGCGCGGCGGATATTTTCGGCACCTGCCGGGCCGCCCGAAACACCAGAAAAGCGCCCAGCAATATCATCGGGATGCAGAGAATCTGCCCCATCGTTATCAGGTTTGCGATATATCCGATCTGTTCGTCAGGCTCACGGAAAAATTCAACCATAAAACGGAACGTTCCATAGCCCATCAAAAACGCTCCCGCTACGGTTCCGGGGCGGTTACGAACAGAGGGAATCCTGACCAAAACGGCAAGCAGAAGAAAGAGGATAACCCCTTCCAGCGCGGCCTCGTAAAGCTGGCTGGGGTGGCGGGGCATACCGCTGCCGTCCGGAAAGACGATTCCCCACCAGACATTCGTGAACCGGCCATAAAGCTCGCCGTTCACAAAGTTGGCCAGCCGCCCGAAAAAAAGCCCTATGGGTACTGAAGCGCAGACAATATCGGCAATGCGAAACAGCGGCACCTGATGCTTGCGGGCAAAAAGTATCATCGCCAGAAGAACCCCCAGCATGCCGCCGTGGAACGACATGCCGCCTTTCCAGATCATCACGATCTCCAGAGGATTCTGGAGATACAAAGCGAGAGCGTAGAACAGGACATAGCCGATCCGGCCCCCTGCAATCACGCCGGCGACGGCCCAGGTTATGAAATCATCTATGTCGATCTTGTTGGGACGGGTTCCCTCTTCCCCCGATTCGGCCAGATGGAGCGCATATCTCCAGCCCAGCAGAATCCCCACCATATAGGATAGCGCATACCACCGAACGCCAAAGGGGCCAATCGAGATTGCAACGGGGTCAATGTTCGGGAATTGAAACGCCATAGGGTTGTTTATCGGTTTGTCCGCCGCGTTTGTAAACATTTTTTATAAGAATAAAGCAAAACAGGGGGTAACAGGCGGTTTTACGCGATCAAGATTCTTGCAAAGCCGGATAAAGCATGTTAGAAAACGGCCAACTTTGCGGACGGGTAAAAAGCATGGTTTCGCGGGAAAGAATACTTGACGATCTGGCCCGGCTTGCCGGGGGTGCTGCGACCCTTCTGGGGGAGGCCGGAAAGCAGGCTAATGAAAACTTTCGTGGCCGTCTTGACAGCCTTGCACTGAAACTTGATCTGGTTCCGCGCGAAGATTTCGAGCGTCTGGAACTGGTGGTTGAAACCCTTCGCGAAGAACTTGAAGGCCTTAAACGGCATGTTTTGGAACTGGAAGGCAAAGCGGGTAAAAAATCCGGAAAGAAAAGTTCCGGTTCCCGTAAAAAGAAGGCCTAGGCCGTTTATTTGAGTGATTATTCATAAGTACCAGGGGTGAGTGATGGTTAGCAGAACCGAGATCGTTGAAAAAGGTTTGAATCCGCTTGATAGCGTCGAAGAGATTCTTTCCGAGCAGAACTGGGTCTTTGACCGCACGGATGACGACTGCCTGACGGTGCAGGTCAAAGGCCGCACCTGTAACTACCGCCTCTTTTTCATCTGGCAGAAAAATCTCAGCGCCATGCAATTTACATGCGAATATGACATGGCTGTCCGTTCTGAAAACATGGTTTTGGCCAGCTCTTCCCTTATGGATATGAACGAAGAATCCTGGATGGGGCATTTCGAGATTGCCCGCAAAACGCATATCCCGGCCTATCGTCAGACTTGCCTGATGAAGGGGTATGAGTTTCATGAGTGCAGCGCTTATTTCGAGGATCTGATCGATATTTCGCTGGCTCATTGCGAGCGTTTTTATCCCGTCTTTCATTTGCTTTCATGCATGCAGCCTGCCAATTCCGAACATCTTTCGCTGGCCCTGATGGAAACGGCGGGAGAATCATAATCCCTATATCCCGAGAGAATTCATGACTGCCGCCGACCCAGACCCCATTGATACCCTGCTTCTGGTCGGGTGCGGCAAGATGGGGTCCGCCATGCTGGAGCGGTGGCTGGAAAAGTCCCTTGCCTCCCATATCATCGTCGCCGATCCCGCCCCTTTGCCCGGAAAACTGGCTGAGGATGCGCGCATTACTCATGAGAGAGACATCCCCTCCTCATTCAAAAAGGATCCGGATGTAGCTGTCATCGCCGTCAAGCCGCAGATCCTGAATTCCGTGCTTGAAACACTTTCAGGGGCAACCATCAAAACATCGTTGTTTTTATCCATTGCGGCCGGAAAGCCCATTAAAGTTTTTGAGCAGATCCTTGGCCGCAAACAACCTGTTATCCGTTCCATGCCCAATACGCCGGCCTCTATCGGGCGCGGTGTTATTGCCGCTGTGGCCAACGCGCATGTCAGCCCGGAACAAAAAGAGATGGCTTCGCGGCTGTTGGGATGTACCGGTCTGCTTGTGTGGCTGGAGAATGAAGTCCTGATGGATGCCGTGACCGCGCTTTCGGGAAGCGGGCCGGCTTATGTCTTCCTTTTGATCGAAGCGATGGCCAAGGCCGGGGAGAAGCTGGGACTGCCGCCGGAAAAAGCCATGAAGCTCGCACGCCAGACCGTTATCGGCAGTGCGGCGCTGGCGGCTGCATACCCGGATATTCCTGCAGCCCAGCTCCGGCAGAACGTTACAAGCCCCGGCGGCACAACCGAAGCGGCCCTTGAAATTCTGATGAAGGATGCGGCCCTGCAAAAACTGTTCGAAGATGCTTTGCGCGCAGCGAGAGACCGCGGCAAAACCCTCAGCCATTAATTTTCGGTTTTTTCAGAACTCTTAAGGCTTAACGCTTAACGGCCGCGCGTTCCCAGCCCGATATCCTTGGCCAGCTTGCTCCGGCGCCGCGCGTAGTTGGGAGCTACCATCGGGTAGTCGGCAGGAAGGCCCCAGCGTTCCCGATATTCTTCAGGAGACATGTTGTAGGCTGTTTTCAGATGGCGTTTGAGCATTTTGAGCTTCTTTCCATCTTCGAGGCAGATAATGTAGTCGGGTGTAACGGAACGCTTGATAGGGACCGCCGGTTGCGGACGGTCGGCCGTAACAGAGGTTTCCGTGTTGAGATTTGCAACAGTTTTGTATACCTGTTCAATCACTGCGGGAATTTCTGCCGCCTGCAAAGTGTTATTCGACAGGTAGGCTGAAACGATTTCCGTTGTCATGGCCAGAAGGTCTTCGCGACCAATCGATTCATTCATTTTTTCTGCTTTGATTTCTACCATTCTACTCTTCCGCATAAAAAAGGTGATTATTTGTAATTTTTACCCGGTTAAGAAAATACGCTCAAAGCGTATTTAAATGCAAGAGGCAAGATAAATATTTTTTTATCTGATTATTTAAGCTTTATTATAAAAATACCTTTCCGGCGTTTTGGGGGTACTGACATCGGGCGCACGAAAGTAAGCCGGAGCTATTTCTATAATATTTTCCGGTTGCTCAACTTGTATGGAAGCCTGTTTCGCGATTGCGACAGGATCACACAGTTTTATATCGATACATTCGAATGCTTCGGGTTTCCGGTTACTCTCCTGCATAAATCTCTTTACAGCATCTCCGATTAAAACCGTCTTTTCTTCAGTGATCAGATTTGAAACCTGTTCGGCCGCCAGACACGCTCCGGCATGAACGGGAACGAGATCCGCATCATACTTCCGTACGTAAAAATCAGAGCGTTTGGTTTCGAGAATAATCAAATAACTTTTATAAGACTTTGCTGGTCTACTCTGTAAAGAGGACTGCAGGACAGCATCGAACGTGCTTATCCCGATCGCGGGGATTTCCAGAGTCAGCGCCAAAGCCTTTGCCGCTGCAATGCCGATCCTTATCCCCGTAAACGCGCCGGGACCATTTGTTACGGCCACCGCCTCCAGATCCGTATATTGCTTTTTCCCCTGTTTTAGGACCTGTTCGATCATGGGGACCAGCCGCTCGGCCTGACCGGATGTCATTTCCTCGCTGAGGCTCGCCAGCACCCGGTTTCCCGCGTGATCATACACGCCCACGGCACAGCCGTTCATCGCACAATCAAATGAAAGGATCACGGGGTGTTTGTTTTCTCCGCTCAAAGATCCCCCACCGCCCGGACTTCCTGCACTTCCGGAATATAATGACGGAGCATGTTTTCAATACCGCTCTTGAGGGTTGCCGTTGAACTGGGACATCCCGAACACGCTCCGCGCATTTTCAGATAGACAACACCGTCTTCGAAGGATTCAAAGACAATGTCCCCGCCGTCCATTGCCACCATCGGGCGAACGCGCGTATCGAGAAGCTCGCGGATCTGAAGGGAAATTTCGTCCTCCTGCGCGGTCTGATGGGGGGAATCCTCTTTATAGGACGCGCTGATTACGGCTTGTCCGGTCGCCAGGTGGTCCATCAGGAGGGCAAGGACCATCGGCTTGAGCACAGACCAGTCCGTATCCGGGGATTTACTGACGGAAATGTAATCCGATGCCAGAAAAACACGGCTGACCCCCTGCAAATCGAACAGGCGAAGGGCCAGCGGCGAAGGGGCCGCTTCGTCTTTGCTGGCGAAATCAAGCGTTCCGTCCGGAAATACCGGCTGTCCGGGCAAGAATTTGAGGGTTGCCGGGTTGGGCGTGATTTCGGTCTGGATGAACATGTTTCACATCCTTCAGGTTTTTGAGCAAAAATGCTTATACTGCTGCTTACCAGCTAAATTCAACCCCTTTAAAACTGCAGGTGACCCGGCACGATCATCAGAGGGACCCGCAAGCGGGAGAGGCCCTTACCCGCAAAATAGCTCACGAGAGGGCCAGGGTTCGAGGAATGGGAGTCCCCGCCGAGTATCAGCATACAGATTTCAGGATAGGTATTGATTGTCTCCAAAATCACTTCGCTGCGGCTGCCCTCCTCTATGCAAACCATTGGGATCATGCCGGTCCGGCTCGTGATGCGTCCGGCTGTCTCGTAGATCAGATTTTCCGCCTGTGTGCGCATTTCCTTTTTTACTTTTCCCTCGATATTTCCCCAATGGTCAAAGTGGTCGATGTCTATAACGTTCAACAACGCGATATGGCCCCTGTTGGCCTGAGCGAAATCCGAAGCGTAGTCGACAGCGACCGTAAATTCGTCGGTGATGTCAACGACCAGAAGAAATGTGCCTCCATCCTTTTGCTGTTTTGCCACCGTCATGTGTTTCTTCTCCTTCACAGAGTTAACATATTTATTTTAAGGC
Source organism: Alphaproteobacteria bacterium (assembly GCA_020443295.1). Lineage (GTDB taxonomy): Bacteria > Pseudomonadota > Alphaproteobacteria > Micavibrionales > Micavibrionaceae > JAGNKE01. Next base: position 17,078 of record JAGRIJ010000008.1, on the reverse strand, counting down.
CTTATGCGCAGAATGCCTACAAACCAGCCGCTAATCAGGGCCAGAACAACGCAAAAGATGCCATATAAAGCTTCATGTTTATGGGCGGCCCCGTAAATAAATGCGTTCAGGCCGACCTGTTCAACCTTCAACGTATCAATGTCTGTTTCCGCCAGCTTTCCTTCCTTGAATAAAAAGCTGCGGATTTTGTAAGTTCCGGTCGGCGCGTTTGCGGGGAGCAGAAAATGCGTCCGAAAAAAATAGTCGTTGATATAATTTATTTTCAAAGGTTCTACAGGATAAACGTGTTCGGCCTGCATGCTGGATATCAGGGCCTGTTCGTGGTTCGTCGCATTTATGGACGGATTTTTAAGCTCGGCTTTTCCGGCTATCAAAGAATCCAGTCCGATCCCGCTTGATTTCATCAGTTGCTTGTCGTTGAAAACCTCGCCGTCTCCCACCGCGTAACCGTAATAGAGGGGCATCTTGCGAAAACGAACGGCATAGCGGTTAATCCAGGCTCCCAGAATGCGTGCCTTGCGCCAGACCGTAATATTTTTTTCCGGACCGGTGACCACGATTGCCACATCGGTGTATTTATCCCGGCGATGGCCGAAAACCTCGATCTGGGCGCCGGAAAAGCCCGATGTGACGTCGATGTGATCGAAAGCGAGTTCAATACTCAGGACCTTGGATTTTGCCAGCGCCTGCCCCGTACCTAACAGCGCCATCAAAAATACAAAGAGAACGGTGCCGACGGCCTTATAGGGAACTGGTTTAAGATTCCTCCTCATTGAACCACCACTTCAAAGAGATTCGAGGGTTCTATAAAAAGCTTTATGCCCAGTTGCAGGCAAACCGCCAAGACCATCAGGGCCAATATCACACGCGCGCGCGCGCCCGTGATGCGGCGCGAGACCATAACGCCGAACTTAACGCCGATGACCCCCCCGGCGATCAGATAGAACGCCAGAACAAAATCTACCGTCTGGCTGATCATCGCGTGCATGATGACCGAAAATGCGCTGGTAAAAATAATCTGGTAGAGCGATGTTCCCGCAACCAGCAGGGTCGGCATGCCGAGAATATAGATCATTGCAGGAACAAGAAAAAATCCGCCGCCAACGCCCATCACCGAGACCAGGAAACCGCTGAACATCCCTATTCCGCCGGGGACAAGCACGCTGATATACAGTTTTGAGCGTGCAAAGCGCATTTTATACGGAAGCTTAGCTATCAGCCTGGGGCTTTTGAGGCGGTTAAACTCGGAGCGTACCGATTTGGGCTTCAGGATCGTAAAAAAGCCCTCAAAGAGCATCATCAGGCCGATCGACCCCAGCAGGACAATATAGAGCAAAGAGATTACCAGATCGATCTGCCCGATATATTGCAGCACACGGAAGAAAATCATACCGATAGAGGAGCCGATCAATCCGCCTATCAACATCACCGAGCCGATCAGGAAGTCCACATTTCCGCGACGCCAGTACCCCATGACCCCGCCGATCCCCGATGCCACAAGCTGGCAGGATTGCGTTCCCACCGCCACGGGAGCCGGAATTCCCATGAAAATAAGCAGAGGGGTCGTTAAAAATCCGCCACCTACCCCGAAAACCCCGGAAATAAAGCCAACAAATGCCCCGAGAATGACGATTGATTCAATCGGCACGGACATTTCTGCGATGGGTAAATAGATTTGCACTTTGTTTCCCTATCGTGCTGACAATGCCGCAGGGACGGCGTTGTTACAAGACGCCCGACAAAAAAAACCGTATGAAAATCAATATTTCAGCAAGATTGCTTAATAGCGGTAGACATCGACCTTTTTAGGGCCGCCGTTGATGACGACCGGAGGATCAGCCATGAAATTCCTGTAATTTCCGCTCGGCAGCTCATGCACCACCTTTTCGAAATCAACGGACTTCACGATGCTGAGGAATGCCGGGCGCCATTTCTCATAGAGGCTCTCTTCCGCAGAACAGTCCACGATATAGGCCTTGTCATGGTACAGGGATGCAAACATCAGGCCGCGCTTGCGCATAATGGTGCCTTCGGCGGTGGTGTAGGTCGCCTCCGTATAACTGCCGAACCCTCTGCCCAGTCCGGTCGGCTCGCGGAAATTGTCGACCATAACATCGTCATATTCGCCGAGATACTTGTTCCAGAAATCACGGCTGTAGGCGACCTTTTGGATGGAGTCCGCAAACTTGCGGGGGTAAATCAGAAAACGGCGGTCTTCGCGGACACGGACGCGGCACATCGCAAAGTCCGGCTCGCCCGGACCCGCAATCGTAAGCTCGTCATCGGGCTTCTGGTTGTTGATCCTGATCCAGAGATCCGGGAAGCTGATGCTGAAACGGTTGACCTGATCTTCAATAAAGAAGACCTCGGCTTTTGCCGATCCGATCCCGATAAAACAAAAAACTGCTGCGAGGAAGAAAGACCGTTTGACGAAGTGCATGACGAACGCTATCCCAAATCTGTTAACTCAATAGGCTTGCCGCAGAGAGGCTGCGGCTCTTATGCCCCTCATCATAAACCATAATCTGGGGTTTTGCACCTCTGAATTTGCCTGCCGGGGAAAAAAATCCCACAGGCGCTAAGCGTTAGCTGTAAAAGCCCATAATTTTCATAGCCTCACGGACGATTGGAGCCGCCTCTTCATTGGCCTTTTCATTGCCTTTTGCGAGGATTTTGTCGATCTGGGACGGGTCGTCCATTAATTCCTTCATTCTGCGGGTGATCGGGGCCAGTTTTTCCACAGCAACATCCACAAAGGCGGGTTTGAAGACGGAAAACTGCTGCCCGGCGAATTTTTTTAAGACTTGCTCCCGGGTTTCACCGCTCAGCGCCGCATAAATGGTTACGAGGTTCAGCGCCTCGGGACGGTTGGCCAAGTCCTCAAGCTTTTCGGGCAGCGGATCGGGGTCCGTCTTGGCCTTTCTGATTTTCTGGGCGATCATATCGGCGTCATCGGTGAGGTTAATGCGGGTCATGTCAGATTCCGCCGATTTGCTCATTTTCTCGTTTCCGTTGCGCAGACTCATCACCCGCGGAGCCGGGCCGGTGATGACGGGTTCGGGCTGGGGGAAAAACTCTACCCCGTAACGGGTATTAAAGGTCGCGGCCAGATCGCGGCTGAGTTCGAGATGTTGTTTCTGGTCCTCGCCGACCGGAACGTGCGTTGCCTTATAAACCAGAATGTCGGCTGCCATCAGGACCGGATAGGCGAAGAGCCCCAGCCCTACGCGCTCCGTATTCTTGCCCGCCTTGTCCTTGAACTGGGTCATACGCTGGAGTTTGCCGAGCTGGGCCATCGTGGAGAGCATCCACATGAGCTGCGAATGCGCCGGCACGGCCGATTGAACAAAAATAAACGATTTTTGCGGGTTTATTCCGGCGGCGATGAAGGCCGCGGCAATTTCGCGGGTGGCTTTTGAGAGTTCACCGGTTTCGTAAGGCACGGTCACAGCGTGCAGGTCCGCGACCATGTACAGGCAGGTCGTACCCGGCTCCTCCTGAAACTTCACCCAATTCTTCAGCGCCCCCAGATAGTTGCCGAGGTGAAGCTGGCTGGTAGGCTGCATGCCCGATAAAATCCGCTTGCTCATTTAATTTATGCGCTCTTTTTCAATAAATGTCTTTTTATGTCTTTTGCCCGCAGGACCCCGGTTCCGAATATCGCCGTCCCGTATATGACCGCGCCCGACACCACCAAGATCAGGACCGCAATTATTTTTGACGCCAGCGGAGCACCGAAGACCCAGCCCTGCAAAAGCAGGGCGAGTATATACAGGCCCACCGCCATCGCACAAGTCGCGGTAATAATTTTTGGAATGTTCCTTAAAAAGCGCTTATCCAGCTGCGCGTGCGGATGGTTTTGCAGGGCGCGGATATGCTGGGCGTACTGGACCCACCCGGTCAGCCCTGTTGCCAGCGCGATCCCCACCACCCCGATGAAAGGAGCCAGAGCGACCGCGATCACTATATTCAAACCCATGCCGATCATAGATATCCTGACAGGAGTTTTTGTGTCGTGGCGGGCCCAGTGGGCGGTCGAAAAGACTTTCGTGGCGATATAGGCCGGGAGGCCGATGGAATAACAGGCGAGAATATTTGCGGTCACGGCGCTGTCTTCCGCAGTAAACGCCCCGCGTTCGAAGAGGACCGTAATCAGTGTCAGCGGGATAACGGCGAGCGCCGCCGCCGCCGGAAGCGCCAGAAGAAGACAGTATTCCAGGGCGCGGTTAAACAGATCACGCGCCTCGCCGTCATCGTGCCCCTCCTTCTCCACTCGCGCCATAGCGCGGGAGAGCAACGGCAGCAGCGCCGTTCCCACCGCTATGCCGACGACGCCCAACGGAAGCTGGTTGAGCCTGTCGGCGTAATAGAGATAAGAAATCGCACCCTCTCCCAGAAAGGAGGCGATCATGATATCGAAAAAGAGATTGAGCTGAACCACTCCTGCCCCCAACAGACCCGGAACCATCAGCCGAAAGACCCGCCGGACTTTTCCGTCCAGCCTCGGTCGGCCCAAAATGATTGTAAAGCCCGCTCTTTTCATGCTGACCCAGAGAAAGGCCAGTTGCAGAAAACCTGAAGCCAGCAAGCCCCAAGCCATCGCATGGCCGGGGGTCGGGAAGTAGCTGCTGACCAGCAGAGACATGATCAAAGAGAGGTTGAAAAGGGTCGGCACGAAGGCAAAAGGCGCAAAGCGATTATGCGCATTCAGGACCCCGCCGAGCAAAGCCGTCAGGGACATTAGCAAGAGGTAGGGAAATGAAATTCGGGAAAACTCCACCGAGTAGCCGTAACGCACTGGATCATCGGCGAAACCCGGGGCGATGACATAGAGCACATAGGGCATGAAGAGCATCGCCAGCAGCGTGAACACCGAGAGAATGCTGAGCATGACCATAAAGGCATTTCCGGCGAACCGGTCGGCCGCTTCCTCGCCTTCCTCTTCCAGCGCCTTGGCATAAAGCGGGACAAAGGAAACGCTGAACGCGCCTTCCGCCGTGATCCTACGGAAGAGATTGGGGAGTTTCAAGGCTATGAAGAAAGCATCTGCAACGGGACCAGCACCGAGAATAGCTGCCGTCATCATATCGCGTACGAAACCGGCAATGCGGGAGAGCCCCGTCATGCCCGCGACCGTGGCCATGGCTTTTACCAGATTCATGTGCTAACACCTTACATCACTTGCAGGGAAGTTACAGATGCAGAATCCTGAGAGCATATGGTTTGGCGAAACGAAAGTCACGCCCGAAGAAAAAACGGAAAAAGTCATTGATGTTTTCGATAATGTCGCCCGCCGTTACGACCTTATGAACGATTTGATGTCCGGCGGAATCCACCGGATATGGAAAGACCGATTTGTCCGTATGATCCGCCCACACGCTTTTCGCGCCGGGCGACCGCTTCATTATCTCGACGTTGCCGGAGGAACGGGCGATATCGCCTTTCGAATCCGCCGTAAAACTGGGCCGGGGGCCGTTATTACGTTATGCGATCTCAATGAAAACATGCTTTCCGTAGGGCGGAACCGGGCGACGGATCACGGCTGGCTGCAGGATTTCAACTGGGTGACGGGCAATGCCGAATCGCTGCCCCTGCCCGATTCGTCAGTTGATGTGTATACGATCGCCTTCGGCTTGCGGAACGTTACGCATATCGATACGGCTCTTGTGGAAGCTTTCCGCGTACTCAGACCGGGCGGACGCTTTTTCTGCCTCGAGTTCAGCCGCGTTCAGCCCGAGGGCCTGAATCGTCTCTATCGCCTTTACTCCGATACCGTTATCCCCCGACTCGGTCAGCAGGTCGCAAATGACGAAGAGAGTTATCGCTATCTGGTTGAAAGTATCCGCAGATTTCCTTCGCAGACAAAGCTTCTTTCGCGGTTGCAAAACGCCGGCTTTAAAATGGCGGAATACCTGAATTTCAGCGCCGGAATCGCTGCGGTTCATAAGGGCGTACGCCCCTGAATTATTTTTCATAAAGCCAAGATTTTTCTTCTTTTTCGTTTGACTTTCAGCTATAAGGAAGCAATTGTTTGCGGACACCTTACTTCCGTTCTTTATGAAAAATACCACTAGAAGGGCATCTTTATGAGCAACTTTACGAAATCTGTTATCTATTCTACTGCTGTCCTCGCCATTGGTCTGGTTGGAATCCTTGCTATTTCCGGGCAGCGTGAAGGCCAAAAGCCTGCCGTTGCCGGGATTGAACCCGCAGCGGGAGATAGCGATATGGGCCTCGATTTCTCAAAAACCATGGATGAAGCCGGAGAAAACATCAAAGCGGTGGCTTCTCAAGCTTCTGAAAATGCACAAGGAGCCGTTCAGGCCGAACAGTCTGAAATGGAGAAAGATCTTGAAGCGGTTGATGAAGAGGTTGACGATCTCTCCAAGTCCGCCGGAAAGCTGGATGAAGCCGCTGGAGGAATGCCCATTCCCGGCGATGATGATGCAGCGTCTGAAATTTCCGCGGAGTCTTCTACCGAGGCCGCTCCGGATGCTGCCGCTATTGAGCCTGCAGCCGGCGAAGCTATCGAAGAGAAGGCCAATGAAATGAAAGACAAGGTCATGGAAAACGTGGAGAAAGTCAAAGACTCTGCGGAAGACGATCTGGGTCTTGAAGAGTAAGAATTAGGTTTTATGCCTGTTACAGTTTTGGGAAGCCCCGCAATGAGCGGGGTTTCTTCTTATGCAGGAATAGAATTGGCGTGTCCGCCGGAGATATAATAGGTTGGTGCCATGAGCGTCCTGAATGATAGAAATATCCTGCTGATTATTTCCGGAGGAATTGCCGCCTACAAGTCTCTGGAACTCATCAGGCTTTTGCGGCACGAGGGCGCCCATGTCCGCGCCGTCCTGACTGCCGGAGGAGCGCAGTTTATCACCCCCCTTAGCGTTTCTTCGCTTACCGGTCAGAAAACTTATACGGAACTCTGGTGCTTAACGGATGAAACAGAGATGGGGCATATTCGCCTGAGTCGCGAATCCGACCTGATCGTGATCGCTCCGGCCAGCGCCGATCTGATGGCCAAGATGGCACACGGGCTGGCCAACGATCTGGCCTCCACAACTCTTCTGGCCTCCGACAAGCCTATCCTGATCGCTCCCGCCATGAACCCGCAGATGTGGAATCATGCGGCCACACAAAGCAACCTGCAGATTCTCCGTAAACGCGGGATTCTTCAGGTCGGCCCAGAACCGGGCGATATGGCCTGCGGTGAAACCGGATGGGGGCGGATGAGCGAACCCCGGCAGATTCTCGAATCTATCGAACGTTATTTTAAACCCAAGGCTCTTTCCGGATTTTCCGCACTGGTTACCAGTGGACCGACATTCGAACCTCTCGATCCGGTGCGCTTTCTGGGGAACCGTTCGTCAGGAAAGCAAGGGCACGCGATTGCCGAAGCCTTATACGAGGCCGGGGCTTCGGTCACGCTTGTATGCGGGCCTGTCAATCTGCCCGACCCTCAGGGCGTGCGCTGCGTCCATGTTCAGACCGCGACAGAGATGCTTGAAGCCTGCGAATCCTCGCTTCCGGTCGACATCTTTATCGCCGCCGCCGCCGTCAGCGACTGGCGTCCGGTTCAGGAAAAGGCGCAGAAGATCAAAAAATCATCAAGCACACCCGATGCCCTCCGGCTGGTTGAAAATCCCGACATCCTGAAGACGGTCGCGACAAAAAAGAAAAACCGCCCGAAAATCGTGGTCGGGTTTGCCGCAGAGACGGAGAATCTGGAGAAAAACGCCAAAGCCAAGCTAAAAAACAAGAGGTGCGACTGGCTTCTGGCCAATACGGTAGGGCCTGACGATCAAGGGACAGAAAAAACTTTCGGGAGCGAGACTAACCAGGTCCTTTTTCTGAGTGCTGACGGTCCGGAGATCTGGCCGCGCAGCGAGAAGAAAGATATTGCCCGTATGCTGGTTCAAAAATTGACATCGGCCCTTGCCTCCCCTAACAAGAAGGGGCGAAAGAAATCATAGAGTTTAGTCCTTTTTTCAATATTTTTTCCAAGGCCTGGTTTCGTTTCGCGGGTTACGAAATATTCTCGCAGCCTTATCGGCTTGTATGTTATTCCTAAATAAGGAGGCACCTTGCACAATCATATCCTTATTCCCGCTGCCTTGCTTCTTCTGGTTTGCGGAGGTTTTGGCCTGTATCTGTTTCTGGGCAGTTTTTTCGGCTGGTTCTAAGTCTTTCAGCCATAAGGGCCTGTTTCTTTCCCTTATGTTAATTTCCTTAATAAGTGGTTAACCACTTTTTGTTACATTGGTTGAAATAATTTTTGTTTAAGCCTTTTACAAGAAGCCTGCGCCATGATCAAAAACCTGAAACAAAACCTCGAAACCCTCAGCTCAGCCCTCGCGCCCATTGATGTCTCGGACTTCATTCGTCCGCCAGCGGACTACATCGCGCTTTATACGCCGATTTGCGTGCCGCCGATGGCAAGCCGTCCCGGTCACGGAAACCTGACCAAACCGTTTTTCTCTATCACTTACGGAGAGTGCCGGACGGTTCATGCCGCTCTTGCTGAAATCAATAAGACACTGGCGCAGAAGACCCGTGGCGGCGAAACAGCGCGTTTGCTTGCCGAGCAGGTTGGCCGCCTGATTGACCAGATGCAGGAAATCAAAATTTACGGCGATTACCTGAGCGGCAGTCCTCAATACGGCGACGAGGACAAGGCGTATCACCTCACCACCTTTATCAATGATTTTACGAATTCAACGCCACGCCAGAAATCCAAATATCCGGAATTCAGCGGAACCCGGCGTCATACCCTGACGATCGGGCAGCTTAAAACTATCGTTTCGGCGGTTCGTCAGATCGAGGCCACGGTACACGATGAAAGCGTCGTTCCGTTCGACCTTCTGAGCGACGTTGCAGAACTTCAGCCGGCCCTTTAGCATTTTCGCTATTTTCTTCAGCAGGATGTTCGCGTAAGACTCTTGGGTATGTCCCAGTCTGCCGCGTATAAAGATTCTGCCGATTCCTCCGGCGCTGCCGCCGATTCCCCCATGACGCCGATGATGGCGCAGTATCACCAGCTGAAGGCCGAGCATCCCGGCTGCCTGCTGTTTTACCGGATGGGCGATTTTTACGAGCTTTTCTATGAAGATGCGGTTATCGCCTCCTCCGTTCTGGATATCGCGCTGACCAAACGCGGCAAAAACCAGGGGCAGGATATCGCCATGTGCGGGGTTCCCTATCATTCCTATGAGCCGTATCTGGCCAAGCTGATCCGTGCGGGACATAAAGTTGCGATCTGCGAGCAGGTCGAAACCCCTGAAGAAGCCAAAGAACGGACCAAGCGCGAGGGCGGGAGCGCTTCCAAGGCGCTTGTTCGGCGGGAAGTGGTACGGCTGGTCACGCCGGGCACCTTGACCGAAGATCATCTTCTTGATTCCCGCGAGCATAACTATCTCTGCGCGCTGGCGGAAACCGGCGATGAATCCTGCGCTCTGGCGTGGCTGGAAGTTTCCACCGGGGCTTTCAAGGTGCAGAAGCTTGAGGCTTCCGATGTGCGGGCCGCGCTGGACCGGCTGGAACCGGGGGAGATCCTTCTGAGCGACGGCGCTCAACGCTCTTTATCCGAACTCTTAGAACCTTTTTCTAATCTCCTGAGTTATCAGGATAAAGGGTTTTTCGATAGCACGAATGCTCAGAAACGGCTGGAGGAGTTTTACGGGGTGCGGTCGCTCGACCCGCTTGGCTCGTTCAGCCGCGCCGAGGTTGCGGCGGCGGGAAGCCTGCTTTCCTATGTCGAGCGCACACAGAAGGGCAAAGTCCCGTTTCTGGACAAGTTGCAGCAGATTGTTCCCGGCGGTTTCATGACCATGGATGCGGCCACGCGCCGGAACCTTGAACTTACGCGCACCCTTTCCGGCGAACGGAAAGGCAGCCTGATCGATACGATCGACCGCACACTGACCGGCGCGGGGGCACGGCTTTTACACGAGATGCTCAGCGCCCCGCTTTTCGATACGAGCGCGATCAATAAAAGGCTGGAACGGGTCTCGTTCTTTTTCGAGCATTCCGGTAAGCGCGAGGATATGCGCGGTCAGTTCAAGCTGGTACCTGATATCGAGCGGGCACTCTCACGGATTACAATCGGGCGCGGAACGCCGCGTGACCTGCGGGCGATTACCGTCGGGCTGCAATCCTCCCTTGGCATCCGCAGCGTGCTGCTTACGGGAAATGAAGATGCCCTCCCGGTTTTGCAGGATCTTTGCGATGCTCTTGCGATCGACGGGGCGCTCTCCCATCTTCAGAACATGCTTGAACGGGCGCTGGTCGATGAACCGCCCGCGTATCACCGCGAGGGCGGATTTGTGCGCAAGGGATACCTGCCCCGGCTGGATGAATTGCGGACGCTGCGCGATGCAAGCCGTAAGGTGATTGCGGGGTTGCAGGAGAAATATCAGAAGCTTTCAAAAATCGATACGCTTAAGATCAAGCATAACAATGTGCTGGGGTATTTTATCGAGGTCCCTGCCCGGCGGGCGGACGCGCTGATGGTTGGCGCAAAAGATCAGAATAATGCTCCTAACCCGTTCATTCACCGGCAAACCTTGCTGAATGCGGTGCGGTTCACAACCACTGAATTGGCGGAGGTCGAGCGGGATATTCTCTCCGCGGCGGAAAAGATCCTTGCGCTGGAACTCTCCGTTTTTGAGGAGCTTGTCAGAGAGATCACTGCGCTATCACAGGCGCTCGGACGTATAGCAAAGGCGTTGGCGATGCTTGATGTTGCTGCGGGACTGGCCGACCTGGCGGAGGATATGAACTATGCCCGCCCGGTTCTGAGAGAGGATCTTTGCTTCGACCTGCGCGGCGCCCGGCATCCCGTGGTGGAAGCGGTTTTAAAGCGGCGGGGCGAGAGCTTTGTCCCCAATGACTGCACCCTTGACCCGCAGCAAAGGCTCTGGCTTCTCACGGGGCCCAACATGGCGGGGAAATCAACCTTCCTGAGACAAAACGCGCTTATCACCATTATGGCACAGGCCGGTTCGTTTGTTCCCGCCGAGTCCGCCACGATCGGGCTCGTGGACCGGGTGTTCAGCCGGGTCGGCGCTTCGGACGATCTGGCGCGCGGGCAATCCACCTTCATGGTGGAAATGGTCGAAACGGCAACCATCCTGACCCAATCCACCACGCGCTCTCTTGTGATCCTGGATGAAATCGGGCGCGGAACGGCCACGTTCGACGGGCTTTCAATCGCATGGGCGTGCGTTGAATACCTGCATACCGTTAATGAAAGCCGGGGCTTGTTCGCCACGCATTATCATGAGCTGACCTCTCTTAAATCCTCGCTGTCCTCGCTGAGCTGTCATGCGATGGCGGTCAAGGAGTGGAAAGGATCGATCGTCTTCCTGCACAAGGTGATCGCGGGAAGCGCGGACCGATCGTATGGGATTCATGTCGCGCAACTGGCCGGGCTGCCCGAGCCGGTGATTGCCCGGGCGCAGCAAATTCTTGCGCTGCTGCAGGATAAAGACCAGACAGGGCGGCTGACCACGCTGGCAGGCGACCTGCCCCTTTTCAGCGCGGCCGCGAAGCCCAAAGCTGATAAAGGCAGGCTGGAGGAAAAGCTTGATTCCGTTAATCCGGATACTCTTTCGCCACGGGAAGCGCTGGATTTTCTTTATGAGCTTAAATCCCTGATGAAAGGGTAAAGAGACTTTACATTAGCGGCTTCTTGTCTTATTACACGTTAGTTTTTGCTTGGATTTATGCCTGAAATGCCTACAGAATCTTCCTTAACTCACATAGAAACAGATGTTGTGATTGTCGGCGCCGGCCCCTGCGGTCTGTTTGCCGTTTTTGAGCTGGGACTACTCGATCTTAAATGCCATCTGGTCGATATTCTCGACCGCCCCGGCGGGCAGTGTACCGAGCTTTACCCGGAAAAGCCGATTTATGATATTCCGGCGATCCCGGAAATTAACGGGCAGACGCTGACCGATGCACTGATGCGACAGATTGAGCCGTTTAATCCCGTCTTTCATCTCGGGCAGATGGCGGTGAAGCTGGAAAAGCTGGAGGACGGGCGCTGGAGCCTGACCACCGACACCGGAACCGTTTTGCACGCCTGCTGTGTTGTGATCGCGGCCGGAGGCGGCAGTTTTATGCCGAAAAAGCCCCCCATTCCGGGTATTGAATCTTATGAAAGCCAGTCCGTTTTTTATGCTGTGCGTCAGAAAGAGCGGTTCCGCGGGAAGGATCTGGTGATTGTGGGAGGCGGAGATTCCGCGCTGGATTGGACTTTGAACCTGCAACCGATTGCCAAGTCGCTCACCCTTGTTCACCGCCGGAACGAGTTCCGGGCAGCCCCGGACAGCGTTTCCAAAATGCAGAAGCTGGCGAGTGAAGGAAAAATAAAATTCGTGGTCGGGCAGGTCAAAAGCCTTGAAGGGCAAGACGGGCTGCTTTCTGCCGTTCATGTTGAGGAGGCCGATAAAAACCTTGTCTCCCTGCCCTGTAACGCTTTACTGCCGTTTTTCGGGCTGACCATGAAGCTGGGGCCGATTGCGGATTTCGGTCTTAATCTTGAGCGTAACCTCGTTCCCGTGGATACGGAAAAATTCGAGAGCGGAACGCCGGGCATCTTTGCGATTGGCGATATCTGCACTTATCCGGGCAAACTCAAGCTGATCCTGTCCGGGTTCCATGAGGGGGCGCTGATGTCCCGGCAGGTCTTCCGGTATTGCCGCCCCGACGAAAAGCTGCGCTTTGAATATACGACTTCCAGCTCCTCCCTGCAGGAAAAGCTGGGCGTTCAGGAACCAAAAGAAGCGAAGCGAGCCTAATTCTCTAGCGCTTATTCTTCCAAACCTTCAAAGAGCGGTGTTGAGATATAGCGCTCGGCGAAGGACGGCAGGATCACGATTATCTGCTTGTCCTTGTTTTCCGGCATTTCAGCCGCTTTGAGCGCGGCTGCCACAGCTGCGCCCGATGAGATCCCGCCGGGAATGCCTTCGAGCCTTGCCAGTTCACGGGCCATTTTAAAGGCTTCGTCACTGGATACCTTGATAACGCTATCGATCAGGTCTTTTTCCAGCACGTCCGGTACGAAACCCGCGCCGATCCCCTGAATCTTGTGCGGACCGGGATCGCCACCGGAGAGAACCGGGCTTTCTTCGGGTTCGACCGCGTATGTTTTAAAGCCGGGCTTACGCTGTTTGAGAACCTGTGAAACACCGGTCAGGGTTCCGCCCGTTCCCACGCCGGAGATCAGGATATCCGCCTTGCCGTCGGTATCGTTCCAGATCTCCTCTGCCGTGGTTTCCCGGTGAATCTGGGGGTTGGCGGGATTGACAAACTGACCGGGGGAGAAAGAGTCTTCATATTCGGACAACAGTTCCTTTGCACGCGCAATCGCGCCGGGCATTCCCTTTTCCTTGGGGGTGAGAACGAGCTCGGCTCCGAGATAGCGAAGCATCTTGCGCCGCTCGATCGACATGCTTTCGGGCATGGTCAGGATCAGGCGGTAGCCTTTGGAGGCCGCCACGAAGGCCAGTGCGATCCCTGTATTGCCGGAGGTCGGCTCGATCAGAACGGTCCTGCCAGGCTTTATTTTTCCGGCCCGTTCTGCATCCTCGATCATTGCAAAGCCGATCCGGTCCTTAACCGATGCCAGCGGATTGAAAAACTCCAGCTTGCTTAAAATTTCAGCCTGAGCCCCATATTCCTCCATGATGCGGCTGCAGCGCACGAGCGGCGTGGCGCCAATGGTTTCCAGAATATTGTTATAAACATGACCGCGATATTCCGCGACAGACTTAAGAGCATTGGAGTCTTTATGTTTAACGGCTGGTAAATTCATGAGGTAAATCCTTTCGCATTAAATTTCCTGTGCATTCAAATCCCTCTACCTTGGTCCCACCCTAGTCCCCTTCTCCGGGCTTGTCACTGAAATGGCCCTGCATCTTGCCGGGTATGTCTTTCATCTCCTCAGCAGAGGGCATCGGGTCCTTTTTAACCGTGATATTCGGCCAGGCATTTTCGCGAGCCGTGTCAGAATAGATTCGGTTGACTTCCAGCCATTGTTCGGCCTTCGAGTCCGTATCAGGCAGGATCGCATCGATGGGGCATTCCGGCTCACAGACTCCACAGTCTATGCACTCATCCGGGTTTATGACAAGCATATTCTCGCCCTCGTAAAAACAATCGACGGGGCAGACCTCCACGCAATCGGTATATTTGCATTTTATACAGGCTTCGGTGACGACAAACGTCATGACAGACTCCACAGTGTTCACTATCGGCCTGCAGATTAATGCGGCTTTTCTGGCGGTGCAACCGCTTTTCGATGAAAAAACTGTGTGCGGTGCACACTTGCACATAGTCAATTCCACTCCTGTTCCTTACGCTATCGGGTATGAACCCTTTTCTGTCTTCCTCGTTTTTTTTATTTTTCTGCCTCTGCCTGCTGCTTTGCGGGTGCGGAGAAGAGTCACAGGAAGGGCCGGAGCTTCTTCCTCTTCCCTCTACCGAGGCCGACCCCGGTGACGATGTTCTTATGGCTTCCATACACGGTTTTCTGAAAGAACAGACGGCCCCGGCGCAGACGCGCTATGAGTATGCGCGCTTCGACCTGAACGACGACGGGAAGCGGGATGCGCTGGTTTATCTCAAATCCCCTTACGGTTACTGGTGCGGGATGGAGGGGTGCGCCCTGCTGGTCATGAAGGCCGAGCACGGGCAGTTTGTCCCGATCAACCTGATCCGTCCGGTCCGAAACCCTGTTTATGTGGGGGCCGGAATTCATTCGGGGTGGCATGATCTGGCTGTCCGCGTAGCGGGAGGTGAAGAAAAAGCAGGGGAAAGCATTCTTTATTTTGACGGGAAAAAATATCCCTCCTACCCGCCTTTGCCCATTACAGAATCTTTCTTACCCGATCAGGCCGTTAGAACGTTTTTCCCATAAGTTAAGGATTACGAGTATCTTCCGGTAATGGTTTCGAGGAATCGGTCGCGGAAGGAAAAGATGGTTTTACGAAAACGCTGATGCTTGCTGTGATAATGGTATTCTTCATTCTCGGGTCTTGAATCGCGGTCGTCTTCGAATTCCAGATTGATTTTGCCAATCAGTTCATCCACGTCCGTTTTCAGAAAATGGGCGCGTTTGAGTTTAATAATCGCGCTTTGCTCTTCTTCTCCGAAATCGCCGTCGGCCCATACCAGTTCACGGGCCAGATCGAAAAACAGGATGCGATCCTGAACATCGCTGATGCCTGCAAACATTTCCTCTATGTCCTTGGGGTGCTTGATATCATCCTTAAGGGTTTCGGTCTGCTCAAAAGTGAATCTGACCTCCTCAAGCACCTTAGCCATGTACTGGATTTCCCCGTCTGCCAGAATATTGTCGGCGTGTGCGATCGCAAACAGTGTGCGCCACATGTAAAACTGGCTTTCGTTGATCGAAACTGTTTTTTTATTCATTCGGCGATGCCCTTACCGGACGCCTGTATCCTGCTCATGGTACTCTGCCCTATCTTCTCCCCCGCCTTTTCTTTCGTCAAGTGCGGCTCCGGGTCCTGCCTCCAGTTTTACCAGCGTAATTCATTTTTATACTTTCATATTTGTTTTAATATTTTCTTTTGTTCCTCCATAAGCTGAGCTTTTTCATACAAAATGTTCTTGATTTGTTCTTAATTTTTTGCTTTTATGGAGCTGCCGCATCTTTTACAGGATTTCGATCATGGACCGCGAACCCGGCCTGAAATGGCTGTTTTTGGACCTGAACAGCTATTTTGCCAGCGTGGAACAGCAGGAACGCCCGCATCTGCGCGGGAAGCCCGTGGCGGTGGTGCCGATGGAAACCGACCATACCTGCGCGATCGCCGCGTCCTATGAGGCCAAGGCTTACGGGATCAAAACGGGCACGATGATCCGGGATGCGAAGAAAATGTGCCCGAATCTGACCTGCGTGCTCGCCCGGCATGACAAGTATGTCGAGTATCATCATAAAATCGTTGATGAAATCGCGCTTCATACGCCGATCAACAAGATCTGGTCGATCGACGAGTTGTCCTCGCGCCTGCCCCCCTCGCGGCGGAGCGTGGAGGCGGCTACAGAGGTCGCGCTGCGGATCAAGCGGGGGATACGCGAGCATGTCGGGTCCGCGATCACCTGCTCGATCGGGATTGCGCCGAACTCGCTGCTGGCGAAAATCGCAGGCGATATGAAGAAACCCGACGGGCTGACAATTTTGCGGCAGGAGGATCTGCCCGGCCCGCTGTTCGATCTGCAGCTGATCGACCTGCCGGGGATCGGCTTTAACATGGAGCGGCGGCTGCACCGGGCGGGGGTGAAGACTATCCCGGATTTATGGAATCTTTCACCTAAACACGCGCGCAAAATATGGGGCAGCGTTCAGGGAGAGCGGTTCTGGTACTGGCTGCACGGTTATGATTTCGAAACGCAGGAAACCGGAAACACGATGATCGGGCACAGCCGGATTCTCGATCCTCTTCTGCGCGCACCGGCCCCGGCGCGGCAGATGGCGCGCAGGCTCCTGACAAAGGCGAGCTACCGTCTGCGGCGCAAGGGGTTTTACGCCAGCCGGGTTTCCCTTTCCGTGCGGACGACCGAGTACCAGCGCTGGGCCGGGGAACGGAAGATTTCTCCCGCGCGGGACCCGTTCACGTTTTTGCAGCAACTGGACGATCTCTGGAGCGAGATGATGCGATTTTTTTATGCGCCTCTGTATTCTCCTTCCGCCCTGCGTTTCCGGAAAGTCTCCGTTACGCTTTACGATCTGAGCCGTTCGGGGGACATCACCTATGATCTGTTTGAAACCGAGCAGAAAGAGACGCAGGAAAAACTGCGCAAACATGACGCGCTGACGCAGGCGCTTGATAAGCTGCAGGACCGTTACCAGCGTGAAACGGTCAGTCTTGGATTGCCGCCCAAGACGCTGGCGGGATATGTGGGCACGAAGATCGCCTTTTCGCGGGTGCCGGAAAAGGAAGAGTTCTGGAGTTGAAGCCGGGCGTTTAAACCCTGTAGAATTACAAAAATAATAATACGGAAATAATCTTATGGACGCCGAAGTCGAACTTCAACGCTGTATCGCCGAG
>JAGRIJ010000074.1 GCA_020443295.1 Alphaproteobacteria bacterium | reverse complement strand
GGAAGAGGGGTGAGTACGTCAGCATCGCCTGTTTGGGCAGGAGCGGCCGGAGTCTCTTCAGCAGGGCTGATGGCCAGATCATCCATCGGAGAAACAGACGGCTCGGAAGAAGAGCTATCTTCGGACCCGGTATCAGCAGTTATTTCGCCTCCATCCTGCGCGGCAGGCATAGGGGGCATCTCGCCCTCAAGGGCAAGAGAACCTGAAGGATTTGAAGAATCATCAGTCGTAGGTGCCGGGCTTTGTGTATCATTGCCGGAAACATCGCTCGGATGGGCAGAAGGCTTTTCAGAGCCTAAACCAGGAATAAGATGATTTTGATAAGCATACCAAGCGCCTCCACCGAGAAGAGCCAAAACAATCAGCCCGACCAAGGCTCCTCCGGAAGATTTCTTTTTTACTTTTCCTTCAGGGCCTGATGCCAAGTCACCTGGCGCACTGTCTGACAGTGTAGCGCCCTCTCCGGAAAAGCTGTCCTCACTCCCGTCATCGCCCCAGCTGTCCTCGTCCAGAGCATCCAGATCATCGAAATCTTCTTTTTCTTTGCTAACCATTGAACCAAGCCCCTTTTTCTCTCAAACCAGAGAAAAAAATAATAAATTTCAGAAAAGCAATACCATGGATAAAAACAAAAATTCTGTTTTTAATCAAGTATCATCGTTCACTTCTTCAGTGACGGCGCGGGTGAAGAAGATGCCGATCGGGGTTCCAGCTTCAATTCTGACCAGAACTTTAACGTCATCATTCATCTCATCAATGATATCCCGGACTTCCTCACCGGCCTCTTTAACACCAAGAGCAACTTCTTCTTTAGTATTAAGATTTTGATCGGTAGCCGTAGTAGTGGTTCCGCTGGCGCCGGTATCGATGGTAATACTGGTAGCATCCGTTTGAGCAAGAGCCTCTGAGAAACCCTCAACGAAAGCGGCAGCAGCGGGGAGAAGAATCCGTTGCAGATAACGGTGATCAACTTCTGTCGCAATACCCGGAAGCGACGTATCGGGGTTAAGGGCGATCGCATCAACAGCGCTGTCACGACCCTCAACAACGATCCTGTCAAATCGCAGGGTCAGATAATCATCCTGAACACTGAATGTTCCAATCAGCTTGGACCCTTTAAGCGGTCCGGAGACAAGAAGCACCAGTACGGGCCCGGGAACATCCGAATTAGCCTCAAGTAGCATCTGTCCATATTCGATTTCCCCGGCAGGAATAATAATTTTAGGCTCTTCTTTAACAGCTTCGCCGTCAAATTCTCCCTGATCGGGACCGCCGGCATTGGCTCCCCCGCCCCCGCCTTCATTGTTGTTGCTGATCTTTATAAAACGCTTGTGCTGCATCCGCACACGCTCACCCTGACGAGAGAGAACTTGCTGCATTTGTTTCATCATAGACTCGGCCATACTTTTCATCGCCTCGTTCTGCTGTTCCGAATCAAGAACGGTAACGGGCTCAACATCCTGATCGTCACCAGTGTCACGCAGAACACGCTCTTCCTGCAACCGTCTCCATCGATGCAGGGGATCTTCAGTATCCTCCTTCTCTTCAGGAAGCTGCAGGCGGTCGGAGGGGGTCTCAACCGGAACTGGTATTGTACTGTCCCCGGTTTTGATAGCCTTCTCAAAATCGGCTTCGTTCTGTTCCTCAACAGCCTGAACATAAGCGGGGGACGCTTCAGCCGTTCCAGGCGGCGCGCTAACCTGTGAGGGTGCAGGAACCATGGAATCAGGAGTTTTTTCCTTTGCTTTCCCGAAAAACCACAGGGAGCCTACAAAAACAAGAACGACTAAGCCAACAACCCCGACTTTTACGACAGGACTGTTTCTCCAGAGGTCTCCAAGAGTGTTTTTCTGGACAAATTCATCAAACCCCTCTTCGGAGCCGATAATTTCCTCATCAAGATCGTCATTCATCTAGCAACTCCTCACGCTCAGAGAGATAGGCACGGACCATGCGTCCTTTATCGGATAAAAGCAGGACAGGGGCATCGGTAAGGGCATAAACACGGGTGCCATCCGCCGAGGATACGGAACTCTCCCACCCCGGAGATAAAAGGGTCAGGGGAGTACGCACATAAGTATAGTTATTATATTTGAAAGCACTCGTCCGCCCGTCCGTACCTTCAACATGAAGCTTAACGGCATCCTTTGGCAAAACGCCACTCAATGCCGCGGACATATCAACATCTCCGGCAGCCAGAGTAATACCCGGCTGCATAAGGGGGGCTGTCGCAAACGGGCCGTTTCCGGGAATGGCGGCATCAAA
This sequence comes from Alphaproteobacteria bacterium, assembly GCA_020443295.1. Taxonomy (GTDB): domain Bacteria; phylum Pseudomonadota; class Alphaproteobacteria; order Micavibrionales; family Micavibrionaceae; genus JAGNKE01. The sequence goes on along the minus strand of JAGRIJ010000074.1, from coordinate 58,118 downwards.
CCGATAGTAAACAACATCTCTGTTAGTTTCGAGGGTAAAGATAATAGGAGTATCCAGCCCAAGCATTTTAACAGACATATTTCCATGTCCGAAATCATTCTGCGGTGAAACCCTCATTATATTCGTAGGAGTATCCTTCCCGGAAGACTCACCCTGCACGGCAAAATTACCAACCCACGTAATATCCTCAATCGGCCAGGGAGCACCTGAACTGTCGACCATGCTGACAGTCGTGACATAACCAAAAGCAACTTTAATAGTAAGGGGAGCGCTTCCAGGGTCAAGGGAAACGTTCTGAACAACGCTTTCGGGCCTTGGGAAAGGGTGAACGGGAGTCTCTGTTGACTCGACTGTCCGGTCCAGACGCTCGAGAAGCGTTCTGATTTCATCCGGACGCAGCGGCATAATTTTGTTAAGGGCGGCCTGAAACGCGCCTTTCCTGAAATCGTCCTCAAGCTGTTCGGACGTCTTCTGAAACTCATCCAGCCCTTCATCTTCTTCAAAATCAAAAGGATCCTTTTCAGGATTATCCAGATCAAGCGCAGGCATGGAATCCAGCTTGCTGTCGCTTGGAGCTTTACTGTCGGCTGTTTTACCCGGCGCTTCATCCTCGGACATATCATCGCCGAGATCAGCATCGTCAAGCGAACTGTCATCTGCACCGGCAAGAGGGTCATCTTCTTGTGCATAGACATGGGAGGGGAGAGTAACAAAAACCGCCGAGGCCAGTAACACGCTAAATGAAACGCACCGGGCGGATTGTCCAATAAAAGCAAGTAAATCTGATGTTCTGTTTTTCATGACTAAAGATCTAACCCAGAAACTCAAAAAATTCAATTAACGATACAACGGAAATTTCCAATTGTCACGTACTATCAACACCGTATCATAAATAATCTTAAAAAATACTCATGCTGATTTAAGAGACGGAAAGTATTACACAAGAAACTTAACGGGGAACGGCAACCCATTGCTCAATACCAACGCCATTCGGACTTTCAAGGCGGGGGACCCGGACCACGACAACCGTTACGAGGAGTCCCGTATTTTGGGTTCGTGCGCCGGATTGGTACGTAAGAATAAGGGGAACCTGAACGACCCATTGATAACGGCCGGCGACCAGACCCTCTGATTCGAGAATCGGCGCACCTTTAGGTGCTGCGGAAAGAACCTGCTGGTTGACCTCGACCATTTCGATGATCCTTGACCGCTGCAAAGCCTGTGTAAAACTTTCCCATCCGCGTTTGGTAAAGTTTCTGGAGGCTTCCTGAAGGCGCCGCCGGTAATCGTTGAAGCCGAAAGTCATAACCTCGGTAGAGGCTTGCGCAACCCAGGACATAAGGGCGGGCGCGCTGAGGTTCGGCTGGTTCAGGGGAACCATTGGAACGAGTCGCCCGTCTTCGGTTGTGGCAAAATAACGATGCTCGGGCTGGTGCGCATAAATAACGTAATACATCGCACCGATCAGCCCAAGGATAATAAGGCTCTGAATCAGGGTGAGTTTCAAAAGACTGCGGTAGCCGTCCCGGTAAAACTCGTTACGGATAACAACGGTCCCCAAGCCGGAGGTATCAAGCTCCGGAGGAGCGGCCTCCTCAGATTCCTTTGTTTCCTTGTCTTTTTCCGCGGGCGGAGGCTGCTTTTTCTGGAATTTGTTTAACATATTGCGTCTTCTGATGCTTTCATTTCACGCTCCATTATCTTTTATTACAACAAAAAATCAATCCCGATGAAAAATTAAATCGGTTTTTGTGCAGGGACTCAAAAAACGTGCCTTTACGAAAGACATTATGTTAGTATAACCTGAACGGAAGCTGGGATTTTAAGACAGGTTAAACAAAGTTTAACAATAGTGTGCTGGTGTCCATAGGCTTAATGTCGAAGTTAATGTAAGAAACACCTCAATATGACCAAGGCATTTGTTACCCTATTCAGAAGAGTTTATCAGGGCCTGTGGCTGCGGCGGTTTTTGTTTTTGGGCCTTTTAACCGTTGTCGCGGTGACGGAGATCACTTTATTTCTTTCCTCTGACAAAGCCTATGCCAGTTGCGGCTGTCTGGTGGGAACCTGTTCTTCGGCGGACTGCTCGGCGGCAAGCAACCAGCTCCAGCAATATCACGATGATATTGTGCAGCATACCGAGGATGAATTCGACGACGACTTGGACGCTTTTGAAGACTGGCTGATTGATGAGTTCTTTGAAAAAGAAGTGATCCCGGCTATGGCGGAAATGACGACCCAGATGAATGCGGTCGCCATGCAGGAAATGAGTATTATCGGAGCGTTCATGGACGCGAAAATCCAATTGGATACCCAGAGATTGTTCCAGCAATTGCAGGCTGAGGCGCACAAGGATTATCGCCCGTCGGATGATTTCTGCTGGTTCGGGACTAACGTCAGGAGTATGGCAAACTCTGAAATTAAAGGGACTCATAATACAATAGCCCTTTCCGAGACGGGGCTGGCTCGTCAGATCGGTAATGCGAACGCGAACGCGGCTCCAAGTGCTGAACAGGATTATCGGGGGCGTTGGGCCCAGTTCGTCGATACCTATTGCGATCCGAAGGACAATAACTGGCTCGTCCCTTCCGCGATTCCGGCCCCGATGGTGGCTCCTCCTTACGGCCAGCTTTCCGGTCTTGAATTTGCCTGTGACCGTGACGCCAACTTCCCCGGCCCGGCGGCGAACAGGGGAGGGCCGAAAGGTGCAACAGACCCGTGGCGGATGAATATTGATCTCGATTATACCCGCTTGGTGGAAGAGCCACGCACGCTGGACATTGATTTTACCAATGCGGCCCGCACGGACGATGAAGAGGACGTTACGGCCATGTCGAGAAACTTGTATGGACACCAGGTCCTGACAAGAGACTTGTCCCGTCAGAAACTTATGTCGGAGAACGGTAAGAAACTTTACCTCGAATTGCGCAGCGTTGCGGCAAAACGCACTGTGGCGCAATATTCTTTTGACAGTATCGTCGGACTGAAATCAGCGGGAACGGGCTCGAATTTGGCGGCTGGCTCGCAGACAAGGGAGTATCTGGCGTCGATTGTAAAGGAACTGATGCCCACAGGCGCTCCGGATGCGGAAATTTATGAGCTGATAGGCGAGGAGCCTAGCTACTACTCCCAATTGGAGATCATGTCTAAGAAGCTCTACCAGAACCCGGATTTTTACGCCAATCTCTATGATACCCCAGCCAACGTATCCCGTAAAAAAGTGGCGATGCAGGCAATCGAGCTGATGCTCGACCGTGCGATTTATGAAAGCCAGGTAAGAAAAGAAATGGTTGTTTCCGTTCTTCTGTCCAGCAAGATTAGGGCGAAGCAAAGAGAAACGAACCGGCAACTGGTCAACGCGTCCGGAGGACAGAAATGACGGCAGAAACCACACATTCTGCATCTTCCGCCCCGCCGCAGCCTAAGCGCAGGCGTTTCTTCTCAACAGGTCTGAAGAAGATTCTTCTGATATTCCTGATGTTCTCCATCCTCACGGGCTCGACGCTGACCATGAAAAGCCGCGAAGCCGAAGGTCTATGTATCCCCTGCTGGTTGTGCGGCCCGGTCGACTGTATTGTCGTTCCGATTATTGCAAAAATCATCCAGCTGATTTTCAAGGCCATCATTAAGCAGAATATCCACGACCACATCAACAGCGAAATTAACTGGATAGTGGAGGACTTCTTTGAAGATTTCTGGGTCAAAGGCCTCGCGGAAATGACCGAGTTTCTATCCGCGATGGGCATGTACCAGATGGAAATTCTCGGGGCCATGCTTGATGCAAAACATCAGTTGGAAACCCAGCGCCTCTTCTGGCAGCTCCATGCGGAGGCTCACAAGGACTACCATCCCAGCGAGGAGATCTGCTGGATGGGAACCGCGGCGCGAAGCTTGGCGGCATCCGAAGCCAGAGGATTGTTTAATAAAAGAGTGATGGCGGATTACGAACTCGACAGACAATTGGGGAACGCCAACATGAACGGCGCCCAGTCCGTGCAAAGAGACAAGGCAGTCCGCTGGATGCAGTTCGTAACGACCTACTGCGACCCCAAGGATAACGACTGGACGGGTCCGGGGACCGGTCTGGATCTCGCATGTGACCATGACGGGCCCGGAGGGGCGGGAACCACGGGAGCCACGAACCCGAATCGCAAGAATATTGATATCGACTATGGCCGCTTGATTGACCAGAAGCGGACTCTCGAAGTGAATTTCGAAGGGCCGACGGTAATCCCGCCTCCTGATGATGAGGAAGACGTTCTTGCCATGTCATCGAACCTGTATGGAACCAGCGTTCTATCCCGGAACATTTCGCGTCAGAAATTAAGAAGCCGGTTTGGGCAAAAACTCTATATAGATCTTCGCAGTGTTGCTGCCAAACGCAGTGTTGCCCAGAACACCTTTAACTCTATTGTAGGTATGAAATCGGCAGGAACATCGGATACATCTCTGATCTCCGGCGGTCCGCCGCTGACCAGAACATTCCTTGCCGCTGCATTCAAGCAGTTGATGCCCGCCGGAACGCCCGATTCGGAAATTTATGCGATTATCGGCGAAAACCCCAGCTTCTATGCGCAATTGGAAGTCTTGGCCAAAAAAATCTACCAGAACCCGGACTTTTATTCGGGCCTCTATGACAAGCCGGCCAACGTTGCCCGTAAGAGCGTGGCGATGAAAGCCATCGATCTGATGCTCGACCGCATATTATATGAAAGCGAATTGAGGCAGGAGATGCTTCTCTCCGTGCTTTTATCAAGCTATTCACGCGATGATTTCAGGAAGCTGAACAACGAGATTATCAATACGCAAAAAGCCAGGGATTAAACAAGGAAACGAGAAGCTGACGAGAATGTTGAAAAAACAGCAACAGGCAGAAAAAACGGCAAAAAAAGGAAAGGCTGCGAAAAAAGGTCTTCTTCTGGCCGTGATTCTGTCCCTTGTTCTCTTCCCGGCGCAGCAGGCAAATGCGATCTGTTGCTCGTGCGCCGCACTTCTCGCCTTGATTGACCCGATTGTCTGGCAGGAAGCCGAAGATGAGTTTGATGAAAAACTCAACGATGAGTTCCTCAGGCTTGAACGCTTTATCGTTCATGAAATGTGGGAAGAAAGTATTCTGCCCGCAATGATGCTCTCCGCAGAACAATTCACGGCGGTAGCCATCCAGCAGGTTATGATTATCGGAACCCTCATCGACGCCAAGGAGCAGTTGGAAACCCAGCAACTCTTGCAGGTGCTTCAGGCCAGGGCGCATAAAGATTACGTTCCGAGCGTAGGTATGTGTAATTTCGGCACCATGATCAAAAGTCTGGCGGTAACAGAACGTAAGGCTGAGGTAAATACCGTGATCATAAGCCAGCGCTCTCAGGACCGCCAGCTTGGGAACGCCTACCAGTCGGGAGCATACGGAAACGATATCGACAAGGCGAACCGTTTGCAGCAGTTTTCACAAAAATACTGCGACGTACACGACCGCAACACTGCGCTTTCTGCTTACTGCACGGCCTTGGCTTGGGCGGGCCTGACGGTCGCGCAACGCAGACAACTGAATCGGGATATTGACTACTTCTCTGTGATGGACTCGCCCTGGACCATTAAAATGGACTTCACCAACACGGTCATCAGCGCAGTAGGCCCGCCCGCGGTCGACAATATTGAAGAAGAAGACGTCATGGCCTTGGCAAACAATCTTTTCGCTCACGACATCTTCCCTCGGCCCCCCGCTCGTTCTCTGACTAACAAGCAGCCGAACGATTCCCTAAGCGATATGCAGCAGGCCTATATGGAGCTGCGGGCAATCGTTGCAAAACGAAGCGTTGCTGAAAACAGCTTCAACGCCATCGCCGGGATGAAATCTGACGGCAGTACCGCAGTGGATGCGGGCGGGAACGTGGTTCCCATGAACGCCAGAGTATTTTTGGAACCGGTCCTGACCGAACTCGGAGTGCCCCCGGCTGAGGTCCTTGCGTTAATCGGCGAAAATCCAAGCTATTATGCCCAAATGGAATTGCTGACCAAGAAAGTCTATCAAAACCCTGATTTCTTCACGAATTTGTACGACACGCCGGCAAACGTAAACAGAAAGGTTGTGGCGCTGGAAGCCATTAAACTGATGCAGAAATTTGATCTCTTCAAGAGCTTCCTGCGCAACGAAGCTTCGTTTTCAGTTTTGCTGGAACTGGCCGTTTCTGATCTGCAGGATGAAATTGAAGATCAGATTAAGGTCGCCGAGACAACGGATCGCTGATGATGTTGAGAGCATTGAACACATACATAAAAAAGCCGATCCTGGTTATCCTGCTGGCGATCTTCCTCTGCACGGCTCCCTTTACGTCTCGGAGAGCCGAGGCGATCTGTTGCGGATGTTGTAGCTGTCTGACGGACGTCGAATTTCCGGACGACCTGATCGACTGGATTGAGGACTGGATCGATATCAACCTCTATATTTTCATTCAGCTGACCCTGCATAGAATATTCTTTATGGACTGGGAGTTCTGGCAGGAAAATCTTCTGCCGGCGATGATGGCGATGGCCGAGCAGTTGGCGGCGGTAGCCATGCAGCAAATGACAATTCTCGGCGCCTTTTTCGATGCTCAGGAACAGCTCGAAACACAAAGACTCTTTCAGCAGTTGATGGCAAGGGCGCATAAGGACTATCACCCCAGTATCGAAATGTGTGAATTTGGAACGCGGATCAAGAGCTTGGCAGCGACCGAGCGCAAAGGGGAACTGGGGACCTATACGCTCAGCCAGCGTTCTCTGGACAGAAACCTAGGAAACGCGAACGGTTCAGGATATGGTGGGCCAAGAAGCGATATCAAGACGCGCATCGACCAGTATCTCTCAACCTTCTGCGACCGGAGAGACAACAACGACTCGCTGGACAGCATTTGTACGACAGGAGCGGGGGTTGCTCAAAGGGAAAGATATAACAAGGATATCGATTTCCCACGGACGGTTGCTCATCCATGGACGATCACCGTAGACCTCACCAACGCAGGCGCTGCGACCCCGCAGGAGGAAGAAGTATTTGCACTGGCCTCCAACCTGTATGCTTTTGACACGTATTTCAGACCTACAGCTAAAACTCTGGAAAACAATCCGGCACGGCCCGTAACTGGAGCGCAGCAGGCTTACTTGGATATGCGCTCGCGCGTGGCCCAGTTAAGCGTAGCTGAAGCAAGTTACAATGCGCTTATAGGAATGAAGGCGGAAGGCACAGGCGGTTCCCGGACATTCATGGAAGCGTTTTTACAGCAATTGGGCGTTCCTGCAGCGGATGCCACGGCCTTGTTGGGCAACAATCCAAGCTACGACGCGCAGATGGAGATCTTGACCAAGAAAGCCTATCAGGATCCCAGATTCTACACGAATCTCTACGACAAGCCCGCCAACGTGGAAAGGAAAGGCGCGGCAATCCAGGCAATCGGTCTGATCCAGAAATTTGATCTTTTCAAGAGTTACCTGCGCACGGAAGCATCCCTGTCGATTCTTCTGGAACTGGCCGTGGAAGACTTGCAGAAAGAAATAGAAGATGCGATCGACAGCATCGATACTCAGCAGGAATAGGGTAGATAGAGCAATGAGTGAGAAAGGCAAAAATAAAAAATTGAAAATAGCCCTTGTTCTGGCGGCCACTATCTGTGTCGGAGCCGGCCTTGTGGGCATGGTCAAGACCATGGGTTTCGGAAACGGGTCGGCGTCCTACCTGAAACTCAATAGCTTCAAACCGGGAACGACCCTGAACTATGAAGTCTTTAGCAACGGCGAAATTGTTGAAAAAGGAAACAAACAGGTCGACCAGACGGGAAGCCTGAAACTCGACGCATCCCCCTACACCAAGCCCGGCAGTACAGGCCCTTTGACATATAACCTGAACATTGACCCTTCGACGAAGACTGATGCTTCCGACCGTATGAATCTTTTAATGAAGCTAGATCGTGACACGGGCAACATAGAATACAGCGGATCGGGCGTGTCCGAGTTTTCCAAAATACTGATCTCTAACGGCACATCGTCCCTTGAAAGTAAGGCAGACTGGGCAGGGGCCTTTGCGGGAGACAATGACAATCTGTTTAACGGCCTCGATGATGATAAGAAAGACCTGCTGAAACTGGCCTTTCAGGGCTATAATCTGCAAAATGACGGAAACCCGAATGAAGGCGCGGTCGTAGAAGTCTTCTTCGGCAGCGGATCTGTCGATAACGCATCGGATGTTCAGGCCCGCTATACGAAGGCTCTGGCGATGATGACAGAGCAATTATCCGCTGTGATGATGCAGCAGGCCGAGATTATCGGTGCCTTCTTCGACGCCAAGATGCAACTGGAAACGCAGCGCAAGCTGCAGGAACTGATGGCGCGCGCCCATAAAGATTACCACCCCAGCGAACAAATCTGCCGTTTTGGAACCTTTGTAAAAAGTCTGGCGCATACGGAAAGAGCATTCGAATTGGATATGAGAGCGTTGAACGTTGCTCTTCTGAATTCGACCTTGAGTGTTCAGGATGACAGTTCGGCGGAAGGCCCCAAGGAAGAAGTCCTCAACAGAATAACGCAATTCCGCACCAAGTTTTGTAACCCCCGCGATAACAATGACAGCTTGGATGTGCTCTGCGCAGGCCTCACAGCCGCAACGCCTGTGCAAAGAGAACGCTTTAACAAGGACGTCGACTACTTCCGCACGATCGATAGCAAGCTGACACTCGATGCCAATTTTGCAGACGCGACCTTAACCAACGAGGAAGAAGAAATTTTCGCGTTGGCCCAGAACCTGTATTTACCGAATACTTTTGACGAACTGGAAACCAATGACGTCACTGAAAACCCGCTCAGCCACTATAACTCCCGCAAGCATGCCGCGGTCATGGCTGCCGCTCAGAACAGCTTTGTGAACATCGTCGGTATGAAAACAAGCGCCCCGCCCGGACAGGCATCTGTCGCCCCCGGCGCATGGCCGCCGAATATTGTTCCCCCGCCTCCGAATGCTCTGGCGGAAGATGCGGGCTGGACATATATGAAGGCGTTCATTCGTGAACTCGGCGGTCCAGTTGTCATACCGGATGCGGAGATTCATCAATATCTCGGTGAACGGCCAAGCTACTATGCCCAGATGGAAGTCCTGACCAAGAAGATCTTTGAAAGCCCGAATTTTTACACGAATCTGTACGACAAGCCCGCAAACGTTGACAGAATAGGGGCGGCAATCGACGCCATCGGCCTGATGAATATGAGAGACAGGTTTGATTCCTCCTTGCGGCGCGAAATGCTGACCGCTCTTCTGGTCGAGGATGCCCTCCAGTCACACGTTGAAAGGGTCACGATCAGGATCTTCAAAGACGTCCAGAAAGACCAGCCCCGCGTCAAATAGCCTTGATCTGAAGCTCCCCGTAAGAGTCCCTTTTTTGGCACTATCCTTGCATCGCCTCCTCGAGTCGGCAAAATTGCCGGCCTGTGGTGCTGTGTTTGCACAGGTATAACGGAGTAAAAAATGGGCCTTTCAGGATTGGATGCCGCGCTATCCGGCCTAAAGATATACCAGAAACAGATAGAAACGATCTCCGGCAACGTCTCGAATGTCGGCACCGATGGCTATACCCGGAAAATTTTGCCGCAGGCAACGCAGGTTGTCGGCGGGGTTACGGTGGGCGTTCTCGCCCAGACGATAATCAGGAACGTGGACATCAATCTGGAAAGGGATCTCTGGACCCAGGTCAGCGCCGTTGACTTTTATGATGTCCAGCAGACCTATCTCGAACGGATTAATGAATTCCATGGCGACCCCAGCGCGAACCTCTCGGTCGCCGCTGAAATCACTAAGCTGCACCAGTCCTTCGTCGCTCTCTCGGATACGCCCGAAGATCGTTTTCTCCTGGCGGATGTCGTCAATCAGGCAAGCGATACGGCCAATAAAATCAATCAGTTATCTGACTACATCACGACATTACGAAACGACGCGCAATCGGAAGCGAAGGTTGTAGTCAACAGCATTAACGATCTTCTCGGACAGATTGCGGACCTCAACCAGCAGGTACGATACGCCCTCGCGGCGGGAAACACATCCGCGGCGATCGAGGACAGCCGCGATCAGGCCATCAAGGAACTTTCCTCCCTGATGGAAATCAGCCTGTTCAGAAGGGGCGACGGTGTTCTTGTCGTCCAGACGGTCGAAGGAACGGAACTCGTGGGTGAAACGCCCAACCTGCTGACATTCAGACCGACCCCGGTTTCCGCATCAAACGCATATCCCGACACGGCCGCAGGAGTTTATGTCGGAGACCCGGACACCAACCCGGCGGCGCTGGATATTACATCGCGGCCCATCGGGGGCCGGCTGGGCGGGTTGCTGGAACTCAGGGACAATATTTTTCCCAAACAGATGGCCCAGATCGACGAACTGGCGCATAAACTCGCTTTGCGCTTCGAAGCGCAGGGACTCAGGCTCTTTACCGACGGCGCTGGCGGCATCCCGGCGGACACGCCGCCGGATACCAGCATGAACCCGCCGGACCCGGTCGATTATGTCGGTTTTTCTTCCGAAATACAGGTAAATAAGCGCATTTTAAACGACCACAGCCTGATCCAGAAGGGAACCTATGGCGCAACGCTTTCCCCGGGCGCGAATGATGTAATCCGCCGTGTGCTGGAATTTACATTCTCAGGAACCGAATTTCAGGAAGCGATTAACCAGACGACAGCCACCGCCGTAGATATCCGGGCCGCGGCGACAGGAACGACGACCCTTCAGGAATGGCTGGGCCTGCGGTCCAGTAACACGGTGAGCGGCAGCGTGGATCTCAGCGCTTACAGCAGCATCGCAGATATCGTCAACACGGGCGGAACCAATGTTTTCGGTCTGGGCGGTGCGGAAACCGATACCTTTATCATCCGCTTCGATGATCCGGATTTTGGCGGCGGCCCCTATGACATCGAAATCGATCTCCGGACGGTCGCGGTCTCCGGCAGCGGGGCGGTACAGGACCTCATCAACCACATTACGGCGGATGCGGACTGGGCCAACGCGGTCACCGATTTCGGCGCCTCCGTTTCGACCGGCAGCAATGGCGAACTCGTAATCCAGAGCCGCGGGGATATTGAAATTCTGGCCAGCCCGACCGAACCGCTCTCCGAGACCGGATTTGCCTTTTTGGGCTTTAGCCCGGAAGTCAAGGAAGCTCAGGATCCCTATTTTGACGTTAGCGTGGGCAACAACGAACCCGTGCGCATCTCGATCGAGCCGAACGATACCGAAGTCGAACTTCTGGCCAAGCTGAATGCGGTTCCCGGTCTGGCCGCGCAAATCGATGCCAACGGCTTTCTTTCCTTGCGTCCGGGAGGGAGCTTCACCTCCCCGGATTTCGGTGGTGATATAAAGCTGGTCGGCGGTCCTTTTGAAACCGATACCGCGACACTCGGCGGAACGGCTCTGGGCCGGACTTCCATCGATGACGGCGTAAATATCGTCTCCGCCCTCTTTGGCACGTATCAGGTCCTCGGAGGCGGGGCGATCAACGACCAATCGCCGATCGTGGACATCTCCTATTCATCGGAAACAGACACAGGCAGCGGGGTTTTCGTCCCCTTCCGCTCGGAATTTCTGGGGCCGGGAGCCAATATCGATACGGATCTCGTCGGGTCCCTGACTTTGGAAGACTACGCCCAGAAAATGATCAATCAGCATGCGCAGGAATTGAACCTGATCAAGGAACGAAAGACCGATGAAGACACGCTAAAAGGGCTTCTGGAAAAGGAATTGACCGACAGCTCCGGCGTTAATCTGGACGAAGAACTCGGTTTTCTGATCGTCGTGCAGACGGCCTATGCGGCCTCGGCCCGTGTAATTAACGCAATCAACGATATTTTTCAGGAATTGCTGAACGCTGTTTAAAGAGAGGGAGAGTAAAAAATGACAGGAATATCCACGCTAGGTCAGGCATTAAGGCAGATCGAAAACATCAAGAATCAGCAAACAACCCTCTCCGATCTGTCCACCCAGCTCGCGACTGGCAAAAAAACCCGCAATTTTTCCGGTTTGGGAACGGACGCCCTCTCATCCATACGCTCCCGCTCCGACATCATCTCCCTCGATGCGTATATCAGTAACATCGGCAAGGCGGACACCCGCCTCAAAACCATGCTCTCTGCGATTGAGGAATTTCAGGCCCAGGGAAACAATCTGGCTGACGGTTTCGTCGGGTTCATCCAGCAGGGCACGCACCAGCTGGGGGACATCGTAACCTATGACGATCCGGCAACGCCCTTCGTGCACGAGGAAACAGCCGTGGGAATGACCACGTCGACCCCGGATGACGAACTGCAGGGTCTGATCAACCTCTCGAAAAAACTCTATGATTATATGACCAATCTGATTAACACCAAGGACGGCGACCGCTACGTTCTGGGCGGAGCGGATACGCTGACCCAGCCTTTAAACGATACAGGTACGCTGGATGCGGCGGTCAGCACCCTTCTGACAAGTTGGAAAAACGGAACGATTACCACAGATCAGCTTCTGGCCGATATCAAGGACCGCACGACAGCCAACGGTAATCCCGATGCTCTGACCGACAGCGTCATCGGCTACTCTGCAACCTTGAGCGCTGGAAACGCGGGCCGGGTCTTTGTAAGGGTCGATGATAATTCGGAACTGGACTATACGGTCCACGGAAACGAAGACCCCTTCCGGGACATTATCGTCGCCTTATCTTTTCTGAAAAACGAAAATCTTCCTCCCATTGCCGATACCTATGAAGACGGGGTATTCCCGGGAACTCCTGACGCTCAGGGGGCGCCGGGATATACGCTGGACCAGCAGCAACAAAGTTTTTACACGCTCTATAATCAACTCACATCAATGGTGACAAAAGCGCTCGATCAGATCGACAACGTCCGTTTCGATCTTGAATCGGTGAGAGCCTCAATGAATGAAAGCAAGAACTTTCACGTCGACCAAAAAAATCTCTTTCAGAGTATCGTTTCGGATATCGAGGACGTCGATACGAATGAAGTGGCGTTGAAACTCAACACGTTGCAGGTTCAGCTCGAAGCAACCTTCCGGGTTACCGCCCTGGTCAGCCAACTGACCTTGGTCAATTTTATATAAACCGATCAAGTAGGCTTTCTGGTATTCGCAAAAACAAAAGCCCTCCGTTCAGAGGGCTTTTTAATTTATTCCATTATAAATCAGGCGCTTAACCGCTTGCCTCATCCCCGATAACCAGGGCAGCTTCTGGCTCGGTTTGCAGATTATGCACCGGCCCGTTTTTGACGGCCTGTGCAAACAGCACCTTAACGGCATTATCAAAGGTCCCACTGATCAGGATATTGCTGCTCAGCGTGTAATCCTTATCCGTATTCCACTGCAACGGCACGTTGGCCTGCCGGGCCCAGTCATCAAGTGTTTGCTTCAGGCTGGACCCTTGCTTGGCTTCCCATATACGGGGCTGGAACATCTGTTCGTTGGAAGAAGACGCAGCAGGCTTCACATCCGCGCTCTTAACGGCGTCTTCGGAGGAAATGCTGGGCACAAGAGTATCTGCTTTTGCCGTCTTTTCTTTGACTTTATCCATAGATTTTTCCTGATGTGCCGGGGCAGCAGGCTTGATATCGCCGGGATCAAGGATAACGTCGCGTTTTTTAAGTTGCGAAGCGCTTATGTCCGAAGGAGTCTCCTCGGCCGGTTCATTCTCGGTCTCCAGAGAAGCAACGTTCACGGGTTCTTCTTGCTGCGCTTCAGCGGCTTCGATCTCGGTGTTGTCCTGAAGATTCTTGGCTTCTTTGGCCATATTCTTGGCATCTTTTTCGGTAAAGTCGCCGACCTTGATCTCCGCTTCTTCAGGTTGGGGCTGGATATCCGGCTCTATGGAGGCATGCGGGGTCTCAGCCTCCGGAAGCGGCGAAAGATCGCCCTCGTTTACGCTTGGTGCGGGCTCTGCAACAGGAGCCATGGATGAAACGATCTTAACCACGTTCCCCTCGATACGGGCCTGAATATTCAAAGGCTGGACCATGTCGTTAAGGACCTGATTCCAAGGTTTTCCGCCTTCCCAGGAAACCAGATAACCGGGATTGACCCCGCGTCCGAATGAAAAAGCGTAATCGGCAGGAACAACTTGCCGCAAAGCAAGAGCCAGAGGCATATCGGATCCAAAGCCTTCAACAACCTCATAAGATCCTTTTTTCCACGCGATATCTTCCCCCGGAGGCGGTGTCATGGGAGAAGAAGTCAGCTGGGGCTCAGTATGATCGGTCTCTTCCAGCGGATAAGGATTAATGCTAACCCCGTGCGGTCCCTCCTGCGGCGAAGGAGCAGCCTCGGATACAGTGTGACCCGGCTCGGGCATAATGGTGTCGGTTCCCTGATGCGTCTCCGTAATAGGGAAAGGTTCAGGCGCAGGCTGTTGGGGGATATTGGCAGGCAGAATAGGAGCGCTCATGACCGCAGGACCATTGTCGACAGGTTCCTGCGGAGGTGCCATAACTTTGACTTTAAGACGCGGCTCTTGCTGATTTTGCACGGGCTCAGGCATGACCTGTTGTGAAGATTGTTCGTCAGGAATATCGACCCCCTCAACTTCCGGAAGGGCGCTCGATTCCTCTGATTCCATAGGAGGAAGAGGCAGGCGGTCAGGAATAGGGGCCGGAGCCTGTTTTTCAGGCGGCGTCCATTCAAACCCTGCAAAAGCGGGTTGTACAAACGTCAAAGTCGAAAGACCGATAAAACCAAGACATGTAGTAGCCAGAAAGCGATTTCTTCGTGCAGACATTTCTTCATTCCCAAAAAAATAAAAAAACCAGCAACCTAGGCACACCATAAAGTCCGCAGATGCCGTATGAGCTTAGAGAGAATAGCGCTAAATCTTTGAAAAAACAACCGTTAAGACGAAATGAAGGGCAAGAAAAAAGCTAAAAAACCGAAAAAGAAACCAAGAATTGAGAAAATAACCGTAACGGACTATCCCCAATCAATAAAATGATGGCGTCCCCAATTAGGCAAACCTGGTCTTTCCCGCCCGACAATCCAGGATCTCAGGGCACGAATAGCGGAAGGAAACGACAGGCCCTTATTTTCCAGAAAACGAAAAGTATAAAAAACCATGAAAGAAATTATGATCGTGGACCAGCGCAGGTATAAAAGCCACACCGGGATCATGAAAGCAACGCGTCCGTCAAAGCTGAGAAATCGAATGGTCCTCATGCTATCGCGCCAATGCCAGTTTACCTTGGCTTCTAGGTTCTCTAGCTCTTTTACCATCACCGCCCCAAATTAAAAGAACCTCAGAGATGAACGAAAAAACGAGGCTCGCTATTACAATATTCAGAAAAAAACGAAAATAATCTTAACCCGTGCCTGTGCTCGATGACAACAACAAATAGGCTCGGCGGTCGATAAGCTTGGCCTCGAAAGCGATCTCAGCGGACTTTTGCATGCTTCTGCCGAACTGGTTGATCATGCGCTGAATTTCGTTTGGCCACTTTGTGAAATGCATATCCATAAGCTTTTCACGGACATCGTCTGGAAACTGCATCCACTCTCGCACTCCGCAGCGCCCGCCTCCGACGCGGGGAACGAGAGCCTGTGTCACGACAAGGCGCAGTGTTTCCATAAGGGCAACTGCTCGTTCTTCCCGTTCGCTTATATCATAGGTGGAGAGCATACGGGCAACGGTGTTTGCTACGCCCAGCGTGTGCGTTGTGGTATAAACCGCGTGACCGGTTTGCGCCGCCTCGATCGAAGCGTTGATCGTTTCCCGGTCCCGTGATTCCCCGACAAGAATAACCTCTGGTTTCCGGCGCAGGGCATTTCGAATCCCGTGGGCAAAACTGGGCAGGTGCCGCGGAATTTCAGTTTGAGAAACGAGGGAACGCGGACTGTGGATGCTGTCATACACATATTCGATCGGGGCTTCGTAAGTCAGCATCTTCCCGCATCCCTTGGGCCGCTCAAGCAGCATGCGGTTTCCGGCGGCCAGCAATGTGGTTTTGCCTGAACCGGTAGGACCGGTAATGATCACGATACCCTGCCGGGGTGCCCACGCATCAATAATCTCGCGCTCGATATTCAGATCCCTCATGGACGGCGGTTCGCTGGGAAGGGCCCGCATTGTGATCTGGGCGGCATCACGCCCGCGGGAGAGAACGGCGGTGATATTCACCCTGAACCGGATCCGGGTATAACGGTCTGGCCTGATTTCATACGAAACGTCCAGATCTTTCGCCGAAGCGAGACGTGCCCGGGCTTCCGGTCCATAAAGCTTCTGGAGAAAAATACCCATATCGGCAGCATCGACTTCCCGGAACGTAGCAGGATACAAGACCCCGTGAATCTCGTTATAAACCGGACGGTCGTTCTGGATCGTGATATCCGAGGAGTTTTGCTTGACACACCACAGCAGGAACTTGTCGACATGCTCTTCCGTAAACCTGTTGGGCTCATCCGGCCAAGTCTGCGCAAAGCTATCCTGTGATTTGAGTAAGCTTACTGGTTTGCGGGCTTCCACTGATCGGCTCCCGTGACAAATTCTGGTACTCCAGTGATTTGAACGGCACGATCGCCAACCTTCATCTCCTCTCCTCCGCCGGTGATGCCCCTGTCGACTTGCAATGCGTAAGGAGGGGAAACCATACCTTGTGCGAGGAGAAGCTTGTAACGGACCATACCCTCAAAATCGAGAGTAAGACGGCTCAGGTCATCATTGAAAATCTCATCGGCCTGCTCATAACCCATTTTCCAGCCTTTGCGCACGAATTCTTCCCAAGTCTGACGCTCGTCATCGTCCCGGGGCAGCAGAATATCAGGGGGAGGAATGACTTCGCCCCATTCACGCTCCAGATACTGGCGCCAGTTTCTCGGCGCAGAGACGATTCTGGCATTTTTAATAATATTATAAATCCGGTCCGAAACAGCGGCTTCCTGTCCGCTGAAATCGACGATCATGGCGTTCATGGCCTCGGTAACGATTGGAGGCTCGATCATAAATCCCGAAGGCGCGGCAATCAGCAGATGCTGAAAATCATAAACTTTGTCCAGATAGCGTGACCGTGTATCAAGCTCCTTGCGGATTTCCCATGTTCTTTTTGCCAGACCGCCGCGCGCGCCGAAAGAAAGGGCCGCTTCCTTAAGCGCATCTTCACGGATATCGAAAGGAAGGGCGTTATCGTCATCAACATCTTCTTTAGGCTCATAATTAATCAGGATGTTGATATCGACAGGTTCCTGATCGCTGTCGACCAAGGGTTTTTCCTGATCTACAGGAAGAATACTGAAAGATGGCTTGGCAAAGCCAACGGTCCCAATCAGAAGAATAAGGGAGCAGGCCCCGATTTTCAGTGTGTTACGCATAGGTCAAACAGCCTTTCCTATCCGCCTAGACCGGCGTTGGGAGCATAATAGATTTCAACCATGCGGCTTTTCGCATCAACCCTCACGTCACCGCGCATACCAAGTTGCAGTCCGATGTCGCGAAGAGTATCGACGACACGTTGATTTTCCGCGTCGATAGAAACGACCACTGGGGTCGAAGGCTTGCTGCCGAGAACCAGGAAGCCGTAGCCTGCTCGGTCTGCAAGAGTTTTGGCAATCGGCTCGATCGGTCCAACCCAGTTAACCGTAATCGCCCGCGCCAGCTCTGGCGGGACGTTGTCGATGGGTGAAACGGTCGTGGCCGGTGTTCTTGCACGTTCAACCGCCGCCAGAGTTTCCAGAGCGGTTGATGCCCGGTCTGCTGACTCTGCCAGCATGGCGGTGACTTTATCCGGAGACGCAACAAGCTGAGGGCTGCCATCGCTGAAAGCAGGGTGGGAAGCCTCACATCCTGTTACGAAAACCATACTGAATAAGAGCGAGAGAAAGAGCTGTTTACGTGACATAACTTTTAAAAACCCTAATAAGACAACTTAGTCTATTGGAAATACTAGACAAAATAATACTCCAAATCAAGAATAACTGCACTTCACAGGAAAGATCAAGTCGAGTTTTACCCTCTTGCCCACACTATCTCCACATTTCTTTCAACAGAACCGAGGTTTTCCGCGAATTTCGCAGAAAATAAAGAGATAAGAAAAAATAGTTAACGTTCCGTTTTTAAGAGCCCGTTAGACCTTAGAATGCCAATAACTCGCATTTGATACTGTTGCCCGTAGCTGGGCGTGCGCGAATGATAGTAGGAAAGCGCCCGGGCAAGGCTTTCCGTTTCACTGAGATGATTGCGGAGAATCCAGGCGGCAACGCTGACATTCGTACAGGCATCGTCCCGAACCGCTTTTCGGGCTTTGGTGCTTGTAACGCCCCATTTCTTGGCCACAACGGGGACCCAGATCGTATTGATTTGCATGGGGCCGAGATCATAGGTGCCGTTACTGTTCGCGACCTCCTGCCCGACGCGCCCGCCCTCAGCCTTATAAATTCCAGCCAGCAGGACCGGCGGCACGTTATAAGTCTGCGCCGCTAACAAAAGACAGGTTAAAAGTGTTTTCGCGGGCATAAATCAACCGTATCTGATCAGGGCGATGTCCTTGTAAACAGACATATTATATATATGTACGATACGGCCCGTCATTATTTTTTGAAGAAGGTCATCGGATTCGAAGTTCCTGTTGCCTGCTGATCATCGTCGCCGCTTTCCGTATTTTCGTTAGCCGCCGAAAGATTCACAGCCTCCTGCACGCTCGCGCTCAGCGGAAGCAGGCTCTCAGCCAGGGCATCCAGCATTTGCGCCCGTTGTTCGAAAACGGCCCACACGGAAGCGGGCTGTATGCTGGCGCGGGCGGTTTCGTCAAGCCGGGCCAGCCGCTGGGTCTCGATTTCATGGCAATCGGCGTAAAGGCCGGCCAGCATTCTTAAAAAGGCAAGATCCGCCATCCGGACCTGATTGATGTCCAGCGCCTCTCCAAAAAACTTCAGCCTCATATCGGCTGCGCGTTGCGCCAGTTTATCGCAGATATCCTTGACCAGCTTGCTCTCCGGCTGTCCGAAGGAAAAAAGGCTGACGGCACGGATTACAGGCAGACAGGACTGCAGATACTGCATGTGAAGCTGATAGCCGTCAAACAGGGCATATTCGGCAGCCAGTGCCTTCAGGCGTTCGACGCTGTCGGCTTCAGGGGTAAATTGATCGGAAAAGGTCAAAACGGATTCAAACCCGGCAAGCATGCGTTTGACATCATGCTCGTTCGGAATTTTTCCGGACTCGTCATAGAGCGAAGCCACGAGCTGAGCCGCTAACGTAGTCAGCACGATCCGTAGCGATTTTTTGTCCGTTTCTCCCGAAAGATCCAGAGCATGACGCAATTCACGCCCGAGCTTTTGCGATGAAGCCAATAACTCGGCGATTTTCTGAGCCTCCTTGGAGGCATCGAATTCATGGCTGGATTGGGAGGAGTTTTTTTGAACAGCCGAAAGAAGAGGCAGGCCGAGAGATTGAAGCAGCAGAACCAGATAATCGTTACGCGGGGTCATCCTTTCATCCTCGGCGTCGGGTCCAGTGAATGTGTCAAAAACCGTCCGTCAGGCACAAAACGCCTCTGCCTGTAAACCTTGAAAATAAACGATAGAAGCGTTAACTAGCTCCGGGCTCCCAGATCGTTAATAAGGGTTTCCAGATTTTTCGGCTTGCCTTCAATAACCTTCACGCTGTCATCCTTCGCGCGGTAAATCAGGGTCGGAGTACCGGTCAGCTTCCAGGCCTGCATAATCGACAGGTTTCGCTGCACGCCTTGTGTATTGATCTCGGTCTTGGCAGGCAGGGCGGTTGTATCTCCGTCCAGATTACGCCACCACAGATCGATCGGGTCGGGCGCGGCCAGAAGGAACGCGGCCTGAGCCTCGGTTTCGGGTCTGAAGCCGATCGGGATGATCCGAACCTGCGCCTTGCCTTCGTCAAGCAGGGGTTTGAGTTCTTTCATCATGTCGTGGCAGTGCGGGCACTGCGGATCGACGAACGTATAAAAAACAGGGGTCCCGGCCTTGCCGAAAGGAATCCAGTTGCTGTTTTCAACATCATAGAAAAACTGTTCGGCAGGCGTCTTGAAGTCGTACTTGCTCTTCTCGGGCGACGCTTCAGAAGGCTTATTGGGGGCCTCGCTGGCCAGCCGGTCCAGAAGGTCATCTCCCTGTCCGCGCAACCGCTGAACTTGCTGGACAGTCAGGGCATGCCCCTCTTTATCGAAAAGAACACCGGTCAGGAACGCGCCGCTGGGAAGGACATAAAAATATTGTTCCACCCCGCTCTTGATAACAACCCATCCCTCGACATTTTCATCGCGCCCGAGAAAACGGATTTGCGCCCCTTCATTAACAAGGTTCTTTAAAGGATCGGGAATGGTCGGCAGCAACTCATCCTGTGCGAACGCCACAGGCGCCGAAAAAGTGAGCATGGTTAGAGCAAATAAAAGCGCAAATCGTTTGATACGGCGAATCTCGTTCATGGGGGCTCCGTCCTGAAATGTTACCCTGAAAAATGAGGCAAGGCCTAACATAGCGGGATCGGGCAAAGAGCACAAATTTTTTCTTTAAAGAAAAAGAATCAGAAGCCCGGTATACCCGTAAAGCCGGGCATTGCTGATTTCTCCCCCCGCGTAAAAACCGCTTAAGGGAATATCGCCAACGGCGGAGCGGACAAGGTCCATTTCCCGTTGCGCTGTTTCCGAGGTCTCGGAAAACCCGCGGGCGATACAGGAGATAAAAAGACCTGCTTTAGGTTCGAACCGGCCGTGCTCGCTCTCGATGCGCTGTTTGAGCGCACCGAGGCTTTTCGAAAGATCGTCCAAAACGGTCTCGTCGGTCCGGCGGACAAAGAGAAGACTGTCTCCCGTCGAGACCGTCTGGGAAATAATCACGCTCTCCTCGCCCGGATCGATCCCCATGATGTTCCGGACCAGATAGTCTTTCTGGTCGGACTGCGAAATAGAAAGCGCAACATGCACATGCCCGCTGAAAAGGGGAAGCAGTTCCTCCGGAACATCGTCGGATGAGGCCATCTCGTTCAGATTGGGTAAAGGCAAGGGGGTGGTAAGATCGGTTCCGTGACTCTTGAGGTCCTGAATAAGCATGCGCAGAGCGTTAACCTCGTTGAGTTCATACACCGTTGTTCCGCTGGCTTTCGTAATAGTATGAAATTCGCTGATCGGCTGGCATCCTTGTGAAATGGATGTGGCAACGGGAATTTTGTCGGAAAAAAACACCCCGCTCACCGCATTCTCGCAGACCGTATTCGCAAACTGGTAATGGTAGGATCGCGAGGAAGTCAGCCCCCCGACGATAAACCCGCTGGAAAGAGACTCAAGTTCCGCCAGAACCGCCATGGGGTCGTCGTCGGCCATCGGGTCGGCATGAACGCACACCAGCATGGGCGTATGCGTGCTCAGCCAGTTTTTGACGCTGGCCTGCGACAAGGGGACCGCCTCTTCGGAAAACGGATCGTGCGACTCGTCCTGTGTGTCGGGAAAAACACAAAACTCATCGTCTGGAAAACGGCCGATCAGGGCGCTGATCGCAGGTTGGTTGACAAAAGCCTGCCCGCTGCCGATCACCCCCATTCCTACGGACCCGACCCAGTGATCGATCCGTGTCACCGACCGAAAGAGATTGAGAATGCTGGGAGCAAAATCCGCAAGCATGTCCGAGATATATAAAAACCCGAAATTAAAACCGTCCTGTTCTGTGCGGATACTCTCCAACTGCTCCAGAACCGCCTTCGACGCATCTCGCCAATCCGCCCCCGAAGCAGCGGCAGAAGCAAAATTTTTTGACGTAAAAACGGACATTATTTTTTCTGCGGGGTCAAATTATTTTCTGAAGACAAAGCTGTTTAATATCATTAAGATAACCCACAGCGTCACACAGTGAAAGGGAATAAAGTCATGGAGTGGATTGTCTTAGCGGTCATTGTCGTCTTAGCGCTCATGATGGTTATGATGTACAACCGTCTTGTTGCTCTGCGCCAGACCCGCAACAATGCTTTTTCCGACATCGACGTCCAGCTCAAACAGCGCTACGACCTCGTTCCGCAGCTTGTGGAGACCGTAAAGGGCTATGCTGCGCACGAAAAGCAGGTTTTCGAAAATGTGACGAACGCGCGCGCTCAGGTTGGCGCAGTGAGAGGAGGGGACCCGTCGGCACGCATGAAGGCTGAAGGACTGCTCGGCGGGGCGATCTCCGGTCTTCTCGCAATCGCCGAAAATTACCCCCAGTTGAAAGCGGACCAGAACTTCCAGCGCCTGATGGACGAGCTTTCCGATATCGAGAACAAGATCGCAGCCGCCCGCCGCTTCTTCAACAGCGCGACCGCCGAATACAACACTGCAACTGAACAGTTCCCGGCTGTTCTGATTGCCGGCACGTTCGGTTTCCACAAGGAAGTGTTCTTCGAATTGGATGAAGCCGAAAAAGCGGCCGTTCACAAAGCTCCGGAAGTCAAGTTTTAGACTGGTTTGAACGCTCTACAGGATTATTGCGCCCTTTGGAAACTTGAAAATCCGGCCCTCCTGCAGGAAACGCCGAGAGCCACTCTGTATCGTGTCAAATATGCGAACGTCCCGGCGGTCCTGAAAATCTCGCGGCCCTTAGGCTTGGAGCATGAACGGCAGGCCACCGCCTTCCTCAGCCTTTGCCCGACGGAGATATCTGTAAAAATTCTGAAATCACAGGATAACGCCGTATTAATGGAAGACCTCCCCGGTCCGGCACTCAGCGAGGAGGTCAGACAGGGCCGAGATGACCGGGCCACGGAAATCATCGCGAGCACGGCCTTGCGCGTCTCGAACATTCCTGTTCCTCAAACGCACAGCTTCATTCCGCTAAGGACATGGTTTCGTGCTCTCTTTGAAAAATCAGGACACGCAGGTGAAAATCCGGCTCTTTATGAAACGGCGGCCCCGCTTGCGCACGAATTATTATCGGCGGATGCGCCGCAGGTTCTGTTGCACGGCGATTTGCATCATGACAATATGATCCGCGATGAAACGGGGCGTTACAAGATGATAGATCCCAAGGGTTTGATAGGACACCCGGCATATGAGGTCGCCAACGCATTCCGCAACCCGCATGGCGCAGGTTTGGTGACAAAGGAACGCATCCTCAGGCAGGCGGGAATATTCAGTGCGACGCTTGGGCGAAGCCAAAGGGAGATTCTGGGCTTTGGCTTCATTCACGCCGCCATCTCCCCCCTCTGGTCGCTCGAAGATAACGAAGATTTTGGGGATTCCCTTAAAGTCGCCCGGTTGTTCCATGAAATATGGGAGGAACGGGCATAATGGCGATCGGCCTCAAAACCCATATCTGGAACAACAACCTGAAATCGGTAGTCCTTCTTCTACTCTATCCGTTTATCATGATGGGGGTGATATGGGCCGTGTTCTGGGCTGTCGGCATGTCTTTGGCTCGCCACAGCGCGACAAATATGATACGGGCTTATTCATCGTTAGACGATCTGCGCAATTTTCCCATAAAGGCTGCAGACGGTCCCATGAAGCCGGACGTCTCTATACAGTTTGCAAACTCCATGCTTCTGGAATATTGGCCGATCGTGTTAACCGTTATTATCAT
Organism: Alphaproteobacteria bacterium; assembly: GCA_020443295.1. Classification (GTDB taxonomy): domain Bacteria; phylum Pseudomonadota; class Alphaproteobacteria; order Micavibrionales; family Micavibrionaceae; genus JAGNKE01. The sequence goes on along the minus strand of JAGRIJ010000074.1, from coordinate 34,582 downwards.
CTGGTTTCTGATCGCTTGGTTCATGCACACATCCATGGTCCGCACACTTTCTCACTCCCATCCCGTCAGTCGCAGTGAGGAACCTGATCTCTACAACCTCCTTGAAAACCTATGCATTTCTCAAGGGATAAAAATGCCCCGGCTGGAAATTATCGAAACCCACGCCCGGAACGCGTTCGCCAGCGGCATTGATGATAAGAGCTATAGCATCACAGTCACACGGGGGTTGATTAACTCACTGAGACGCGATGAACTCGAAGCGGTTTTAGGACACGAACTGACCCACATCATCAATCGCGATGTACGCTTGTTGATTGTAACTGTTATATTCACTGGAATGTTTGGTTTTGCCGCGCAAATGGTTTGGAGCAGTATACGCTATCGCGTTTTTTACACCCGAGGGCGGCGCGAAAACGGAGGCGGAGTGGTTGTGGCAATATTTTTAATCGCCATAATTCTATGGCTGGGTTATCTTGCTACGCTGGTTATGCGCTTTGCTCTCTCGCGCCGCCGCGAATTCATGGCCGATGCGGGATCGGTGGAAATGACGCGCAACCCCGACGCCATGATGCGCGCTCTTCTGAGGATCGCGGGGCGCGATCATATTCCCCAGACGACAGGGGACATCGCCATGATGTGTATCGAAAACCACGTCCCGTTTTTAGGATTATTCGCCACCCATCCGCCCATTGAAGAGCGCATACAGGCGATCTCGAAGGTAACGGGCACGCCCATCCCGCAACTGCCCCACACGGGACCGGCCGCTCGCGAGGAATCGTTCCTCGGTCCCCAACAACCGGCAACGGACGGTATGCGTCCGAATCCATGGCTCACCAGGGGCCGCAGACCATGAAGGAAAGAGTATGACAAAATCAACCCCGGCAACGGCATCCCCCGATATCTCTTCTGAAGCGCAGGAAAGATATGATCGCGCCCTTTCATTGATCGAAAAGGGCAAAACTGCCGATGCAAAACAGGTGCTGATTTCCATCCTTGAAAAGGAAAAAATGGCGGCTGCGTTTAACGAACTCGGAAAAATATTTTTCGCCGAAGGGGACCCCGACAGTGCTTTAGGCTGTTACGAGGAAGCGATGGAGGCCGATCCCACCCTTCATGAAGCTTACGCCAATGCCGGTGATCTTTTTATCAAGGAAAATCTGGGCCTTCAGGCGCTGGATAGTTACATGCTCGCGATTCAGGCCGATCCGGAAAATATTTTTTATCGCGATCGCTTCATCGCGATCGCTGCGAATTTCCATTTCAAAGTCCTCCTTCCGAACCTCAAGGCGCTGCTGATTGACTGCATGCAAAAACCCGGTGTCGACCTTTCGAATATCGACCGCACATGGATCAGCATCCTCAAGGTCGACCCCGCTTTTTCCGAAACCTTCAAACTGGTGGGGGCAAAAAACTATGCAGCTTTTCACAAGATCTTCCTCAAACTGAAAAACCATAGCGGCTTGTTCGACCCCCTATTTATCGCCGGCCTAAAGCGGATCCGCTTTCAGGACCTTCAATTCGAAGCCCTGCTGACGGATTTGCGCCGCCTGATGCTCGAAAATATGAACAATCGCAATATCTTCGGACACCCGGACCTCTTCACCCACATTGCCGTTCCTCTTGCGATTTATGCGAACAAGACCGATTGCATTTTCAACCTCGACCCGGAAGAGGAAAAAACGGCAGAAAAACTTAAACAGCGCATCGAACGCGAAGCGCAGGTCCGCCCGGTCGATTATGGTGCTTTGGCGCTTCTGGGGGCATACATCCCGCTGCATACTCTCGAAAACGCGCAGGAAATTATAAAAGGGGGGGTTCCCCTGATCCTGCAGGACCTGATTGACCAGCAGATTGTCGAACCGCTCCGCCTCAGGGAAATAGAAAAATCAATCCCCGTGCTGGTTCCTGTCGAAAACGAAATCTCGGAAAAAGTGAAAAATCAGTACGAAGAATCCCCCTATCCGCGCTGGACGGATTTCGCCAAACGCCCCTACCATGAGCAGCTTGAAGGGCAGTACCGCGGGAAAAACGCAAAAATGCTGGTCGCAGGGTGCGGCACAGGCCGCGAAGCCATCGAACTGGCCGCGGTCTACCCGGACGCGGACATTCTGGCAGTGGATTTAAGCGGGGCCAGCCTGTCCTACGCGATAGATCGCTCGAAAATGCTGGGCCTTGCCAATCTGACTTTCAAACAGGCGGATATCTTGGGTCTCGGTGTTCTGGGAAATGAACAGTTCGACTTCATCGCAAGCTCCGGCGTTCTCCACCACATGCAGGACCCGCTGAAGGGCTGGACCGTCCTGCGCGATCTTTTGAAACCCGGCGGTATCATGCGGATCGGCCTGTACAGCCGCATTGCCCACGCGCCCTTGATCGAGGCGCAGAAAGTAATCGCCAAGCATAAGCTAACGGCAACATCGGAAGATATCAGGACCTTCCGCAAAAACGCCGCTCGCTGGCTCAATCGTAAGGTTTTCGATTCCTTTTCCGGCATGGTCGATTATTACGCGACCGCCGAGTGCCGCGATATGTTTTTCCATGTTCAGGAAACGCGCTTCAGCACCCCGGAAATCAAGCAGGCGCTGGATAATCTGCATTTGGAATTCAAAGGGTTCAACCTGCCTCTGGCTGTGCTGGACAATTATCGGAAAATGAACCCTTCAGACCCCAATGCTTTGGACCTTACTCTTTGGGATGACTTCGAAAAAAAGAATCCCAGAACCTTTGCCTCCATGTATAATTTCTGGTGCCGGAAGTCCTGAAACCCTTGAAACTTTTAGGATAAAACACCGAATAAAAGAGCAGATCCACCCGCAAGCAGTTTTTCGCAACAAACTTTGAAATCTGTTAGAATAGGGTGTATATCTTGGTGCTGTACGTTAGAAACTGGAGAATGCACAAATGACTAGTGGTTTTACAAGAGCGAAAGAATATGCGCGTCAGGATATTGATGCCGGTCTTCGCAATTATTTGAACAATATCTACCTCAAAATGGCGACAGGCGTCCTGTTAACCGCTCTCGTCGCCTTGGGTGTAGGAAGCTCCCCCTCTCTGGTCGAACTTCTGTTAGGCGGCCCGCAGAGATATATCGTGATCTTTGCGCCCCTGATGATTGTCTGGTTCGGGTTTAACCCGATGACCATGAAGTCCTCACAACTGATGCTCGCCTTTTACGGGGTCTCGGTTGCTTACGGACTCTGCTTTTCGGTACTCGCCGTTGTCGCTGCGCACGATATGATCTTCGCGGTCAATGTGGCAAAAGCGTTTTTCATCGCAACGGCGATGTTCGCAGGGCTGAGCATCTACGGCTATACGACCAAGTCGGACCTGACCCCGATCAGAACCTTCTCCGTGATGGGTATTTGGGGCCTGATCGCAGCTAGCGTTATGAATATTTTCTTCCAGAGTGACATGATGGCCAACGTCATTGCCGCTGTGGGGATCGTTTTATTCTCCGGAATTACGATCTGGCAGACACAGGAAATGAAACTGATGTACCGTGCCGTAAACGGTCAGGAAATGACTGAGCGCCTGGCATGGGCCGCCGCTCTGAACCTCTATATCAGCTTCATCGCGCTGTTCCAGTACATCCTGCACTTCATGAACCAGCGCTAAGAAGTAACCAACAAATTCCCAAAAAGCCCCGCCCGCAGCGGGGCTTTTTCTTTTGCGCCCGAACCCGCCTCATTGACAAAATCCTCCGCTCTGCTAAGTTGCGCTTCCTACATTTAAAATCTGTAATATATCTCTTTGAGGAGGGCTAAAATGTTCAAGGAGTTCAAAGACTTTATCGCGCGCGGCAATGTCATGGACATGGCAGTGGGTATCATTATGGGCGCGGCCTTTACTGCGATTGTCAACTCGATGGTCGGCGACCTGATCATGCCGGTGATCGGCGTGTTGACCAGCGGTGTGGACTTCGCCGACAAGTTTGTCGCTCTGGACGGCAACGCTTACGCAAACCTCAAAGCGGCCAAGGATGCCGGTGCCAGCATCGTGTCCTACGGTATTTTCATTAACGCCGTGATCAACTTCCTGATCATTTCTTTCGTGGTCTTCCTGCTCGTCAAGGGCGTGAACAAGATCAAGGAAGCGGCAGAGAAAGAGGAAAAAGCCAAGGCCGATGAAGCCCCGGCGGCTCCCCCGGCAGATGTGGTCCTCCTGACCGAAATCCGCGATCTTCTGAAAGATAACAAGAAGAAAGCCGCATAAAATAAGCCTCCGGGCTTTTAGGAAAAAAGAGCGGCGCCCTTCACGGCGCCGTTTTTTCACTTGAAAAAAGCCTGACTTCACAGTACTCATACCCCTACCTTTGGCGGAGGGCCCATAGCTCAGCTGGGAGAGCGCTTGCATGGCATGCAAGAGGTCGTCGGTTCGATCCCGATTGGGTCCACCATTTCATAGATCATTCTTGCGTTTTCATAGACAGATCAAGTATAACCGCACGCTATGAAGAATGCGCAAAAAGCCCCGATCGTCGGTATGGTCAGCCTCGGATGCCCCAAGGCTCTGGTGGATTCCGAGCGGATTCTGACCAAACTGCGCGCAGATGGCTACGACTTTACCGACTCCCATGAGGGCGCGGATGTCGTGATCGTCAACACCTGCGGTTTTATCGACAGCGCCAAGGAAGAAAGTCTGAACGCCATCGGCGAGGCGCTGGATGCCAACGGCCGCGTCATCGTCACCGGCTGCATGGGCGCGGAAGCGCAAACAATCACCGATCGCTACCCCAAGCTTCTGGCCATCACCGGCCCGCACCAGTACGAACAGGTCGTCGAGGCCGTAAAAAAGGCCCAGCCCATCGCGCACGATCCCTTCGTCCATCTGGTGCCCGAAGAAGGGCTGAAACTCACCCCCAAGCATTATTCCTACCTTAAGATTTCCGAAGGCTGTAACAACCGCTGCTCCTTTTGCATCATTCCCGCCCTGCGCGGCGATCTCGTCAGCCGCCCGATCCACCGCGTTTTGCATGAGGCCGAGCAGCTCCTGAAAGCCGGAACGAAGGAAATTCTAGTGATTTCGCAGGATACCAGCGCCTATGGCGTGGATCTGAAATACGCGGAAAGCCCGTGGCGCGGAGAGCGCATCAAAACGAAATTCTACGACCTCTGCAAGGCGCTGGGCACGCTCGCCAAGGAATACGGCGCATGGGTACGCCTGCATTATGTCTATCCTTACCCCCACGTCGATGACGTAATTCCGCTGATGGCCGAAGGGCTGATCCTGCCGTATCTCGACATTCCCTTTCAGCACGCCAGCCCCGCGGTGCTCAAAGCGATGAAGCGCCCCGCCGCGCAGGAAAAAACCCTCGACCGCATCCGCAAATGGCGGGAGATTTGCCCTGATCTGGTATTGCGCTCCACCTTTATCGTCGGCTTCCCCGGCGAGACAGAGGAGGATTTTGAAATTCTTCTTGATTGGCTGAACGAGGCGCAGATTGACCGCGCCGGCGCCTTCAAATACGAGGCCGTGGACGGCGCGAAAGCCAACGCCATCGACCCTCATGTCCCCGAAGATGAAAAACAGGAACGCTGGGAGCGTTTCATGACGCTCCAGACCGAAATCGCCGCTGCGAAAGCCGAAAACAAGATCGGCCAGATCATGGATGTCATCATCGACGAAATCGGCAAACCACAGGAAGACGGTTCTATTGGCGCGGATGCCCGCACGAAGGGCGACGCCCCGGAAATCGACGGCACCCTCTTTATCCGCGATCTGCCTGCGGGCCTAAAACCCGGAGATATCGTCAAAGTCCTGATTGAGGACGCCGAGGATTACGATTTGTTTGGCGTAGTGCAGCAGGCGGCATAGGCCGATAGACAGATCACCAGAATGTCCACAAGACCAGCGTCCCGGCCAGCAGACGGTAAAAGGCGAACGGATAAAACCCGTATCGGCTGATGATCCCCAGAGCGACCTTGATCACAATCAATGCCGCGATAAACGCGACGACAAAACCTGTAATCATCAGGGCAAAATAATCCCCGACCATGACATTGCTCCAGTTTTTAAGCAGATCGTAAGCTACCGCGGCAAACATCACGGGGATGGCGAGGAAAAAAGAAAATTCCGCCGCTGCCGGGCGTGAAAGTCCCGCCAGAAGTCCGCCGATAATACTGGCCCCGGACCGCGAAACTCCGGGCACGAGAGCCATCGCCTGGCAACAGCCGATCAGGAAGGCGGTCTTGTAGGAAACAGACTGGATATCGTCGGTTTTAGCTTTCGGCAGGTTCCGTTCCACGATCAGCATAATCAGGCCGCCGATCACCAGTGTCGTGCCGATCACCAGCGGGCTGTAAAGCGTTTCCTTGATAAAATCATGCAACAGCGCCCCGGCGAAAAGCGCCGGAATGGTGCCGATAATAAGTACTAGCGCAAAGTGCCGCGAAGCCGGATCGGAATGCAGGGTTATGGCCGTCTTCCAGAGTCGCGACCAATACAGCACCACCACGGCCAGAATCGCGCCGAGCTGGATGAAAATCTCAAAGACATGCCCCGGCGGCCCGGCAAACTTGAACAGGTCTGTCAAAACCAGCAGGTGAGCGGTCGAGGACACCGGGATAAATTCTGTAAGCCCTTCAATAAGGCCGAGCAGTGCGGCAACAAGAAAATCGAACATAAAAACGCGGCCTGTGGAGTTAATTCAGGGAACATATGCTTTTAGTTAAAGCGAACCGGATGATACAGGTGCAAGTTTAGGACCACAAGATCGAAAATCCGGTAAGCGCGAAAGCGGCTAAGCTTGATATTTACGAGGGGATTTCTTTTTCCGTCCAGACCATCACGCCGTAAGCGATCACGGAAAGAACGAGGTAGCCCGCGCACAGCGGAATAATCGTGCCGTTATAAAGCTGCCCGATGATCCCGCCCAGAACGATGGCAACCGCGGTGGAAAGAAAACTGACGAAGGCCGAGGCTGTCCCCGCGATATGCCCCATCGGCTCCATGGCCATCGCCCCCATATTCCCGAATGTCAGCCCGAGACAAAAGAAACAGCAGGCGCCGTATAAAAGAAACAGGGGTAAGGGGACAGGAGTAAGTGACAGCGCCAGAGGCAGGAAAAGCAATGAAATAGCGGTTATCGAGATCAGGGCGCGGGCGGTCAGTTTCCTCATCCCGAACCGCTGAACGAGAGTCGAATTAAGGAAGAACGAAGCGCCGATCGCCGCCGCCAGCATCCCGAAATACAGCGCGAAAAGATCGCCCGTATGATAAATCTCCTGCAGGATCTGCTGGATGCTGTTCAGATATGAAATCAGGGCGCCGAAGACCACGCCGCTGGTAATCGAGTAGCCAAGTGTGACACGGGTTGTCGCTGCTTCTTTAAAGCCGCTGATCAGCTTCTCGATGCTGAAAGGCCGCTTCATTTCCGGGGCGAGGGTTTCCTCAAGCCTGAAATGCGCCCAGCTTTGGCCGCCGATGGCTGCGGCGATGTAAAACAGGAAAATGGTTCGCCAGTGCGAAACCGCCATGATGACTTGGCCCAGCAGCGGCGCAACGATGGGAACGAAGATAAAAACCCCCATGACCAGCGACATGATCTTGGCCATCTCCCGGCCCTTGTATTTATCGCGGATAATGGCGAGCGTAACGATCCGCGGTCCGGCAACGCCCAGTCCCTGCACGAAACGCCCGATCAGCAAAACCGTCAGCGACCACGCCTGCCACGAAATCAGGCTCCCGATGATGTAGAGCACGATCCCGAATGTCAGCGAGGGTTTCCGCCCCCACGCATCCGCCATCTGCCCGTAGATCAGATAGCCGATCATCATTCCCGCGAACAAAACCGTAATGACAAGCTGCACGCTGTTTTGCCGTATGACATGCAAATCCGCGCCGATCGGGCCGAGCGCAGGCAGCATCGCGTCGATCGACAGAGCGATCAAGGCGGTCAAAGAGGCCATGAGAACAATAAATTCTCTCACATTCGTACTGCCATGTTTGAAAAATTTTGAAAGTTGACTGTACCCTTAAATCATCCCCACGCCCATCGAAAAAAGATGTTCTTCGAGATGTTCAAAGGCTTCGCTCCAGCCGCCTTCGTGCCCGTCCTTGGATTCCTTGGAGGAAAATCCTTCCTGCATGAAGATCATCTTGGTTCCGCCCTCATGGTTTTCGAACGTGACGGTGACAAGAGTCTCCGCTCCGGGCTTCCCGCCGACATCGTCCCAGACATGAGTAAAAACAAGCTTGTTAGGCCTGTCGATTTCTTTGTAAACCCCGCTCAGCCAGTGATCCTTACCATCCTTGGAACGCAGGCAGGATCGGTAGGAACCGCCTTCCTCGATACGGCCCTCATTATGCGGGATCGTGAAATCGTAAGGCATGCACCACTGCACCAGCTCGTCGGGATCGGTCCATGCTTCGAACACCCGCTCGCGCGGAGCTTCGAAAAACCGCTCGATGATCAGGACATGCTTGACGGGTTTATCGCTCATGCCGCTTTCTTGAGAACCTCGTCCAGATTCTTGAATCCGTCTTCAAATTGTCCGCCGACCATTTTCTCGCAATCCATGACAAGATGCATGGCCTTCGCAATAAAGTTTTTATCGCCGGTCATGCTCCATGTGACGTGCGTCCCGCTGCCTTCGGGCCTGAAAGTAAATTCGGCTTGGTTGGTTCCCTTGAAGGGCTTGTAGAATTCCAGTTTGAATTTGACAAGCTCATCCGGCCGGCTTTCGATAATGGTCATCTTTCCTTCGCCGACATTCTTGTTTCCGGCCCAGCCCATCACGGCCCCGACTCCCGCTTCCGGCCCTTCAAAACTATTCTTCGCGTTCGGGTCCATCCGCGCCCACGGCGACCAGGCATTCCAGTTTTTCAGGTTATTGACTTGCTCGAACACTTTGCCCGTAGGGGCGGGGATCACCGTACTGCGCGAAAGTTTGAATTGATTGTCCTGAGCATTGATAAAAATCGCCAGCCCGATCACAACGACACCGAGAATAAGAAAAAATATGCTCATATATTATGCTCCATTCTTACAAATTAACGAGGGCCTTGAAGCCCCCATAAGCCATGCGCTTGCAATCAAACGGCATATTCTTGGGATCGCAACTGGCGCTCAGACGCTCGTCGGCCATGACCTTTTTGTTGACCTTATCGCGGTGCGCGCGTGACTTGAACACAATATAGGCAAAAACAACGGTTTCGCCTTTCTTGCTTTTAAAGGCGCCGGGAAAAGTTTTGCAGAAGCCTTTATCTTCAAGGTCATCTCCGACACATTCCACATAGGCGAGCGCCCCGTGCTCGATCCAGATTTTTCCGGCCATCGAGGCCAGTTTTTTATAGTCCTTGATTTTGCCTTCCGGAACCGGAACGACAAACCCGTCGACGTAAGTCATGCTTCTCTCCTTCGTGTAAACTAGGCGGCTTGATTGTATGCTTTCTCAAGCGCAGCGATATCAAATTTTCTCATTTTCAGGAAAGCCGCCATCACGGCATCGGCCCTCGCCGGATCGCTCATAAGCTTTGATAAAACGCTTGGAACGATCTGCCACGAAAGGCCGAACTTGTCCTTCAGCCATCCGCAGTGACTTTCTTCACCGCCATCCGCTGTAAATTTATGCCACAGCGTGTCGATTTCTTCCTGAGTATCGCAATATACGACAAGAGACACGGATTCGTTAAACTTAAAAAGCGGCCCCCCGTTCAGGCCCATGAATCTGCGTCCGTCCAGCTCGAACTCGACCGTCATGACAGACCCGGCATTCTGGCCATGAATATCCTGTCCGGCCTCGCCGTACCGCGAAACATGGTTGATTTTCGAATTCTTGAAAATCGAGGTGTAAAATTTTGCAGCCTCTTCAGCCTCTTTGTCAAACCACAGGCAGGTGGAACCAAGGGTAACCGTCATGCCGCACCGCCTTCAGCAAGATAAGCTTCAAGCTGCTCGAAGGTTCCGCCCCAGCCTTTTGTCATGCTCTCGCGGCCCTCGAAGAAGGTCTGGCGTTCGGCTTCGTTCGCGTTATGCGCCGTCCATTCCAGAGAGATCGTCGTTTTTCCGTTCTTTTCGGTAAAGCGTGTGACGGAGCGCATCTGGAGTGGCCAGCCGGGCGCAAGCGGATGGCGGGTCATCTCCGCATTTTCGTTAGAAAAGCACGTGATCATTACCAGTTTTTCAGGCGCTACGATTTCCTCGAACGTCCACTGTCCCCACCATTGCTCGCCGCTCGGCATATCCATGCGGTAAAGATAGGTGCCGCCGACGCGGAAATCGAGTTTTCCGTAAGTGATCGGGCAGCCTTTCGGCCCGAACCAGAGCGTCAGTTCTCTCTCATCGGTCCACGCCTTCCAGACGCGCTCACGAGGCGCATCGAACGTGCGTTCTATATAAAAGACAAAATTATCGGCATTCATGTCAGTATTTTTTGCAGGTTGGGTCATGTTCAGTCTCCTTTGATCCGTTTCTTGTATTCAATTTCAAGCGCTTCATGGGCAGACATGAAAGGCGCAGAAGGCACGTTGCTCAGCGTGTCGGACAGAATGTCGATATGAACATGCCATCCGGCCAGCGCGGCGCGGATATCGTGGTTATTCGGCATCCCGCTATGAGTGAGGACCAGCAGAACATTTTGCTCCTGCGGGAAAAGTTCGAAGGTAATCTCGCTCTTTGAGCCGTCCTGAGAAGTATTCACGCAATCCGAGTAATCCCATGTCATTTTGAAAAGACGCGGAGGTTCGAGTTCAAGAATCCTGCCGTAAATCACAGGAATAACGCCGTTATGCTTCTTGCGGATTTCCGGTTCCAGGTTGAAGGCATAATCGCAATGCCACTCGCACAAACCGCCGACACGCAGGTCGAACGTCCCTCCGCCCATCCAGAGTTTTGTTTTTTCTGGGTTGGTCAGGTAATCCCAGACCCGTTCGATCGGGCCGGGCAGCAACCTTTTAAATTGAATCGTTCCCGGAGAAACCAGAACACCATAAGTGTCCTCTTCGTTGAGTGCATTCTTTTTCATTGTTTTGCCTGTCACCGGCTTTTCCTTTCTTTCTTCGAATTAGGATTTCTTATCGCGGGATTGATCGTCTTCGGCTTTCAGCAGCGCTTCCAGCGCATCGAAACGGTCATTCCAGAATTTACGCATCCGGGCCAGCCACTGTTCCATTTCCTCAATCTCCGCTGTGTTTATCGAATAAACCCGCTGCTGCGCGCGCTTTTCCATCTGCACCAGCTCGGCCTCGCGCAGCACCTTCAGATGCTGGGAAATAGCGGAGGGGGTCGAGGAAAACTCCCTGCTGATCTCTGAGGCTGCAAGTTCGCGCCTTGCGGCCAGCATCTCCATGATGCGGCGGCGGGTTGGGTCGGCGAGGGCTGCAAATTTGTCCATAACAGTTATAATAAAGAAATCACTTAATTAAGTAAATACTAAAAATAGAGATACGCAGGCGTAGACCAAAAGACTCATAAAGGCAGACAGGGTCTGAAAATTTCAGAAGTGAATTTATGACGCGGAAATAATTTTCCGTAAACAGAATTTATCCACACAAACTCAGCAAAGAAGCTTTAGGGACTTTTCCCGGAAAGAGCCTTATGCTAATTCTGTCACGCTAAAATGAGGCTGGTAATGTCCGGCATCGTTGTTTATAAGGAACTTTGATTCAAACATGAACATAGGGAATTGAGATGAGTGATATTGCCGATCGCGTCAAAAAGATCGTTGTAGAGCATCTGGGTGTGGAAGAAAGCAAGATTGTTGATGGCGCCAGTTTTATTGACGATCTGGGAGCAGACTCGCTTGACACGTTTGAACTTGTCATGGCTTTCGAAGAGGAATTCAGCATCGAAATTCCCGATGATGCAGCCAAGGACATTCAGACTGTTGGCGACGCCATCAAGTTCATCAAGGAAAAAGCGGGCGAGTAATTTTACTGGCTCTGCTTTCGTAAAAAAATATTCTCGGAAGGAAACGGTAAACGATCCTTCCGATTTTTACTAAGGCACTTTATAGAGACGAAGATGAGACGTGTTGTCATAACCGGAATAGGGATGGTCAGCCCCCTCGGTTTCGGGGTGGATCATAACTGGTCTGCGATTACATCAGGTAAAAGCGGTATTCGCAAAATCGAACATTTTGAGGTGTCCGACCTGACCTCGCAAATCGCCGGAATCATCCCCCGCACCGACAGCACGGCGCCTCTCGACGGGGCATTTAATCCCGACCTGTTCGTTGAACCCAAAGATCAGCGCAAAATTGACGTATTCATTACCTATGCCATCGCCGCAGCTACGGAAGCCGTTGAGGATTCCGGCTGGAAGCCCACGGAAGAGGAACATCTGGACCGCACCGGCGTTCTGGTCGGTTCCGGCATCGGAGGGCTGGACGAAATTTACAACACATCCCTGACGCTAAAAGAAAAAGGTCCGCGCCGGCTCTCGCCGTTCTTCGTTCCGGCCGCTCTGATTAACCTGACCAGTGGCCATATCTCGATTAAGTACGGTTTCCGCGGTCCCAACCACTCGGTGGTTACGGCGTGCGCAACGGGAACCCATGCCATAGGGGATGCCGCCCGTCTGATCGCCTGGGACGATGCGGATGTAATGGTCGCCGGCGGGGCCGAAGGTGCGGTCTGCCGTCTGGGCGTTGCAGGTTTTGCGGCAGCGCGAACGCTTTCATCAGGCTTTAATGATCGGCCTGAGAAGGCATCAAGGCCATGGGACAGGGACCGCGATGGTTTCGTTATCGGCGAGGGTGCGGGAATAGTGGTGCTGGAAGAATATGAACACGCGAAAAAACGCGGCGCAAAAATTTACGGCGAAGTGGTCGGTTACGGACTTTCCGGCGACGCTTATCATATTACCTCTCCGCCCGAAGACGGGAACGGCGGATACCGGGCCATGAAAGCGGCGCTCAAGCGCGCAGGCCTGAACCCGGAAGATATTGACTATATCAATGCACACGGCACATCCACGCCTGTGGGAGATGGAATTGAATTCGGCGCGGTCAAAAGAATGTTCGCCAATACGTTGGACACGTTCTCAATGTCTTCAACCAAATCCGCCATCGGCCACCTTCTGGGCGCGGCAGGCGCAGTTGAAGCCATATATACGGCAAAAGCCATTCAGACCGGCATCATGCCGCCGACATTGAATCTGGAGAACCCCTCGGAAGATTGCACGGGGATCGATCTGATCCCCAGGGTCGCAAAGGAAAAGAAAGTCAAAACGGCACTCTCGAACTCTTTCGGTTTCGGGGGCACCAACGCGTCTCTCATTCTCCGCGCAGTATAGGTCAACCCATGAAAACCTTAAAGCAGGTTCTCGGGTTACTCGTCTTTCTGACAACTCTGGTCCTGGTTCTGGGCGGCGCGGGCTTTTTCTGGGCGGCAGAGCAATTCAGGAAACCCGGAAACTTCGAGAGCCCGGTTGAAATCACGATTGCCCCCGGCTCGAATATTGGCGGAATAGCGGACCAGCTTCTTTATGCGGGCGCAATCGATCAGCCTCAGATTTTTAAATATGGAGGCAGACTCACAGGACAGGCAACGAAACTGAAAGCCGGAGAATATGAAATTCCGCCCCATGCCTCGATGAAAGAGATTCTGGATCTGTTCGAATCCGGCAAGACGATTCAACGTAATGTAACAATCCCCGAAGGCCTGACAAATTTTGAAATCAGACGCCTGCTCCTTCAGAACGAAAGCCTGCAGAAAGCGGAATTTGAAATGCGTCCCGAGGGCAGCTATCTGCCCGAAACCTATAGCTTCGCGAAGACCGACACCATCGCCGATATAATGGACCGGATGGCCGCGGCCATGCAAACCGCTCTCGATGAACTCTGGAACAAGCGTTCGGAGAACCTTCCCTTTAAAACAAAGGAAGAAGCCGTCATTCTTGCCTCCATCGTCGAAAAGGAAACCGGAAAACCCGAAGAACGCGCGCGCGTCGCGGGAGTGTTTATAAACCGTCTGATGAAAAACATCCCCCTTCAAAGCGATCCGACAGTGATATACGCCCTGACGCTAGGGGAAAACAAAAACGACGGTCAGGGGCCGCTGGGCCGCAGGCTCCTGAAAAAAGATCTCGAATTCGACTCACCCTATAATACGTATCTCTATCCCGGCCTGCCTCCCGGACCGATTGCAAATCCGGGTCGTGCGTCACTGGAGGCCGTCCTCAATCCCGAACGTCACGATTATCTCTATTTCGTTGCTGACGGGACGGGCGGCCATGTCTTCTCAGCCACGCTCGAAGAGCATAACCGCAACGTTGCGAAATGGCGCGAAATCAGAAAGAACAATCAGAGCGCGGAGTAAAATATTTACTCCTTGCCATCCTCGTTTGCGCCATCCGGTGAACCGTCATCGGGGCGCTTTCGCTTTTCGCGGATGGCTTTCGTTCGCTCGGCGGGATGAGTAACGGCTGCCCCGCCAAGACCGATACCCGGTGCATTCGGTGAATACACAAATTCCGGCCTCGACTCGATGGCTCTGCGGCGCTCCATATGAGGCGCAAATTTCAACGCGGAGGGCAAAGTATCGCCAAGGATACAGCCCAGCGTGTCCTCATCGCCGGCATCTTTCCGATGCACGGGCTGGCCGAGAACGCAATGCGTGATGAAATAAAAGAACGACTCCAGGGGCTTTGGAGGGGTACGCACATGCTTGAAAATTTCCCCGCGGTAAGGATCGTTCAGGAACATCAGCGGCACTTGGTAAGCTTGAGAGATATGCCCGTTCTTCACCGCGCCGATATGAATCAGCAGACAAAGATCAAGCGTTCCGAAAAATTCCGGTTCGACTGGGATATTGAGATCCAGATAATCCATATCGGTGTATTCCAGAGTCATCCGCCCGCTTTCATGGTCGAACAACACCCCGGCGACTTTCTTGAAAAGATTCTCGCTGCTCAGGAGGCCCGTTTCTCCGGTTTCGGTCAGTAAAAAATCAACATCCATACGGACAGCCCTTGCGTGAGAGAACCCTGTTTCCGATCCAAGCAGGAAATCGGCGCTGAAGACTTAAAAAACTGGGACGGAATAGCCCGGCTTCTCTTACACAAGTTTCAGTGGATTGACGGCAACCGCGGCATCACGCTGTTCGGCTTCTGCGGCAGCAACCTGTGTGCTGGCATCAGCCTCGGCAACGGCCGTATCGCGTTTGACCTCTTCCTTAACCACATTGTGTAATCTCATCTCCTGCTGAACCTGGGCAACAGTAATATCTTTTCTTTGTTCAAGACTGGCAGCCTGTGCACGTGTCTCCGAAGCGACGGCAGCCGACGAAGTGCCGAGAACGCTGTACTGTATGGCCTCACTGGTTCGATTTTCGCTGGCTGTCGTATGCGCGGTGTAGACATTCATATCTCCGGCATTTTGCGCGACAACACTATGAACAACGGCCTGTTGCTCGGAAAGCATCTGCAGCGAGGAATAATCGCCCGACCGCATGGACGCATCAACGGAAAGATCGGTAAAGCGCCCGGATAAAGCGGCAATCCCTGCAATCTCCATATCTGAAAAATTGACGTTCTGGATCACCTGACCCTCGGTCACGGTGCTCTGGACCAGCTCTACAGCATCGCTCGGAAAGGAACCACTCATCTTATAACACCCTTATTATTGTGTTTATCGTGTGCGTTTTTATTTCAATACACAACTCCGGCGCGGAATCGAACATACTCGGCCGCAACCACTTTTCCACCTTCAATATAGCCCAAAGCGCAGAAAATTTCATTTTTTATTTTCTCAACGGTCTCCATATCGACCGGGCTGTTGAGTTCAGCGGACTCTTTATACCCTTCAAAAACGACGGACATGACGCCGCTGTCCGGGTTCATTACAATCTCCTCCACCCTTTGCGAAAAACGTCCTTGGCAGAGAAATACGACCCGCCCCTCCTTGGATAAACGAAGCTCGATATCCATTTTTTCCTATTCCTGCAATATTTTAGGGTTTTACTGCTCTTTCTGTCAATTTTAGGGTAAAACGCCTGCCTCTTCCATCGCTTATTGCCTTTATTGTCGCCCTCGGTCAGAGTAAGAGGACAAAAACGCTTATTATTACAGGGTATTAACGAAACCATGTGCGGCATTGCGGGATTATACAGCCTGAGCGCTTCCCCGGACCGTCAGGCCATGCATCGGACGGTCGCAACTATGACCAACGCACTGCATCACCGCGGCCCGGATGAAGGCGATATCTGGCAGGACCCGGAAACGCCGGTTGCGCTCGGTCATCGCCGCCTTTCGATCATTGATCTCTCCAGCGCGGGCCGCCAGCCGATGCGCTCTTCATCCGAGCGCTACATTATCGTTTTTAACGGCGAAATCTATAATTTTCGCCAGCTCCGCGCGGAACTGGAGCGGCTTGGCGCGTTCTTCCGGGGCTACAGTGATACCGAGGTCATTCTGGCCGCTCTGGAAGAATGGGGCTTTGATTACACGCTCAAGGCCATGCGCGGCATGTTCGCCTTCGCCCTCTGGGACCGCCAGACCGGGCGCTTGTATTTCGCCCGCGACCGCATGGGCAAGAAGCCTCTTTATATCGGCTGGTCGGGCGCGTCCCTGATTTTTGCGTCCGAGCTGAAGGCGCTGACAACCCACCCCGAATTTCGCCGCACGATCGACCGCCCGGCTCTGACCGCCTATATGCGCTTTGGCTACATCCCGTCCCCCTTATGCATCTACGAAAAAATCTGGTCCCTTCCTCCCGGCCATGCGCTCGCGCTGGACCTCAAGCATGTGGAACTCGACGAACCGCTCGACCCCTATATGAAAACCTACTGGAGCCACCTTGATGCGCTCCAGACTTCCCGCGCGGCGGGGTGCGGTGAAAAACTGCATATCCCCGACCGCTTCGAAGATTTGCTGCAGGATTGCGTCGCTGAACGCCTGATCTCTGATGTTCCTCTTGGCGCGTTCCTCTCCGGCGGTATAGATAGCTCCCTGACGGTTGCCCTGATGCAAAAAGCATCGTCGACGCCCGTAAAAACCTATTCGATTGGATTCCATGAAAAGGGCTATAACGAAGCCGTGCACGCGAAAAAAGTGGCCGCTTATCTCGGCACCGATCACCACGAACAGTACATCGAACCCTCGCATGCGCTCGATCTGATCCCGAAACTCTCCCGAATTTACGACGAACCGTTCGCCGATATCTCCGCGATCCCCACATATCTCGTCTCGTACTTCGCGCGGCAGAGCGTGACGGTGGCGCTTTCCGGCGACGGCGGTGATGAAATGCTTGGCGGCTACACCCGCCATGTGCAAGGCCCGAAGGTCTGGAAGAACATGAAGAGAGTTCCCAAAGCTCTGCGCGGGCTGTTCACCTCCGGCTTTTCGAAAATATCGGTCGAGACATGGGACAGGATTTCGCAATACCATCCGCAATTCGGCTCGCACATCCACAAGGTCAGCGGTGCCCTGAGCGAAGAGGACCCGACGGCTTTTTACCTCCGCTTGGTCAGCCAGTGGGACCGCCCCGACCGCGTCGTGAACGGCGGCGGTGAACCGATGATCCCGCTGACCAATCCGGAACTCCAGCCTGAAGGGTTGAGCTTCGGCGAACTCATGATGTACTGGGATGTTTTGTCCTATCTTCCCGGCGATATTCTCACCAAGGTGGACCGTGCCAGCATGGCCGTGAGCCTTGAGGTCCGCGCGCCGTTGCTCGATCAGCGCATCTACGAATATGTCTGGAGCCTCCCCGAAGCCTATAAGATTCATCAGGGGCAGGGAAAATGGCTGCTGCGCCACGTGCTGCAAAAACATGTGCCCGAGCGCCTGTTCAAAAGGCCCAAACAGGGCTTTAACATCCCTATCGCGCAATGGCTGCGCGGTCCCTTGCGCGACTGGGCCGAAAATCTTCTGGATGAAAAAACCATGGTCGCGCAGGGACTGATCGATCCCGCCCCGGTCCGCAAGATCTGGAACGACCATTGCGAAGGCCGCGGCAACCATTCCGGAAAACTCTGGACGGTCCTGATGTTTCAGGACTGGTACGCCCGCTGGATGGCCGCCTGACGTCATATTTTAGCTTGGCTTTTTCCACCCGCAGGCTTACTGTCTAGCCATGAAAATCGCGATAACAGGCGGAGCGGGTTTTATAGGAACGGAACTGATGTCGATGCTCATAGAGCAGGGGCATGAGTGCCTTTGGGTCGATATCCAGCGCTCCGACACGTATCCCAAAGAGGGTATCGTTTGCGACATAACAGACAAAAACGCCTTGACCGAGGCGCTGAAAGGCGTGGAAGCGGTCTATCATCTTGCCGCCGAACACCGCGATGACGTGACTCCGGTAAAAAAATATTACGACGTGAACGCAACAGGTACCGATAATCTCATTGCTGCAGCAAAAATCAACGGGATCAAGACCATCATCTTCACCAGCACAGTTGCAGTTTACGGCCTCGATGCCGGGGAATCAAAAGAAGACAGTCCGCCCGAACCGTTCAACGATTACGGCCGCTCGAAACTCGAAGCCGAGAAAATACTCGAAGACTGGTGCGAACAGGCTTCAGACCGCCGTCTGGTCACCATCCGACTCGTCGCCACCTTCGGGCCGGGCAACCGGGGAAACATCTTCACCCTGATGGATCAGATCGCCCGTAAGCGTTTCTTCATGATCGGCAACGGTGATAACAGGAAATCCGTGGCCTATGTAGGCAACGTCGCCGCTTTTCTCACGGGATGCCTCAACGAGGGCAACGGCGCGACGCTCTACAATTACGCCGACAAGCCCGACCTGAGCATGCGGGAAATGGTCGCGGAAATCCGCGCGGGCATGGGCTTCCCCGGCTTGGGTCCAAAACTTCCTTACGTTGCGGGCGTGGCCGGGGGCGCGGCCTTTGACGTTCTTGCAAAAATAACGGGCCGCAAATTTCCCATCAGCCTGATCCGCGTGAAAAAATTCTGCGCCAGCACCGTCGTGAACGCGGAGCGCGTAAACCGCAGCGGGTTTAAACGCCCCTTCACGTTGCAGCAGGGCTTGCAGGAAATGATCGCCTCCGATTTCGCCGAACGCCTGAATCTCCCGCCAAGTCCTCAGGACGGCAAGCGCGGACCGAACAGGCATCAGGACGCGGGATCATCAAGGAAAGTCGCATAACGCCGATGGCGCGCGGAAAAATTCTTTATGTCATCAATCACCCGGACTGGTTCTGGTCCCACCGTCTCCCGCTTGCCCTGGGCGCAAAAAATGCGGGCTACCAAGTGCAGATCGCAATGCCCGGCGGCGCAACTGATCGGAAACTAAAGGAATACGGGTTCGAAGGTTTCGATCTCCCGTCCTTTGAGACAAAAACATCGCTTTTCGCCGTTTTTAAAACGCTCCTCTCTTTGCAAAAAATGCTGCAAAAGGAAAAGCCGCAGATTGTGCACGCCATTACCCTCAAATACGCTTTCATGACCGGACTCGTTGCCCGATTTCATGGAAAGCTCCGCGTCGTTCTCACGATTGCGGGACTGGGTTATCTCTTTTCTGGCGAAGGCATAAAACCCAAAATGCTGCGCATTCTTATCAGTCCATTTTTAGAACTCGCGCTCAAAAATCCCCGCGCCACGATAATATTCCAGAACCCGGACGATCTGGAGTTGCTGGTGAAAAGAGGCTTCGTCAGAAAGAAACAAGCGGTCCTCATCCGTGGTTCGGGCGTCGATACGGAAATCTTCAAACCCTCGGAGACACCGCCCGAAGAACCGCCAATCGTTCTCATGCCCACACGCCTCATCCGCGATAAGGGCATCGCAATATTTATCGAAGCGGCAAAAATTCTAAAACAACAAGGCAGCGATGCGCGTTTCCAGATTGCTGGCGGGCTCAGCCCCGGCAGCCCCGGTGCGGTGACCGAACAGGAAATGAAAACGCTGCTGGCGGACAGCCCGGTGGAATGGCTGGGCAAGGTTACGGATATGCCCGGCCTTCTGGCGCGCGCAGCGCTGATCGCTTATCCCTCTTACTACCGCGAGGGCGTTCCCAAAGCTTTGCTTGAAGCCGCCGCATCGGGAAGGGCGATCGTCACCACCGATCACCCCGGCTGCCGCGAAGCGGTCTCCGATCGCATCAACGGCCTTCTGGTTCCCGTCAGGGACCCTGAGGCAACGGCTGAATCTCTCCAGATGCTTCTGCAAAATCCGGTGCTTCGCGCCGAAATGGAGCAGGCCGGGCGGGAAAAGGCATGCAGGGAGTTCGATGTTCGTCTGGTCGTCGAAAACACGCTGAAAACCTACGAAAAATAAAGTTCTCAGGATTTTTCTTTCCCACCGCCTTCATTTTTTTCTATCATGGAAACCGCGGGACCGCCCCCGTTCAATATCGCACGCAGAGGAGAACGCTCGTGGCCGAAAGTAAAAACAGGACATCGACGGAAGACGGTTATCTGACCGGAAAACTGCTTTTGGCGATGCCGAGCATGGGTGACCCGCGCTTTCACCGTGCGGTAATTTTCATGTGTTCTCACGATGAAACAGGGGCTATGGGTCTTGTGATTAACCACAGGCTCCCCGGGATAGCCTTTCACGAGCTGATTGGTCAGCTTGATATCCGCTCCGATATTGTCATTGATATGAAAAAATTCGATCTTCCCGTCATGAATGGCGGCCCCGTGGAATCGGCGCGTGGATTCCTCCTCCACACACCGGATTTTCAGCGCGAGGAAACCGTCCTGATCGATGGCCGCTACGGGATTACGGGAACGGTTGAGGCCGTCAGGGAAATTGTCACGGGAAAAGGCCCGGACAATCTGTTGTTCATTCTGGGTTATGCCGGCTGGAGCGCGGGCCAGCTCGATTGGGAAATCCAGCAAAATGCTTGGCTGGTGACCGAAGCCGATCCCGCAATCATTTTCGATAAGAATTTGGATACAAAATGGACCAAGGCAGTCGGCCAGCTTGGCTTTGATCCCGGAATGCTGAGCGGCGAAGCGGGGAACGCCTAGGCCGCAAGCCTGTCTTTGATTTTATCGAACGCTTCCAGATGTCCCAGGGGGCCGAGCGCAGCAAAAGTCGGGGGCGTTCTGAAAATACGTTCGGCGACCGCTTCGACCCCTTTAATGTCAACGGCATCGTATGCTGCAATAATCTCCTTGATCGGCCGGATCTTTCCTTTAAGCAACAAGGCTTTCCCGTTCATATCGGCCCGCGTGATCATAGATTCCTGCCCCATCAAAATCGCGGTTCGCATCTGTGCCTTCGCACGCTCCAGCTCTTCTCCAGTGATCGAACCCGCGAGTTTCCGGATCTCGTCGCATACTACGGGCATAAGCTCGGGCAGTTTTTCCGGCCCCGTTCCTGCGTAAATTCCGAATTGCCCATCATCCGTGTAACCGGAATGAAAACTATAGATCGAATAAACCAGCCCGCGCTTTTCCCGGACTTCCTGAAAAAGGCGTGAAGACAAACCGCCGCCAAGAAGCATCGCAAGCGTTTGTGCAGCAAAATAGTCATCGCTGTTTCGTGGAACCCCCCGGAATCCGAGGATGACATGGCTCTGTTCCAGATCCTTGGAATAGCGGTGTTCGCCTCCCTTGTAATCGGCGGCGACTTTTCCGTTGATCTGGTCTTTTTGCAGATCGCCGAAATACTTCTCCACCAGATCGACCATATGATCGTGTTGCACATGCCCGGAAGCGCAAACAGCCATCCGGCTGGGTGTGTAAAACTGGCGGATATAATGCTGCATCGTTTCACGCGTCATATTTTCGATGATCTCGGTCTTGCCAAGGATCGGTGCGCCAAGCGCTTGCCCCGGATAGGCGGTCTCGTAATAATTATCGAAAATAACATCGTCGGGCGTGTCGTTGCACATCCCGATCTCCTGAAGGATCACCTCTCTCTCTCGCTCGATTTCTTCCTGAGGAAGAGTGGAATGCTGCAGCATATCCGCTAAAACATCGAGAGCCAGAGCCAGATCGTCTTTCAGCAGATGGATGTAATAACAGGTCAGTTCGCGGCTCGTATAGGCGTTCATATTCCCGCCGACATCCTCAATTGCTTCGGCCAGTTCAAGGGCTGTCCGCTCGTTTGTGCCTTTGAACAACATATGCTCGACCATATGCGCAACGCCGTTATGCGCCATATCCTCATACCGTGTGCCGACATTGACCCACACGCCGACAGCAACGGTTTCCACGCTTGAAACCGGATCGGTAACGACCTGCAGACCGTTGGGAAGTGTAGTAATTTTTAGCTGATCCAAAATCCTGATCCTGTTCTTGAAATTCCTCTAAAACTAGTCTCTGGCCGCCACCCGCGACCGTGCCCGGATAAAATCTTCAACAGCGCCCAGCTCGTTACCCAGAACGCTCATAGTCTCCTCCCGGTCCATCAACCCGGCAAGATGGTCCGGCAACTGGGGCGTTAGCGCAAGGGCCTGCCGCACCGCGTCTGGAAATTTTGCGGGATGGGCGGTTGCAAGCAGGACGATGGAACCCTTACCCTCGGTTTCCTCCGACAGAGTCAGCGCGCCGGCAAGACCCACCGCCGTATGCGGGTCCAGAACATAATCGTCGGAAACCGAACATTTCTGCATCATATCGATTGTCTCGAAATCTTCGGCCCGCGTGGAATGAAATTTCTCCTGTGCGGCCAGCATCTGCTCGCCCTCTATGGCAAACTCCCCCGTTTCTTTGAAGGACTCCATCAACTCCTTGAGCTTGACGGGATCCCGGTCCAGCAGGTCGAACAGATACCGCTCGAAATTACTTGAAATCTGGATATCCATGGACGGGCTGATCGTCGCATGGGCGTCTTCAACCTTCATTTCTCCGGTTGCCAGAAAACGGTTGAGAATATCATTCTTGTTCGTGGAAACGCAGAGCGAACGGATCGGCAGCCCCATTTGCTGCGCAGCATAGGCGGCATACATATTTCCGAAATTTCCCGTCGGAACCACGAATGAAATATCCTTTTCCGGTGCGCCCAGCCGGACGGCGGCAACGAAATAATAGACGATCTGGGCCATGATCCGCGCCCAGTTAATCGAATTCACGGCGGAAAGATTTAAATCATCCCGGAACGGCGCATCATTGAACATCGCTTTAACAAGGTTTTGGCAGTCATCGAACGTGCCTTCGATTGCAATGTTAAAAACATTAGGCGCATCTACAGTTGTCATCTGGCGGCGCTGCACGTCCGACACTCGGCCTTTAGGGTGCAGGATAAAAATATCGGCATGATCGCAGGCCTTACAGCCTTCAATGGCCGCTGAACCCGTATCGCCGGATGTCGCGCCGACAATCGTGATCCGCTCGCCCCGTTTAGTAAGGACGGACTCGAATAAGCGCCCCAAAAGTTGCAGGGCAACATCCTTGAACGCGATAGTCGGCCCGTGAAACAGCTCCATGACCACGATATTCCCCCGTCCTTGATGGGGCAGGGGGTGCAAAGGCACGACATCGGGGTGCCGGAAAACCTCTGGGCCGTAGGTTTCCTGAAGGATAGCCCGGTATTCCTCCTTCTCGATCGCCCCTTCCACGAACGGGTATGTCACAATCTCGGCAATTTCGGTATAGCTCTTGCCCTTGAGGGCCTCCAGCCTGATTTCCGGCCAGTGATCGGGCACATAAAGCCCGCCATCCGGCGCCAGCCCGGCGAGCAAAACGTCTTCAAAGGTGCGGGAGGCTCCGCCCCCACGGGTGGAAAGATATCGGATCATAGGCTTGTCTTAAGGGGGTTTGCCCGGAGTGTCAATTCCGAGTCTGATTTCTCCAGATCGGGTAAATAATTTTACATATTGTTAGTGCGGTCCGTGATGGGGAGCGGCAACCGGCTCACGCCCGCCGCCGACCGGCGCAGTTTCCGCAGCAAAAGTAAATTCACCGGTCAGCCATTTCCTGAACTGGGATTCCTCAGGCATGAGCCGGACAAGATCTTCCCGGCTTTGATAGCGGCCTTCAAGCATATTCCCGTGTAAACCCGGAATTCTTCCGAACGTGTCCACGAAATCGTCCATTGAAATATGCCGGGTTCCGCGCATGATCCTCCGGAATTCATCGGGGTCGGAAACGCGGGTCATATCCATATTCATCAGGTAGAGTTGCATATACTCGCTGGCCATACCGTTTTCACCGAAAAACGCCTCGAAAGCGGGGGCCAGCAAAGAAGGATTATTTCTGATTGCTTCCAGCCCGTATTTCTCATAAGCCTCGTTCACCGCCTTGAAGACCGCCTTGTCAGGCTCAGAGTCGATATTCGCCAGTATCTCCCGCCTCAAATCATCGTGCCCGTTTTCCGCATGCTCCATAATCATGAGCGCGGCGGCAACTTTAGCGTTGGCCTCGGCCCCCAGCGACCACAACCCCGCATCCTGTCTGTGCAGGCGGCCCGGTTCCATCTGGCGGTCGATATGGTTTCTGTTGACCTGGTCGGCATGGAAAAGCTCTTCGTAAAAGACCAGAAATTTATTCGCGTCGATCCGGTAATCGCTCAGATCGCCTGTGGTAGAGGTCAGAACGTCGACTTTGGGATCGAAAAACCCGTCGACAATGGGCATCTCTTCCTGCGAAACCAGCACCACCTTGTCACGGCTGGCGCGCGTAATCAGCGCGTTCCCCATGGGAATCTCAAGAGCAGTCTGCACAAAAGCGATATTGGCAAGAATACGGGGGTCCGTGGCGTTGATTTCCTCATCGGTGAACCGTTCGGGATGCGTTGCGACCTCTAGGGCAAACCCCACCGGGATAGAAGAATCCTGTACGTTGTCGATCAGCTGGTTCCCGAATTTTATGGCTTCTTGCGCCACAAACGCGCTGATCTCCGGCTCATAAGTCAATTCATTCCGATGCGCGAGTACGCGCTCGCTGTTTTCGATAATTTCATGATACTCCCGCAACATCTGCGGAATACGACGTCTGTAATTGCGGTCTTCATAATAATGTCGCTGGAGGGAGTGCTCGCGGGCATCAGCGGTAAGCGCAGGCGCTCCGCTGTCCTGCGCAGGTTCCGCCACTTGTTGTTCTTCAGCTTGGCCCATCCCCCGTTAATCCCGCTCATTTATTATATTTACAGAATGCCTTATTTTACAGACTTTGACGGGCTTGGTCAACAAAAGCGGCATGCATGGGAGATGGATAAGTCATTGTTAATTCTGGATGAAATGTAGTAACCATCACTTTTCCGGACTGCAGCCAGACGGGCGTACCCTGATGCTCCGCCAGAACCTCGACCCCCGGCCCGGCGTCCTTGATGATCGGAGCGCGGATAAACGAAACCTCGTAACCTTTGATATTGGCGTGATGGCTGTCCAGTTGGCGGCCATACGCATTGCGTTCAACGGTAAGGGGCAGCAATTTGAAAGACTTCTGTTCAGGGTTCTTCACTGTTTCGGCGATCAGGATCGCCCCCGCACAGATTCCCCACACGGGCTTTTCCTTAAAATTTTGCGCCAGAACATCCCACAGGCCAAACGTCTCGATCAGCTTGAGCATCGTCGTGCTCTCCCCGCCGGGCAGGATATAGGCATCCGCTTCACGGATCTGCTCGGCGGTCTTCACGATCCGAAATTCGCCTCCCGCGGCCTCAAGATGCGGCCTGTGCGGTTCCACCGCCCCCTGAAGGGCTAGAACACCGATAATGGGCTTTTTCAAAACCATATCAGAAGACCATGAGAAAAATCGCAACCGTTCCGAGCGCCACGCCAAGCATGTTATTCCAGCTTAGTTCTTCATGAAAAACCAGCGCGCCGACAAGCACGGTAGCGATCAACCCTCCAATCAGCCACACCGCATTCGTGGTGGCCAGTCCGCCGATTTTAACCCCGAGGAAAAAACACACATCCATCACCACCAGCCCCAGCCCGCCAAGAGCGCCCAGAAGCAGGATTTTAGGGCTGGCGCCAAGAGGGACTTCCGGATGGTAAAATTTATAAACGCCCAGAACGGTCAAATGCCCGATCAACCCGAAAACAACAAGAATGGCCGTAAAAAGATAAGCGCTGATTTGGTCGGTAGCCAGCTTGATCGCAACATCATAGCCAACCATTCCCAGAATGGCGGCAAACGTAAAGATCAGCCATAAAGCCGTGACGTTCATATTTTTCATTTTTACGTATTAAAGAAAGTATTACCAGCCGCGGTTCGCCATCCGCATCGTCTCTTCAATCTCGCTGATATCGGTTCCGCGCATGGCTTCTCCCAGACCTTTCGAGGCTTCAAGAACGATCTTCGGATCGTTGTAATGAGCGGTCGCTTTCACGATCGCTTGCGCGAACTTGGCGGGGCTTTCGGATTTGAAAATACCGGAGCCGACAAACACCGTCTCCGCGCCAAGCTGCATGCACAACGCGGCATCAGCAGGGGTCGCAATTCCTCCCGCAGCAAAATTAGGCACAGGCAGACGCCCCTGTTCCTTGACCAGCTTGACCAGCTCGAACGGCGCGCCGAGATTCTTGGCTTCGGTCATCAGCTCCTGATCGTCAAGCCGCGTAATCCGCTTGATATCCTGATTGATCTGGCGGAGGTGGCGGACAGCCTCGACAATGTTCCCGGTCCCCGGCTCACCCTTGGTGCGCATCAGGGCCGCTCCCTCGCCGATCCGGCGGAGGGCTTCGCCAAGGTTTTTGGCGCCGCAGACAAACGGTACTTTAAAATCATGCTTGTTGATATGATAATCTTCATCAGCGGGGGTCAGGACTTCGGATTCATCAATGTAATCCACCCCGATCGCTTCGAGAACCTGCGCCTCTGCAAAATGCCCGATCCGGCATTTCGCCATAACGGGGATGGAAACCGTCTCCATGATCGCCTGAACCAGTTCTGGGGGGCTCATCCGGGCCACGCCGCCGGCTTTGCGGATATCGGACGGAACGCGCTCCAGCGCCATGACGGCCACAGCCCCCGCATCTTCGGCGACTTTGGCCTGATCCGGGGTCACAACGTCCATAATTACACCGCCCTTGAGCATCTCGGCCAGCCCGGTTTTGATATTGACGATGTTCCCCGCATTATTCTGGGAAATCTTGCTCATAGCCTTATAATCCTGTTAATGTCATAGGTTTAGGGGCGGTATTTATGCACAGAAACTGCCCGAATGCAAAGAAAACATAATATCTTACGGGAAAAGGTTCGAAGTGCGAGCGGGAACGAGATTAACCGATTTTTTCATGAACGGCGTCAACGCTATAAAAGACGCCTTGCTGGGTCAAGCGCAGGAAGATTCTCCATCGGATATAGTACTTACGGACGAACAGGCGCTGGAACTGTTTGCCGAAATTCGCGCCATGGAGCTTTCCCACAAATCGGAAGTGTCCGATGGTGCCGGGTGCAATCTGCGGGCGCACGCAATATACGAGATTCTTGCGGAGCGTGGCGTAAAGAACATCCAGAAGGGCTGGATCTCCTCTCCTCTTACCTCAAATGGCAAGCCGAATTTTTTAATTAAGTCTCCTGTCGAGATTAAATATACCCGGCATGCAAGAAATTTCGGTGAAAGTGCTGCAAACAGGGTGACAAACGACGAACCCTTTAACATTCACGTCGCGCCGGTGATAACGACGGCGGAAGGACGGCGTCTGGTTTTCGATACGTATTTCTATGACGCACCTCCCGAATTGGAACAATGGCGTAACGACTTCAAGCCTTACGAGGAAGGCGTAGAATTGAAATTTGAACTGACTGAACCGGATTATCTCTACTTTAATGAAATAGGCTCCCCGCTACCTGAAAAGGGATCAGTAAGGGAAATGGTTTCTCGCGGCAAATCCCATTTGGAAGTCAAAAACGAACTGAGAAAACTGGACTTGAACCCGGTCGACACCCCCTTGAAAGCCAAATGGCTGGAGGATAGGCGCAACGCAGAACCGCAACGCGACTCAGGACCGGAGTCAGGATTATGACTTTGAACCAAGGAAAGAATATTTAGGATTATTTTGCAAAATGAAAATATCCTTCTGCACCACTTGCATGGGCCGTGCCCACCATTTGAAAGAAACCCTGCCGCAGAATATCCGCGATAACATCGATGGCCGTGCAGATGTTGAATTTGTTGTGCTCAACTATAACAGCGGTGACGATCTGCATGAATGGATCATGACGGATCGGGACATGGCGCGCTACATGGAGATGGGCGTCCTTCGTTATGGCGTCACGACGGAACCGCAGCATTTTCATATGGCCCATGCGAAAAATATGGCCCATCGTATGGCAACCGGAGATGTCGTGTGCAATGTTGACGCCGATAATTTTACAGGGACGGGATTTGCGGACTATCTGGCAAGAGTATTTCGGGAAGACAGCGAAATCGTAGTCAACCCGTCGCATATTTTCTTCCACACCCGGGGGTATGAGGACGGGGGCTATTACGGTCGCGTTGCAATCTCCAGAGACAATTTTTTGCGCCTGCACGGCTATGATGAAAATTTGCGGGGCTGGGGCGGCGACGACACAGATTTTTTGCAGCGCGCAAAAGGCATGGGCCTCAAACACCTGAAAATAGGACAGCACACCTTCATCAGTGTAATCCGCCATTCCAACGAAAGCCGTGTTGAGCATATGGCCGAAGGAGAAGAACGCGAGGAAATGCTGCAAAGCGTCAATGCGCATAAATCTGCGGACCGGTCAATAGTAACAAAACTCTTTAATAAAATGAAGGTTTTGGCCATCCCTGTGCAGGCCAACCGGAACGGAAGTTTTGGTGCGGGGACGGTGACGATGAACGATGGTCAGGAACTTGAATTCGGGTCTGTGACGGAAGGAAATTTTTCCCCGTTCAATATTTGTGCCTGGGGCCTGCCGGAATTGCTTCGCGGCCGCTTAAGTCCCCGCATTATTCCCGAGCCGGGCGAAGAAAGCTTGGACGGCGAAAGCCTGCTGCACCGTATGCCGGAACTCTAATTTGGTTGATTTTTATACGACATAACAATAAAAGTAGAACAAGAGAAAAGGCCAAAACCGAAAGTATTTTTGTGAAATCCGAAGGAAAGGCATATACTGGGAAGTATAATGTAAAGGGTATAATCGGGCATGGAGAAAACGATGAAAAAAACCTTGTTATGGGTACTCGCGGCAGGCTTATCGTTTGTGGCAACGCCGTCCTTGGCGGTAGACGATAACGACATATTGACGGCAAATCTTTATGCCGAGTGTTCTGCTATTTTTTCTTATCTTGCAACGGAAAAACAGGGCAAGACGCCGCCTGATGTAATTGATAGTTACTATGCAGCTTCCGTTGCCTTTTACAAGGCGGCGTTAGCAAAGGGCGGAGACGACATGAAAGCGGCATACCACACAAAAATGGAAGAACTGAACTCAATGTCGTTACGAGACACCATCGCAGTCCAGAAAAAGAAAGCCCTCGAAAAACAATGCCGCATGGCAGGTTATAAAGATCTGAAACTTTGGATTAAAAAGTAATACGCCCGCCTTAACAACACCCGCACCCGCCGGAGGGGTTGGTAGTATCGCATTCCTCATCGTCTTCATCGTGCTCTGAAATCGCTTTTACTGCAGCCTTGAAATCTGAGTCATGATGCTCGTGCCCGCAGCAGGCTCCTTCATGATCGTGCTCTTGCTCCGCTCCGTGGTGGACATGATGATGATCGTGGTCGTGCCCGCAGCACCCGTCATGATGATGGTGATCATGATGATCGCTGTGCGCATGACCATGTCCCATAAGCCCTCCTTCAAGCCAAAGCGGCCCGCCGCCGCTTCCGGCGGGCAGTGTGGTGGACATCGACAAGGCTTTTTTAATCCGGCTGAAATGATCGCTCACGGCGCAACTCTCCAAAGTTCATACGATTGCTATTTTAGCCCGGAAACCGGGTCCTCCCGCAAGCATTATCTTACGGGGAAACCAGCCGGCACTGCTTTTGCTGGAACAGCCCGATCAAGCGCTGCTTCTGTGTCTGGGCCTGGTACATTTGCTGGGCCTGGACCTGGTTGCCGCTCCCGCTTCGGGTCAGCGAGGAAACCGTATTCGTCAGCGCCCCGACCCCCGGCACCTTTCGCGCCACGCCGGAGGCATAAAGGCCTGAATTGACCGTCTGCGTGGCCACCCCGCTGTAATTGGTGGGCGTTCCTCCGCCCGCGATAATAATCTGGTCCATCGCATGAATGCTCTGCGCAAGCTCATTGCAACTCGCGGCGGGTGAGAGCATCTGCGCCTGCGTGAGCGTGTTCTGGTTAGCCGCCGTGTTGGCTCCGCACCCGCTTAATCCAAGCGCGGCGCTGAAAAGAAAAACAAAAATCCTCGCTTGTCTCATGGAAATCTCCCGAAATTAACACACGCAGAACGATACGCTAAAACACCCAGCGGCGCAAAAATTCATCCGCCTCTGCCGCAAAATTTTTCTTACGCGCCGGAAGCGATGCAATCAGCGTACCAGCCTCGGTATATTCATGATCTGCGAAAGCGTCGAGCGCTGTGATGCGCCCCGTCTCCTGCCTCTCGTTCAAATTCGCTTTCCGCGCAATCAATGCATGGACTTCGGCGCGGATATTATCCGGCAGGTCGCACCCGTCCATCAGCTCCTGCATGTTCATGGGCAGGTTTTGTAAATTCTCCCCGCGCAGCCGCAGCCACCGCAGCGCCATTGCAGGCCGCAACACATAAAGATATTTTTTTACGGCAATCGTCTCGCGCGTGCGCCAGTTCTGGTCCACCTGCCGCGTGCCCATATTGATATAGTGGTATAAAAGCGCTTTCCGGTCGGCCACGCGCAGCCAGAAATCCTTTAATGACTGCGCGAAGGCGGGATCGGATCGGTAATGAAAGGGCGAGGTCAGCCATTCCATGACTATCGCGTTGGATTTGAGCGAAAGTTCCAACGTTTTCCGCAGATCCCAGCCGTTGATATCGAACACGCCCGTAATGGGGTATTCGATCACATCCCGCCCCGGAAAAATGCTCACATACCAGTCCCTCGGATGAACATAGAAGAACCGCACGTCGTAATCGCTGTCCGGCGAGGCGAACCCCCACGCCCGGCTCCCCGACTCCGCCGCATGCAGGATCCGCACGCCATGCTCCCCCTCCGCCCGCGTCAGCGCCGCCTGGATATCGCTCTTTACGGCGGGATCAATGACAGCGCCGGGCTTCATAGCTCGATCCCTCCGCCCGTGCGGTCCTTCATCCGCAGGGTCCCAGCCTCGACACCCGGCATAACCGCGTCAGCTTTCATATCTCTTCCCCCCGTTCAAGCGCATGTTTAATCCGTTTGTTGCGCTCGCGCCGCATCACATCCCTGAGAAGCCAGTAATAGAGATTGCTGCTATAGGCCGACACGAAGAAAGCATAACTCAGCCGGGTTGTCAGGGAATATTCAAAAAAATGCGGGAATCCAAAAGCACTCTTTTCGTGAAAATCGCCGCCCAGAAAAAACACCTCGATCCCGTACCAGCAAAGCGCCACCGCGAACGGCAAAATGACGCACAAGAGCAGCGGATCCTGTTCAATCGCCTCCTTGCGAAAAACGAAGCCGAGGAAAGCAAGGCCGATAAAAGGCAGTCCGCAAATAGGACCGACAAGGGAAACAAACGCGATCATAGGCCCGGCATTCATAAATACGGCAACCATGAATGAAAGAACCCCGAACAGATAACACAAAAAGACAGAAACGACATGCCACCAGAGGGAAAAGGTCGGCGGGTCGGAATCGATATATTCTTTAAGTCGTCTGGCGCGGGCCATGGGATGCGCCCTTATGATGGAACAAACACTATCTGGAATTTTAGGCCTGCGCTACAGGATGGTCAATGCTGCGCTGGCATCACCGGACCAATGACCGGAATCAATAAGATTTCCATATCCAGAAAAACCGTGTAAAACAAAACTATTCTATAAAAGTAATTAAAGATTGGAAGTTTTATTCATGAACAACGAACACGCTCTGGCGCAACAGGAAATTCTGAACTATCTCCGCAACGACTACCGCAAGAAATTTTCGCAGGCGGATGCGCAGGAAAAAAATGGAAAAAGCCGCGAACTGGAAACGCTGTTCAGCAATCTCGGCGCCCTCGCGGGCTTTGGCTGCCAGATCGCCATTCGCGAAGCCTTGGTAAAAAAGGGAATCATACCCATCCAGCAGGCCTTCACCAGAATTTACACCGAGGACAAGGAAACATTTTTTTACGGCGACCATCTGAACGAACCGCTGCTTTCAACGCAGGAAGGCCGCATTTCGGTCTATTCGCTTGTGGCCGGTCCGGCGCAGCATCTGGGCGAAGAGTTCTTGCCTGACCGCGAGGAAATCGCGGGATTTTACGCCTCCAAAATCGGTCACAAGGAATTTTACGAACCGCGCTTGCCGCCCGAACATATGCCGCGGGAGCTCCCCGTCACAGGGCTGCAGCTTTGGGGGCCGACCAACGAGATCCAGATAAAACATAAAATCGAGCCGCTGTTCTGGGGCTGGACCTACGCGATGATCGCGCAGAAGCTCATCTATGAGGTCAAAGACTCTTTCAGCCCCGGCCTTGCGGCAAAAATCGTGATGGAGGCCGCGATCCCCATGTCAAAAATGGACCCCAAATCCATAGACACGAAATACGCGCAGGCGGGCTAAAAATCTATAAGGCGAGTTCGAGATCGGGTTCGTCGTCTTCCCGGCCGATTTCCGTTTCTGCGGGTTCGTCGAAAAAGTCGATCAGCGGCACGCGGTCCACCCGGTTTCCCTGAAACTCCATTTCCAGCAGGCAGCCCTGCGCCATCACCCGTGCGATATCGTCCTTGATAGAGGCTATGATCTCCGGTGCGGCGCCGAACATATTATCGCGCAGCATCAGGATCGCGGCCCTCTGGTGCTCGGAAAACGACAGCCGCACGACAATATCCGAAGCCTCTTCCATCTCCGGGTCGGGGTGCTCGACAAAGGTAATCCCCGGTTTGACCCGCGGCGGAACGGGGTGCAATTCACGCTGGGCGATGACGAAATCGCGGTACTCCTGCCCCACAAAACGGGTCGAGGCTTCGTCCACCTGCCGGATCTGCAGGCTCTCGCTCTCCCGCACGGACCAGAGGATGAGGTCGTGCAGATTATCGCGCGGAACGGTCATGGTCAGCGCGGTGATATGCGGCCCGGTCACGGCGTCCGACAGTTTGCCGGAGATATAGGATTTCCCCACCCCCGGCTCCCCGATCAGCGAAACCGTAACGTCCCCGCCGGAGCGCAAGGCGGGATCGACCGACTCCGCGAAAGCGCGGGTCATAATCGGCAGGTTTTCGGCTGTGATAAACTTTTGTCTTTTCATAACATCCCGCTTTCCTCAAGAATAAGCGGTGAGGGGTGGGGATGTCAAATGTGGTATTTTATTAGTTTGCTGTAATTTCGCGAAAAGCTAAAGTGGCCATTAAACTTTCTTCGGTGCCAAACAAAGAATATGAATTAATATTCATGGATTCTAATTTTCTTAATACTTTTAGCTTTTCATTGCTCGGTATAACGTATTTACGCAGTAAATCTTGATCATGTCTAAACTCTGCGTCTTCATGGCGTGAATAATATTTTTTTATTGTATCGCCTTGTTCTTTTTCAATTGTACATATGGTGTATTGGCATTGCTGTAAAAAATGCCTTTTATGAGTGTGAGCGTATGGCCCTAATTGCGTGATCTTTGGTTGTCCGCTCCACCCGCCCTTTGCTCTTCCTAAGTACTCGCGATAAGAGAAGATAGCAATGTCAGTTTCTTCGTTAGCCTCCTGAAATGCAAAAAAAGCTGCAACATAAGGTGACGCAGACCAATCCAAAAGCGGCGAAGGAAATCCATGATGTCGTATATAAACCATAAATTCATATGCAGGTGGCACAAATCTTGAAGTATTTTGGTCTGTAAAATCTAAGACTTCATATTGATGATTTGTAAAACTGCGAATTGCAGGATCGATACTTTGAAGTATTCTGTGATACTTCTCCCACGAAAGAGATTCATCTTTATGTTCTTTCTTTAGTACTCTTTCTAAAGAAGTCTCAAGTTTCCATTTTGAACTAGCATGTCCTCTATAGAGCATGTCAGAAATGTACTTGTGCGGCTTTTGGTTTGCTTGTTTCCACTCTATGTCGTCGTTTATTACTTTTTCAAAAGCTTCCCAGCTTTTTAGATTTATTGTCTCCATGTCACTCCCACTCAATCGTTCCCGGGGGTTTGGAGGTGATGTCGTAGGTCACGCGGTTGATGCCGCGGACTTCGTTGATGATGCGCGTCGCTACGCGGCTGAGGAATTCATGATCGAAATGAAAATAATCCGCCGTCATGCCGTCCGTGCTGGTCACGGCCCGCAGCGCGCACACATAATCATAAGTGCGGTCATCGCCCATCACGCCGACGGTGCGCACGGGCAGCAACACGGCAAACGCCTGCCAGATGGCATCGTATAGCCCTGCATTACGGATTTCCTCCAGATAGATCGTATCCGCCTTGCGCAAAATCTCCAGCTTCTCCTCTGTAATTTCACCGGGGATGCGGATCGCAAGCCCCGGTCCGGGGAAGGGGTGTCTTCGGATGAAATCTTCGGGCATGCCGAGTTCGCGGCCCAGCACACGCACTTCGTCCTTGAACAGTTCGCGCAGGGGTTCGACCAGTTTCAGATCCATATGTTCGGGCAGCCCGCCGACATTATGGTGGCTTTTGATCGTAACGCTCGGCCCGCCGGTAAAGCTCACCGACTCGATCACGTCGGGGTACAGAGTTCCCTGCGCCAGAAATTCAGCGC
>JAGRIJ010000073.1 GCA_020443295.1 Alphaproteobacteria bacterium | reverse complement strand
CACCTGCGCCGAAATATTCAATGGAATAGACAAGACGCTCATTCTCCATTTCCAGCTTGGCCTCGACGATCTGCCCTGCATGTTCTTTCAGGGCCTTTTCAATAGCCTCCTGGATGCCGATCTTGACCGTATTCATTTGCGCCGCGCTCAGGCCGTCATCATGGCCATCAGCCTGCACAAGATCGGCGCGGGCAAGCTGTGCCCCGCCGAGCAAGAAGGTGGAAACGGCCAGAACGCGGATCAGATTTTTTTTATTCAGTGTCATGGAAAGCTCTCCTTTCAGGATGTTCAAATCGTTAACAGTGGCGAACAGGCAAAAGCCTACCGCTCCAGACTGATTTCAAACTGAACAGGAAGAAAAAAGCGAAAAGACCGGGAACACGGCATCTCCGGCCTGTTAAAAACTGATAAGAAGAAGATTTCCGGCTCTTTTACTGGTATTACTAGCTTTAAATTCAGGCTACGCCCACTTTCAGGCAGAGACCTCAAAAAAAGTGAATAAAGACGCATTTCTGAAACTTAGAAACTCGGATGTTTAAAAAAGATAAGATTCACAAGGATTACGGCGTAATTTACCGGGAATATAAGCCTGTCCCGGTAAATATAAAAATCCATATACAGCTTCTGTTTTGTTTACTGACTTTCAGCGCAGTCATTCTCTATGTTTATGTGTTTTCAGGCATCACAAAAAAAGAGGTCATAATGACCGTTATTGTTTATGGTCTGTATGCGTTTGCACTCTATAAGGAATTAACTCTGGATAGAAAAAAAACGGTCTTCGCGATATGCAGCAACGGTATTTACGCCCCGAATATACCATTGGGAAAGGACCGCTGCTTCATACCGTGGGAAGAAGTAAAAGCCTTCTGGATTCAGGGCTTCGCTACAAATCAGGATAAGCCATACATAAAAAACCCCTACCTTTTTATTGATCTGTATAACCTTGATGAATACTACGGCAGACTATCTTGGTTTTCTCGGGAAAGCCTGAGCCGGGAAAAGAACAATTACAGATCGCATCTGAACATGAATCTGCTGAGTTTGGATTGCGACGAGGACGAACTGCTGGCTTCTTTGGAAAATTACAAGAAAAAGTACAAAAAAGAGCGCATACGGAGAATTATGGCTGGTGCTGCCGGGGAGGATTGAACTCCCGACCTCGTCATTACCAATGACGCGCTCTACCACTGAGCTACGGCAGCCCGCCGGGGCGTGGCCTCGGAAAAAGTGGGGGAAACCTAGCGAATAAATCCCCCCCTGTCATCTGTTTTTTGGAGAGTGGTTAAAGAAAACCCCTAATTCACGCTCGGATCCGGCGGAGGAAGAAAGTCCTGCGGATAGTCGATCATCCGCTGCGGCAGGCGGCCCCAGACCACCGTAAGCTCCTCCACGGCCCGTGCCACCGCTTCCGGGTCGTTATCATCCACCCCGCCCTGGGTGTGCTTGAGATACCCGGCCACCATGCCATCCGCCAGGGCAAGGCGCGCATGCTCCGCCGGCGCCCCGGGCGGCATATGGGAGGGATCGAACTCCGGCAGACTGTTCAGCGTGGCGGCGGCGCCGAGTAACCCGACGCCCTTGCAGAACGCCAGAAACAAATTCGGCTGGGATAAGGGAAGTTTTTTGGCACCCATCGGGAAACCCCTGTCTTTTTATAAGTTGCCGCCATTATTCACAAATTCTGGTCATAACGCAAATCACCTGCCGGTCCTCTTCTCTAACGGCCTGCTCCAGTGGCCGAAAAAATTGGCTTTCTATAAAGCGATAAACTAGAATTAAGCCCAAGCAAGCGCTTGGGCGCAATAACGGGAAAACCAGAAATAAAAAACACGGGTGAAAAAAGTGCCGGAACTTTCACTGGGCAAAGACGAACTTCTGGATTCCATAACGCAGGCTAATTTCCTGGGTTCGGGCAGCAATTCACGGGCCTATACCACGCCCGACCCGGACCTCATCGTTCTGGCCCCACACCGCCTCAATCTGGACGAAGCGCGGGATGCGGAGATTACCGAACGCCCCGACCCCTTCCCCGACCATAATTTCGGGCAACCTGTAGCCCATATCGGCCCGGTCGCGATTTGCAAGCGGCAGCATGGACTGACGCCCCAGTCACTGGGCTGGATGCAGTTTAAGGTCGGCGAAAAAGAGCACCCGACCCGCGGCACAGTCGACGTGACCGAACAGAAATACGTCTTTCTCCCGCAGGATTATAGCCTGAGTAGCGCATTCCACGGCAGCGCCGTCCCCGTCATGACCCCCATCGACCATCTGGATCCGGTAATTGTCGCCACAGAGGTGCAACGCCGCCGCGCGGAAGTGCTGGACGCTATCGACGCCATGCCCGTTGAAGCCTATCGGCAAGCGCTGCAGGAAATGCTGATTGTCCACGCCAACGAACATATGATCGACCCCTCGAAACCCAACAACATCCTGATCAACCCGTGGGAACAGCGCTTTGGCTGGGTCGACCTGAATGATTTCGAAAAATACCCACACCAGCGCCCGGATAACATAGAAGAAGTCTTCCCCGTCTACTTGCCCTTTATGCTCAGCCGCGGCGTGCAGCAAAATATCTCAATCGCCAAGCGCATCGCCGGTGACCCGGACCCTTACAACACAGATTTGAACGACCGCGAAAGCGAAGTCCTCTCCCGCGCCTTCGAGAGGTTTGTGGCGGCTCTGGAACAAACGCCCTCAAGCCAGTGGATCTTCGACTTGGAAGATTATTACAGCCCCAAAGAACTGCAGAGTCGTTATGGTTTTGACGAAGAAGGCGCCCGGCAAATGCACGCACGCCTGCAAGCCTTCATCAACCCCCCGCCCCCGCCGGCGGTGAACGAAGAGTTTAGTCTGTAAGCAATTTTAACGTCCGGCCAGAAACGCCAGCGCCCGCTTATAAGCCTCTGTGCGGGCGCCCTCGTCCCCGCTGACCCAGGCCCCCTTGGCGCTGCAGGCCCCGATCACTTCGGAAAGATTATCCCCGGTAATCACCCGCCCGGAAGCCTGTTCGACGAAACGCCCGTCCGCTCTCTCGACGATCCGGCAATCGCGCGGATAGGGATAGCTGACCGGAAGACTGATCGCGTCAAGATCAGGATGCGTAAACCCGTGTCGCTGCCCCGGATAGACGATAAGAGAGACGGCAGCGCCGGGATTGGCCGCCCAGGCCGACTGAACGAGCTGGCGGCAAAGCGCCGCGGGCGTAATCTTATCCGCATCGCCGGAATGAATCTGGACCGGACGGCCCGACATCCGCCAGTCTTTCAGGCGCAGTCCGCACCACGGGTAAAAGGCCAGATGAGACTGAAACGGATCGTTTTGATAGCCATACCGTTGATAAATTTCGGTAAAGGCCGAATAAACCGCAGGCAGACCGCCCTTGGAAAACCCGGCGACCGCCACCCGCGAGCGGTCGATCTGCGGCTGTGCGGCTAAAAACCGGTAGCCGGCATAAAGATCGGCGAGAATGGAAACCTCGCTCACTTCCATCTGGTCGTGCTCGATCTTGGTCAGCCCGCGCCCGGTAAAACTGTCGACCAGCAGAACCGCCATCCCCTGCGCCAGCAGCTTGTCCGTAAAATCCCATTCCAGCGTCCCGACCCCCAGCGAACTGTGCAGCAAGATCACGGCGGGATAAGGACCGGGACCCGCGCCCTGCGGCAAGACCAGATACCCCCGCCCCTTAATGGTCGCAAGGTCCGGCGCTCCCACCTCATCCAGCCAGCGCGGCGAGGCGGTGGGAAAGAAAACGCGCTCCGTCCCCGGCGGCTTGGACGCGCAGGCAGAGAGGATCAGAACGAGGAACAAGAATAGAAAACGCATAAACTTTATATCTCTGCCGCGAAAGACGCCCAGCCCATAAAAACTCCTGCAGCTTCGCAACATAGACGAAAAGTCAACAAAACAAAGAGATAAAAATTCCCGGCCAGAACGGGTAAACTAAAAACATGAAACCCGTGCCAAAATATCACGTCTACAGCCTTTTTATAACCAGGGAGAGCGGTGACGTGATGGTCTTTGAAAGCCATAAAAAAATCAACGTGTTGATCAGCGGCAGCGTGACTCTGGCGTTCTGGATCGTTTATTTCGTATGGATCCGCAACCTGCCCGCTGGCGAGCCGAACCGGGAACTGCTCTATTATGGCGTGCTGGGCTTCTCTGTTCTGGCATCGTTCATTCTGATCCACTTTCTGACCTATTCCGAAACGCTGACAATCCGACGGCCGATGGACAGCGTTGTTTACGAATACAGGTCGCTGAGCGGCATGAAAGGCTGGAAACGCAAAATATCGGACTTTGAGTCCGTTCAGGCCCGCACCACCATGCAAACCGACAGCGGCGGTGTCTATGAGGGCAACGACTCGCACTGGACGTTTGAACTGGTAACATCGGACGGCATGAAAGTCGGGCTTTACCCGTCGATTATCCACCTCAAGGCAAAGAACCGCGAAAAAGCCTGCCAGTTCGCGCAGAAAGTCGCCTCCTTCATGAACATCAAAGCCGACATCGCCGAATAACCTTGCCCGTGCAACGCGCTTTATGCCAGACTCACCCCAAGAGAAAAAACTACAGGGGGACAAGGCCATGATGGAAAAACTGCACGTTCTGATCGTCGATGACGACCCGAACAACCGCGAAAGAATCCGCGATTTCTCCGAGGCCATGCTCTTCGCGAACGAACTGAACATCGAAACCGT
>JAGRIJ010000072.1 GCA_020443295.1 Alphaproteobacteria bacterium | reverse complement strand
TGAGCGGGCATGAGGCGCAAAGACGCGCCTGCGCTACAGGGGACCTTCAAAAATCGCAAAAACTTTGAAAAAGATCGCAAAGCGCATTAAAACCCTGTGCAGGCCAGCGCGAAAAGCTTAAGGAGCCGTTTTAAAATGACCAGAGCCTACGACATCGTCAAAAAAGACCCCCACCGCGTCATCATCTTCGATACGACGCTGCGCGATGGCGAACAATCGCCCGGCTGCGCCATGAATTTGGAAGAAAAACTGAAAATGGCCCGCTTGCTCGATGAACTGGGAGTGGACGTGATCGAGGCGGGCTTCCCGATCGCCTCCCCCGGCGATTTCGAGGCCGTGAATGAAATCGCCAGGATCGTCAAAAATGCCACCGTCTGCGGTCTGGCCCGCGCCAAGCCCGGAGACATTGAGGCCGCAGGCGAGTCGATCAAACCCGCCGCATCCAAACGCATTCATACCTTTATTTCCACCAGCCCCCTTCACATGAAGCACAAGCTGAAAATGGGGCCGAACGCGGTGATCGAGGCCGTACATGAAAGCGTGACCCTCGCCCGTAAATATACGGACGATGTGGAATGGAGTGCTGAAGACGGTTCGCGCACCGAAGACGACTTCCTGTGTCAGTGTGTGGAGACCGCGATTAACGCCGGAGCGCGCACCATTAACATTCCTGATACGGTCGGCTATGCCATTCCGCACGAATTTGCCGCCAGAATCCAGATGCTCTTTAACCGCGTGCCGAACATCGACAAGGCGATCATCTCCGTCCACTGCCACAACGATCTGGGGCTGGCGGTCGCCAACTCTCTGGCCGGGGTGAACGCAGGCGCAAGACAGATCGAATGTACGATCAACGGGATCGGTGAACGCGCAGGCAACGCCGCGCTGGAGGAAATCGTCATGGCCCTGCGCACGCGCCACGACCTGATGCCCTTCAGGAACAATATCGAAACCACGAAAATTATGAAGGCTTCGCGGACTCTCTCCAACATCACGGGCTTTGGCGTGCAGCCGAACAAGGCCATCGTGGGCGCGAACGCCTTCGCCCACGCCAGCGGCATCCATCAGGACGGCATGCTGAAAAACGCCAACACCTACGAGATCATGACGCCTGAGTCTGTGGGCCTGACGGAATCAAAACTCGTCATGAGCAAACATTCGGGTCGCCATGCCTTCCGCAAAAAACTCGAAGAACTGGGCTTTGAACTGGGCGACAACGCGTTAAACGATGCGTTTGCACGCTTCAAAAATCTCGCCGACCGCAAACGCGAAATTTTCGAAGACGATCTGATCGCATTGGTAGAAGACGAAGTCATCCGCGAAAACGAGACCATCCGCTTCGTCTCCCTGCAGGTCGTGGCGGGTACCACCGGCCCGCAGACCGCCGACCTTGTAGTCACTGTTAACGGTGAGCAAAAACAGGCCAAGGTCGAAGGCAACGGCCCCGTCGATGCGATCTTCAAGGCCATTCGCGCCATCGTCCCGCATGAAGGGGCGCGCCTGAAACTCTATCAGGTCCACGCCGTCACCGGCGGGACGGATGCGCAGGCTGAAGTCTCGGTCCGGCTGGAAGAAAACGCCAAGACCGTGAATGGCCAGGGAGCAGACGCCGACACGCTGGTCGCCAGCGCCCGCGCCTACATCCACGCGCTCAACAAGCTGATGGTCAAACGCTCCTCCGTTAACCCGCAAACGGGCGAAACGGACGCGGCTGCAAGCGGCTAAAAAAGCGAACGCTGCTGGAAAGCGTTCGAGCGGTGCGCTAAACTCACCGCATGAAAAAAACCGTCATCGCACTCTTTATGATCGTTTCGACGCTGGTCATTCTGATGGGCGCGGTCGTGATCCTCGTGCCATGGAAGGATCTGCTGGCCGACCAGTTGGCCAAGGAGCTGCAGGCATCGGGCCTGCCCAACGCGACTCTCTCGCTGGATGCGATCGGCTGGAACAAGGCCCGGCTCAAAAATCTGACTTTTGGCGACCGCGA
The DNA here is from genome assembly GCA_020443295.1 of Alphaproteobacteria bacterium. Classification (GTDB taxonomy): domain Bacteria; phylum Pseudomonadota; class Alphaproteobacteria; order Micavibrionales; family Micavibrionaceae; genus JAGNKE01. Next base: position 1,093 of record JAGRIJ010000072.1, on the reverse strand, counting down.
AGACCCGCTCACAATCCCGGAAGTAACGGCCGACTATGACACCGAGCAGGTTCAGAAAGGCAGGCTGAAATCCCTGACGCTGAACGGCCTTAAGCTCAGCCTGAGCAAAGGAGAGGAAGGCTGGGCGATAGAGGGCTGGCCGAAAAAATCCGCAGAAGAACGAGAGCCTTTGATCCCGCCCGTAACCCCGGAATACAAAAACCTCAGCCCCGCCGATGAAATCGTTTTGGAAAACGGAAACTTGTCTGTCAGCGCGCCGTCATGGCATCTCGCAATGCCGCTGGCGGGCAGGTGGCAGAAAACATCCCGGCCCGAAATCGCGCTTCAGAAAACGGAGCTCTCGTTCGAAGGCCGCGGGACTAAAGTTTCCGGCCTGCTCGAAGCCTCCGCCAGCCTGAATGCCGAGAAAAAAAGATGGGAAGGGACTTGGAGCCTTAAATCGATGACCGTTCTTCAGAAGACCGCGCAGGAGGATATTCCCCCCGCCGACCTCTCCGGCACCCTGAGCGCCGATGAAAAGACCCTGACCGTAACAGGAAAAATCAAGGGCGAAAGCAAGGCCTATGACGGCGCATTCAAATACACGGTCCCGTTCGCGGAACCCGAAAAGGCGACATTGCTTCTCTCCGATATATCCATGCCGTGGCAGGACGGCGTCTTGTCGACCAAAAATGTCAGCATCCCTCTTTCCGGCAACAAGCCCTATACGCTTGACCTCAAAATCTCGAAAGCCTCCATCGCCAAGCTCATGCAGGATTTCACGGGCGAGTACGTCAGGGCCACCGGCACGATCTCCGGCTCCTTTCCGGTCAGGATCGGTCAGGACGGCAAAATAACGGTGGGTAAAGGCACGTTGAGCGCCGACAAGCCGGGGCAGCTTTCCATGCCCCCGGAATCCATCCCCGGCGAAGGCGCGCAGATGCAGTTGACCCGCGATATCCTGCAGGAATTCAACTACAAGCTTCTCAGCCTTGTCACCGAGCAGGACGGCAAGAAGGGCCTCGCGATTATTTTGCGAATCGAGGGAAATAATCCGAAGGTTGAGAACGGCCGGCCCGTAATATTGAATATAAGGCTGACCGGGGACCTGCTG
>JAGRIJ010000071.1 GCA_020443295.1 Alphaproteobacteria bacterium | reverse complement strand
TGTCCGACGACGACCCATCGCCGTTAATTGTATCAACCACTTCTGTGTGATCTGCGTGACATCATGAATATACCCAGTCCTGCAAGGGGTTTTGCTATGAATAAGAATATCCTCATCGTGCTTGGTGGCGCTGTGCTGGCGGCCATTCTTGTCGCCATGCTGGTTCAGATTTCACTCGGAGGCAAGAAGGGCGGCGGCGGCGGCGATATGGTCGAAGTGCTTGTCGCCTCCAGCGATCTCAAGATCGGTCAGGAATTGTCCGGCGGGGATTTGCGCTGGCAGGAGTGGCCCAAGGATTCCACTTTCCGGGGTGCGATCGTCCGGAAAGATAACCAGGAAGCCTCCGAGGCCCTGCAGGGCCGTCTGCGCCGTGACGTGGCGAAGGACGAGGCGGTTCTGAAAAGCTTTTTGCTGAAGGAGACCAGCGGGAATTTTGTCGCCAACAGTCTTGAGCCCGGCATGCGCGCGATGGCGATCAAGGTGGAGGCCAAGACCATGGTGGGAGGGTTCATCAAGCCCGGCGATTATGTCGATGTGGTGTTGAGTTATAAAAACAAGTTCAAGGCTTCGAAGGAAGACGGGCCGCTGTTCCAGATGCTGGTGTCCATGAATATTTCCCAGTGGGCCACGGAAACGATTTTACAAAATGTAAAGGTGCTTGCCATCGACCAGACTGCCGAGGAAGACAATAAGGACGACGAGGCGGAGGTCGGGAAGACCGTGACGCTGCAGGTGAATGCAGAGCAGGCTGAAAAACTGGCGCTTGGCGCTGAGTTCGGAAAGGTGACTCTGGCTCTGCGCGGTGTGGGTGACGATACGATTTTCGAGAAGAAATGGCCGACCATTTCGGATGCCCGCCTGACCCATATTGATGACGAGGTTTTCCTTGCGTATCAGAATCTAAAAATGCAGACTGGCGTTCAACGCAATATTGTGAGAATTTATAATGGCTCGACTTCCAAGTGAGCCATCCGTCCGCGTAGTTTTTCTGAGTTTTTTCAAGTTCGAGTCCTCTGCGTCTTAAGTAATTTTGTAAAGTTAAACCGTTAAACAACTGAAAGATAACAAAATGAACGGGTTTTGTTCCAGGTTACGCAGTCTGATTGCGCTTTCGTTTGTGGCGATTGGTCTTGTTGCCGCTACGGGGGGGTGGAGTTCGACTTATGCCGACAAGGGCGACCTGAAATCCGTTTATGAAGAGGCGGGGGTCCTTCCTCCAACCGAGGTTGCTCTGGGTAAAGCCGAAATTATCGGTCTTGACGGCGATGTCTCCGATATTCTGGTGGCTAATCCTGCTGTTGTCGATGTTCAGGCCATCCAGTCCAACCGGCTTTACGTTGTCGGACTGCAGGTCGGGGATACGAATATTATCGCCCTGGACGCGGCGGGGAACGTGATCCGCAAGATCGACGTTCATGTCACCTATGATCTCAAGGCGATCCAGAGTCTTGTCAACCGTCTTTTCCCCGGTGAGGACGCCAAGGTCGGTTCCATCCACGACCAGATTTTCCTGACGGGCACGGTTTCCAATCCTGAAGCGGCATCGAAGATTACCAATCTGGTGGCCCATTATGTCGGCGATCTGACAGACCAGAAAGACCAGATTGACTCGCTGGTCTCTAACCTGCTGGAGGTTCGCGGCGAACAGCAGGTCATGCTTCAGGTCAAGATTGTCGAGGCGACCCGTAGCGTATTAAAAGAGCTGGGGATTAATACCAATGCCAACGATCCGAATGAATTGTCGGCTGTCCGCCTGTTTGGAAAGGTTCCTCCCACCAATCTCAAGGGCGGAACCGACGGTTTGTCGTTCGGCGGGGCCGACGGTCTGACGCTTTCCCAGGATGCGATCGGAAGCGCCGGGCTGTTGTTTGACAGCGGCCTGAACGGGATCGGGCAGATCGGCCTGTTTCTTGACGCCCTGGAAGAAGAAAATCTCGTGAACGTTCTGGCGGAGCCGAATTTGACCGCCGTGTCCGGTCAGCAGGCCGGGTTCCTTGCGGGCGGCGAGTTTCCCGTTCCCACGGGCCGCGACCAGTTCGGGAATATCACGATTGAATTCAGGGAGTTCGGGGTATCTCTTAATTTCAAGCCTGTGGTTATGTCCGATAAGCGGATCAGTCTGCAGATGAATACGGAAGTGTCCTCGCTGGACAACACGAACTCAGTTGTTCTTGCCGACCTTGTCGTGCCGGGGCTGGATATCCGGCGCGCGCAGACGACGATTGAGATTCCGAGCGGAGGCAGCCTGATGATCGCGGGGCTTCTGCAATCGGAAGCGGCCAAGGGGCTTTCGGGCCTGCCGGGGATCAAGGATACGCCTGTTCTGGGCAAGCTGATTTCCTCGGACAGTTTCCGCCGGGATGAGACGGAACTGGTCGTGATCGTGACCGGGTATCTGGTCGAGCCTTACGGCGATAAGAAAAAAGCCGTGAGCATGAGCAAGGGTCAGCAAGGTCCGCTGGCGGAAGTGTTTTCGAGAAATGTGCGCCGCAAGTATAACGTTGAAGATGAATCCGTGTTCACCGCTTCGGGCGCTTACGGTTACATGCTGGATTAAGAGAACGGGGAGCAGGAGTTATCGCCTATGACGCAGTTTTTTCCACTCAGGGCCAGGGTTTTTTTGACCGGGGTTGCTCTTCTGGCTTGTCCGGCGATGTTGACCGGTTGCGGAGAAATGTATGCGCCGGGCAATCTCAATACCGAGAAGATTCAGGTCCGCGAGGCCCCTTACTTTGCCGATGTTCCGGCGTCGGAAGCGGATAACGCCTTTGTCAGCGGCGTTGCGCATGACTATTCCCGTCATTCCGGGGGACCGCTTAAACTGACGGTGACCTACGATCCGCAGAATTACCGTAATACCGCCCGCATGGCCACTGATAAGGGTACGTCCCTGGTCAAGGCTTTGCGTGCCCAAGGCATACAGACTGTCGATATGGATATCCTGCCTGTCCACGGACAGGGCGATGACTCGCATGTGCTTGTTTCCTACGATTCCTATTCCGCGCACGCGCCCGCAGGATGCAATACCATGCCGGGAACTGGAGATCTGGCGGTTGAGCCTGATCCCAAATACCGTCTGGGCTGTACGATCCAGACACTGACGGCCCAGCAGATTTCCCAGCCCAAGAATCTTGAAGGGCAGGATAATGTCGATGCCACCACCGATGGACGCAGCAGTGCCAATATCGTTGAAATCGTCCGTTCCGGTGCTGAAAACAAGCCTCTTGACGGTGAAAACGCGTCGGGCAAGTAAGATTTTTTTAACCTGATTCTCCTTCCTTGCATTAGGACATTCTTAAGGTCCGCGATGGTAAAGTGTCGTCTGGGAAAACCCCTCTGAGTTCCTAGTTTTGTTGAGCAGATCCGCCCTTTTTCCCGGGCAAGGCACAGGTATAAAATGAATGAGTGAGGCAGATAACCAAGCCACAGACATTCTTCTTCCCTCCGCAGAGGTCGCCGTTTTTTCGAGAGACGCAGAAACGCTGAAGAACGCCGGGGAGATTCGTCATGACTGGCGCTTTGCGCGGGTGTCTCTTGATGTGCTCGAAGGCGATGTCGAGACGTCTATCCAGACTTATGCCGAGCGCGAGGCGCCGGATCTCCTGATTATTCAGACCGATGATATTAACGACGCGTTTCTGGAGCGGCTTGACGCGTTGTCCGGCTATTGTTCCGAAGGGACGGCAGCCGTTATTATCGGACCTGTTAACGATGTCTATCTTTACCGTAATCTGATCGATATGGGCGTGAGCGATTATCTGGTCCGCCCGGTCCAAAAAGAAGTTCTTTGCGATGTTATCGCCAAAACGCTGGTGAATCGTCTGGGTGTCAGCGGGAGCCGCCTGATCGCTTTTCTGGGCGCGAAGGGCGGGGTGGGAACGTCGAGCATCATTCAGGCGATGGCGCTGGGTGTCAGCGAATTGTGGGGGCAGAAAACCGCTTTGATCGATGCATCGGGCGGCTGGTCTTCCTTAAGTGTCGGTATGGGGTTCGATCCTGCGGGCACGCTGCGCGAAATTTCCCGCATGGTGGATAAAGGCGATGAGAACGGTCTCAAACGTCTTTTCGTCGAGCAGGGAGAAAGGCTTTCGATCATGGCGGGAGGCGGTGATGCCTTGCTGGACCCGACGATCAGTCCCGACCAGTACGAGCGTTTTCTCGATTTCCTGATGGTTAAATCGCCCGTGGTTCTGGCCGATTTGTCCGGTGCGGAACCGGTTTTGAAAAAATTGCTGATTTCCCGCGCGAACCAGATCGTTCTGGTTGCGACGCCGACCCTCACCGCGTTACGTTTTGCCCGCAGCCTGATCAAGGAAGTGGCCGATCTGCGCGGGGGAGACAAGAACGATGTGTCTCTTATCATCAATAAGACCGGGATGGCCAAGAGCTACGAGGTTACGCCTCATGAAATCCAGAAAGCACTGGAGGTCGCTCCTGCGACCAGCGTGCCTTACCTGCCGGCGCTGTTCCTAGGGCATGAAAGCAATGCCCGGCAGATCCTTTCCGACAAGGAAGGGCTGGAAATCCTTAAGCATTCGTTACTTCCCGTGCTGAAAAAGACCATAACCGTGGCTTCGGACGGGTATCCGGATGAAAAAAGTGAGAAAAAATCGGGTTTGTTGGGGAGTTTTTTAACCAAAAAGAAGTGAAAATAGTGGAAAAGGCCGAAAATCCGGCTGATTCATACGGGATATAAAATGTTTGGAAAGAAACAAACGACAGGAGGTCAAAAGCCTTCTCCGGCGAAATCATCCGCAGGTGCCAAGGCTCCGGCCCAAGAGCGCGTGCCGCCGAAGGTCGAGACGCCAGCGCCTTCTTTTGATCTGCTCGACAAAAAAGAACACGAAACCCCTGCCAAGCCTTCGAAGTCCGCCGCTCCTGCCGAAAATATCGGCGAGGTTCTTTCCAGTCTGGGGCAGGAGAACGAGGCCAAAGGGCTTGATCCCCGCGCTATTCCGCCTGAGGCGATGTCCGTTACAAGTGAGGAATCTGCTCCTGTAGACGGAAATGAAGCTCCGGCTGAAAAAGCACCGGCCAAACAACGTAAGACCATGCAGGACGATAATCTTCTGGATGAGGTCGTTCCTGAGGAGGAGCACCGCAGCCACGGGGATTCTATTACCGTTTTGCGTTTGCAACGCTGCCGGAACCGTATCTGGCTTGATCTGCGGGACGGGATCGATCTTAAGGCGCTGGCGCGGATGGACGCGAAGGCCGCGCGCGAGGAAGTTTATTCGGCTGTTGAAGAGATTGCGCGGTTCCGCAATCTTGACCTGACGCCTGCGGAGCTGCAGGGCATTGCCAAGGAATGCGCCGACGATATGCTCGGTTTCGGTCCGCTCGAAGAGCTTCTGGAGCGCGACGATATCGCCGATATCATGATTAACGGGCCTGATGTCACGTACATCGAGGTTGGGGGGAAAATCGAAAAGACGAACGTCAAGTTCCGCGACAGCCAGCACCTGATTACGATCTGCCAGAGGATCGTGGGCGCTATCGGCCGCCGGGTTGACGAAGCGTCTCCGATCTGCGACGCGCGTCTGCCAGACGGGTCGCGGGTGAACGTCATCATTCCGCCGCTTGCCGTTGACGGCGCGGCCATGACGATCCGGAAATTCAAGAAGGATAAGCTGACGCTTGAGAAGCTGCTGGAGTATGGCTCCATGACGCCTTCCTGCGCGAAGCTGATTATGGCGATCGGGCGCTGCCGCGTGAATGTGCTGGTGTCCGGCGGTACGGGTTCGGGGAAAACCACCATGCTGAACTGTCTGACCCGCTATATCGAGGCGGGAGAGCGCGTGATTACGTGCGAGGACGCCTGCGAACTGCAATTGCAACAGCCGCACGTGGTGCGTCTTGAGACCCGTCCGCCGAACCTTGAAGGGGTCGGGGAAATTACCATGAGGGATCTTGTGCGGAACTGTCTGCGGATGCGTCCGGAGCGGATTATCGTCGGGGAGGTGCGCGGACCGGAAGCGTTCGACCTTCTGCAGGCGATGAATACCGGTCACGACGGATCGATGGGAACGGTGCACGCCAACAACCCGCGCGAGGCGATTTCGCGGATGGAAAACATGATCGCGATGGGCGGGCTGAACCTGCCGCAGAAAGCGGTGCGCGAGCAGATCGCCTCGGCCGTTAACGTCATCATCCAGGTGCAGCGTTTGCGCGACGGATCGCGGAAAACCACGCACGTTACGGAAGTGACCGGGATGGAAGGCGATGTCGTGACGATGCAGGATCTTTTTTCCCTGGAAATTCTCGGCGAAGACGATAACGGCAAGCTGATTACACGGCAAAAATCGTCCGGCCTGCGTCCGAAATTCTATGATAACGCCCGTCAGTTCGGTGTGGACCAGCTTGTCATGGATGCGATGGAGGAGGCCTACGGCTAAAGATCGTCATGGAACTCATTCAGATCGTCATACTTTGCTGTCTTGTTTTCCTGATCTTCGGGGTTGTCGCTGCCGTCGTGATGAACAAGGAGTCGAAGAAGCGCGAAGGCAAGCTGGCGGTCATCCGCGGGAGTTCGATTTCCGATGGCGGCTATAATGAGAGGGATGTCCAGAACAGGCGCCGCGCGGAGATCGCCCGGAAGCTGAAGGAAACCAAGGAAGAAGAAAACAAGGGCAAGAAAAAGGTTTCGATCGCTCTGAAGCTGGGGCAGGCGGGGCTTGAAGCTACGCCCAAGCAGTTCTGGATTTTTTCTGTCTTGTGCGGGATCGCCTGTACGGGCGGGGCTTATTTTTTCGGCATGTCCGAGTATGTTGTCGGGCTGATGCCTATTATCGGCACGCTGGGCGTGCCGCGCTTTGTTCTGCGGTTCCTGATTAAGCGCCGCCAGAAAAAGTTTTTAGAGGAATTTGCCGATGCGCTGGAGGCGATTGTCCGCCTTCTGAAAGCCGGTATGCCGGTTTCCGAGGCGGTTTCGATGATTTCCCGCGAGTTCGAAGGGCCGGTGGGCGAAGAGATGTCCCGCGTCTATGACAAGCAAAAAATCGGCATTCCGCTGCATGAAGCGGCTCTGGATGCTACGAAGCGGATGCCGTTGACCGAAATGCAAATGTTTGCCACGGGGCTGGCCATCCAGGCGCAGACGGGGTCCAGCCTTTCGGAGGTTCTGACGAACCTTGCCAACGTGATCCGGGCGCGCTTCCGGCTGAAACGCAAGATTATGGCGCTTTCATCCGAGGCGATTGCATCCGCTTCCATTATTGGCGCTTTGCCGGTTCTGGTGGCTACAGGTCTTTATTTTCTTAATCCCGATTATCTCATGATTCTCTTTACGACGCCGACCGGCAAGATGCTTGTTGCCGGCGCGCTCGTCTGGATGAGCATTGGCATATTCGTGATGAAGGCCATGATTAATTTCAGGGTTTGATTTGCGCAGCTAAGGAGTTCTCGCTATGGCATTTGACTTAGACAATGAGACGATCATTACCGTCGGGGCGTCCCTGCTGGCGGCGGCTTCGGTTATCGGCTTTGCCTTTCCGTTCCTTCAGAAGGCCGACAAGAAAGAAAAATCCATGGCGATTATCGAAAAGCGCCGGAAGGATCTTTATCAGCAGACCCGCGAAGCCGCCCGCAACAAGCAACAGGAATCCATATCGGCGAAGGACTCTATGTCCAGTTTCTTCCGGGTCCAGCAACTGGCCGGTAAGATGGGGGAGAAAATCCGCGATAAAATGCTTCAGGCGGGGATCCGCAATCCCAAGGCGCCGCTGCGTTTCATGATTGCGCGGGTGGTTCTGCCGGTTGTTTTCGTCGGGTTGGGGATGATGTTCCTGATGAAAATTCCCGAAGAAAAGAAACTGTCGGACGGGATGTCCAGTATTATCCTGATTTCAGCGGCGCTGGTGGGCTTTAAGCTGCCGGATATTCTGGTTCAGAACATGATTCAGAAGCGCCAGCAGGAACTCAATCTCAGCTTTCCGGACTCGCTGGATATGATGTTGATCTGTGTGCAGGGCGGGATCGGTCTGGAACAAACCATTGAACGGGTCGCCACCGAAGTGGCCGAGCATTCGCCCATTCTGGGGGAGGAGCTGGGTATTCTGAGCGCGGAGATGGCGATGCTGAACGACCGCCGTCAGGCTTTGCAGGATTTCGCACGGCGTGTGGGGAGTGGCGCAGGCAAGTCGTTTGCGACGGCCCTTATTCAGGCCGAGCAATACGGGACATCCATTTCCCAGGCGATGCGGGTGATGTCCGAAGAACTGCGCGACATGCGGATGGCTGAAGCCGAACGCAAGGCCGCCGCATTGCCGCCGAAGCTGACTGTGCCGATGATCCTGTTCTTCCTTCCGGCGCTGTTTATCATTATTCTCGGCCCCGCGGGCATCAAAGCCGCAGCCGCAGGCGTTGGAAGCTAGGCTTATTCTTCCTCAAACTGGTCGAAAGCGCGCAGAGCGTCCGCCGCATACATGAGCGCCGGGCCTCCGCCCATATAGACGCACATTGCCATAACTTCAGCCATTTCTTCCTTGGTTGCGCCGAGCTTGCGGAGCGCTTTGACGTGAAAGCCGATGCAGCCGTCGCATTGCTTGGTCACGCCGATGGCAAGGGCGATAAATTCCTTTGTCTTTTCGCTCAGAGCGCCGTCGGCGGTGGCGTTCCGGGAGAGCGTGTAGAAGCCCTGCATCGCATCAGGAGCCATTTTTTTCAGTTCGCCCGCGTATTGAGAGATATCTTTGGTGATCTGTTTGTAGTCTTTAGGCATGGTTTTTTTCTCCTTGTCTTGAGGACACTAGCATACCCGCTCTTTTGCGCTTTGATTATTGTCATAGGCGGGCCGATAGAAAAGGGGCCTTAACGGCCCCTTAAAAATTATATTTCCGTTACCTGCCTTATCAGGAGGTTTCACCCAGAGCGCGGACAATGCGCAGGTTGCGCTCGATTTCGATCCGGTCGGGCGAGAGGGCCTTGGCTTTTTCCAGAATCTGGATCGCTTCGTCAATATAGCCCTGTGTCGCCAGATTGAGGGCGAGGTTGTTCATAATCGGCGTCGGGTCGCCTTTCCAGGTTTCCAGACCCTTGCGGAAGGCGCGTTCCGCGGCCGGGTGGTTTTCCTGCGATTCCAGCGCTATGCCGAGATTCTGGTATGCGATGTAATCCTCGGGGTTTTTCATAACCGCCTGCTGGGCGTAGTTTTCAGCACTCTTGAAATGCCCAAGGGAGAGTTCGATGGATGACATTTCAGAGAGGATGCCGGAAGGCGCTTCAGGCTGTTTAGCGAAGGGGGTCAGGACCACGGAAGCGCGGTTGGCGAAGTCCGCCTGCCGCAGGGCTTTGGCGTATCTGTAAGCCGTGTCCGGATTGGAGCTGTCGCGTTTGTACTGGCGTTCAAGGGCGAGCAGGGCACCGCTGAGGTTGGCTTCTCCGCCTTCGGCCAAGGCCTTGTCGATCGCCGCGTCTATTTTCGCGCTTTGCTGCTGTTTGGCCATATCCGCTGCCTGCTGGTCCGAGCCTGTCGTCTGGCAGGCCGTAAGTTGCACGAGCGCAGCGGCTAATACGAGGTAGTTCGAGAAAGTTTTCATTTTTTGCCCAAATTCCGGTAAGCGTATTCGTTTACAGTCTTCGTTGTTCCTAAGGAAGCGTCTTGTCCAACTGGTCAGACGTTTTGTCTATAGAGTCCTGAAGCTTTTTGGTGGCGTCTTCCACTTCTTCGTCCTCTTCAGGGTCATCGTTTGTGAAAAAGCCTCCCAAGTTTTGCTGTTGTGCCTGAGCGGTCTGATTGCTTGTCGCAGGGACAGCCTGCTCTGACACAGCGGTCGCAGACTCCGTATTCAAGAGTATTTCATGACAAGTGTCTGGACAATAATAAATATTGTTTTCTTTACAGGAATTGTTGTTGGCCGTTCCTTTGCAGGTGTTCTTGACCCGGATATAATGCTCTTCGGGGCCTGCGATTATAAGAAGGCGGCGCATAATAATCTTTCCATCCGTTCCCATGACCGTAAAGTATGTCGCGCCGGGATTCCGGGGGACAATGACCAGAGTGCGCGTTGAATCCGCGATCACATTGGCATGTTCCGGGTTGCCGACTACGACCAGAGAAGCATCCTGATCGAGGCGGATAAGTTTCGTGTCATCCGGGCTGAGGCGTATCGTGGGGTGAGTCGTTTCCTTCAGCAGCGGGAGGTTCGGGGCCGCGGCTTCGGTGACGACTTGCGGAAGGTCTATCTCCGGCTTTGCCGGGTCGGCGGCGTTCGCGGCAGGGGCGAAGCACCCCATGCACACGGCTACAGCCACAATTCGGAGAGACGCAGACAGAATGCCCTTGGGCTTCGTGCTAAGATATTCCATGAGACTGACCTGATAACTATAGCGGTACGCAAAAGAAAACCATGTTTATTATAACGCGGGCAATAGATATGCGCACCCCCTTTTTGTTCGAATTTCTTACAATTTTATCAGTTATTTAGGATGAATTGTTCTTATGAAAAATTTGACGGTTTTCTAAGGTCTCAGCGTAGTTGTTTTGATGCTGATGTCATAAGGGGTTAAAGCTTCCATGATTTCTTTTAATGTCAATAAACCTGTGCAAGCTTTTGCTCCTTTATAAGGTATCCGGTCTGCGGCCAGTTTTTTGGCCAAAAGGATCGCAGGGGTGGCGGGTATGTTCAGGCCGTGGCCTTGTTTTGCGGTCAGTTCGAACAGCAGGTTCTGTGGCCGGTTTTCCCGATCGGTTCCCTGCAAAATCATGTAGAAGCCGCTGGAGCCGGAGCCGAAGCGATCGAATTTTCTTGCCGATTTCAGGAGGGGGCCGGTCCACGGGGCCAGCGTTTTGATCCAGCGCCAGCGGACGGGCCAGCTTAAAGCCCAAAGGCCCAGATGCAGGACAGAGAGTTCGGTTCCCGCGTAAAAACGCAGGGTCCGCAGGTCCGGGTAGATTTCCGGGAAAAGCTGGAGGTCGGGCACATCACAATTGCCGAAGGCGCGCGGACCGATTTCCGCGAAACGGTGATAGTTCAGATTTTGCCAGCCATAGACGATTTTCATTTCTCCGTCGATCAGGGTTTTGAAGGGTTGCCCGGCGTAATTCATCACGGCTTGTGCTGTGGCAAGGCCCAGCCCGGTTTTCTGGGCGGTGCTGATGCCGTATTCGATGATGTGCAGGGTTTTGAAGGCGGGCTTGTATTCCTCAATCACGGCTGCGGAGAGGGCGGGCACGGAGCTGGCGCCGCTGCATACCATTGTATTCTTTTCTTTTGCTTGCGAGTCGAGGGCGCGGATGCCGGAGACGAAGTCGCGCCCGTCGGCGAGGTCGATGTAGTGGCAGGAGTTTTCGATGCAGGCGCGGGCAATATCGTAATCCTGTTGCTGAAAGGGGCCGGCGGTATGGATGACAATGTCGGGGCGGGCCTGTGGAAAAAGTTCAGGCAG
>JAGRIJ010000070.1 GCA_020443295.1 Alphaproteobacteria bacterium | reverse complement strand
TTTTTCCTTCGATGCTCAGGGACGCACGATTTTGTCTCCGGAACATATTTCTCAACTGGGCCTGACGGACAAGGAAAACCGGGAACTCGTGATTGTCGGAGTTTACGACCGTATCGAAATCTGGCCGAAGAAAACCTGGGATGAGCGGGAAAGCCAGAGACGGTTGAGCGAGGCGGCTCCCATTCTTGGCGATCCATCCAAGGACGAGCCGGGACCGGGTTAAGCTTTATTCATCCGGTTGTCTTTTTCCAGCGGCGTTTTTCCTGTAAAACGCCTTTATGAGCCGACCCTATATTCCGCAAGAGATCGTCAGTTTCCTGCAATCCATCACGGTTGCCGAGCTGGGGTATATTTCTCAGGCGGATCACGACTGGAAGGCCGACCAGCATTATGATGCGCTGAAGCAGGTCCTTTTCGAGCAGAATTGCAGGGGCGACCGAAGCCAGAACTGGTATCCGGGAGAAGTCGTTGAATTATGCTCAACCACGCTCCGGCCTCATCATGTCCGGGAATATGTCATCAGTAACCTGCTGGTCCTTTACGGGGTTTTTGAACATTCGGCGTTTGAGTATGAAGCTCTAAAGGAAAGATTTTTGAAGTTTTCCGGCGATCTTCCGGACGATTTCAGGCTCCTGCTTCGCGATGCCCTTTTGATTGATTTTCAGAACGATTTTTATAACCGTCCCCGCGAGTTGCTGTCCAATGCGCAGATGGCTGAAGCGGACCGGATTACAATTGAGTCCGGTGTTCCCGGATTTACGCTGATGCAGAATGCGGGGCAGGCGGTAGCCGATCTTATCGTCGAGCGTGTGCAGCCCTGCAAAACGCTTGTTCTGTGCGGGCCGGGGAATAACGGCGGGGACGGGTTCGTGATCGCGGCTCTTTTGAAGGCGCAAGGGTGGGATGTCAGCGTGGCGTGCAGCGTTCCGGTGGACAAACTCAGAGGCGATGCGAAGACGGCGGCAGAATTATGGGACCGCGCGGTGTTGCGGTTCGAGGATGTTGAAATAACGCCTGATTTGCTGGTCGTGGATGCGGTGTTCGGGACGGGGTTCAGGGGTGAGTTCCGTTCGCCCGTACTGGAGGTCTTTCAGGCGATTGAAAAGATCAAGCCGTTGGTGATCGCGGTGGATATCCCCAGCGGAGTGAACGGAACGACGGGGGAGGCGGCTGTTCATACGCCTTTTGTCAAGCTGAGCGTGACGTTTTGCCGTAAGAAGCCGGGGCATGTTCTTTATCCCGGTTTGGCGCATTGCGGCCATGTGGTGGTTGCGGATATTGGTATTCCCCATGCCAGCGTGGCGCAGGCGGGATGGGTTGCGCTGGAAAACGATGAGGGGGCGCCGGATATTCCGATTATGGAATTTAAAACGATGGGCGGGATGAAAGCCCGGCACAAAGGGCTCGTGCAGTTCGTGCAGACGAATAAAAGCATAGCCGATCCGTTGGGGTTCCTGCGGGACAAGGCGAGAGAGGGGGCGTGCCATGTGATCCAGACGCGGCCTGATTTCATTCTGGCCACGCCGGAGGGAGAGTTGCTGATTACGCCTCATGCGCCGCAGGAGGCGCGGAATAAAGAGATCGAGACGATCATCGAGAATATTGTCTCGGCCCTGCATGAGAAGGGGATCGGGGTTTACCAGGCGGCGTGCGCGTCGCTGTATCATGTGGCGTATATGGGGAGTTAGGGTTGCTGGCGCAGGGCGCCGGAGCGGATGAGGAAATCGGTGTAGGCTTCGCCTTCTTCCTTTGTTCTGACCGCTCTGAGAATTTTGAGTTGCTGGCTGATCATCATTCTATCCATAAAACGTTCATTCAGGCCCTGGCTGGGGCCAAGGGGCGGCATTTCTGCGCTGATTGCACGGTTACAGAACCATGAGAGGTCATCGAAGGCGTCCCTGTATTTTGTGCCGAGGGGCTTGAGCGGTTCCAATTCGCCGGAATAGGCGGCGGCGACCTGAAAATCGGATATTTCTTCGCTGCGTATCCGCCGGGGCCATTTCCAGCGGTAGCGTTCGCCGCCCGTGGCCAGATCATCGCGCAATTGCTTTGCTTCTTTTTCGTGCCCGAAGATCTTGATGTCGTAGAGATTGATGACGTCTTTTGCCGACTGGCCGGACTTGAAGGCGTCTTCGGCAGCGTATAGTTCATTCTCTAAAGTGACGTAGAGGCTCTTGCAGCGGTTGGAGAGGCTGCTTTGGGAGGTGTTGTCGCAACCGCATAAAAAGAGCAGAATGACCAAGAAGCAGGAGCGGGGCATAAGAAAAATCTTTGAAATTCACTTGTTAAATTCATGAAATATCTTGCTGTTCCAAAATATTAGCGTTAATCCATAGCCATGACAACCAAGCCCGAACAAAAGCTGATTTTTGCTGTTCCGAAGGGGCGTATCCTTCGGGAGGTCGCGCCTTTGCTGACTGCCTGCGATATCCTGCCCGAGGCGGAATTCATGGATGAGGACAGCCGCAAGCTGCGTTTTACCACCAATCACCCGGAACTGGACATTATCCGCGTGCGGGCGTTTGATGTCGCGACCTTCGTGGCTTATGGCGGTGCGCAGCTCGGTGTTGTGGGCAGCGATGCCGTCGAAGAGTTCAATTACACGGAGCTTTATTCGCCGCTGGATCTTGGGATTGGAACGTGCCGTTTGTCCGTGGCTATGCCCGAGGCGGACCTTAAGGCCGAGGATCCCTCCAAGTGGAGCCATATCCGGGTGGCGACGAAGTACCCGTCGCTGACCGCGCGGCACTTTGCCAAGAGGGGTGTGCAGGCGGAATGTATCAAGCTGAACGGCGCGATGGAGATTGCACCGGCTCTGGGTCTTGTGCGCCGGATCGTCGATCTGGTCTCTACGGGGTCGACCTTGAAGGCCAATAACCTGGTCGAGGTAGAAAAGATACTGGACGTTTCGTCCCGACTTATTGTGAACCGCAGCGCCTTTAAAACCCGGCCGGAGGAAACGGGGCGCTGGATCGAGGCGTTTCGGCAGGCTGTTTATCCACAATCATAGGAACAGGACTCTTTATAATGAAATCAGCCCCTAAAAGCAGAATACGGACATTCGCGCTCAGGGGGATGGAAGGCTCTGAATCCAAAACGCTTGTGCAGCGCGATCATGAAACGGCTCTCCGTGATCTGAAAAACGACAGTTTTTTTCAACCCGTGAACGATCAGGACGGGCCGTATCAAGTTGAATTGTCCGTAGAGGATAACCGGCTGGTTTTCCGGGTCGCAAATGACGCGGGTCATGACCTTCCGATGCTGGTTCTTTCGCTTAAGCCCTATCAACGCCTGATCAAGGATTATTTCCTTATTGTTCAGAGCTATGACGAGGCGGTGCGGGAAGGCAAGCCTTCGCGGATCGAGGCTATCGATATGGGGCGGCGCGGACTTCACAATGAGGGGGCCGAGCTTCTGATGGAACGGCTGAAGGATAAAATCCAGATGGACATGAATACGGCCCGGCGATTATTCAGTCTTATTTGTGTGCTTCACAGCGGAAAGGCCATCATCTGGCGCTAAGACGCTCTTTTTCTGTGCAATCCGAGGGGGTTTGGCCTAAATTGCCGTTGCTTTTTGCCTCTGCAAGAGTGTAAAACGTTACCACCTTAAAGAAATTAGAGTAGTTAGAAGACTTTATGGCCAAAGAAGACCTTATTGAATTTAAAGGCGTCGTTACAGAAATCCTGCCGAACGCGATGTTCCGGGTGAAGCTTGAGAACGACCACGTGATTCTTGCTCATACGGCCGGGAAAATGCGCAAGAACCGTATCCGCGTTCTTCAAGGGGATGTCGTGGTTGTTGAAATGACTCCTTATGACCTGACCAAGGGCCGTATCATTTTCCGTGAAAAATAAGCTGATCCTTGCTTCCGCTTCGCCCCGCCGGCTGGACTTGCTGGCGCAGGCCGGGCTGGTTCCGGATCAGGTTTTGCCTGCAGAGATTGATGAAACCCCGTTGAAGGGCGAATTGCCGCGCGATCTGGCGCAACGGCTGGCGCTGGCCAAGGCCGAAGCGGTGCAATGCAGCCCTGAAAAGGCCGGGGGGGCCTTTATTCTGGCTGCGGATACGGTGGTGGCCTGCGGGCGGCGTATTTTACCCAAGGCGGAAACGGAAGAGGAGGCGCGGGCCTGTCTTTCTCTGCTTTCGGGGCGGCGGCATCATGTCTATGGCGGGATTTGCCTGATTACCCCTGAGGGTGTCTGCCGGACGCGGTTATGCGATACTGTCGTCAAGTTCAAGATCCTCAGCATGGAAGAGAGCGAAACCTATCTGAAAAGCGGGGAGTGGAAGGGCAAGGCGGGCGGGTACGCGATTCAGGGGCTGGCCGCCGTTTTTATCAGTTTTCTGCAAGGGTCCTATTCGAATGTCGTCGGATTGTCCCTTTATGATACGCATCAGCTTCTGGCCGGGAACGGTTTCTTCAGATAACATAATGTTAATGTCTTTTTAGTACTCTCTGTTCGCTAACATTCAACCCGGAAGATTCCTGCGTGGATATACTGATCGAAGAATTTCAAGGCCGAATCTGGTCCGCTGCCCTCGTGAACGGGCGGCTGGAAGGGGTGGAGGTTGACCCGACTCACGAGGCCGTGCGCTGGGGGTCGATCTACTGGGCGAAGGTTAAACGTGTCGATACGGCGCTGGATGCGGTTTTTGTGGCGCTGGATGAAAATTATGACGGGATTCTCTATAACCGCGATATCCGGGTGCGGTCCAAGGACGGCAAGATTATCAAGGGCGGAGATCAGCCGATCGGCAAGGTGTTTCAGCCCGGCGATATGGTCGCGGTTCAGGCCAAGAGCGCCTATCTGCCCCGGACGCTGGATTTCGAGCTTGCGCCGGAGCAAAAATCGGCGCGGATGAGTATGGATATCTCTATCCCGGGGCGGCACCTGATTTTTTGCCCGATGATGGAGGTGAACCAGATTTCCCAGCGCATCCGCAAGCCCGAATTGCGCAAGGCCCTGCAAACCATGCTGGATGCGCTGGATGACGGGATGAACGGGTTTATCCTGCGTTCCTCGGGGGCGGATATCCAGACGGATATCATCGTGCGGGAAGCCAAGATTCTTAAAAGCATCTGGACGGAACTGCAGAAATATTTCGAAGGAGCCGATCCAGCGCTGATTATGCTGGGGCCGGATTCCATCCAGAGGATTTTGAGCGATAAAGCCGTGGGGCCGATCGAGCGGATCGAAGTGGTGACCATGGATCATTACAAGCAGGTCGAGGAATGGTGCTCCGTCTTCGCGCCGGACCTTGTGCCGCGGGTGACGCCGATTGAACTCAAGGATGCGGCCAAGGATCTTGCCCTGTTTGAATACCGGGACGTGCTGGGGCAGATCGAAGCGATGTTCCATGATTATGCGCTCCTGCCCGGCGGGGGAAACCTGATTATCCAGGAAACGGCGGCGCTGACCGCTATTGACGTGAACAAGGGCAGCGACAAGCGCTCGCGGCTTTCGGTCAATCTGGACGCGGCGGAGGAAATTGCACGGCAGGTCCGGTTGCGCAATCTGGGGGGCATTATCATTATCGATTTCCTGAAGATGAAGACCCGCCGGGAACAGGACGATCTGGTCAAAATGCTGGAGAAATCCTTCGACGGGGACCCGTGCACGGTGCAGATTCACGGGCTGACGAGCCTCGGGCTGATGGAGGTGACCCGTAAACGCCGCACCCCGCCGCTTTCCGAGCGGCTGGAAGGGTTTGAACTATAAGCTTTTTCTCTCTCAAGCGTTCTAAGTTTTGCATCACTTAATCTGCGCGTGCTAAACTCTTTTCACTATGTAATAAGGCTGAGCCGGGTGTGGAAGCATCCGGGCTAAGGCTGTTTGGGGCGGCGCTTGGTGCGCCGGATGTGAGTGATGAGAGGGTATCGTTCCAATGGCAGGGCCGGGTAATCCGACGGGCGCGACAGGCCGACACAACTCGGCGGAGGAGCGCGCCGCGCACGTCGAGCGTATTGAAGCCTTCAAGCAGGGCGTCATGGAGACTTCCGGCGTTCCGATTATATTTGTCGATCCCGAGAATATCCGTGATTTTGACGTGCGGTTCTCTTTGCATCCTCCGTTTAATCGCGGTCAGGAATATTCGCTCAGGGACCAGATGGAGCGGCAGGTTCCGGGGTCGATGGACGCGCTGGAAGATGTTTTTTCCGATGGCGGCAGCCATCCGGTCAATATGGATAATGTTGCCCGCGCGCTCAGGATTATTGATGTCAGCGCTATTTCACATCTTAATGTTGACGGCACGGAATACGGTCTGGTGGTTTTGCCTAACAGCGAGAGGGAAACCAAGGAAGGGCTTGTGAGCACGTTCTTCCGGCGGGCTGATCCCGAGACGCGCGCCGCTATCGTGCGGAGTATGCCCGGAACGGATGCGCAGTGGATGCATTTCGTTGGCAACCACGAAGGGGAGCATCTTAATCAGGAAGTACGGACGAACAGGGAACTCGATACCCTGATTGCCGAAACGGGCGCGGATCGCAGCGCCTATCAATTGGCTGTCGCGCGCGGGGATACGGATGTTGCCGAGGCTTTCAGGGATTTGCGGGCGCTGGCAATTTTTTATGATTATGAACATGCGACCAGCGCTCTCATAGATTCAGACGCCACAGTTTCCGTTCTTCATCTCGAAGCCGCGAAAGGGACCAGTCAGGGCCGTATGTCCAGTCTGGTTCGCGATCATTTTGATTTTACAACTTACGCGGGGAGTGCCACGACCCCTGATGAATTGCTGAAAGAAGATCCCGACGCTTATTTTCAGGCTCTTGACCGCGGGCTTCAGGCCATGCAGCAAAGAGCGGTGGCGGCTTACGAGGCCGATCCTCAATCGCGGTTCACCCAGCGCGATGTTCTTTTTGCGCAGATTCAGACCAATTACTGCCATGATTTCGAGGATGCTTACCGGCGGCGGGCGCTTGGGCAGGAGGTCGAAGCGCGGGAACCGACACGTCTGATTGCGCAGGAGGTCGAGGATGCCTATTTTGCAGAATCCGAGTATCTGGATCGCAGGGCCAACGAGACTGGCACTGTGAGGGCCGAGTCTCAGGCCGCGTTTCCGGCGGCGCGGGCGCTTGAAGATGTCGACTGGAGTTCAGTCGGGCCGGGTTATGCGGATGCCGCGGCTTTTCTGGTCGCCGATCCGGTCGGTTATTACGAACTCGTCGCCCAAAAATATGACGTTCTTAAAGAGCAGGCTCTTGCCGATTACCGGGCCGATCCGAGCTTCGAGAATCTCCAGCGGGCCGTGCAGCTGCAGGAGGTTATTTTCAATAATTCCAATCAGCTTATCACCGCGCGCGCGATCGCTATCCCTCCGGCCGAGCGCAAGGCCGAGGATTTCCAGCCTCCGGCTTACGACACGGTTATCAGCATGGATGAGGTCCGGGCGTATTACGAGGAGCGTTTTGCGCGGATGGATGCGGGTACGTGGACTCCGCCTGAACCTTATAATGTTTCCGGCGCCGAAGATGGTGCGCCGCTTGAGCAAGGCGCTCCCAATATTCAACGCCTGCAGCATGCCGGTCTTGACGGCACGGCCTTTACGACCCATGTGAGCGGCCTGACGGCGGGTGAGCCTGTGGTTGCGGAGGATGGAAGCGGCGTTTTTGTGGGCGGGGTGAGTATGCCGCTGGTCTACGCGCAAAGCGCCCGGCCCGATCCGCAGAATGTCAGCCTTGTGAACGCTCTTGAAGGGGCCCCTGACGAGGCGGCGGACAAGGCCACGCTTGATAGTAGCGGGGCCGGGGTTACGGTGCGGGTCTAGGCTTGTTTTTCCAGTTTTTTCCGGGTTTTTAAAGTAGGGCTGGACAGTGCGGGCTCATTCTTTTATAAGCCGTATTCTAGCGTTTTATCCCGCTTTTCCCATGCCCGGGTAGCTCAGGGGTAGAGCAGGGGACTGAAAATCCCCGTGTCGGTGGTTCGATTCCGCCCCCGGGCACCATTTGGACTTTTCCCTTAGGTTTGGTTTCTGTTTTTATCGTACATTTCTAGGTATCTCAGTATTAGGATGGCAAGAGTGAATACCGAAACCTCAGAGGATTTATATGATGCTCGCTTAAAGGCTCTGGAGTCATTGTATGGAGAATCCGGTGATATGGTTTTACATTCATCTATTCCTTTCTTCGTAGGGCATCAGTTAGGAGGGGCCGCCGATATTTTCCAATTTAAGAAGCATATCCGAGGGATAGTTTCTGTCACTTTCGAGCTAATCGGGAATGACCAGCAAAAGCCAAATCGATTGGGGAATTATGAGCTTGCTATCTGTCATCGGGCCGAGGAAGATTGGGGGCCGGATCTTATCGGGCGGCTGGCTTATTACACTCTTGAAGCTGTTTTGGAGCCTGGACAAACGATGTCTATTGAAGCTGCCGTTCCTGAAGGTTCGAGCATAACCGCACTTCTTTTTATGGATTTCGGTCGTTGTGAAGTCTTGGGAGAAAAAAGCGGTGTGCTGTTATGTCTGGGTATTACTGCCGAAGAGCTTCAATTGTGCCGTCAAGGTAAGCGTCTGATCGTTGAAGCGGCGCTAAAAGATCAGGGAGTGTATCCTTATACCGACCTGTATCGAAACACTATAACGCTTCCGAAATAGAAATTACGAAACTTTTGGAAAGAGCTCTGTTTATCTCGGTATGACAGGCTCGGCCTTGAGGTCGGGCCGGGGGTCGTGCGTTGTCGCCGGAGCGGGAGGTTCGGTGGAGGAGGTCCAGCGGCCATCCACAGTCGCGCTTGGCGTGACGTTATAATCGCCATGGAAGAGGCCTTCGGTATTGCCTGCCGCAAAAGTCGGGTAGCCGAGGGATTCGTCCAGAACCATCCGCCCGCTGTTTATGCCCGGCGTATTATCAACGAAGTGCGCGCCTCCGCCGAGAATAATCAGGTTATCCACGCCTTGCGCGGCTTGCCGGAACTGGTTGTCCCAGTCGTAATTCGTTGTGACGGCACGGGTTTCAAGGCCGAAATTGTCGGCGATCCTATTTTCGAGGCCGCCGCCGTAAAATTCAAACCGGATGCCATACTGGGTGTAGGCTTCCTCGATCGTCTGCGCGAAGAGCGCGTCTCTTTGCTGCAGCTCGGTAAGCTGCGCCTGCTCGGCGGGGGTCAGGTCGCGTGTCTGGGCGATGCGTTCCAACTGGTCGGTGAAGGAGGATTTGAGTCCCCGCAGGTGTTCCGCGTTGCCGTCTTCGTAATATTGCTCGATCGGGTCTTTCTGGCCAAAAACAATAAGTCCTCCGGCTCCGGTGGTGACGGACATATTTCCGGCGTTTTCGATGAGAATTTTTGCGCTGCCCCGGCTGGCGATTTCCGGGAGGCTGTCATGCAGAAACTGGATGGAGTCGATCTTCGCATGATTGTCCAGAAGAACCGCCCCATGCCGCGCTGCCAGCGCTTCGCCTAACTGTGTGGTTCCGTCGCGCATTTCCGGAATCGCCGTTTGTCCGGCGGGTGTGGGGTGGAAGGTTTCGAAGTTGCGGCTTAGAGCCTGCAGCAAAGGCGAGGATTTATAGCGCATGGTCTGTGATTGTCGGATTGGTACGCCCAGAAGGGCCTCAACGCGCTGGTCGAAGTTGGCGTTGTCATAGAGCCGCTGGTAGGTCTGGCCCGCTATGTCTGCGCCGTAGCGGTTATTGCCGATGTTTTCCTTCAGACGCATCATCACAGCATCTATGGAGGTGTTGTGTTCGGTCAGCGTCTGCTGGAAATCCTTTGCGGTGGGGGCGGCGACCAGTTCCTCGAGCAGGGCGACGTTGCTTTCGATCCTTGCGATGTCCTCGTGAATCCGGCGGTCGGTGGAGGCAGAGGGGCCGGAGAAATCGGGACCGGATTCATTCAATCCCATCGCAGCATAAATCTGTTCTGAGGGTATACGTTCCCCGCCACTATTCTCAACACGGCGCAGCATTTCCCCGGAGGCTGCGGACAAGGCGTTATCATCGCGGGGAAGGCCCTCATTGAAGAACTCGGCATAATAATCCTGCGTGCGCCCAGGCATCGCATATTCGTCTTTCAGACCGCCCTGCACATCATACATGAAATAAGGTTGAAGGGGGTTGCTGGTGACTCCGGCCATCCGGCCTATATCGAAATCCATGCGACCGGGCTCGAAGTTTCCGGCTCCGGCGTGAATATCTCTGTCCGTTCCGGGGCGGAGTTTGAAGGTTTCGCCGTATTCCCCGGCATAGGCGCGGGCGATGACGTTCATGTTGATGTTCGCCACCTCGTCACGCAGTTCCGGGCTCATGGTGCTGAGGCTGTAGGGGACGGTTTGCCGTAGGGAATCCAGCGCGTTATACATCGCCAGCGCATCGCGGTCGGCAGGTTTGAGACTAACGATATGGCCGGGGCTGCGGTTCAGGCTGGCCAGACGTTCACCGGCGACGCCGTCTGCGGCTATGGCCTGAAAGGAGCGGTTTGAATCAGGGGTGTAATTTGCGTCGGCCCGCGCTTTCCAGTGCTCAGCCGATGCTTCGGACATTTGAGATTTCAGCACGGATTCGTGTGTGAATTCATCGATGCGGGCCGCGAACCTGCTTCTGCGTTCGGCGATATAGGCCGCGCGCTCTTCATCGCCTGTAAGCTCTTTCGCGCCGTCTTCGTTGGGAACATCAACCGCACGCTCGTAATCCTTGATTGCGGTTATGCCCCCGCGATCGTTAGGGTCGACCACGAGATCGAGGCCGTAAGAGACGGAGGCGATCGCGCCCATATTCTGGAAGGCGGACAGGCGGTCCATATTGTCGTCCTGACCCAGATAGGCCAGAGTCGCCTGAGCCTGATTGTAGGATTCCTCTATTTTGCCGCGCATGGCGGCCAAGGCCGGGTCCGTCGCAGCGCTTTGCCGCGATTCCTGAAGAAAGCTCTCTATGGCCTGTAGCTGCGTCTCTAGTTTTTGAACCAGTTGTGATGATGACGCTTCGTACTCAGTGCCTTTAGCCCGATCTACCACCGACTGCCAACCCATAGGAAAACCTTAGCACAGGCGGAAAAAGGCCACAAATTTATTGTTATCCTTATGAGACAGAAGGACTTTCCGGTTTAAATACGGCTTGTAAAGTCGTAGGTTCCCCCTTCATTTTGCACTGTCGGGGGAATGTTGGTTGTTTCAAACAGATCATACCCCTCCTTGAGGTTCTTCCAGAATGCCAGCCACGGGCTGTTTTTATGCGCCTTCATGTTTTCGTCCGTCATGCGGAAGGGGAAGATGTGGACAGGTATGGCGGCTTGCCCGTTATTGAGGGAGGCTTCGGCCAGAAGGTAGATTTCCTCTATTCCCTCATTGCCCATGGCGAAGCAGCCGATGGAGATACATGCGCCGTGGACCATGATGAAGCTTCCGGTTCGGCCCATACTGCGGTCGTAGGCGTTGGGGTATCCGATGTTGAGCGCCAGATGGTAATTGCTGTTCGGATTCAAGCGGTTTTTCGTGACATCGTAGAAACCTTCGGGGGACTGGAAATCGCCTTCGCGTTCCTTCGGGCCGAGGCCGCCGGAATAGCTGCAAACTGGATAGGTTTTGAATTTCCGGTACGTGCCGGATTCTATTTCTACGCCCCAGATTTCCAGCTCTTTTTCCTCCTTGAAAATGCGGATATAGAGATCGCCGCCGAGCGCGAGGCCGAAGGCTTCGAGTTCCGGTTCGAGCTTGGGGAGTATGCGGGCGCGGATTTCGTTCAGGTCCGCCTTGCCGGGGACGGCCACACGATACGCGTAAAAAAATGCTGCGCCCAGAAGGGCGAGGATCAGCAGGGTCCAACTTATGAGGCGGCGTTTTTTCATGGTTTTTTTACTGGTTCCAAACCCTAACAGCTTGGCGGGAGTGGGAAAAACCAAAATTTTTGTCATGGCGCCTGAAAGCGCTTATAATCCTGTTTTGAAAGAAAAAATAATTTTCGGGGGCGGGTTTTGGCGGTCAGTTATACCAAGGGTTTTTCGGCGGACGATATCGCGGAGATCGAGGCGGTCATCGACGGGATGGTCGATGCGCGTTTTTACGCCAAGGAAATGGACCGCAATCCGTCCCGCCCGGTCTTTAACGTGGAGCTGGAACAAATGTTCCGTTCCAGTGCCGATATAAGGGCGAAGATCGAGCAGGATTTGCGGCGCGGGGTCGAGCGGTTCCCGGAGAGTCTCGATTTGCATGCGTTTTTGTCGCTGAACCTGCGCGAGCAGGGGCGTTATGAGGAGGCGGTCGAGCATATGCGCCTGCTGGCCGAGGCGCATCCTGAGGATGCGGACTGGCAGATCGCCTATGCGACGTCGTATATGGGGTACGGTCAGCCCGGCGTTGTGCACGGCGAGAAGGGGCGCACGGCTCTGCTTGAAGCGCATGAGTATGCGAGGGCGCAGTTTCATGCCATAGCTGATCGGATTTACCGCATGGATTTGACCGAGGCGCAAAAATTTTCGCTCAACCAGTTTTCCGCCGCGATGGACCAGCCGCCACGGGTCAAGGTGGTCGATGCGCGTTCCCCGGTCGTGCGGACGCTCGATGATGCGGGGGCGAACGCCGTGAACAAACTCCGGGAATGGATTTTCGGTCCGGACGAGCCGCCTTAATGGGCTTTTTATAAATATTCGCCGCTCTTTTCTTTTTCAGAGTCCGTAGCGCGAAGTTTATGAGTTTGCTATTCTTCGCCTGTTCTTTCTTTTTTCTTTATTTTTTTGTTTGCCGTTTTTCGCGGCGGGAGCGGGCCTATGGCCAGAGACAATTACGAAGCCGGGTTGCTGGGTGAAACGGCCGGGCATGACACGCTGTCCTATGAGTACCAGCGAGGGGTGCTGGAACGCGAGCGGCGCGCCAAGGGCGGCGGCAGCTGGAGCACTGAAAGCGGGGTCGCGAGCTCCAGCGGCAGTATCGTCTTGGCCGCTGTTGCTGTTATCATAGCCTTTTGCGCTTTTATCGTCAGTTTTTGCGTTTATCCCATCGCGGGTCTTTCCACCCTGTTTGCTTTTGGGATCGGGACCGGGGTTATCAACGGAGACGGTCACAACACCATGAACGGCGTGGGGCTGGTTTTTGCTCTTATGGTTCCCTGTTACCTGATTTTCCGTGTGACTTTCGGGCTGGAAATGAAAATGGGGAAGGTGCGGAGCTATCAGATTTTTCGTCATTACTGGCGGCTGGTTGTCGGGACGTATGCCGTTCATGTTCTTGGGACCAGCTTTCATCTGCAGAGTCAATATCCAGAGGGGGCGCCTCTTTCGGGGTATCTGATGGATTGGGGGATGACTTTTGCGGCGTTTTTCCTGCTTTACCTCAATTCAAAACGTCTTGATTCGAAATATGAGCTTGAGCCGGTCGAGAACAAAAAAATCGATGTTATTCTGGCTCCGGTCCTGAATTGGGTTACTTCGCCCGCACCTAAGGCTGTGCGAGAGACGGGTCTTCTTCATGCGAAGGCTTTGGACGGGCAGGCTATCGAGATTGCGGTGCAAGCTGATCAGAGCGTGCGGCTGGGCGGTGATGTCGTTCCCGTGTCGCATATCCGCGATGTCGAGGAGGTCAGGACGTTTCGCATGCTTATGCGGGTTGCGGGCATCGTGCTGTTTTTTGCTGCGCCTGTGGTCGTGAAGGGGATGTTCGGGGGTTTCGAGAGCTCAATCGCGCAAATTCTGGGCGTGGCGGGGATTGTTTTCAGCGCGTATCTGGTTCTCACCTCTTTTTTGAACCGCACACCGCCCGGCAAGCTTCAGGGTCCTTTCCGTTCGCATTCCATCCTTTTCGATGATGTGGAGAAGAATTCAAAGATTGTGGAGTTGAAGTTTGCCAGCGCGAAGGATGAGCGGTTATTCATGCAGGCGCTCAAGAATCATCAGAAGGATGCCAAAGATGCGGCTTCGGCTTTAAGCGGGCCTTCTCCTGCAGACGAAGCTGTTTCTTTCCAGCAGGCTGCGAGCGCATAAGTTTTTGTAAGCTGGTTCAGCAGCGCTGCGCAGGAAAAAGCCTCAAAGGCGGTCTTTCAGATATCCAGTTGCTGGCGGATACGCCAATCAAGATCGGCGTTCGGGTCGTCTTTTCCGTGGTCCTGATTGTCGCCCGCGACGGATTCCGAAACGGGCTGGACCCGTTTGTCCGGGTTGTTGTCATCCGTTTCTCCCTCTTTGAGTTCGGCAGGCGGTGCGGACGCCAGAGGGTTGACCGGAAGACCGCGCTGCTGGCGCTCCAGGGCTTTATCGAATTCCGATTTTCCCGCGCCGTCGCCGTCCTGATCTTCGGGGAGGGAGGAGGGCCATACAGGGCCGCCGGGTCCTTTCGATTCTGGACATGTTGTTATTCCCCGCCGACGCGCTCGATTTCCGCGCCGCAGGCGGAGAGTTTGCCCGTAATATCTTCATAGCCGCGTTCGAGGTGGTAGATGCGGTTGACGGTGGTGGTGCCTTCGGCGACCAGCCCGGCCAGAACGAGGGCGACGGATGCGCGCAGGTCGGTGGCCATGACTTCGGCTCCTTTGAGCTTTTCCACGCCGCGCACGATGGCGGAGTTGCCCTGCACCGTGATATCGGCGCCCATGCGGGCGAGTTCGGGGACGTGCATGAAGCGGTTTTCAAAGATGGTTTCGGTAACCATGCCCGCGCCTTCGGCTGTGCACAGCATCGCCATGAATTGCGCCTGCAGGTCGGTGGGGAAGCCGGGGTAGGGCTCGGTCATGATATCCACGCCCTTCAGCCTGTTTCCGTTGCGATGGACGATGACGCCATTCATATTTTGCTGCACTTCGATCCCGGCCTGCGAGAGGTGGCCGAGCGCAGCAGTCAGGTGATCCAGACGCGCGTTTTTCAGCTTGAGCGTGCCGCCGGTCATGGCCGCAGCAATAATATAGGTTCCGGCCTCGATGCGGTCGGGCACGATTTCGTGGCGCGCGCCGGAGAGGTGAGGGACGCCCTCGATGGTGATCGTGTCGGTGCCAAGGCCGCTGATTTTTGCGCCCATCTTAATCAGACATTCGCCCAGATCGTTGATTTCGGGTTCGCGGGCGGCGTTCTGCAGGATCGTGGTTCCTTTGGCCAGCGTTGCGGCCATCATCAGGTTTTCGGTCGCGCCGACGGAGATTTTCGGGAAACGAATCGTTGCGCCCTGTAATCCGCCTTGCGGCGCTGTGGCGTTGATGTAGCCTTCCTCGATGCGGATGTCCGCTCCCAGTTCCGCCAGCCCCTTCAGGTGGAGGTCGACGGGGCGGGTGCCGATGGCGCAGCCGCCGGGCAGGGAAACCTTGGCCTGTCCGAAACGGGCGAGAAGCGGGCCGAGGACGAGGATCGAGGTGCGCATCTTGCGGACCAGATCGTAGGGGGCCGTGAAATTATCGACGGTGCTGGCGTTCAGGGCCATCAGGCGGCCTTCGCGCTTGATCGCGCAGCCGAGATATTCGAGCAGGTCGGATTGAGAGGCGATGTCGCGCAGGGCGTTGGGCGCGTTTTCCAGATA
>JAGRIJ010000069.1 GCA_020443295.1 Alphaproteobacteria bacterium | reverse complement strand
TGCAGCGGGTTGCGGACCGAGGCGACCAGAACCTGCGTGTGGAAATCGGGGTAGTTGTTATAGATCGTGCAAATCTCGGCAATCAGGTCGAGGCCCGTTGCGCCGATATCATCCAGCCGTCCGACGAAGGGGGAAATAAAGGTTGCGCCTGCTTTTGCCGCCAGAATCGCCTGCGCGGCGGAAAAACACAGGGTGACGTTGACCATGCTTCCCGTATCGGTCAGTTCCTTGCAGACCTTGAGGCCGGCGGGGGTGAGGGGGACCTTGACGGCGATATTATCCGCGATCTTGCGGAGGATTTCGGCTTCCTTGCGCATGGTCTCGTAGTCGGTTGCGGCGACTTCGGCGCTGACCGGGCCGGAGACGATTTCGCAGATTTCCTCGATCAGGGGGATGAATTTCTTGCCCGATTTGGCCACAAGCGAGGGGTTTGTCGTTACCCCGTCCAGCAGGCCGGTTGAGGCCAGATCCCTGATGTCGTTAATATCCGCCGTGTCCACGAAAAATTTCATGCGATCTCTCCCTCAACGCCTTTTGCAATCCTGCTTATTGGTAAGCGGAACGGCGGCGGTTTTCAAGCTGAAGTTTAAAAACTGGCAATGTGACCGTAGGGAAGGATGTTGGAGCTGTACTTATCCAGCACGTTCCGGGATTTGAGAGCGAACATGGCCAGCGCGTTTTGCTGGGTCAGCAGTTCCTGATCCCGTTCAGGCAAGCCGGGGAAGGGGATAAGATCGTTCTCAATATCCGCTTGTGTCAGCTCGATAGGACCATGTTCTTCAGGTTCTTCCTCGTCATTCCAGCCCCCGACCTTTGCGAGGATGATGTTTTTCGCGGCGTAGGCGAGATCACCGTCATTCACGAGGGTGTCGATTGCCGAGCGGGAGACATCTATCCGCGCATCGAAAGTTCCGGCCTGCCGGATCGCCTGTTCGACCGTTCTCACCGCATCGACGTAATAGGTTTCGCGTTCGCTGATTTCGCGGCCTGTCGTAAAGGCTTCTTCCATCAACTGCGCGACGCCGGCCCAGCGGTCGGCGATAAAGGCGTTCGTTTTCTTGGAGGTGTCGAATTCGTCTATGACGCACAGGGTCAGGTCTTTGCGGTCCACGGATACGGTTCCGGGCGCCATGCCTTCGGGCTCGCGCGGGCCGAAGATTCTATCAAAGGCTTTTCTGATTCCTTCGGGGACTCTCATGGCCTCATACTAACCTAAGTTCCACCAAATGTCATAGTGTCTCCGGGGTGGCTGCCCGGTTGTTCGAAATATTGAGCGAAGCGGTGCCTGATCCCCGCGTAGGCTTGCGTCATATAAGCCAGTCTCGTTCCCTGTTCCTCCGAGGGGTAGCGCTCCTGCTTGCGTTGCAAGTGGGTGAAAGCATCGCGCATGTGATGCAGTTTGAACTCGATGGCGGACATCAGTCTCTGAGGGATAAAGATATTTTCCGCGTCCGGTCCGGCCTTGCGCATGCGCGCGGCCAGTTCGCAGAAATTCATTTTGAGCAGGTAGGCCCCGGTATGCCTGTTATCCGCGAAGTTTTCATCATAAAGATTTGGTTCGTGTGCTGTTGGCTTGTAGGCTTCTATAAGCGACTCGCCGAGTTTTTCCGCGCCCATGGACAAAGCGTGCGTGTCCGTGGGGTTGATTTTCATATCAATCAGGACAGGCTCGAAAATATCCTCGAGGGTTTCGCGCGGAACAATATAGAACGCTTCCTCATCGTCGCGTATGTAAGGGGTCAGGCGAATTTCCGCAAGGTGCATGTGATCGGGAGGAGGTTCCCGTTTTCTGGTTGGGATGATTTCGGCGTTTTCGCGCATGATCAACTCGTCCATCATCTGCAACGTCGCCAAGGCTTCCCGCGAGCCTGCCAATCTCTCAATTTCTTCGCGCGGGATTTTTATGACGGGGACGAATTCCTGTGAATTTCTGATTTCAAGGGCGATGTTGCGCATCGCGTTGACGATCTGGGAGCCCTTGGCGAATTCGCCCCGCTGTCCCGGCTTGTCGATGGCCTGCGAAAAGGCGGCGGCCTGATTTTCCCAGAGCCGGGCCATGTGGTCCTTGCCGATTTTCTTTTGCACGCCGCCGTAGGATTGGGCGGTGACGAAGGCGGTCAGGTCTTCGCGGAGAACTTCTACATATTCGGGTTCTTCAGGTTTTTGCGCGTCATCCCCGGAAGACAGGCCGAAACGCTGCCGTAAGGAGCCTAGAAGGTCTGCTAAAAACTTAGGTTTTTCCATCGTCCCGCATTTTCCGCTGTTTTAAAGAGTGTTCTTTTTATATCCTGCGTTTCTTCACTATA
>JAGRIJ010000068.1 GCA_020443295.1 Alphaproteobacteria bacterium | reverse complement strand
TTGCGCGATATAATCAAACCGCTTGCCGTCCCCGACAAATACAAATTCAATATCCCTTTTTTCATTCGCTCAAGAAATATCCTAAGCCTACCTATATTCCTTCTTTCCGTGTTCTCGGGCCGGATGCGCAGCCCGTGGATATCAAGGAGAAATTCAAGGGGCACTTTATTATCCTGAATGTCTGGGCGACGTGGTGCGCGCCCTGCGTCAAGGAACTGCCGGAGCTTTCACGGCTGCAGCGTGTTTATGGAAATGGAAAATACCGAGTTGTTGCTGTTTCTGTAAATGCCCAGAAGGATATTGACGAAATCATCACATTTATTCGAAAGCTGGGAGTGGACGATATCGCCGGATATCACGATTATGAAGGGCAGCTTCAAAAGTCACTTCCGATCAAGGATTTACCGGTTACCTATATCATTAACAGCCGAGGGCAAATCCTGTATCAGGCTACGGGAGATGCCCGCTGGACCAGTCCGGAAATCCTAAGCTTTCTGAATCTTCTTCTGGCTACGCGGTAGTCTGAAAAGCGTGGATTTATAGGCATTTGTTAACGTCTCGAATGATATACTTTAGGTGGTATTCACGGACTTTGGCAGGTTCTTTTTCGCCCCATGAGACAGTATGAAGAAAACCGCTTGGTGACCATTTCCCAGGATCAGCTGGATGCGATGGTCGAATTGCACAACCGTTTTCTTGAAGGGCGGCTGGGCGGGCGCCGCGCTCATTTGACCAATACGGATCTTACGGGACTTTCGCTCCGGTCCAAGAATTTGCGGCAGGCGAAT
The DNA here is from genome assembly GCA_020443295.1 of Alphaproteobacteria bacterium. Taxonomy (GTDB): domain Bacteria; phylum Pseudomonadota; class Alphaproteobacteria; order Micavibrionales; family Micavibrionaceae; genus JAGNKE01. The sequence continues at coordinate 10,798 of JAGRIJ010000068.1, read as the reverse complement.
TTCATGGGCTGCATCATGGAGCGGATGGATTTGTCGCATACCAGCTTTCAGGAAGCCAGTCTTTATGCCTGCGATCTGAGTAATTCAAATCTATTCAAGACGGTGTTCACGCGGTCTGATTTGCGCGGGGCGCGGATCGAGAATGCCAATCTTGAAGGAGCCGATCTGGAATCCGCCGATCTGAGGGTGGGTGGTCTTGCGCGAAACGGGAATTTCGATACCGGGCGAGTCGTGAATTTTCGCGGCGCGAATTTGAGCGGCGCAAAACTTACAGGGTCGATGGCCTCGAATGCCGATTTTTCCGATGCCATGATGGCAGGGGTGAATATTTCACGCGCCGATCTTCGCGGTGCTAAGCTTGAAGGGGCCAACCTGACGAACGCGGAAATCAAAGGCGCGCAGTTGTCCGGGGCGGTAATGAAGTCTGCCATTCTCGTTGGCGTTGAGCTCAAGGAACTTAAAGGCAAGGGAGTCGATTTTTCCGATGCCATTACGGATGAGAATATCGGCACTTCGATTGCCGCGCTTGCGGAGCCGCTGCCCAAGCTGATTGAAAAGCACCGGATGTGGTTAAGGACGGTTGGAGAGACCGGGCAGCAGCTTGATCTCAGCGATGTCGACATGCGCCAGCTTGGAACCCTGAAGTTGGAGAAGATGACAGCGGTGCGCGCCGTGAGAACGAAATTCTTCGGGATGAATCTTTACAAGGTCGAGTTGCAGAGCGCTGTTCTTGATGAATCCGATTTCAGGAACTGCGATATGGAAGGGGCCGATTTGCGAGGGTCTTCGTTCAAGGAAGCCAACCTGTCGCATGCCAAGATGAATAGCGCAAATTGTTCGTCCCTGCTGATCGGGACGGGCGGGCCTATGAGCCGTTTTCATCCCTGCGATTTTTCAAAGGCGCGGTTGCGCTATGCCGAATTGAAAGGTGCGCAGATGAAAAACGCGGTCTTTCGCGGAGCTGATCTCTCCTATGCTGATCTGAGCGATTGCGATCTGCGTGATGCCGATTTTACCGGCGCGATCCTTGAGGGGACGATCCTTGACGGGGCTGTGACCGACGGGGCCGTGTTCGAGCGCGACCGGAACCGTCCGGTCTTTCGCCTGCCCGGTGAAGGCAAGAACTGATTTCCTTTAATTTCAGAGTTTTTCCGTGAGTTCGGGCACGGCCTGAAACAGGTCGGCCACCAACCCGTAATCGGCGACGGTGAAGATTGGTGCGTCGGGGTCCTTGTTGATGGCCACGATGACTTTTGAATCCTTCATACCCGCAAGATGCTGGATGGCGCCGGAGATGCCGATGGCGATGTAGAGTTCCGGGGCCACCACCTTTCCGGTCTGGCCGACCTGATAATCATTCGGGACGTAGCCGGAATCGACCGCGGCGCGGGATGCGCCCACGGCAGCGCCGATCTTGTCAGCCAGTTTTTCTATAAGCGCAAAGTTTTCCGCCGACCCGACGCCCCGGCCGCCGGAAACGACGATTTTCGCGGCGGTGAGTTCGGGGCGCTCGGATTTCGAGAGTTCTTCGCCTACAAAGGATGACAGGCCGGAGGCGCCTTTGCGCGCGATGTTTTCTATGGCCGCGCTGCCGCCCTCCGCCGGGGCGGGGTCGAAGGCGGTGCCGCGGACGGTAATCAGTTTTATTGGGTCGGACGATTTTACAGTGGCAATGGCGTTACCGGCGTAAACGGGCCGTTGGAACGTGTCGGGGGATTCAATGGCGATGATGTCCGAGATTTGCTGCGTATCCAGAAGCGCAGCGGCGCGGGGCAGGAGGTTTTTCCCGAAGGTCGTGGCGGGGGCAAGGATATGCGTATAGTTCTTCGCCGTCTCCACGATGAGCGGGGTGATGTCTTCGGCTAGCTGGTGCGCGAGTTCGGGCGCGTCGGCGAGGAGGATTTTCGTGACGCCGGAGATTTTCGCGGCTTCTTGCGCGGCGGGGGCGCCGTTCGATCCGGCGACAAGGATATGAATATCTCCGCCGATTTTCGCGGCGGCGCCCACGGCGTTCAGGGTGGCGGGTTTCAGTGTGGCGTTGTCGTGTTCGGCGATGACAAGTGTGGCCATCTATTTTTCCTCTTCTTCATAATAATAAACAGATAGGTCAAGCCCAAGTCCTCTATTGGCTAACTCCTTCAAAATAGCAGGAGAAATGTTTGTGCCCTTGTGCTGGCTAAACATATTAGCCCCAACCCCAATATCGCAATCATATAGCTGGCTTATTTCCCTCCAAGCGTTCATATCTTTGGTGCATAAACTCAAAAGCTTTTCAATCTGGAGATCGATTGTTGTCCGTTCCCAATCAGTGGAGAGACCCCAAGAACTATAATTAAAAACTTTTTGCCCATTTCCAAGAAAAACGGATTCACCAGCGGTCCATGCCCTTGTCGGTGTAGCTTTCAGAAGCTCCGATATTTCGTCTTTGTTAAAATGCTTTTCTTTCTCTCTTGATGTTATAGAAATAGCTGTGGTGATTTGATCGAACCAGCTATCGTACATATTCCGGTTAATATCTTTTAATTCCATTAAATTACTTTAGCTTCGTTCTTGAGTTTATCCACGAGTTCGTCCACGGACGCGACCTTGACGCCGCTCTTGCGGATTGGGGGATCGGTGACTTTAACCACGGTCAGGCGCGGAGAGATATCCACACCCAGAGCCGAGGGTTCGATGGTTTCCATCGGCTTTTTCTTGGCTTTCATGATGTCGGGCAGTTTCGCATAGCGCGGGGTGTTCAGGCGCAGGTCGGTGGTTATTACTGCCGGTGTTTTGAGTTCGAGGGTCTGCAGGCCGCCATCGATCTCGCGGGTGACTTTGAGCGATCCCGCGCCGACTTCCAGCTTCGAGGCAAAGGTGCCCTGCGGCCAGCCAAGCAGGGCAGAGAGCATCTGGCCCGTCTGGTTGGAATCATCGTCGATGGATTGTTTGCCCATGATGATCAGGTCCGGCTTTTCCCTGTCCACGAGAGCTTTGAGGATTTTGGCGACGGCCAGAGGCTCCACTCCGCCGAGGTCGATGGGGGAGTCGGTCTTGACCAGAATTCCGCGGTCCGCGCCGATGGCCATGGCGGTGCGGATCTGTTCCTGCGCCTTTTCGGGGCCGATCGTCACGACGATAATTTCCGAGGCCTTGCCGGATTCCTTCAGGCGGGCGGCTTCCTCGATCGCGATTTCATCGAACGGGTTGAGAGACATTTTCACGTTGGCGGCGTCGACGCCGGACTGGTCGGCTTTCACGCGGATCTTGACGTTGTAATCGACGACGCGCTTGACGGGGACGAGGATTTTCATTCAGTGACTCCAGACAGTGGGGCCGCAGGGGCTGGGGTTATTTTACAAGATCAGAGCGATTTGTCATGGCTGAATTTACTTTGAATCTTTTCTGAGGCAACCTCTCATACAACTTGACTCTCTCCATTTCCATAGAGGGTCGGTTTCATCAGGAACTGTTTCTTTACAGCCGCACTCTGTTCTCTTTTGAGAGTATTTCTCCGGTTGCTTTTTTAAGCTTTCAATTTGTTCAGTAATTTTCATTTCGTCAGCTTCACGCTTGTAAAAGCAATATAGATCGCTCAAGGGATTACGGAGTGACTTGCTACAAGGGTCGTTTGGGTCTGTGTTGTTTTCTCTACTTATGCGTTCTTCCTGAAGGCGGCGCCATTTATGCAAAGGGTCTTCCGCGCAGTCCTGCTCAAGATTCTGCGGTTTGTTGGGATTGCAGTGGTTTATCGGGGCAGCGAAAGGACTTTCTTTTATGGCCTTGGACATGTCCTGCGGAATCGGGATCGGTTTTTTATCCGCTTCCTCCGCCCATGCAGGCGTGGAAAAAAATGCAAACAAAACGGCCAGAAGAAAAACAACGAATCTCATGGCTTATCCTACCGCCTAACGGCTCATATAGGCCAGCGCGAAGAGGAGGAGGGCGAGGCCCTGGAGGATCACGCGGGCCTGCATGAGCTTGTTGCCGTATTTCTTGTTGAACTCGCCGCCCTTGAGCATCCCGACGATGCCGACCACCAGCACGCCGAGGACGGCGGTGGCGGCCAGAAGCATGAGGACCACGAAGACATTGTGCATGGGGTCAGGCTTTCCTGTTCTTTTTGGCTGTTTTCTTTGCCGGGGCGCGGAAGGCCATGAAGTAGTTCACGGCGACATCCGTTTCTGAAATGCCGAAGGAATCTTTCAGCGGGTTGTAGACGAGGCCGCTGAGGTTCGCGGGTTCTAGGCCGCTTGCGCGCGTATAGGCCGCCATTTCCGATGGTTTGACGAATTTCTTCCAGTTATGGGTTCCCCGCGGAACCCAGCGCAGAACGTATTCCAGCGCGAGGATGCCCAGAGCGAAGGATTTCGGGGTGCGGTTCAGGGTGGAGAAGATCACGAGGCCGCCGTGGGCGACTTTGTCAGCAACCATGGCCACAAAGTCCTGCGGGCTGGGAACGTGTTCGATGATTTCCAGCGCAAGGACGATATCGGCTTTCTGTTTCAGGTTCATGGCATCCATGCAGCGGTAATCGATGGACAGGCCGCTTTCGGCCGCATGGGTTTTGGCGGTGTCGATGGCGTTTTGATCGGCGTCTATGCCGATTACGTCCGCTCCCAGCCGGGCGAGGGGTTCGCAGAGCAAGCCGCCGCCGCAGCCGATATCAAGCACTTTCAGGCCCTTAAGGGCGTCCAGAGCGTTTTGATCGCGTCCAAAATGCCCGCAGACCTGTTCCTTTATGTATTTCATCCGAGCCGGGTTTGCCCGGTGGAGGGGTTTGAAGGGGCCGTTTTCGTCCCACCAATGGGCGGAATCCTTTGAAAAATGGCGAATTTCCGCCTCGTCTACGGTGGAGGCGGGGTTGTTTTTCCGGGCGGCGGATTTTGCGCCTGACATTATAAATCCCTTTGATTTTTTATTTCGGGGCCAGTATGGATAACGTTCGTTGGAAATACAAGTGTTTGAGCGAGCCTGTTATGGCGCTGATCGTTATGAAATTCGGGGGGACTTCGGTTGCGGATATCGAGAAAATCGAGAACGCGGCGGACAAGGTCGTCAAGGAAGTCGAGCGCGGGAACAAGGTGACCGTTGTAGTGTCCGCCATGTCGGGCGTGACCAACCAGCTGGTCGAATATTGCTCGGAAATCAGCTCGCTTTATGATGTGCGCGAGTACGATACGGTGGTGGCCAGCGGGGAGCAGGTGACGGCCGGGCTGATGGCAATCGCGCTGCAGAAGCGGGGAGTGACCGCGCGTTCGTGGCTGGGCTGGCAGATCCCGATCAAAACCAACACGATTCACGGCAAGGCCCGGATCGAGGAGATCGAGACGAAGGAATTGCACAAGCGGCTGGATGCCGGGGAAGTGGTTGTCGTGCCGGGGTTTCAGGGCGTGACGAAGAACAAGCGAATTACGACATTGGGCCGCGGGGGTTCTGATACGTCTGCGGTTGCCATGGCGGCGGCGCTGAAAGCGGACCGCTGCGATATCTACACGGATGTTAAGGGCGTTTACACCGCCGATCCGCGGATCGTGCCCAAGGCGCGGATGATTCCGAAAATTTCTTACGAAGAGATGCTGGAGCTGGCGTCTCTGGGCAGTAAAGTTTTACAGACGCGTTCGGTTGAGATGGGGGCCAAGAGCGGCGTGCCGATCCAGGTGCTCTCGACCTTCGAGCCGTATCTGGGAAGCGATCTGAAGGGAACACTTGTTACGAAAGAGGAAAATATCGTGGAACAGGAAATCGTCAGCGGCATTGCGCACAATAAAGATGAGGCCAAGGTTACCGTGGTGGGCGTCGAGGACAAGCCGGGGATTGCGGCCTCGCTGTTCGAGCCTCTGGCGAAGGCGGCGATCAACGTGGATATGATCGTTCAGAACATCTCCTCGCGTGACGGGAAGACGGATATGACCTTTACCGTGCCGCGCACGGATCTGGAGCGGGCGCTCAAGACGCTGGAGAATCTCAAGACGCTGAAATATGAAAAGCTGATTGTCGATCCCAAGGTGGCCAAGGTTTCTGTTGTCGGGATCGGGATGCGCAGCCACGCGGGGGTGGCGAACAAGATGTTCCGCACGCTGGCCGATAAGGGAATCAACATTCAGGTTATTTCCACTTCCGAGATCAAGATCAGCGTCCTGATCCAGGAAGACTACACGGAACTTGCCGTCCGCTCGCTTCATTCTGCATATGGGCTGGAAGAAAACAAAAAGATAGCGTAATCTTCCGCACTATGGCGGACCGCAAAGCGCAAACATCCGGGCCGGATGATCTGGAAAATTACAAGGATATGGATGTGGGGGATATCCTGCGCCGGACGCGCCTGCATTACGGTCAGAGTCTCAAGGATATCGAGAACGCTCTGCGGATCCGTGAAAGCCAACTCAAGGCGATCGAAAACGGGGAAATTGAAAAACTGCCGGGCCGGGTTTACGCGATCGGATTTGTTCGCACTTATGCCGAGTATCTCGGGCTTGACGGGGCCAAGATTGCGCAACTTTTCAAATCGCAATATATGGACGCCCAGCCAAGGGTAGAGCTTAGCTTTCCTGTTCCCGCGTCGGAGAGCCAAACGCCTTCTTCATGGATCGTGGCGGGTTCTATTGTTATCGCTATTGCGATTTTATCGGGATGGGTATTTTTTCAAGGCGGTGTGAAAAAGCCCAATCAGGCCGTTCCCGAAGTTCCAAGCGCTTTTAAGGAAAAGGTTCAGGGGGATCCTTTTGATATGCCGCAACAATCTCCTCCTGATCTGTCGGAAAGCCAGACGCCGGATGTGTCTGCGCCGGTCACTGAAGATAAAAAATCCGGGCTGGTTTTGAAGATTCTCAGCGACAGCTGGGTTGAAATCAAGGATCAGGACGGAAAGAAGATTGTCTCTGATATGCTGAAGGCCGGCGACCAGTACCGCATTCCCGATAATCCCGGCCTGACCATGACTTTGGGGAATGCGGGGGGTGTCGAGCTTCTGATCGACGGAAAGGCTCTTAAATCGCTGGGCGAGAAGAATGAGGTCCGCAGTGATATTCCTCTGGATACGAGCTTTCTCAAGACTCTTGAGTTCAAGGAGCCTGAGACGATGCCCGAGCCGCCCGATGAATCCTCTCTTAACGGGTCAAACCCTGCCGGTGAGGCTGAAGAATAGCAATTCAGGTCAGGTCTAGCGTCCGATGTCTATCAATGAAAAGCTTGCGGCCATTGCCGCGCGACATGAAGAACTGACAGCCCTGATGTCTGCAGGAGGACTGACGGGTGAAAAATTCAAGAAGCTCTCGACTGAATATGCCGAGCTTTCTCCTGTTGTTGATGCGCTCAAGGCTCTTGAGAAGGCGCAAAAGGAAAAACAGGATCTGGAGTTATTGCTGAATGATCCGGATATGAGGGATATGGCAGAGGACGAGCTTTCGGTTCTTGAGGAACGCATTCCCGAACTGGAACAGGAAATCCGTATCGCCTTGTTACCGAAAGATGAGGCCGATTCCAAAAACGTCATTCTTGAAATCCGGGCCGGAACCGGAGGGGATGAGGCTGCACTTTTCGCTGCGGACCTTTTTGCGATGTACAGGGGCTATGCGTCGCGCATGGGATGGAAGCTGAGTGTTGTCGAGGCTTCGGAGAACGATATTGGCGGCTATAAAGAGATTATCGCCGAAATCAGCGGGCAGAATGTTTATATGAAACTTAAATTCGAATCCGGGGGACACCGGGTTCAGCGTGTGCCCAAGACTGAGGCCGGCGGGCGGATTCATACTTCAGCGGCAACTGTTGCCGTCTTGCCGGAGGCCGAGGAGGTTGATGTGGAGATTGATCCGAAGGATCTGCGGATTGACACTTACCGTTCGCAAGGCGCGGGCGGGCAGCATGTCAATACTACAGACAGCGCTGTGCGGATTGTCCATATTCCCTCCGGGCTGGTTGTCGAGATGCAGGAGGAGCGCTCCCAGCATAAAAACCGTGACAAGGCGATGAAGGTGCTGCGGACGCGGCTCTATGATCTTAAACGCGAGCAGCTTCATGCCGAGCGTGCGCAGGACCGTAAATTGCAGGTTGGGTCGGGCGACCGGTCGGAGCGAATCCGCACTTATAATTTTCCGCAAGGCCGGGTGACAGATCACCGGATCAACCTGACCCTTTACAAGCTTGACGAAGTGCTTAGCGGGGCGGCTCTGAGCGAGATTATCGATGCGCTGATCACGGAGCATCAGGCCGAGGCGTTGGTTGCTTTGAACAATTAAGGAATCGGGAATGACGGGGGATCTGCGTGATGTTCGGTCCAAGACGATCGGAACCCTTTATCAATATCTGAAATCGGAACTCACTGAGGGCGGGGTCGAGCATGCCGCCCATGAAGCCCGCCTGATGATTGAAAAGCGCACGGGGCTGGATCAAGCCGTTCTGATCTCCGAGCCGGGTCGACTGGTTCCGGATATGCAAAGGCTCCGGATTCTTGAAGATCTGGATTTAAGGCGTGCGGGGCATTCGCTGTATAGAATTTTCGGAGAGCGCGAATTCTGGGGGCTGGCTTTTAAAATCGGGCCGGAGACTCTGGAGCCGAGGCCGGATACTGAAACGCTGGTCAGTGTTGCCGTGGATTCTTTCGGGTCGCTGCCTCCGCGCACTTTTCTTGATTTAGGGACCGGGTCGGGGTGCATCCTTCTTTCCCTGCTTCATGAGTGGCAAGAAAGCGAAGGTTTCGGTGTCGATCTTTCGTTTGACGCTCTGAAGGTGGCCCGCGAGAATGCGGGGCGGCTTGGGCTTGCCGATCGGGCACGGTTCATATGCGGGTCATGGGCTGAGGCAGTCAGCGGGTCTTTTGATCTGGTGGTCTCGAATCCGCCGTATATCGAGAGGTCCGTGATTCCTACACTGGAGCGCGAAGTGGCCGAGCATGACCCGATTCTGGCTCTTGATGGAGGAGAAGACGGTCTGGAGTCCTATCGTCAAATCTTTTTTGCGCTTCCGTCTTTTCTCTCAGGGACGGGAATTGCATTGTTCGAGATTGGGTCCAATCAGGAAAAAAGTGTGATGCGACTCGCGGAAAAATATGGACTTTCGATACGCAAGACCCACCGCGATCTGGCAGGCAGGCCGCGGGTTGTGGAAATCTCATGTGGGGATAAATGATAAATTTTCTTTGCTGCGGGTTGATTGCAAATTTGCGTTGGCAGTAGGGTAAAGATGTTCAACACATCGCGACACAATATGCGGATTGGTTGGGTTAGAAATATACCAAGATATTGTGTTTAACTTGACAGTCTAAGGGTTTACAGACTGGCCATATGTATACATATGGGTTAAGGTGTACGTGTGTTGTTGTGAGAAATTTTATAGCTGAGCGGACTTAAAACATGAGGCACGGAACTTCGAACAGAAGACACAGAAACCGCGGAAATGGCGGGCGTCGCAACAACCACCAGCGCACCCAAGTGTTTGACAGCAACGGGCCGGATGTACGTATTCGCGGCACGGCTCATCAAGTGTGTGAGAAGTATCTGGCCCTTGCCAAGGACGCTTCGTCTTCCGGGGACTGGATCATGGCTGAAAACTATTATCAGCACGCCGAGCATTATCAAAGGATTATCAATGGGTTCGAGGATAATTCTGAAGGCGATCAGGACCGTCATCAGGAGCACCCGCAACGTCATCAGGAGGCCAGACGCGAAGAGCGTTTTGCGAACAAGCTCAGCGCCGGCAGCAACGATGATTTAGCACTGCCAAAGAGTATTTTAGGAGAAAAACCTCAGGCGCAAACCTCCAGCAGTTCTGACCCGGTTGTTCAAAAAACTGTGTCGGTTGCGGACTAATTTTTTTCCGTAAAATTTTTCTCAGAAGCAGACAGGGCGGCATTGGCCGCCCTTTCGTTTTTCTTTTTGATCTTGGTCATTGTTTTGATCTACAGAGCCGTTAAAATGTATCTTCTGTTCTTTGTAACCGTTACATAAAGTTTTCCGGATTATTTTTTTGGAGACTCTTCCATGGATTTTGAAAAGCTGACAGAAAAGACGAAATCGTTTCTTCAGGCCGCGCAAACTCTTGCTCTGCGCTCAGGGCACCAGTCGCTTGAGCCAGAGCATTTGCTGAAAGTCATGCTGGATGATGAAAGCGGGATGGTGCCCAAACTGCTGCAGGCGGTGGGCGGCGAGCTGGCCCTGCTCAAGCGCGATGTAGAGGGGGCTATCGCGAAGTTTCCTGTCGTTGGCGGTCCCGGGGCCGGAGGGTTGCGGCTTTCGGGAGATCTGGCCCGTGTTTTCGACAGCGCCATGGATCTGAGCGAAAAGGCTGGCGACCGTTTTGTCACGGTTGAGCGGCTGTTGCAGGCCATGGCTATGGCCAAGAAGCTGGATGTTTCGGGTTATCTCGAGTCCTCAGGGGTAACCGACAAGGCCCTGAACAAGGCGATCAATGAGATGCGTAAAGGCCGCACGGCGGACAGCGCGACGGCGGAAGACCAGTTCGACGCGCTGAACCGTTATGCGCGCGACCTGACCGAGGATGCCCGCAAGGGGAAGCTGGACCCGATTATCGGGCGTGATGAAGAAATTCGCCGCACGGTGCAGGTGCTTTCGCGCCGGACCAAGAACAATCCGGTTCTGATTGGCGATCCGGGGGTCGGGAAGACCGCTATCGTTGAAGGTCTGGCCCAGCGGATCGTTAATGGGGATGTTCCCGAGGCTTTGAAGGGCAAGCGCCTGATGGCGCTGGATCTGGGTGCGCTGGTTGCCGGGGCAAAGTTCCGCGGGGAGTTCGAGGAGCGGCTGAAGGCCGTTATTGATGAAATTTCTGCCGCGGCGGGCGAAGTGATCCTGTTTCTCGATGA
>JAGRIJ010000007.1 GCA_020443295.1 Alphaproteobacteria bacterium | reverse complement strand
CTCCTTGCGGCGCGTAGCGGTAGTGCCCGGTGATTGTATAGGAGAAAAGCATATCTTCAAGCGTTGTTCCAGCCCCGATATTGTGGACGATCAGGGGGCGGAGGCCATCGCGGGAGCGCCTGTCCGTAACGATTCCGATATGGGGGAGGGTGCCGATTGTTTTCAGGTTCCAGGTCACGAGGTCGCCGGTTTTGTAATCCGCCGGGTTTTGGGTAACGGGGAGGCTTTGCCCTTTGCGGGTGAAGAAAGCCTGCAGGTTCGGGACGCGGCGGTGGTCGATGTTTGTATCCGTTGTCTTCAAGGCCCAGAGTTTGGGGTAGGCGCTGAAATGCGCCTTCATATCCTCATGCACCTCTTTCTGGAGATCGATGCCCAGTGCGCGGTAGGCACGGATGATGACATCGGTGCAGACGCCGAGATGCGCGGGGATGTCGCCGCCGGGATAGGGGATTTTGAAATAGCGCCCGTCATAGGAGATGTCGTGCGCGGTGCGCTCGATGGCGGCCTGCGCGAGTTTTTCCGCGAAGGTGTCGTCGGCGCGGGCTGTATTCACGGTTACAAAGAGGCCGATCAGAACAATAAAGGCGATGCGAACGATCTGTGTTCCCATAAGACATTCCCCGAGAAAGAGTTTCTAACTGTACTTATTTCTGCGCGATCTGGAAGCTTTTGCCCATCGGGGGCAGGATGTCGGTCGCGAAGGCGTATTGTTTGTTCTTTACGCTGACGGGCGGGGGGACGTGCGCGAGTTCGAAGAGATCGTAGCCTTCCTTCATGTTGACCCAGAAGGGATACCATTCGGAGTAAACGCGCATGGCCATCTTGTCGTCGGTCATGCGGAAAGGAAAGACGTGGACGGGGACAGACTGCTTATTCTTTTCGATGCTTTGTTCCACCAGCAAATAGATTTCGCCGATGCTGTTGTCGGTCATGGCCAGACACCCTTTCGAGAGGCAGTTACCGTGAATCATCAGGGCGCTGCCGGTGCGTCCGTGGGCGCGGTCGTAGGTGTTGGGATAGCCTAGATCAAAGGAAAGGTAGTACTTGCTGTTTGGATTGAGCTGTTTGGCTGAAACCGTGTAGAAGCCTTCGGGGGCCTGTTCGTCGCCTTCTTTTTGTTTCGGTCCCAGTTTGCCCGAGGCGCGGCAGATCGGATAGGTGCGGAAAAGGTCGTATTGTCCCGTTTTCTCGTTCTGCATCCAGACTTCCATCTGCATTTCCGATTTGAAGGCACGGATATAGACCGGGTCGCCGATGTGGAGGTCCTGCTGGGCGAGTCGTGCCTCAAGCTCGGGCTGGGTTTTGTAGTGGACGTATTCGAGGGGCGTGAAGCTGCGTTCCTTGTCGTGCATACAGCCTGTCAGCAGCACCATGGCGCCGAGGAAAAGACCAATACGGGGGAACAGAGAGCTACGCATAAAATATCAAATATCCTAAAAAAAAAGTCCCACTTACCTGTTTACATCAAACCTTCATTGCGCAGGCTGGTGTGGCCTTTGCGGGCAATGATGATGTGGTCGTGTATAATTATGTTAAAAGTTTTTGCAGCTTGGACGATTTCCCGCGTCATGTCAATATCCGCCTGCGAGGGTTTCGGGTCGCCGCTGGGATGATTATGCACTAAAATCAGGGCGGTAGCACCAATTTCCAACGCCCTTTTCATGATTTCCCGAGGATAGGCAGGGGTATGGTCCACGGTTCCGGATTGCTGGATTTCGTCGGCCAGAAGTTCGTTTTTCTTGTTCAGGAATATAATCCTGAAGTGTTCGCGGATTTCATGCGCCATGGTCGAGCGGCAGTAATCGAGCAGCTTGGCCCAGGAATTCAGGATCGGTTTTTCGTTCAGTTCCTGCCGGAGCATCCGGTTGGACAGGGCTGTTACGGTTTTGACGGAAATTGCCGTATTTTCGCTGATTCCGCTGATTTTGAGCAGTTCGGATACCGGGGCGTTCAGGACCGCCGGAAGCGATCCGAAGGCCTTTAAAAGGGCTTTGGCGAGGGGTTTTACATCCCGGCGGGGGATCGCCTGAAAGAGCAAAAGTTCAAGCAATTCATAGTCCGCAAGGGCGTCCGGGCCGGATTTCAGGAAGCGTTCGCGCAGGCGCTGACGATGACCGGTGTAATGAGGCTCATTATCGTTTTTTTCGGGCTTTTTTTCCGTTTTCAGCGGTTTTTGCATCGATCTCTAAGGTTTTGTTTTAATATCTTTTTTTGCCATTTCGCCTGAAAAATCACTATGGGGGACGTTCTGCATTTATGCAAATAAATTTCGTAAGATTTTATTCATTTTTTATCGATACCATAGAAGAAGTTTGGTTCCTCTTACGTGTGGGTTTTGAAATGTCGCAGTTGAACAGAGAAGAGTCCATTAAAGCATTCGCGTCAGCGGCTTCGTTGCTGATCGAGCAGTATGTGCTGAGTGAAAAGGCCGACTGGAGCCTCGAGCTTCCTTTGAGCGCTTCCAACGTTCCGGCTACTATCCGTAAAGTTTCCTAAGTTCAAGCGTTGTTATAGGGCGGTTTCGTGAAACCGCGAGGGGACAGGGTGAAAATTTCGCACCCTGTTTCTGTCACGCCTATGGAGTGTTCAAACTGGGCGGAGAGGGAGAAGTCTTTCGTTACAGCCGTCCAGCCATCCTGCTGAAGTTTCGTCTGCCAGTTTCCGGCATTGATCATGGGTTCGACGGTGAAGAACATTCCCGGCTGAAGGATTGTGCCCGCGCCGACCTGGCCGTAATGCATCACGGATGGCGGGGCATGGAAGACCCGGCCCAGACCGTGGCCGCAATAATCGCGGACGACGGAGAATCTTTCCGCTTCCACATGAGTCTGAATGGCCGCGCCAATATCACCCAATGTGCTGCCCGCCCGGATGGTCGCAATCCCGGCCATCATGGCATCGTAGGTTACATCCACGAGGCGGCGGGCCTTTACGGGCACTTTTTCGCCGACCAGATACATGCGCGAGGTATCGCCGTGCCAGCCATCAAGGATCACCGTGACATCGATGTTAATGATATCGCCTTCGCGAAGTTTCTTTTCGCCGGGGATACCGTGGCAGACGACGTGGTTGACCGACGTGCAGATCGATTTCGGAAAGGGGTAGGGGCCTGCGCCCTGGTAATTCAGCGGGGCAGGGATGGCACCATTGCCGATGATGTAATCGTGGCACAGGGTATCCAGATCTTCAGTGGAAATGCCGGGGTTCACGTGGCCGGTAATCATATCCAGCACCTCGGCGGCCAGACGCCCGGCGCGGCGCATCCCTTCGAAGTCGTGTTCGCTGTGTAATTCAATGCCTTCGGGCGTAAAGCTGTTTTCTATCAGTTGTTTCATTTTTCCGCTTTCACGGTAATCTCTTCTGTTTTCCAAGTTTTCCGCATGATAGATATAGCTTGGTCCAAAAGCTGTAAAGATGCAAGTGTATGAGCCTTCAGCCCGAACAAAACAAGAAAACACGGTATACGGCGGCGTTGCTGGTTATCGGCAACGAAATTCTGTCCGGCCGGACGCAGGATAAGAATATCAACTGGGTTGCGGTCAAGCTGACAGAACGCGGCATTACGATGCTGGAAGTCCGGGTGGTTCCGGATGTCGAGGCGCGAATTATCGATTCCGTGCGCGCTTTGAGCGAGGCGTATGATTATGTTTTCACAAGCGGGGGGATCGGGCCGACGCATGACGATATCACGGCGGAAAGCATGGCGAAGGCCTTTGATGCGCCGCTGGAGAAGAATGCCGAGGCGTATGAAATTCTTGAGCGGCATTACGGGAAGGAAAATCTGACATCTGCGCGGCTTAAAATGGGTCTAATTCCGCAGAGTGCCACGCTTATCCCGAATCCGGTTTCCGGCGCGCCGGGGTTTATCATCCGTAACGTGCATGTGATGGCCGGGGTGCCCAAGATCATGCAGGCGATGCTCGATCATGTGCTTGCGACGCTTCAGGGCGGGGCTGTGGTTCTTTCGCGCACCGTTACCTGCGATCTGCCGGAAAGCCGGATTGCGGAAGGACTGGCGGAGATCCAGAACCGTTGGGCGGAGGTCGACATCGGAAGCTATCCGCATTTTCAGGACGGGAATTTCGGGGTCAGCCTCGTCCTGCGGTCGATCCACGAGGATCAGCTTGCCAGCGCGACAGAGGAGGTTGAAAGGCTGGTGGCGGAGGTTCTTGCTGCGCGCAAGAGCGGGTGACTTTTCGTTATATGCTCTTGAAGCATACGAGTTTCTGCCTGTCTTCATCCCAAAGTTTTAGTTTTAGGCATTTCAGACTGTCCAGAAAGGTCAGGTGGTTGATGTTCTTTAATTCCGGGCGGGCGTCCATGCAGTGCTGAAGCTTGTAGTTCGGGATTTTCGAGCACAGGTGGTGGATGTGGTGGAGGCCGATATTACCGGTAAACCACTGGAAAATTTTGGGGAGATGATAATAGGAGCTTCCCAGAAGCGCGGATTCTTTCGAGTTCCAGCTCTGGTTTTTTTGCCAATATGTATCCTCGAATTGATGCTGGACATAAAAAAGCCAGCCTCCTATCCACGATGTCAGAATGATGATCGGCAGAAGTATTGTCCATAATGTATAAAAACCCAGAAACGTGCCAACGGTATAGTAGAAAGTCAGCAAGGATGCATTCGTCAGAAGGATGCTTTTTATCATCGAAGCGGTGATCAGGGTTTTGTAACCCGAAAAGAAATTCAGGGGGAAAATTGTCGGGATGCGCTGGACTAACAGAATGTACAGGGGCGTTCCGATCAGGATGAGAATCACAGGGTTACGATATATTCTGTAGGCTTTTTGTTTATTTTTCGGTAGCGCCTTGTATTCCCTGACCGTCATCGTGTCGATGCCGCCGAGGCTTCTGCGATCGAGATTGCCGGATGTCGCGTGGTGGAGGTTGTGGGTCAGACGCCAGAAATTATAAGGCGTTAAGGTCAGAAGGCTTAAGATTCTGCCGGTCCAGTCATTCGCCTTTCTTAATTTGAAGTAGGAGCCGTGGCCGCAGTCATGCTGAATGATAAATATGCGGGTCAAAAGGCCGGCGGCCAAAACAATCAGCAGAGCGGTCAGAAAAAAGGAATGTTCCAGGGAGACGATAATCAATCCCAAGGTCAAGAGGTAAAGGGAAAAGGTTGTTGCCAGTTGGAACAGGCTTCTCTTCAGGTCGGAGCCTGAATAGGTTCTGCAGTGTTTTTCAATATCCGTGACGAAAGATTGCGGCCTTTTGTCGGTGGGTACCGAAGCGGGTCGTTCAGAAGTCAGCATAATATGTTGGCGGCCACTCTTTTTTACGGTCTTGAGCCGTAAGCATGCCTGAAAGTTGGCCAATAGCCCAGCGTTATTTTTTAATCATTTTTTTTATCTGGTGACGAAGTTCACGGTAGAGATAGAGGCGGCTTTCTTTATCCTTTAAAGCCAGAGCGCAACTTTTACGGATATTCTCAAAGCCCATGTCGCCGAATGTTTCGCGGGCCTTGAGGCGCAGGCGCAGATCTTTTTCCAGGGATTCGACCGCCGTGCGCGCCCCGGCGTCCAGTTTTTCTCCCTTGTTTTTAACGAAGAGGTCGAGCGCGTCTGCCATGTTGCAGATTTTTTCGGAATCGAAAACAGCAGAAATGGAGTTCTTGTTCTTGTAGTAGTGATAGAACGTTTCGGGCATCAGCCAAGCTTTTGCCCCGGCGGCGAAGAGCTCGAAGACGATCAGGCTGTCTTCGCCGATACGCAAGGTTTCATCGTAGCGGATCTTGTTTTGTTCGATGAGGCTGCGACGACACACCGGTTTGAGAAAGCCCAGATTGGGGAGCGGGTTTGAGATCGTGCTGCTGGCGGCGTAGGTTTCGAATCTAAGCGGGCCGAAAATTGTAAGCGTGTCAGGCAGGTAGGGGTAGCCTTCGCTTCCGCCCGCCGGGTGAAATACGAGATTGTCGAAGATAATGTCGGCCCCGGTTTTGTCGGCAACCCTACGCATCTTTTCGAAGCGGTCCGGCGCGATGCTGTCATCGGAATCAACAACTGCGATCCATTCCCCTCTTGCGATATCGAGTGCGGCATTTCTTGCCCCGGCGGGGCCGGAGTTTTCCGCTTTCGCTATGATTTTGATGCGCCGGTCCTGCTGCGCGAGTTTTTCAGCCAGTTCCAGGGTGCCGTCCTGCGACTTGTCGTCGCTGATGATGATTTCGAAGCCGGATAGGCTCTGTTCCTGAATCGATTTAACGCATCGTTCCAGTGTCTGCGCGGCGTTGTATGCCGCAACGATGACAGAAATTTCAGGCGGCGCGGGGTTGTTCATCACTCAGCGGGCTCACTGTTTTTAAAAAAATCACGTCACGGATCAACCAGACGGTTAAAAGCGTGGCGATGATCGAACCGATATTGCTGGCCCAGATGCAGCCGAGCGCTCCGTAGGACGGGCACAGGAAATAAGCAAAAATCGTACCTCCGGCCCCGGCGATCAGGCGCTGGTAGTTGTATTTTTTCAGGCGGCCCTTGCGCACGATTACCGTTTCCAGCGGGAAGGATATGGTCATCAGAAGAGCCCAGATAGAAAAACCGATCAAGACAGGGACGGACCTGGCGTATTTTTCACCGTAGGCAAGATGGATGATCAATTCGCCGAAGAAGACGGCAGCGATAATAAAGGCTGCTGAAAAAAGAGCGTAGAGAGTGAATTGCCGGAAGAGCTTGTCCCGGACGTCCTTTTCGGTCATGACGGCCTTGGTCTGGAAGAAGTTCTTGTCCACCACGTCCATACTGCGGATCAGCATCTGCAGAGGCTGGGTCAGGCCGCGCATAGCGGTGAAGACCGCCGCCGGAACCTGCGAAGGCAGCAGTCCCAGCACAAAGAGCGGGATGTGGTTGTAACCCGTGTAGCCCAGAGAGCCCATGGTCGAGGAAACAAAATATTTTTTCATGTTGTTTTTGGTCAGGCGCCAGCCCCAGAAGAAGTCCGGCTTTGCGACGAAGGTGGAGGAGTAAATGATTTTGCCCAGGGCAAAAAGGATCAGAGTCATCATCATCTCCAGAAAAGAGATGTTATGGCCGGACCAGTTCAGCAGGAACAGAGAGCCAACCAGAAGAGCAAAGATGAAGGCCGCCACCATCGGGGAGAGATATTTTTCGTGCTTGATCATCATAATCCGGTCGAAGCTGAGATGGCCGTAGATCAAGGTCGTCACGATGGTTGCCGCCATGATGGAAACTTTGCGGCTGTCGGTATCCGTTGTCAGGAGAATAAGCAGAAGGACGGCTTCTACGGCGGCGATTCCCAGCCAGATGATCAGATGCTGGCCCATGACTTTCGATGCGCGGTTGCGGGCGATCGAGGGCGGGAGCACGGAATTCTGAACCATGTAGCAGTTGCGCAGAATTCCCTGCATGACCAGAGAGATCGACAGGCCTATCCCGTAAGAGGAGACTTCGGTTTCCGTGTAGAACCGGGTCAGGACGACCATCAGAAGGAAATTTGCGCCTGAAAAAAAGACCTGTTCGGCCAGAAAAACGGCGTTAAGGGCATATTTCTTGAATCGCGGGTTTGAAAGCATTTTACTTAAAGCATTCTGTTGTGCCTTTGGACTTAGCGCATTTTCAACATAGCGCAAAGGGTATTTCTGTGGCATTGGTTTTTGCATACGGAATCCCGGTGCATGAATCATGCCGCGATGAGGATGAGTGATGAAAGTTTTTATGTATGACAATGTCCCGAATTTCGGGGATATGCTGAACAAACATATCTGGGGCCGGTATTTCGGGCCGTATCTCTCGCACGAGGACAAGGTCCTGATGTTCGGGATCGGAACGGTGCTGGGCGAGGATATCGGCGATGCGGAGCAGGTGATCGTCTGCGGGTCGGGGTGCGGGTACAGCCGGAAGATCGACCGGATCGACACCAGCCACTTTCATATATTTTTCGTGCGCGGGAAACTGACGGCTAAGCTGCTGGGGTTGCCGGACAGTATCGCGATTACGGATCCGGGGATTTTGACGCCGGAAAGTTTTCCGCCCGGACCGAAGCACGGGCGAGTGGTTTATGTGCCGCACTGGGAATCTTCGTCCAACCCGCTCTGGAAGATTGCCTGTGAGCGGGCGGGGATCGAATATGTCGATCCGTTGGGAGATATCGATGAGATCATGCGGTCGATCAGCGGGGCGAAACTGGTGATCGCCGAAGCCATGCATGCGGCAATCGTCGCCGATTCGTACCGGGTGCCATGGGTGGCGGTTACGACTTCAGCGCGGATCAATCAATTCAAATGGAATGATTGGGCGGGTTCGCTGGAGATGGTTCCGACGTTTTTTCATTTTGCCCCATTAGGACCTTCGGATTATTTCCGTACGCTGACCAGCAGCAAGGATAAGGAAATCCGGCTGGAGGAAGTCAAGGACATGAAGGAGGAGGGGGCGTCATCCTCTTCCGGGCCGAAAGCGGTTTTGAAAAAAATATACAAGGTTCTGGTGCCCGCGTTCATCCGTAACCGCAAGGACGATTTTCTTAATCACAAGCTTGGGCCGGTGCTGGACCGGATCCTGGCGGCGTGGGTTCAGGCCGGGTTGCCCAGTCCGGCGATGAAACGGACCGTGCGGGCTTTCGAGAGGCTGAAACAGAGCGCGGAGGGGCAGTTAAGCGATGAATCTCTTTCCAGACAACGGGTCGATTCCATGCACCGGAAGCTGGAAGAGGTCCGAGTCTTCCTTGAGAAAAGGGCGGCTTAGATAGAATCACGCCGGAAGCGGTTTAAGCCGTTGCTCCCTCTGCTGGTCGTTTCGATAATCCAGACAATAGGCAAGGCCGAACATAATGGTCGTCGAGCCGGCCATTCCAACGAAGATCGTGGATTCTGTAAAACCGTGCAGCAACAGGAAGAACAGGATCGTGACTTTGAAAAAGTCATGAAACTTGATCGCGTAGTAGAATTTCACGAAAAACATAGCCAGAAAGACCGCAAGGCCGGGAACGCCCATGGCAAAGAGCATCTGGAGGTAGAGGTTGTGCGTGCTTTGCGGGGGGTGGCCGATTTCGTAGGCATGGAGGGGAAGGATTTCTTTTGTGCTGGTGTAGCCCCATCCGGTCAACGGCCGTTGTTCGATCAGGCGGATGGCCGTTTCCCAGATGTATGTCCGTCCGGTCGCGGTCGTAATTTCCTCCGCGTTGCCGGAGCGGGAGACCATTTCCATCAACGCTTCGATATCCACCAAAAAGAAAAACGCGATGGTCAGACATACCAGGATGCTTGCGGCCAGAATCCTGTGCGGGGTGACATTCGTGAAATAGGCGGCGGCCAGGGAGACGATCATTGCCGCTAAAGAGCTGCGGCTGTTGCTCATCAAAAGGGCGATCAGGTTCAGGGCCACGCAGATTATATAGATCGGCGGATTGCGTATCCAGAAAGGTTTCCAGTAATGGGTTGCGATAATCAGGGTGAAGGCCGCCATCAGGCCCATGCTGTTCGGATTTCCGGTCACGCCGGACAGGCGGTTGCCGGGGACGTGTTCGCCCTCTACCCATTCGCCCATACGCGCAAATACGGGGTGGGTGTAGTAGGCGATAATGGAAATGATGCAGATGAGGGTGATGGTGAGGAAAACGGAGTAGAGAATTTCCTCTTCATTCAGAAAGCGCGACGCCCAGAAGAGGGTCATGAAGATGGATATGAGGGAAAAGAACGATGCGAGGGCGTAGGTCATATGCGGGGCATAAAAGCACGCCGCCAAAATCTGCGTGAGCATAATGATCAGCAGGATGTTGTCTACGCGCAGGACCGTACCAACCCATCTTCGATAAAGGAGCACACCGATGCCAAAGCCGGAGAACCAGAGGAACAGTTTTACCAGAATCTGCCAGTCTATCGCGGTGGACGTATATTCGCGAAAACGAAAGGTCGAGAGCAGGAAAAACACGTTTGCAGCGACGAAGACCGCCACGGCACGCTTGAGAAGAATTTGCTTATTTAGCGTAGGCATAGTATTTGCAGTATCGGCCCGGTTATGGATCGGTGTTCGGCTGGCTTCAGGGCCCCTGGTATTCTAGCCGAATTCCGGAGAGTTAATAGCATTTTTACCGTGTCATCTAGAGGAAACGTTTTATGGCCGATCTGTATGCAAAGTCTGCGCCGCGCGCTGTCATCCTGCATATTTCCGCGGATTTTCCGGATGCGCTGGATCCGAACAAGACGCGGGCGGTAATTAACCTGATCGAAGGGACGCCGGAATACCGGCACGTGGTTTATTCCATCAATCGGGTGAGCGCGTGGGGCGGCCTATCGGCGGTGGATTTCGGCGAGGACCGGATTGCGGTGGCTTATGGCGCTCTGCCCAAGGGGATTTTGTGGGAAAAGAGATTGCCGGACGTTGCGGCATGGATTGCTGCCGATCTGCAAAAACGCGGGATCGTTCCTGATCTGATCGAAGCGCACAAGTTTACGGTCGAGGGAGTCATCGGTCATGAACTGGCGCGGATGTATGGCTGTCCGCTGATCTGCGATATCCAGGGGGGGACGGATGTACGGATTCTAAAGCGTAAGCGAGCGTTGCGGGATCGTTACAGACAGATTGGGCGGGAATCTGTCTTGTTTTTTCCGTATTCGCCGTGGGCAATCGCGCCGTTTGAACATACGGTCGGCATGAGCAAGCACAAGTGCCGAAATCTTCCGGTCGTGCCGGGCTTCGATGATTATGCCCCTTCTCCCCTTGTGTCCGAGGATCGTCTTGTGAGTGTGTTTCATCTGGATAGCTATGGGCGGAAGAACGTCCTGGGCATGATCGAGGCTATAAAAAAAATCCGCGTGAAGCGGCCCGGCGTGACGCTGGATATTTACGGGCGGGGGTCGCCTGCGGTCTTGCTGAAGCTGGGGCGGCTGATCCGGCAGCACGGCGTTACCGAGCAGATGCGGCTCTGCGGGCCGGTGGCGAACGGCAGCCTGCATGACGTTCTGAAAAACTACGCGGCGTTCGTTCTTCCTTCCAAGGAAGAAACATTCGGTCTGGTGTTTGCGGAGGCCCTGTTTTGCGGATTGCCTGTGTTGTTTAATAAAAACCAGGCGATTAGCGGCTATTTCGATGCCAGCGTGATCGGGTATGCGTGCGATCCTTTTAACGACGACGATATCGCCGCGGGAATTGAGCATCTCCTGGATCATCAGGAAACCTATAAGACCAATATCACCGCGATGCAGAGCGATGGGAGCCTTGATATTTTCATGCGGAAATCCATCCTGAATACGTATCAGGAGGGTTTGAAAGAGGGGCTTGGCGCGGCCAAAGACGTAAAATATCGCCGGATGGAAAAAGTGTGTTTTGCCGCATCGGGCGGGGGGCATCTGCGGCAACTTTTGCAGCTTGGGCCGTTGCGCGAAGAGTTTCCGAGCTATTATTTCCTGACGGAGAAAACGTCTCTGGGCGAAAGCCTGACGGCCGAGCATCGCACATTGTTCGTTCCGCATTTCGCTTTCGGGCAGCGCAAGACGGAAGGACTATGGCCGTTCATCAAGAGCGGAGTTGCCAATTTCTTTTCCTCCACGAGGCATTTTTTCAAAGAGCGTCCGGATATTGTGATCAGTACCGGGGCAGGGGCCGCGTTTTTCACGATCGTGTGGGGCTGGGTATTCCGGCGCAAAATCATTTATATCGAATCCATCGCCCGCGTGACGGAAGTTTCGCTGTTCGGGAAGCTGGCGGCACGGTTTGCCGGGCTGACGCTGGTGCAATGGCCGAGTATGGCGGACAAGCTTTCCGGGGCGCAATATTGTTCGCCCTTTATCATCGACGATCTGAAGGAAAAGAAGAAGCGCGAGGGGGTTCTTGTGACTGTCGGGACGATCATGCCGTTCGACCGGATGGTGCGCGGAGTCGAGGCGCTCCTTAAAGACGGAAAGATCGAGGGGCCGGTTGCGGCGCAGGTCGGAGAGACTACGGAAAAGTTTGAAGGGATTGAGGCTTTTGTGAGCTGCCCGTTCGAGGAGTTGAATAAGCGGATGGAACAAGCGGACATCGTGATCTGTCACGGGGGATCGGGTTCCATTCTCGGCGCTTTGAAAGCCGGTGCGCATGTCGTGGCGATGGCACGCAAGCATGAGTTCAACGAGCATTACGACGATCACCAGAAGGATATTACAAGCGCGTTCGAGGAAATGGGTCTGATTTCCGTTGCCAAGGATGAGAACGATCTTCTGCGGGCGATCGAGGAAGCCCAATCCCGTCCTCGCAAGACGGTGAATATCGACCCGGCGGAGTATGTGCGCGCTGTGCGGAAGTTCATTACCGGGTACGATAAGGAGCCAGCGAATACCGATAACAAGAAAAAGCTGGCTGCGTAAGCAAGATTATAAGAAGGAGACTCAATGATGTCTGAAATGGCCAAGGTCCAGGAAATCAGCGAAACGGCAGAGAGCGATAAGCCTGTCCGGGACCTGAAATACAACAATATCTTTTCGGATATCAAAAAATACGGCGTCATGCCTGTTTTGCGCACGCGGTTGCGCACCAGCCTTGTTTCCCTGCGGCGGCTTTACCTCGTGAAGGTGTGGGGGATGGATATTCATCCGGACACGCTGATCTCGCTCAAGGTCAATCTGGACCGTTCTTATCCCAAGGGCATTCATATCGGGGAGGGGACCGCGATTTCTTTTGACGCTGTTGTCCTGACCCATGATTTCGTGCGCGGGATGCATGTCGATACCTATGTCGGAAAGTTCTGCCAGATCGGGGCGCGGAGCATTATCATGCCCGGTCTCAAGGTTGGCGATCACTGCGTGATCGGGGCGGGGACCGTCGTGACCAAGGATGTTCCGCCGAACTCTCTTGTCGTCGGCAATCCGGGCCGAATTCTGCGCAAGAATATCAAGACGGGGTATTGGGGCAAGGTTCTGGACAAGGGCGAGCCTGCCGATGCAGAGTAGCCGCCTTGCTTAGTAAGCGCCGTGGCCGGTCGCAACCACGTTGAGCGTTTTGATCATGATCACGATATCGCCCCAGATCGACCAGTTGCGCACGTACCAGCTGTCCCAGTAGACGCGGCGCTCGAAGGTGGTTTCGTTGCGACCGCTGACTTGCCAAAGTCCTGTAATTCCCGGTCGGACCTGCAGATATTCGTTCAGAGAGTCGCCGAAATAACCCACTTCATTTTCGAGAATAGGGCGCGGACCGACGAGGCTCATATCGCCGACAAAGACATTCCAGAGTTGGGGTAATTCGTCGATACTGGTTTTACGGATGAAGCGGGCGGTG
>JAGRIJ010000067.1 GCA_020443295.1 Alphaproteobacteria bacterium | reverse complement strand
GACATCTGTACCTGATAAGCGCCGATATGCTGGGTAATGCCTCCAGCCTCTCCGGAAACAACATTGGTTGAGCGCAGCGCATCGAGAAGGGAGGTTTTCCCGTGATCGACGTGTCCCATGATCGTTACGACGGGCGGACGGGGAACCTTGTTTTCTTCAGGGTCTTCCTCACCGCCCAGACCGATCTCTACGTCTGCGTCGGTTACGCGTCTGGTTTTGTGTCCGAATTCGTCGATTATCAGTTCCGCGGTGTCTGCATCAATGGTCTGGGTGATCGTCGCCATGACGCCGAGTTTCATGAGCGCCTTTACGACCTCACCTCCGGGTTCAGCCATACGGATCGCCAGTTCCTGTACCGTGATTGTTTCCGGCAGGATGACTTCCTTGGCCTGTTTTTGTTGCGGAGCCTGGAAGGGCTGGGCTGCCAAACGAGCTTTTTCCCGCGCGCGTCTTTGTGCGGCGAGACTTGGGCCGCGGTCGCGTTCGAAATCCTCGTTCAGGGCCTGTGTTACCGTCAAACGCCCGCGGCGCCGATCTTCGGAAGATTTGGCTGCCGGCTTCGTCTGCGCTTTTTTAAGTTTGTCGCGGAAGCTTTCTTCAGATTCCTCTTCAGTATCTTTGCGGTATTTTTTTACTTCGGGAGCGCTTTTGCCTTCCTGCTCATGTTTGGGTAAGGAAGAAGAGGGATCCTGTCTTTCTGATAATGCAGGACTTTTGGCAGAACTTCTTTCCGGTTCCTCATTTTTTTCTTCCTGAGCCTGAGCCTTGACATCCTCGAGCGTCGTTACACGACGTTTCGGCAGTTCCTTCTTTTTGGTTTCTCCCGAAAGGGCTTGCTGCAATGCTCGTGCCCGTGCTTCCTTTTCCTCGTCGGTCAGGTGCAGAGGTTCCTTTTTATCGTCTCCGCTTTTGTCGTCTGTGGCTTTACGCTTGCGGCGGACTTCAACGGCAACGGACGGCACGCCACGCGATCCCGATGTGTAGCTTTGTCTCGAGGTCGCAGGGGCATTTCCTTTCAGGCTGAGGGTCTTGCCTGACAAGCTAAGGGTTTTACCTTCCTTATTGTCCTCGCCGTTTTTGTCCTTTTTTGTCGTTTCTGTCATCTGTTTTCCTAAAAATCAGGCCTCAGGTATACACCACCCGGACTCAGAAATTCAATTATTCCTGAAGAGGGCAAGTGCCAGGAGCTAGCCGTTTAATTCCTCCTGCGCTTCGGATTGTTCGGACGGTTGCTCGTTTTCTTCGTCGGCAAACCAGTGAGCGCGGGCTTTCATGATCACGGCATTGGCTTCCACATGGGTAATGGATTCTGCCCCGAGAATTTCGACAAGTTCGTCGCCGGACAGGTCCGCCAGATCATCGAGAGTCTTTATCTCATTTTCTCCCAGCTTGATAATCTGGCTGGGGAGAAGGCCTTCCGCCGTCATCAGGTCGTCGGAAATTCCCAGTTCGGATTGCTTGACCTTGAGCTCTTCTTCCTTCTGCTTCAGCCATACTAGAGCACGTCTTTGAAGCTCGGTGGAGATTTCATTCTCGAACCCTTCGATCTCGTTCAATTCGTCAATAGGAGTTTCGGCGATTTCCTGCACTTTGGTGAATCCTTCGGCGACCAGCAGGTGAGCGATCACATCATCCACGTCCAGTGCTTCGATAAAGAGAGCCGAGCGGGTCTTGAACTCGTCCGCCCGTCTTTGCGATTCTTCGGCTTCGGTCATGATGTCGATATCCCAGCCTGTGAGCATCGAGGCCAGACGGACGTTCTGACCGCGGCGACCGATCGCAAGGCTTAGTTGCTCATCGGGGACGACAACGTCCATGCGTTTTCTTTCCTCGTCCAGAACCACCTTGGTTACCGTTGCGGGCTGGAGGGCGCTCACGACGAAGGTCGCGATATCTTCGGACCATGGAATAATGTCGATTTTTTCGCCATGCAGCTCGCCGACGACAGCCTGAACGCGGCTTCCGCGCATACCAACGCAAGCGCCGACCGGATCGATTGAATTGTCGCGGGAGATAACAGCGATTTTTGCGCGGCTTCCCGGATCGCGCGCAACGCGTTTGATTTCGATGATCCCATCATAAATTTCCGGTACTTCCTGCATGAAGAGCTTGGCCATGAATTCGGGGTGGCTGCGTGAGAGGAAGATTTGCGGGCCTCTTGGTTCTTCGCGGACTTCATAGACAATCGCGCGGATGCGATCGCCGGTATTTAAAGATTCGCGCGGAATCGACTCGTCACGGCGGAGCAAGCCTTCGGCGCGCCCCTGAATATCGACGATGACATTGCCGTATTCTACGCGTTTCACAACGCCGTTGATGATTTCGCCGACGCGGTCCTTGAACTCTTCGTACTGGCGGGCGCGTTCGGCCTCGCGGACTTTCTGCATGATGACCTGTTTGGCGGTCTGAGCGGCAATGCGGCCGAAATCGAGCGGGGGCAGATCGTCGATCAGGAATTCGCCGGGTTCGGCATCCGGCTTGATTTTGCGCGCTTCCTCCAGAGTCAGTTGCGCGACTTCGTTTTCCATCAGTTCCGGACTGGCCAAAACCTCACGGTACCGTTTCAGGTTAATCATTCCGGATTTGCGGTCGATTTCCGCACGGATATCCTGTTCATAGCCATATTTCGAGCGTCCGGCTTTCTGGATCGCTTCTTCCATTGCCTTGATCACAATTTCCCGATCGATATTTTTTTCGCGGGCGACCGTATCTGCAACCTGTAACAGTTCCATATCTTTCTCCTACAATTGAGCAGCAGCTTTAATCAGTTTATCCGTTAACACCAGTTTCGCTTTGGTCAGATCATTCAGGGGCAGTTTTACCTCTCCCTTATCGGTCTCCACCAGAACGCTTTTATTTTCCAATCCTTTAAGTACGCCTCGAAAGCGTCTTTGTCCGTTTTCCATCGGCGTGTCAATTTCCAGCTTCGCCTCAAATCCTGTGTAATGCTCGAAGTCCTCCGGCTTGATCAGCGGACGGTCAATTCCCGGTGAGCTGACTTCCAGCCTGTATTTTCCGACAACCGGGTCTTCCACATCCAGAACTGCGGATAGCGACCGGCTAATTTTTGCGGCGTCTTCAATCCCCAGATTGCGGGTCTGCGGGTCCTGGGCCAGAACCTGAACCGTTTTCGTTCCGCCTTCGCCTATGACGCTCACCAAGACCAGATCGAATCCCAGATCTGCGATCACGGGTTCCATCAGTTTTGTCAGTTTTTCTTCCAAGGGTGTTCTTTTCATACTTTTTTTCAAAATCAGGCCGCTTCGGCATTAAAAAAGGCGGGCCTCTTTTTTTGAGCCCACCGTTCTTTATCAGACCGGAATTTGGAGGCACTATATGCCTGCTTGCCGGGAAATGCAATATATTTTTGGCTTTACTTATCCGTCTTTTGAAAAAATAAGTAGCACATTTTTTTCGCGTTTTTTGCTCCCTTGGTTTCATAACGGGTTGCAATCCAATCCGGGGGTGGCGCCAGCCAATCTTTCGACGTTTTTGCCTTCCATTGAAAGCCAGGGTGAAGGCTGGCCTGTGTGACCATCCATTCGGCCATGGGTTCGACATCGGTCGTCAGGATCAGCAAGCCGCCAGGTTGGAGGATGCGGTAAAAAATATCCAGATTGCTGCGGTTAACAATGCGGCGTTTGTGATGGCGGGTCTTATGCCAGGGATCGGGGTTCAAAATATATATTCCCTGCAGCGTTTCGTTTCCAAGGGAACGGGCGAGGATCATGGCATCATTCATCATCACGCGGATATTTTCGCAGGGTTTGTTTTCAATATCTGTCAGAAGGGCGGCCATCCCGTTTATAAAAGGTTCGGCACCGAGATAACCGTTATCAGGGTTTTTGCGAGCCAGAGCGGCAAGATGTTCGCCATATCCGAAGCCGATTTCCAGCCAGAAATCAGAAAAGTCTTGATTAAAAAGAGAGGAGGGAGGCAGCGTTCCCGCCTGATCCAGTTTTTCTTCGGGGATGGAGAGAACCGGCAGAAGGCGATCCATGGTTTCTTTTTTCTGCGTGCTCAGAGGGCGCCCGATGCGCCTGCCAAAAAGGCTCCGCCCGTGGGGGGCGGAGCCTTGAAGTTTTTCCTGCTGCGGGGTGTGATTAGCCAATGATCTTTTGCAGGTCTTTGACCAGATCCAGTTTTTCCCAAGAGAAACCGCCATCGGGTTCCGGCTCGCGGCCAAAGTGTCCGTATGCGGATGTTCTGGCATAGATCGGGCGATTGAGTTTCAGGTGTTCACGGATGCCGCGGGGGCTGAGATCGACCAGCTTTTGCAAGGCGCGCGCGATCTCGTGTTCGGGTGCCGTGCCGGTTCCGTGCGTGTTCAGATACACGGAGAGGGGCTTGGATACGCCGATCGCGTAAGAGAGCTGGATCGTGCAACCTTCGGCATAGCCTGCGGCCACAACGTTCTTGGCCAGATAACGGGCCGCGTATGCGGCGGAACGGTCAACTTTCGTGGGGTCTTTACCGGAGAAAGCACCACCACCGTGCGGGGCTGCGCCGCCGTAGGTATCGACAATAATCTTGCGTCCGGTCAGGCCGGCATCGCCAACGGGGCCCCCGATAACGAACCGTCCGGTCGGGTTGACGTAGAATTCCTCGTCCGGGCACATCCAGCCTTCCGGAAGAACAGCGAGAACGTGCGGGCGAACGATTTCCTTGATTTCTGCCTGAGACAGGCCGTCCTTATGCTGGGTAGAGACCACAATAGAGGTCGCGCGGACAGGTTTGTCGTTGCGGTATTCAAGAGTGACCTGGGATTTTGCATCCGGCTCGAGTTCCGGAGAGGCACCCGAATGACGGGCTTCGGCCAGTGAGCGCAGGATCGCATGAGAGAAGTGGATCGGTGCAGGCATCAGAGCGTCGGTTTCACGGCACGCATAGCCGAACATGATCCCCTGGTCTCCTGCGCCTTCGTCCTTGTTGTCTGCGGCATCAACGCCTTGAGCGATATCCGTGGACTGTTTGTGCAGTTTGACCTGGATATTGACAGTTTTCCAGTTAAAGCCTTCCTGCTCATAGCCGATTTCGCGGATCGCCTTGCGAGCGACGTCTTCGATATGTTCCTTTGTGATGCTATCGGGCCCGCGGGTCTCTCCGGCAATTACAACGGTGTCAGTCGTGACAAGCGTTTCGCATGCGACGCGGGAATGGGAGTCGTGGGTCAGGTAGTGGTCAAGAATTGCATCGGAAATGCGGTCGCACACCTTGTCCGGGTGTCCTTCGGAGACCGATTCGCTGGTAAAGAGATAATCCTTCAGCCTGTCCTGATCCTCTGCCGGTATTTCGGCGTTGTTTTTCATAGCTGCTGTTCCTGCTTTTGACATTGTTGTTTCTCACTTCCTTGTTTGTGAAACTGGTCCTCAAATCACGGTAATTATTAAAAAGAGACAAGCACCCTAATGCATACGGAGCTTAAAATACAAGATTATTCTTGCGAGGGGTTATTTTTTTTCGGGTTGGCTTCCAGCCATGGATTTAACCATTTTCTGGATCATTTTGCGCATCGCGGGGTCGTGGATGGAATAGTAGTTTCTGAGCAGATCCAGGGTTTCTTTGCGCGTAAAAACGTCTTTGGGCATCATTTCGCCGAAGGGGTCCTGTCCGTTTTCGGCAAATCCGCCCTTTTTTGAGGGGGAGTCAAGGGTCAGTATCTCGTCTGCTCCCTCGAAGAAAAAATCAATGGGAACCTGAAGGATTTTGCTGAATTTTAAAAGGCGGCTGGAGCTGATCCTGTTTGTGCCCCGTTCATATTTCTGGACCTGCTGAAATGTTATACCAACACTTTCGGCCAGCTTTTCCTGACTCATGCCTAATAGAATGCGGCGCGACTTTAGCCGCTGGCCCACAAACTTATCAACGCTGTCGGGGACACCTTTGGTTTTTCTGGTTTTTTGAGCTTTCATAATTTTTTGATTATGTTTGATACACTGCAAAATATATTGAGTTGGTAATAATACGACTGTTATAAAATTGCCACTCAATTCCCCTAGATACAGTATGAGTACTAACGTATGCAACAAATCTTAAGTATACTTAAAAAAAAATACTCAATTATCGTTTGTAAAAATATCTGTGCAGGTTTTTGCTGAAGTAGGAAATAATAAAGGTTAGCAGTATAATACTTATACTTAAGTATGAAGGAAAATTTTTTTTGTTAAGACTTCGAGGAATTTCGATTCTGCGTGTTGTTTTCTTGTAGAGTTCCGATTTGAAAAGAACCTTTCCATAAGGGTCGATGACGCCGGAAAAGCCTGTATTTGCAACTC
The DNA here is from genome assembly GCA_020443295.1 of Alphaproteobacteria bacterium. Classification (GTDB taxonomy): domain Bacteria; phylum Pseudomonadota; class Alphaproteobacteria; order Micavibrionales; family Micavibrionaceae; genus JAGNKE01. The sequence goes on along the minus strand of JAGRIJ010000067.1, from coordinate 19,123 downwards.
TGATGACGGGGATTCCCTCTTCAATTGCCCTGAACCGCGCTTGGGCGAAATGCTGGTAAGGGCCAGGACTTATTCCATACCAGCTGTCATTTGTGACATTGATAATGGCGTCCGGCGGTGAGCCCTGCCTGTCTGTAACGTAGCCGGGAAAAATAATTTCGTAGCAGACGAGGGGGCTAAATGAAAATCCTTGCGCCACTGAGAGTGTTCTGGGACCGGGACCTTTATTGAATCCGCTGAACCCGACGATGGGCGAAAGGTGAAGGATGCTCTCCATAGGCATATATTCGCCAAAGGGCACCAGATGAAATTTGTTGAATGTTTCAACGATTTCGCCGTCACGGTTATAGGCTACAAGGCTGTTAAAATATCCCGGACCGTTTTTGTTTTTCGTTACGGCGCCGGAGAGGAGGAAGGCCTGCTCCGGGTAATATTGCAGGGTCTGCGCAATCATTTTTTTGGCGTCCGGATGTTCGGTAAAGGGCAGGGGAATTGCCGTTTCAGGCCAGATTACATAGGTCGTCTTTACGGATTTTGGAGCCGTTAGGCCTTCCGTTTCTGTCAAATCCAGATGGGTATTGAAATGCCGGGGCATGAGATCCGCTGTCCATTTTTCGGCCTGGTCGATGTCGGGCTGGACGAGAACAAAGGAAATATCGTCACGGAGTTCGATTTGCCGGGCTAGTCTCAGTTCGCCAAAAATATATGCACCTATGAATGCCAGTATCAAAACCGAGGCTACTAAAGTTTTGTGAAGGCGTGGGGCCTGGTAGACGTAAAGGAAACCAATCGCTGAGGCCCAGAGGACGGTCAGAGCGGTCAGAAGATATACATCCGAAAAGGATACGATCTGGGCGATTGGGAGCAGCCCTTCCCAGGTATAGCCGAACAGGTTCCACGGGAATCCGGTAAAAATATTGCCCCGGAGCCATTCTGTGAGTCCCAGTGTGGCGCCCCACCCCAGAAAGCCGCATAACGCCCGTGGCTTGAAAAGAAGCCGCCAAATATAAAAGCCGCAGGCAGGGAAAAAGGAGAGCAGGGCCGGAAGCCCTGTCAGGGCGAGAGGATAGGCCCAGGCATATTCGTTGCCTTCGACCAGCAGGGCGTTTCCGATCCAATACAGGCCAAAAAGGAAATAACCGAAGCCGAAGGACCATCCGTAAAAAACCATTCGGATGCCGGACGGGCTTTTTGCAAGGAGCCCGTAAAGGAGGCTGAGTGAGAGGAAAAGAACAGCAGAGTAATCATAAGGCGCCATGGCGAGCACCGAGATCGATCCCAGAAGAAAACAGAGGCCTGCCGTCAGGGGAATATTTTTTGTAATGGTGGCGCTTTTGTCCGCTTTGTGCCCGACATGGGATGCTGCTTCATAACCTCCCGCCTCAGTCTGGGTTTTCATTGGGGAAGGCCTGTTATTTGCTTGTCTGTGTCTGATCGGACGCAGATTCCGGAAGATTTCTTATGCATACCCTGTTTACGCGGCGCGGGTCGGCGTCGAGGATTTCAAAGATGATTCCAGATTCATGTTTGAGGACCTCTCCCCGGACGGGTACTCTGCCGGCTATTGAAAAGATGAGGCCGCCCAGCGTATCGTTTTCTTCCTTATCTTCTTCATCCAGTTCTATTCCAAAGCGTTTTTCGAAGTCCTCAAGATCCAGGCGGGCATCCGCGATGACTGTTCCATCAGGCCTGACGTCGATTTCCGGCTCTTTCTCCGGGTCGTGCTCGTCATCAATTTCCCCGACAATCGCTTCAATCACGTCACCGATCGTGACCAGTCCGTCAACCCCTCCGAATTCATCGATCACTAAAGCCATGTGTTTTCCGGTCATACGCATTTGCAGCAGCAGATCCAGAACGTTCAGGGAGGGAGAGACGACGGGGACATCCCGGACCAAAGCGGTGATGTCAATTGTCTTGCCGGTCGCCAGAGTCGAGAGGATATCCTTGACGTGGATTGAGCCAATGACGTTATCGAGTTTTTCGTTATAGACGGGCAGACGGCTATATTGCTTTTCAGCCAGTATGGCCAGAAGTTCGCCCTGAGTTGCTTTTGCGCTTACGGCGACGATATCCGCCCGGGGGATCATGACGTCAAAAGCGGTCAGGTCCCGCAATTTGAGTATGTTTGAAAGAAGCTGTCTTTCATGGATTGTTACCGACGCTGAGGAGTCGGCGGTTCTATCGTCGCCTTCCTCAATGTATTCTTCTATCGTTTCGCGCAGGGTCGTGTCCGGCTTTACCCGTAGGATGGACTTTACAACGCTCAGAAGGCTGCTTGTTCCCTCTTCTTTTTCACGTTCTACGGGGGCTGGGCCGTCCTGATTGATGACCGGATTTTCCGGTTCGTTGTCTGAAATGTTCTGGGTCATTTTAAGCATGGTACCATAATATTCCCGTTTCAAAATCAAGTTCTTTCATAAGGATTTTCAATATCCAGTTTCTGTAATATTTCCGCTTCAAGCCGTTCCATTATTTCTGCGTCGTCTTCATTTTCATGGTCGTAATGAAGCAGATGCAGGAACCCGTGCACAAGAAGATGCATGTAGTGGTCGCGGAAGCTTTTCTTTTGATCCCGCGATTCCTGCTTGACGGTTTCATAAGCCAGAATAATATCGCCAAAGCAGACCAGCTCAATGCCGGGCGCCGGATCGTCAGCATCCGTCAGGGGGAAAGACAGCACGTTGGTCGGTTTATTTTTTCCCCGGTATTCCTTGTTCAGGTTCTGGATGAAATCGTTATCCGACAAAGTTATGCTGACTTCGCTGTGTGCCTGTCCGTTTAAAACTTTGGTAATTTCCGGGTGTTGGCGCGTTTTTTCAAGCGCTTGTTCCGTAATCTTCTCAACATCCGGAAGTTCGGTGCGCCAGGCGTTTTCATCTATCGTCAGGTCAATCTGCATAGGAATTACATGATTATTCTTTGTCGTAGGCCTTGATGATTTTCGCGACCAGAGGGTGGCGAACCACGTCTTTTGTTTCAAAGCGCGTGAATCCGATTTCATCGATATCCGACAGCAATTCGATTGCTTCATTCAATCCGGATTTTACGTTCGCAGGCAAATCGCTCTGCTTCGGGTCGCCCGTGATGACCATGCGCGAGGCCTCGCCCATGCGGGTCAGGAACATTTTTACCTGCATCGAGGTGGCGTTTTGGGCTTCGTCGAGAACAACAAAAGCACGGGAGAGGGTCCGGCCGCGCATGAAGGCCAGCGGGGCGATTTCTATGTCGCCCGTCTCCATGCGTTTGATGAGAAAGTCGAAGGGCAGCATGTCGTGCAAGGCGTCGTAGACCGGGCGCAGGTAAGGGTCGATTTTTTCCTTCATGTCGCCGGGAAGGAAGCCGAGATTTTCTCCGGCTTCGACAGCCGGGCGGCAGAAGACGAGGCGTTCAACCTTGCCCTGCAGGAACATATCCACGCCTGCGGCCACGGCCAGATAGGTCTTGCCGGTTCCTGCCGGGCCCAAACCGAACACCATGTCCTTTTGACGAATTTGTTCGAGGTAGGCCGCCTGATTAGGGGAGCGCGGCGCGATCGTTTTCTTTTTGGTGCGGATGGCCAGCGCGCTGCGCTTGTCATCGGAATCCGGAGCCGCTCCGTTCGGCGGATCGTTCATAAACCGGATCTGGGCATCGATATCCGCAACGCTGATATCCGTCATGTCTTTGGTTTCCAGTTTTTTATAAAGCGTGTTCAAGATCGTCTGTGCCTGCTGCACGGGGCGCGTTTCACCGGACAATCTGAGCGTATTTCCCCTGTCAGAGATCGATATCTTCAACACTTTTTCAAGGTGGGACAGGTGCGTGTTATGCTCGCCGAACAGAAACGGCAGTAAGTTATTGTTTTTAAATTCTAAAAAAAGCTCTTGTGGCAAGAATTCTCCTCATTTCTCAAGGGGCTTTATAAAGCATATTTTAGTCCAAAATCGCAAACAAAAACATTAAAATGAGCGAAAATATGTATAACAGGAATTTTTTTAATAATAACAATATGTTGGAGGATATGTTTTTGGCTTCAAATGGTCATAACTTTTCCTGTCAGAGAATTCTCAAATCCTCCCGTAATTTCGATATCGATGATTTGGTTCATCATTCTATCGTTTGCAAAAGCGTGTACTGACTGGTTGTAGGGGCTGCGGCCCAGAAGCTGGCCTTCCTTCTTTCCCCGGCGGTCGAACAGCACGCCCATCGTTTTGCCCACGGTATTTTGATTAAAGGCGATCTGCTGTTCGTTAATCAGACTCTGGAAGCGCGTGAGGCGCTCGCTGGCGATCTTATCGTGCACGAGGTTCTGCATGTTTGCGGCAGGGGTGCCGGGGCGGGCGCTGAACTTGAAGGAGTAGCAGGAGGCGTAGCCGACATCTCTGGCGAGTTTCAGGGAATCTTCAAAATCCTGATCCGTTTCGCCAGGGAAGCCGATGATGTAGTCCGACGAGAAGGCGATGTCCGGTCTTGCTGCGCGGAGTTTCTCGATGACGTTCCGGTAATCGTCCGCCGTATGCTTGCGGTTCATGGCCTTGAGGATTTTATCCGAGCCGCTTTGGACGGGCAGGTGCAGGAAGGGCATCAGTTTTTCGATATCTCCGTGCGCGGTAATCAAATCATCATCCATGTCGCGGGGGTGGGAGGTCGTGTAGCGGATGCGCCTGATTTCTTCTATCTGCGCGACTGCGCGGATCAGGCGGGCCAGTCCCCAAATTTTACCGTCCGGCCCTTCGCCGTGAAAAGCGTTGACGTTTTGGCCGAGCAGAGTGATTTCCTTTGCGCCGTTTTCAGCAAGCTTGTGGGCTTCGTGCAGAATTTCGGCGACCGTTCGGGAATATTCAGCGCCGCGCGTGTAGGGGACAACGCAGAAGGTGCAGAATTTATCGCAGCCTTCCTGAATGGAGAGAAAGGCGGAGACACCCTGACTTTTATGTTCGTCGGGCAGGAGGTCGAATTTCGAGATGGACGGGAAGTCGGTGTTGACGACGCGCTGGTTGCCGTTGGCTTTCAGGACCATTTCGGGCAGTTCGTGGTAGGTCTGGGGGCCGAAGACCATATCGACGTAGGGGGCGCGTTCGAGGATGAAGTCGCCTTCGGCCTGTGCGACGCAGCCGGCAACGGCGATCATGACCTTGCCGCCGGTCTTTTCGCGCTCTTCTTTATGTTCGCGCAGGCGGCCCAGTTCGGAGAAGACTTTATCGGTGGCCTTTTCGCGGATGTGGCAGGTATTGAGGATCATCATGTCCGCGTTCTCGGGGGCGTCCGTTTCCTGATAGCCGAGCGGGGAGAGGATGTCGGCCATGCGCTTGCTGTCATAGACGTTCATCTGACAGCCCCATGTCTTTATAAAGAGTTTTTTCTTTTCCGGTCCGGTTTGCGCCATGTTGTTTTTGGCCTAGTCTTCCTATACAAAATTCATAACACGTCATAAACCATAGGCAGGCCCCGGTGCGCAAGCGTTTTGGGGCGGCCTTATCCTGTTGCGGGGCCGGTTCATCATGAAGCCTACTGTTCTTGCTCTTAAATCCATTCTTCCGGAGGAAATGGATCTGCTGCGCTCCCGGTACCGGGTTCTTCCTTTTTGGGAGATGGACAGGGACGCACTGCTTGAGGCACAGGGCGGCGAGATTTCCGCTATCCTTTCGACTTATGACTGCGAGGGGGTGAAGGGCGATCTTATGGCACGACTGCCGAACCTGCGGATTATCGCCCAGTTCGGGGCGGGGTACGATAATATCGATTTGAGGGCCGCGAAGGAGCGGACTATCGCCGTTACCAATACGCCGGATGTGCTTACGGACGATACTGCTGATATCGCCATGCTGTTGTTGCTGAACGTTGCCCGGCGGGGTGTTGCGGCGGACCGGTTCGTGCGTGAAGGGGGCTGGAAAAACGGAGCTTATCCGCTTACTACAAGCCTTTCAGGGAAGACAGCCGGGATTTTCGGGATGGGCAAGATCGGGCAGGCGATTGCCCGGCGTGCGGAGGCCCATAATATGAAAATAATTTATTGCAGCCGCTCTGAGAAAGATGATATACCCTACGCCTATTATGGTAAATTAAGCGCGCTGGCCGAAGCCTGCGATTTTCTTGTTCTTGCCTGTTCGGGCGGTCCGGAAACGCGGCATGCGGTTGACCGGGGTATCCTCCGGGCGCTGGGACCGAAAGGGTATTTAATCAATATCGCCCGAGGTTCCGTCGTTAAGGAGGACGATTTGCTGGCTGCTTTGCAGGCCGGGGAAATCGCGGGGGCGGGGCTGGATGTTTATGCTGGCGAGCCTGATGTGCCTGAAAGCCTGCTTAAACTGGAACAAGTGGTTTTATCCCCGCATGTCGGGTCCGCTACTCGTGAAACCCGTTCCCTTATGGGGCGACTTGTAGTAGAGAACTTGAATGCATTCTTTGAGGGTAAGCCGCTTCTGACGCCAGTACTGACGTAACAACAAGACTTTTATTTTTTGGGATGTGACATGAGACTTTTACTGACTGTTTTTATTATCCTCCTGCTGACGACACCGCCTTCTTGGGCTGAAGCGTGCTATACCAAGCAGGAAGCGGAAGCCGAGCAGGGAATCCGCATTCACAGCGAATTGATGGTGATCGGCCTGAACTGCCAGCACATGGCAACAGCCAACGGCAAGAATCTTTATGACGAACACCGCAGGTTTACCCAGAAGCATGCCGATCTGTTTGCCACTTATGAAAAAATTATCATGCTTTATCTTAAGAAGAACGGCGATAAGAATCCTGAAGCCACTCTGAACAAGATGCGGACGGATTTTGCCAATAAGATCTCCAATGACGCCGCAGAGATGAGACCGGATATTTTTTGCCGCAGCTATGCCCCGCGCATCGAGAAAGCGGCAAAAATGGATCGCGAGACCCTGCGTCGATGGGCGGCGACGATTTTCCCGTCCCATCCTGTCTCACACCCGATTTGCAAAGACAGCTAGAGCCGCTTCTTTAAGGTTTTATGAAACGGGACCGCAAACGGTCCCGTTTTTGTGACTGTTATTTAGTACTTCAATTTTGTATTATTTCGCTTATTCTTAATTCTGCTAAAAAAAATTTTCATTCTGAACAGGATACTTAATGACTTCTGGCTCCCTTGCTTCCCCTCCTGCAGAGGGCATTGATCAGGTTATTGACGGATTTTTCCAACCTTTAATGGAAACGTCTTCGGACATTGTTTTCTGGGGCGTTTATCTCGGGCAGTGCAAAGCCGATGAGATGAATGTGTATCCGGACACATGGAGGGGTTTACAAGTTCTCAAACCTTACATACCTCTTCCGTTCGATGCGTGTCTTCAACTCAAGTTCATTCTTATCTGGCTTGCGGCAGCGGCCGTTTTTTTCACCGTTTATCTCGGTTTTATCAGTATCCGTCATTTCGGACGATCGGTCAGACTCTTGTTCGGCGAGGGTATGTCCGTGCAGAACGACGGAGAGATCAGCCAGTTTCAGGCGCTGATGGCATCTCTTTCCGGAACAGTAGGGCTTGGAAATATTGCAGGCGTTGCCGTTGCCATTTCTACCGGGGGACCGGGCGCAGCGTTCTGGATGACTCTTATGGGCTTTCTGGGGATGTCTTCGAAATTCGCTGAAGTCATGCTGGGAGTTAAATACCGTCAGCATCGTGACGAGGATCATCCGAGACGTATTTCAGGCGGTCCCATGTATTATCTTAAACATGCCTTCAAGGCGCGTGGAATGGCGTCGGTCGGAACTTTCTTTGCCATGTTTTTTGCGATCTGTTGTATTCTCGGCACGATTGGCGGCGGGAACATGTATCAGGCCAATCAAACCTTCCAGCAAATCGTTGTAGCTACCGGAGGTGAAGCCAGCGCTGTCGCAAAGTATGGCTGGGCTTTCGGGATCATATTGGCCCTGCTGGTGGGCGCTGTTATCATCGGCGGTCTGAAGTCGATCGCGGGAGTTGCTTCAAAACTTGTCCCTGTTATGGGCGGAATTTATCTGCTGGCCGGTCTGGTCGTCATTGGTATGCATATTGGAAACCTGCCCAACGCCGTCATGATAATTGTCACCAGTGCCTTTTCGCTGAAGGCGGGATTTGGAGCCTTACTGGGAGGCTTGTTGATCGGTGTGCAGAGAGCCGCCTTCTCGAACGAGGCCGGGCTGGGTTCAGCGGCGATCGTGCAATCAACGACCAACACGGACGGGCCTGTCGGGACGGGCATTGTTGCGATGCTGGGTCCCTTTATTGATACTATCGTTATCTGCAATATCACGGCGCTCGTGATCGTTATTACAGACGTTTACACGACAGGCGGCGGGATGGAAGGGGTTGAATTGACGTCCCGCGCCTTTGCGGACGGCATTCCGTGGTTCCCCTATGTTCTTACGCTGACGGTGTTGTTATTCGCCTATTCGACCATGATTTCCTGGTACTATAATGGCGCGGTCTGTGTCCGGTATGTTTTTGGCGAAAAGGACTGGATTGAGAGCGTTTTCAAGGTTTTTTATCTTCTTTGTACGGTCGTGGGCACGGCAACAGATCTTAAAAATTTGATAAATTTTACCGATGCCGTGATGATGTCCATGGCTTTTCCCAATATTTTAGGGCTTTTTATTCTGGCCCCGGAAATCAAGCGGGACCTTAAGGAATACTTCTTGCAATCCAAGACTTCCAGTTGATTTAGAATTTATAAATCATTGTTGATTAGTCTGTGGATAATGCTCATAATGCATACGCGGTCGTTGTATAAATTGGGGGAAGGGGGCTTTCCGTGCTCATTACGAATAGTATCGTGAACACGAAGTTTTGTGTGGGCCTTTCCGATATTTCCGACAGTTATGTGGGCTTCATCATCGATCAATGGGGAGTTTTGCATAACGGCGAGATCGTTTATGACGGCGTTATCGACTGCCTTAAGGAACTCCAGCGCCGCAAGAAATATGTCATCATTCTTTCCAATTCGGGAAAACGCGCGGATGTGAACGCGCAACGGCTTGAAAAGCTGGGTATTCCTCCCAGCCTTTATAATTCCATTATTACTTCCGGCGAGGTGACGTGGCAGGGGCTGAATGCCCAGACAGAAGGATATTTTAAAAATATCGGCAAAAAATGCGTCATTATCAGCCGTGGGGGTGATCGTTCCATCGTTGACGGGCTTGATATTGAAATTGTTGAAAATCCCAAAGATGCGAATTTTATTTTGATCAGCGGCGCCGATTCACCGGAAAAGACTTTGGAAGATTATGAGCCGATCCTTCGTCAGGCGGCGCGTTACGAGTTAAAGGCCATTTGCGCCAACCCGGACAGTCTGGGGGTCATGGGTAATCAGAATATTATGGGGCCGGGTACGCTGGCAGCCCGGTACAAGGATTTTGGCGGCGTTGTTCATTATATCGGGAAGCCGCATCAGCCCATTTTTCAGCATTGTATCCGCGTTTTGCAGCAGAACGATATCTATCCCGGGCAAACGGTGATGATCGGCGATACGATGGCGCACGATATTCTGGGCGGGCATCTGGTCAATATCGATACCTGTCTGGTCAAGCAGGGGATTCACAAGCCTGCTTTCCGCAATTGCCGTTCGCTGGCAGATGTCGATAAGGCGCTCGATATCCTGATCCGGCAATATAATAATGTGCGGCCGAAATATCTTCTCGACAGCCTTGTCTGGGGGCGTGCGCTTCCTGACCGCAAGCACAAGAAGCGCAGCAAGCGTTAAGCCTTAGATTTTCAACGGTTTTATTTTTAACTATTCGGCATCTGTTTGAGGCTCATTTGACCTGAGTAATAAAGAAATATAGACTGTCTCTTTAGTAAAAAAATTTTTTTAAGAAAGTAATTAAGGGGCGGATATGGGTGATATAGATTTTATCAGTGGCGTCAGCCACGCAGCGCATAACGTTTTTGCCTTTGTTTTTATCGATCCGAAATTACTTGATCGCCGTGATCCGCACAGCGAAAAAAACAGGGACTATGTCCGAGACGAGCTTACGAGCAGTCTGGAGGGTCTGAGGACCACTTTTTCCGACACCGAAGTGGACAGGATTATCGATGGCGCCCTGTCATCTTCGCCGTCTGTTGAGCGCAGAAGGCTTAATGTTCCGGGATCTGTGATTATCGATCCGACAAATCTGAGCCGCACAAATCGGCATAGTGAGGCGAACAGGCATTTTATCAGAGGGGAACTGGACGACCATCTGGATAATCTCGGGCATTCGATGACGGACCGGCAGGTGGATGATATTATCGACGATGCCCTGAGTGCTCCGTCGGGCACAAGGCGTTTTGCAATCAGAAATCTAAAGGTCAGTGTTTGTCTTGTTAATACGCAGGATGAGCATTCCGACAGCAAACGTGAAATAGCCACTATTACTTCGGGTATTCCACGCTGGCGTCTCAGACGCGTACCGGGTACGGACGCTATCTGGGATCGTGCGGTGGGCGAACATGAAGGGGAGCACGGCAACCACACTACTTTAAATTTTTCGACCACTAAACTGAGTATCATAGAGGAATTCCGTGGAGATCAGCAGGCTCTTCAATGGCTGAGAGCTAACGGTCATACAGATGTTGCACAGGCTTTGATCGACTATCGCGTTTTAAGCGCCGTTCACTCGCCCAATGCCGGGCATGCGACCGGGGTCGCCCTGATTGCTGGCGATATCAACAAAGTGAATGATAGTTATGTTCAGGCAGCGGAGCAGATGCGAGCGAGAATTCTGCAGGCTGTTTCGAGAGAACACGGTCTGGGCAGTGAACGCAATGCTATGCGTATGTTTGGGTATAATCCCGGGCGTTTTATCCGCACGGTGGAACGTGCACTGGCCCGGGGAGAGTTTCGCGCTGCGGGTACTTCGCCAGATCTGGAAGACCATGTAAAAGCCTATATCGCGGCCTTCAGGCGCCAGGTCAGCGGGATTACCCCGCCTGTTCCTTCCGGGGCCAGAGCGAGCGTTGATCTGGATAGCGGCAGTAGATCCAACCTGACTATCGGCGAGGTATCGGCGCCTGAGTTTTTTGCCAGCATAGCCGATCCAGATCAGGCGCCTATAATGGCTGAGATCGATCCGGCGCTCGTCTCCGGAGAGTCGGTGCGGACCCCTGAAAACGCTGAAATATCGCGGACCGCGGGCATGAAGGTGGTTTAGGCGTCCGGGGCCATTTTTTAGCTTTGCAGAAACAGGTGTTTGGCTGCCATGATTTCCGGGATGGCGCGTTCTGCCGCTTCTTCTCCCAGACGAATCAATTCCTTGCCTTTTTCAAATTCCAGAAGGCCGATGTGACCTGAGGCCGGGCGGATATGCACATCGGGCGGTTCTCCCGCCAGCCGCGAGCGGGTCAGACGGTCCTGAAGGATGCTCAGGGCCGAAACCATGACTCCGAAAAGGCTTGGGTTATTTTCTTCCCTGCGAAAGAGGCGGCGGCTGATGGAGGAAGTGTTGAGTTCCTTTTGTTTTTCCGGGGAGAGGTGATCGCTGTTAAACACGTCGAATCCGGCTATGGTCTGGTAAGACGTTCCCGGTTTGGTTGCCTTGCCAATCAGGTCGGCGTTCAAATCCACGGCGATGGTCATGCGCGCGCCCATCGCCTGACAGGGTGAAACGGGGCAGGGGTTCACCAAAGCGCCGTCAACAAGAAAGCGGTTATCGTATTTGACCGGAGGAAAGACCCCCGGCAGGGCAAAAGAGGCAATCATCGCTTCCAGCAAATTTCCCTTCCTTAACCATATTTCGTGACCTGTTGCCAGGTCGGTGGCGATGCAGATGAGCGGATAGGGCAGATCGGCGAAGGTCATGTCCTTGAAATGCTCTTCGAGCATTCCGCGCAGGCGGCTTCCGCCTATCAGCCCTGCGCTGCGCACCCTGAAGTCGAGGTAGCCGAGAATTTTATAGCGGGTAAGGGACAGGGCCCAGTCTTCGAGTTCCTGCATCTTGCCGGCAAGGTAGCAGGCGCCGACCACAGCCCCAATCGAGGTTCCTGTGATAAGCGTGGGGAAAATTCCGTTTTTGTTCAGGGCTTTAATAATACCGATATGGGCAAAGCCCCTTGCCATTCCCCCGCCTAGCGCCAATCCGATTCCTGGTTGTCCATTCTCCGGGCTGTATTCAGTCACACTCAGTAAGTTCCTTCCTAACACACACTGGAAATTTGCTTTTTTCTCTTCTTATTATAGCATACGGTTAAACCCCAGAGGTACTATGAACCCTGCTGCAGCGCCATATAATCCAGACGTACAACGCTCATCTGCGAGGACCGCCCGAAAAGTGGCCTCTATTTATGTGCGTCCGTATCTTCCGCAGCTTGCTGTGGCGCTGTTTCTTATGGCGGTTTCCGCCGTTATGACCGCTCTTCTGGCCCAGCTGATGCAGCCTGTCCTTGATGATGTGCTGTATGGTCAGAGGGAGGAGCTTATTATTCCCGTTTCCGCTGCCGTTTTCGGAACTTTTTTTGTGCGGGGCATCACGACCTATCTGCACACTCTTTCCATGAACAAGATCGGGCAGGGGGTCGTCGCGGATATTCAGCGCGATCTTTTCAATCATTTTGTGACGCTGGACCTTACTTTTTTTCATGCCAATCCGAGCGGCCAACTGATTTCGCGTGTGGTTAATGATGTGAGCGTCATGAGGATGGCGCTGACGGAAACCATGACCGGGTTCGGGAAAAGCGCCTTTACGCTGCTGTTTCTTTTTATCCTGATGCTTTATCAGGACTGGAAGCTTACTCTTGCCGCGTGTCTTGTGGTTCCGTTCGTTTCGGTCTTTCTTATCAAAGTCGGGAAAAGGCTCCGCAGTGTTTCCGGCTCCATTCAGGACCAGATGGCCTCGCTCTCGGATTTACTGTCCCAGAGTTTTCAGGGTATCCGCATGGTCAAGGCGTACGGGATGGAGGAAAAGGAAAAATCGAAAATCGGGGAAGCGATCGGGGGCGTGCGGGATCTGAATATCAAATCCGTGCATATCCGCAATCTTACGACCCCGGTTAACGAGACGGTGCTCGGCCTGATCTTTTCCCTGATTATCGCTTATGGAGGTTATCAGGTTCTGGCCGGCCAGACGACAGCAGGGGGGTTGGCTTCTTTTCTTGCGGCGTTCACGCTGGCCTATGAGCCGATGAAAAAGCTCGCGCGGCTGAACGGCAACCTGCAGATGGGGCTGGGGGCGGCCGACCGCGTGTTTGAATTGATGGATCTGACGCCTTCTATTATTTCCAAGCCTGATGCCCAGGAGCTGAAAGTCGAGTCTCCGGAAATTGTTTTTGACGACGTTCATTTTACTTATGCCGGGGAGATCGATGCGGCTTTGAGGGGGGTGAGCTTTACGGCTAAACAGGGCAGGGTGACTGCGCTTGTAGGGCCTTCTGGAGGAGGAAAAAGCACGATCATTAACCTGATCCCACGCTTTTATGATGTTTCGGAGGGGGCGATCTGCGTCGATGGAAAAGATATCAGGGATTTAACCTTGGAGAGTTTACGCGGGCATATTGCTCTTGTCTCGCAGGATATTACTATCTTCAACGATACGATTTACGAGAATATCCGCTATGGCAAGGCTGAGGCTTCAGAAGCTGAAATCCGTGCGGCCGCCGAAGCAGCTGCTGCGCACGAGTTTATAACCGCTTTTCCCAGAGGTTATGAGACTCTCGTGGGGGAGGATGGGATTAAGCTCTCCGGTGGGCAGCGTCAGAGGATCGCTATTGCGCGGGCCATTTTGAAGGATGCACCGATTTTGCTTCTGGATGAAGCGACGTCAGCGCTGGATAACGAGTCCGAGAAACTTGTTCAAAAGGCGCTGCAGGCGCTGGAAAAGGGGCGAACAACCATCGTGATCGCACATCGGCTCACAACGGTTCAGGCTGCGGATCAGATCCTGGTTCTTGATCGCGGGGAAATCGTCGAGCGCGGAACGCATGACAACCTGCTACAGGAAGGGGGGCTTTATGCCAAAATGTATGAGACGGGTATGAAGGGCTAGCGTGAGCGATATCGAGATGAATATGTTTCAGACATTTATAAAATCTTTAAAGGTACTCCTCCTCGTTTATGTTTGTCTTGTCATTGCTTTATATTTCAAGCAGCGCAGTCTTATTTATTTTCCGAGCTGGAAAAGGCCCGTTGCCCCCAAGATTGCTGAGATTGCTACCGTTACGACTGAGGACGGGCTGGAACTGCAGGGGTGGTATTTTGCCGCTCATAATAAGAATTTTCCGACCCTGATCTATTTTCACGGGAATGCTATCGGTATTGCTGCGCATCTTGTGAAAATCAACGAGTATCTGGCTGCCGGTTACGGGGTGCTGTTGACCGAATACCGCGGTTATAGCGGCAATCCCGGTAAGCCTTCCGAACAGGGGCTTTACAAAGATGCCAGAGCTTATCTGAACTGGTTGAAAGAAGAAAAGAATATTCCTGTTTCGCAGATTGTTATTTATGGCGAGTCGATCGGCAGCGGGGTCGCGCTAGAAATGATCAAGGAATTCGATGAGCGCGGAGACTATCCGTACGCCCTTGTTCTTGAAGCCCCCTTTGTCAGCCTTTTGCAAATGGCCAAACGGAGGTATTTTTTTGTTCCGGTGGACTGGCTTCTCCTTGACCGGTTTATGAATATTGAGAAAATGAGCCATGTTAAGGTTCCGCTTCTGGTTGTTAACGGCCAGCTTGACGAGCTTATTCCCAACACGGACGGGCAAATTCTTTATAATATGGCAAAAGAGCCAAAAACTTATGTTATGATTCCCGCCGGGGACCATAACGGGCTGCATCTTCACGGGCTGCAAAAGTATGTTCTTGATTTTTTAGCTGGAATCCGGCTGCGCGATCTGGATAATACGGAATCAGGGATTTCACAGGAGTAAATTGTTATGCCGTGTCTTAACGCCGTTGAGAAGAAAATGGTCCAGATTTCTCCTGATGATGAAGTCGAAAGCGCGATCAATATACTTAAAAAGAGCAAAGTTAATGCAGCCCCGGTGGTTGATGAGCAGGGCAAGCTGCTTGGCCTTTTTTCCTTCAAGGGGCTGATGCGCAACCTTGTTCCCGTTTCCGTAGCCATGACCGATGGCATCAAGATGGATATCAAGGTCGGTGCGGCGCCGGGTGTCGCTAAACGCCTGGCCAAAGTCAAACCCCTAAAGGTTCTTGAAGTGATGGACAGGAAGGTCCTGACGGTCGCTCCTACCGATCCGCTCTGGGAGGGGGTCAGTCTTCTGACCAATCACGGCGGACCTCTTGCGGTGGTCGATGAGCAAAACAAGCTGCTGGGCATCATCTCCTACACGTCGATGCTCGCGGAACTGGAGGCCATGCAGGACAGCGCTGAATAGCCACGTTCTGCCGGATTTGATGGGATGATCAATTTCCTGAAAAATTACGGATTACTTGCCCTGATGGCGGGAGGATTTGTCGCTGTCATTGCTCTTGGCCTGATGGTCGATATCAAGCCGCAAACCTTGCCTGATACGTCTCTGAAAATCATAAAGGGGGATGGGTCTGTCGTTGATTATACCGTGGAAGTCGCCACGACCCCCGAAGAAGTGACTATGGGACTTATGTTCCGCAAGGACATGCCGGCTCATCACGGCATGATTTTTCTGGTTGATCCGGAACGGGAGGTCAGTTTCTGGATGAAAAATACCCTGATTCCGCTGGATATGCTCTTTATCGGGGCGGACGGGATGATCAAGAATATCCATCCTATGGCAAAACCCCATGACCTTACCCAGATTCCTTCGCTTGTCCCGGTCCGGGCGGTGCTGGAAATCAATGGGGGCGAGGCGGAAAAGAACGGAATTGTGCTGGGGGATACCGTCCAGCACGCCATTCTCGGAAATACTACGCCTTGAGGAATATCCTTTCATTTTAGCGCTTTAGCCTTGCCGTGGCCCGTGTCATTGTGTAATAACCGTTATTCACCGGATAACGGAGCGTAGCGCAGCCTGGTAGCGCATCTGTTTTGGGAACAGAGGGCCGGGGGTTCGAATCCCTCCGCTCCGACCATTTCCGGGTGAGGCCGTCGAAGGCAGAAAGGCTGGATGATGCCCCTTTCAAACGATAACAGGGACATTCCACGCGGAGAACTCTGGAGAGATCTGGCGGTCCGGGCGCAAAAGGGGGACCAGAGGGCCTATGCCGAACTCCTGCGCGATATCATTCCGTTTATCAAAGGAGTAGTGGCCGGGGGGCTGGCCAATCCCGACTGGGTGGACGACCTTGTTCAGGACGTGTTGATTTCCGTGCATAAATCTCTCTCGACCTACAGCGAAGACCGTCCGTTCCGGCCCTGGCTGATGGCTATTATCCAGTTCCGGAGAACCGATCTCCTGCGCAAATATTATAAAAGCGCGGGAAACAGGTCGGTTGGGCTGGAAGATCCTGCTTTCAGCAATACGCATGTAACGAATCCGGCATTCTCCGGCGAATTGAAAGATATAGAGGCGGCGCTGGCCGAGCTGCCGGAAAAGCAAAGAAAAGTGTTTGAAATGATCAAAATTCACGGCTACAGCGCACAGGAGGTTGCCGATGAAATGGGCATGACCGTTTCCGCGGTCAAGGTTTCTGCTCACCGTACAATGAATAAACTCAAGGACCGACTGGGATGAGCGAGGAAAAAGTTCAACAGGATACCGATACGCTGATCGACTCGCTTTGTTCAGAGCTCAAGCCCTGCTGCAAACTTCCCCATCCGTTCTGGCGTGTGGTGCCGTGGGTTCTTTTCGCTTTCTTCTATGTTATCGGGGCTGTTTATTTACAGGGGTTCCGGCCGGATATCGGTTCCCAGATGAAAAATGTCGATTTTGTTTTTGAGCTTTTACTGGTAGCGGCCATGTCTATTTCCGCAGCGTTCTGTGCGGTGTGGCTGTGTATTCCCGATATGCGCGGGCAGACGTGGATGGTTTCGATTCCGTTTACTTTGTTTTTTGCAGTGCTGCTTTTGCTGGGGCTGCGGGCAGGGTTGCAGGGTTTTGTGATGCCTCAGATCGAATGGTGCTTTTGTTATAAAAGCTCAATTCTTTACGGGCTGATTCCAGCTTTTACGATTTTCATCATTTCTACCAAGGGAAAGACAACACATCCGGACCTGCTGGCTTTCATGGTTTCTTTGGCTGTGGGGGGGCTTGGATATCTTGGTCTAAGGCTGGTTTGCGCGTCCGAGGCGATGGGGCATATCCTTGTCATTCATGCGCTTCCCTATCTTCTGTTCGGGCTGCTGGCAGCGTTGATCGCCAAACGCATTTACCGCTGGTAAGGGGACAGGCTTTCCGGTATTTTTCCGGGTAAGGAGATACCGATGCAGGTTAAAATCTACAGACCGTCGAAAAATACCATGCAGTCCGGACGCGGGAATACCGGGCAATGGGTGCTGGAATATGAAACGGTTTCCGCGCGCAATCCTGAGCCTTTGATGGGCTGGACGGCGTCCGGTGATACGCTTAACCAGGTACGGTTGCGGTTTTCCACGATGGAGGAAGCGGTGGCCTTTGCCGAACGTGAGGGGTGGGATTATACGGTTATGCGTTCCCATGACCGGACCATCAAACCGCGCAATTATGGCGATAATTTCAAATATATCCCCCCTGAAACGCAGGAAAAGGCTTGATTTCGAGCCGGATTTTCTTTCATTTTGTGCTAGACTGTAAGGGTCTGATCGGTTTTGATCCCGTAGCTCAATGGATAGAGCAACTGCCTTCTAAGCAGTAGGTTGCAGGTTCGAGTCCTGCCGGGATCGCCATTTTCTTCAAGTGATCTTAATGCCATAGCCGATACGTTGTGATTTTCCCGAATCACAAAATATGGTCGGGCTACTCACTGGGCTACTCAGGGATTATTCGAAATGCTGATAGTCGCCGCTGCCTGCAAAACTTCCTGTGGATTGCGACGCCAGTTCGAAGCGTGTGACGAGTTTCATTGTTTCCTCCCTGAGGTTTCAAGGAGGCCCGGACCGTTCCGAGCCTTTCATGCCCGGACACACACAGAATCATCGGGTGAGAGGTCTCGGACTGGTTCGGCTGGACTCAGACGGCACGGGAAGAAACTCAGAAACGACTAGAACACGGGAGGACTAGACTGAGAAAGACGCAGCGCGCTGCGTGCGCAAGTATAGATTGACTCTCCTGTCTTGAAGCTGCTAGCCGTAGATGGTGCGCGGCATTGCAGATAAAGGGAGATGCGATGAGAAGATCAAAGCTATTGGCGACGTTAATTCTGCTTTGCGCGGTTCTCATTGGTGCCACGTCATATGCGTCTCGACCGGGGTTTGATATAAAATTTTTTCAGAATGTCGATGAAATATATGTAACAGTAAGAGTCATGAGCAACGCGGATGGGGATCTGCGTCCGCTTGCTGCGGACGAGTACTTTCCGAGTTGTCCGATGTCGGCAAAAGAAATAAGACGCATAGTCTTCGGCGTGTTTGAATCCCAGATTGGTGTGCATGGGGTCAATGTATTTGACACGGACGACCCTAGCGAAAAACAAAAGGCGGCGGCCTCGCAAGAGATGAGCAAACCACGAGACCCTGACGCTGATCCGTTTGACTTCTCGAATACCCCACAGAAAAACAGCCTGCATACATTCGTCTATGTTGTGTTGAATCACGAGTCTCTCGGCGATGGTAAAGAGATTGCGTTTGGGGCGATTTCAACCAAGACGATGCGGTACAACTACGGCAGATACTCAAAACCGAGCGATGCAATAATAGAAGGTGCCGCCCAGCCATTCTTCCTGTATTTGGACAAGGAACATCTGACGGAAGAACTACATAACAAAACCCTAAGGGCGTTTGAAGGACAACGTCGTTGGATTCTTTGCCAAAAAGACTTGAGCATCATTCGTTGCCATGATGAAGACGAGTTGCGAAGGAGATGGGAAAGGGCTCAGCAGAAAAATTCTAAAGAATAAAATCAACATCACGCATGGAGGGCGAC
The DNA here is from genome assembly GCA_020443295.1 of Alphaproteobacteria bacterium. Lineage (GTDB taxonomy): Bacteria > Pseudomonadota > Alphaproteobacteria > Micavibrionales > Micavibrionaceae > JAGNKE01. The sequence goes on along the minus strand of JAGRIJ010000067.1, from coordinate 240 downwards.
AATTGTTCAGTACAGCGACTATCAGAAGATTCTTGAAAAAGACACCGATCAAGATTGGGTATCGTGGGTAGGAAGCAGTCAGTACGACCAGGACCACAAGATTACCTATTCATTTGAAACGGCGTTGCCGGCTTACTGGAATAGTACGCCTCCCTATCCAGATAACCTTTCAGAATTAGAGTCTTATCAGAAGACTGCTGTAAACAGGATCTTGTCGTACCAGTACACACACTGGAGCGT
>JAGRIJ010000006.1 GCA_020443295.1 Alphaproteobacteria bacterium | reverse complement strand
TGCTCTCGCACTCGAATTTCGGAACAATCGATACCGATACATCCAGAAAAATGCGTGCGGCCTTCGCCGATATCCGCCGCCGCGATCCTGATCTTGAAATCGAAGGTGAAATGCAGGCGGATGTAGCCCTGTCCGAAACCGTGCGCGACCGGGTCATGCCGAACTCGCGCCTGACCGGTCAGGCCAACCTCTTTATCATGCCGAATGTTGAATCGGCGAATATCGCCTTCAACATGCTCAAGACTCTGTCAGACGGCGTCAGTATTGGTCCCCTGCTGCTCGGTGTGGCAAGACCGGCCCATATTTTGACTCCGTCCGTCACTGCTCGCGGAATCATCAACATCACGTCGATCGCATCGGTCGGGGCTCAGATTTTTGATGATGCCGTTATCGATCACACGACCCACCGTCTCGTAAGGTCGGTAAGTTAAGGCGGAAGAAAAAGTTAAATTTAATGGTCCTTCTCTGTGGCGTCTTGGCGCCGCAGTGATATAGTGCAGAATCATGAACAGTATTCCAGAAAGTCCCGGCGTAAGGGTGAATGTGCCATGGGAACAGAAACCACGTCTGAAAATCAGGAACCCCTTGCTGAAAAACAAGCCAGCCGGGACCCGAATGAATACCAGCTGACCGACGCGGATATCAAGGACGTCGTTGACGCCTTGCGGGCTCAGGATGCCGACACCCTCGTCACCGCGCTGGACGACCTGAGCAGCGCCGATACTGCCGAACTCCTCTCCAAAATCAAGGAAGAAGACCGCGAAGAACTGCTGAGCAAATTCGGCGATGTTCTGGAACCGGAAACCTTCGTCGAGCTGGACACGGAAATTAGTAAAACATCGCTCTCCGCCATGAGCGCCGCTCAGGTCGCGCAGATTATCTCCGAACTTGAAAGCGACGACGCGCTTCTCCTCCTCGAACCGCTTGACGCGGCCTTCCAGAAAGAAATCATGAAACACCTCTCCGCCAAAATGCGCTTGGCGATCGAAGAGGGTCTGAGCTTCCCTGAAGACAGCGCCGGACGTTTGATGAACCGGGAAGTCGTAGCGATTCCCGAATTCTGGACTGTCGGCAAAACACTCGATTACTTGCGCGCGGCATCGGAGAGCATTCCCGAAAGTTTCTTTGACGTCTTCGTGATCAACCCCTCTTACCATCTGGTTGGTGTAATCCCTTTAAGTAAACTGGTCCGAAATCGGCGCTCAGGTAAAATCAAGGACCTGATCACCGAGGAAGCCCGCCCCATCCCAGCGGAAATGGATCAGGAACAGGTGGCTCACCTTTTCCGTCGGAACGACATTGTCTCTGCGCCGGTCGTCGACCAGAACGGACGTTTGCTGGGCGTCATCACGATTGACGATGTGGTGGACGTTATCGACCGCGAGGCGGAAGAAGATATTCTTCAACTGGCCGGGGTCGGAAATCAGGGCGACATTTATAACGCGGTAATTACCACCGCCGGCAACCGGTTCCGCTGGCTGTTCATCAATCTCTGGACGGCAATTCTGGCCTCCGTTGTTATTTCCTTCTTTGATGCGACAATTGAACAAATTGTCGCGCTGGCGGTCCTGATGCCCATCGTGGCCTCCATGGGCGGAAATGCGGGAACGCAGGCGCTGACCGTCGCCGTCCGGGCGATTGCCACCCGTGAAGTATCCGGTACGAACACATGGCGCGTGATCTGGAAAGAAACGCTTGTGGGCGCCGTAAACGGCGTTCTCTTTGCCGCTCTGACAGGCCTGATAGCAGGCCTCTGGTTTCACAGCGCGCTTCTCGGATTGGTCATAGCCCTGGCGATGATCATCAATCTCATCGCAGCCGGTCTCTTCGGCGCAGGAATTCCCCTCTTTCTTGAGAAAATCGGCAGCGACCCGGCCATTTCCTCATCCGTACTCCTGACAACAGTAACGGATGTGGTCGGCTTTCTCTCCTTTCTCGGCCTGGCATCCTTGCTTCTGATCTAAAAGGGAAAAAGCAAAGCTCTTAAATTTGAATTTTTGCTCAAATTCCCCTATAACCCTAAAACCTCGGTAATCACCGGCTAAACTTCTTTAACGTCCACACAACAGTAGACTCACGAAAACAGCCCCATGGCAAAAAAGAAAAAGAAAGGCGCCTCCGGAAAAGGAAAGAAATCCGGAACCGGAAAAAAGAAGCGTTCGTTATCGGTGCGTCTTCTGAAATGGGCGGTCATCCTTTCGCTGTGGGCCGGAATTTTTGCGATAGTCACCTTGGCCTGGTTTGCCAAGGATCTGCCCGATATCACGCGCGCAGCGAAATTCGACCGCAGACCCTCGATCACAATCCTTGCGAACGACGGCTCGGTCATCGCGCGATACGGAGAAACCAAGGGACGCAGCGTCACGATCTCGGAACTCCCGACCAACCTTATAAACGCAGTGATCGCCACCGAAGACCGCCGCTTTTACAGCCATCCCGGCATTGATCTTCTGGGCATCTCCCGCGCCATGCTGATCAATCTCAGCAAGGGCCATCTCGTACAGGGCGGATCGACGATCACCCAGCAGCTCGCCAAAAATCTGTTTCTCAATTATGACCGGACCCTCAAACGCAAAATTCAGGAAGCCATGCTGGCGGTGTGGCTGGAATGGCACCTCTCCAAGGATCAGATTTTGGCCGCCTATCTTAACCGGGTCTATCTGGGCTCCGGCATTTACGGGGTGGACGCGGCATCCGAAATCTATTTTGGAAAAAGCGTCAGCGAAATCAATCTGCGGGAATCCGCGATCCTTGCCGGTCTGCTCAAGGCCCCGTCCCGCTACTCCCCGCTGGCCAATCCAGACCTCGCCCTCGAGCGCTCGGATGTGGTCCTCGAGGCGATGGCCGATGCGGGTTACATCACGCAAGAAGAAGCCAAAAAAGTCCCCCGCACTCTCAGGAAACCTCCCGGCGGCGGCAGCGTTTCAAAAGACGCGGGCTACTTTGCCGACTGGGTTTTGAATTCGCTGGACGAACTGATCGGCACGCCGGATATGGACCTCGTCGTGGAAACGACCCTTGATCCCCAGATACAGAAAAAAGCGGAAGAATCTCTGGTTTCTCAGTTAAAAAACAACGGGGAGAAACTTTCCGTTTCACAAGGGGCCGCGCTGGTAATGCGCCCCGACGGGGCAATCCTCTGCATGATCGGCGGGCGTGACCGCCGGGAAAGCGAATTCAACCGCGCAACACAGGCCCTGCGTCCCCCCGGCTCGTCTTTCAAGCCTCTCGTATACGTCACGGCCCTTGAAAAAGGCTGGCGCAGCGACAGCATGATCCTCGACGCCCCGATCACCGAAGGAAAATACCGCCCGGATAATTTCGGCGGAAAATACTATGGCGAGGTCACGCTGCAGGAAGCCCTGACTCATTCAATGAACACCGCCGCCGTTCGCCTGATGAAAAATATCGGCGTCTCCTCGGTAATCAACACCGCTCGCCAGATGGGAATAACAGCCAACCTTGAACCGGATCTCAGCCTGTCATTGGGAAGTTCCGGAATCTCGATGCTGGAAATGACCGCCGCCTACGCATCTCTGGCGAACGGCGGTTACGGCGTCACCCCCTATGCGGTCATCAGGATTAAGGACTCAAACAACACCGTTGTATACGAAAAAATCCATTTCACACCGAAAAGAATTCTCGAAGGTCCGGCTGTAAAAAGCATAACCCGCATGATGGAACGCGTAATCGAACAGGGAACGGGACAACGCGCAAGACTGCCCTTCCCCGCTTCCGGAAAAACCGGAACATCGCAGGATTACCGCGACGCATGGTTCATCGGCTTTACCAGCGAAATGGTGACGGCCGTGTGGCTGGGCAACGATGACAACAGTCCGATGAAAAAAGTGACCGGCGGCAGCACCCCCGCAGAAATCTGGAAAACGATCATGGCCAGCGGCCGCGGCAAATACAAGCCGGTTGTGTATGCAAACAACTGGGAACCCGCAAACGGAAACAACGAAAATTCGCAGGGTTTCAGCGGAATGTTAAGCCGGATTTTGAATTCGGATGTGCCAAAATTCAAACCCAAAGACCGCGACCCGAAAAACTTCTCCAATCTCAACGACTGATTTCAGCGCGCGGGAATCGCGGAGCGTGCCAGCGCGTCCGCCCGTTCGTTTTCCGGGTGCCCGTCATGCCCGCGAACCCAGTGAAAGCTGATATCATGTTTCTTTCTGAGAATCTGAATCAAAGTATCAATCTCCTTCCAGAGATCCTGATTCTTGACCGGCTTCTTGCCCGCGGTTTTCCAGTTCTTGGCCTTCCAGCCGGCAAGCCACTCCTCGACCCCCTGCGTGACGTACTTACTGTCGGTGTAAACTTGAAGACTATAGGCTTTCTTTAAGTCCCGTTGATTAATAAACTTCAGCGCCTCAATGACAGCCGTCATCTCCATCCGGTTATTTGTTGTCTCTGGAACACCTCCTCTAAACTGCTCCTCACGTTCTTTGTATCGCAGGATCGCGCCCCACCCGCCGGGTCCGGGATTCCCGCTGCACGCCCCGTCAGTGTAAATCTCAATCACGTTCTTAGACACCGGGCAGACCTTCCTTCTGATGAAACTGCAGCTTGGTAAGATATTCCCCCGGATCATGGGGAATCATCAGCGTATTTTCCGGATCGTGCTCCAGAAATTCCTCAAGCCGCGAAAGAAGAATCCGCAACGCCGCCCCCCTGCAGAAAAGCGGGAGCATTCTTTTCTCCTCTTCGCTTAGAGGCCGGACGGAATGATAGGAATCCATCATCGCTTCATAACGCTTCGGTGAAAACCCGTGTTGCATATCAAAGCACCACGCATTAATCGAAATCGCGAGGTCATAGGCGTAAAAATCCGTACACGAAAAATAAAAATCGATCACTGCGCTCATCTTCCCGTCAACGAAGAAAATATTATCCGGGAACATATCCGCATGAATGGTTCCGACAGGCACCGGTGAACGATCCATATCAGGCCATGCCGAAAACAGCGCCTCAAGCTCATCGGCGACGACCTGCCGCAGCCCATCCCGAAAACGGTCCGCTCCGCTCTCCGTTTTTTCAGCCAGCGCTTTCCAGCGCTCAGGACCCATCGAATTTTTCCGGATCATAGAAAACCCCTCCGCCGCGCGGTGCATTCGCGCCAGCCCTTCCCCGAACGACCCGCAATGATCCGCAGTCAGTTCGGCTTTGGGAATATCTTTTCCCTGCAGAAAACTCAGGAATGTCGCCGCCCGGTTGGCGAGCGTCCCGAAGGAACGCCCCTGCTGATCCGGCAAAGCGCGCGGCGTCTGTATCCCTTTCTGCGAAAGATGCTCGGAAAAAGCGAAAAAGAACGGCAGATCCTCGGCCTTCACCCGCCGCTCCTCAAAGAGAGTGAGGATATAGCGCCCCTTATCGGTAAAGACATGATAATTGGTATTGCTCACTCCCTGCGCGATTCCCTCGAAAGAAACGAGCGTCCCCAGATCATACCCTTCAAGAAAAGCAGAAAGCTCCGGCGCGGTAATGTGCGTGTAAACAGCCATGACGTGATGCTAAACCCTTAAACGTGATCCCTATGCCGCAGAGAGGACTTTGGGAAGTTTGAACGTGACATTCTCTTCGGTCAGTACCGTCTCCGTGATCGTAAGAGTGTAGCGCCCGCGCATCAGCGCAACAACCTCCTCGACCAGCACTTCCGGCGCGGACGCCCCGGCGCTCAGGCCAAGAGTCTGAACGCCCTCCATCCACGCCCAGTCGATATCTTCCGCCCGCTGGATCAGCATCGCCTTCGTGCAGCCGTTTTGCCGGGCCACCTCGACAAGACGGTTGGAGTTCGATGAATTCGGCGCACCGATAACGATTACGGCATCGCTCAGCATGGCGATCTCTTTCATCGCCGCCTGCCTGTTCGTGGTGGCGTAACAGATATCTTCCTTTCGCGGTCCCTTGATAGCCGGGAATTTTTTCTGCAGGGCCTCAACGATAGCGGCAGTATCGTCGACGGAAAGCGTTGTTTGCGTGCAATACGCAAGCTTCTCAGGATCGTCCACGGCCAGAGTCTGAACATCGTCAAGCGTCTCCACCAGCATGACGGCACCCGGGGGTAACTGCCCCATGGTTCCGATCACCTCCGGGTGCCCCGCATGACCGATCAGGATAATTTTATCCCCCTGCTCAAAATGCCGTTCCGCTTCCCTGTGAACTTTGCTCACCAGCGGACAGGTCGCGTCGATAAAAAACATCTCGCGCTTCTTTGCAGCGTCCGGAACCGATTTCGGAACCCCGTGCGCAGAAAAGATGACGGGTTGCCCGTCTTCGGGAATCTCGTCCAGTTCCTCAACGAACACAGCGCCTTTCTCGCGCAGGGAATCCACAACAAATTTATTATGGACAATTTCATGCCGGACATAAACCGGACGCCCGTACTTCTGCAGCGCCAGCTCGACAATCTGGATTGCCCGGTCCACCCCGGCGCAAAAGCCCCGCGGAGCGGCCAAAACCAGTGTCAGGTCCGGCTTGATAAGCGTCTTTTCAATGACTTCAGGCATTTCCATACCCCCTGTATAGGAAATTTTTCGGCTCCAATCCACACCCTTGCATCAAAGCCTGCGCTTTCGTACTCTAAAGGGGTAATGTGTATGACTCCCCTCCGGAGCCTCAATGAAAGCTTTGATCCCTTATATTCGTTTGTGTTCCGGCCTATTCCTGCTGGTGATTCTGGCTGGCTGCGGCGAAACCGTAGGCGGCGTGGTCGACGACGTAAACCGCAATCTGGAGTTGGGCCGCGCCGAAGCTAGGGGGCAAAAAGGCTCCGAGCGTTTACTGGCCAGCCCCTGCCCGGAAATCCAGATCGTCAGGGATCTGGGGACCCTTCACGACTTCACGGACGACCAGCGCACGTTTTATGAGAACCTGATTGCCGAAATGAGCATCAGGAAACGCCAGAGCACCTGCGACCTCGCCACCAGCAGCGCCACCGTAGACCTCGCCCTTCTCTTCACAGGCACTCTCGGCCCGAAAGCGCGCCAGCAGAAGACGGACAAGCCGTTCCTCACCTATCCCTTTTTCGTGGCCGTAACAGGCCCGAACGGAAAGATCATGGCCAAGGAGGTCTTCGCCGTATCCATGAACTTTGAACCCGGCGAAACCACCCGCACCCATACCGAATATCTGCGCCAGATCATTCCGATCAAGAGCAAGGAAACCGCCTTCCAGTATCAGGTATTGGTCGGCTTCCAGCTCTCGCCGGAACAACTGGCCTACAACCGCGCCGCTCTCGCGCCCAAGGGGGTCCCCGTCCCCGGCCACAAGCCGAAAATAACCTATGTCCCTGTGGAACAGATGACCGAAAATCAGCTCATCGAGCAGGCGGCTTCGCAAAAAAGCGTTCCCCAGCCCGTAAGTGCGCCGATTCCCGTAACAAGAGAAATCCTTCCCTGAAGAAACTGCCATGACAAAAACCGCAAAACCGAACCCTGAAAAAATTCTGCCTGCCTTCGATCTGGAAGCTTTCTGGATGTCTGAACGCGACAGTCATTTGGCCGTCGCCGAAAAAACCTTTGAAACGCTCAAAGAGGATTTCGCCTTGATGATCGATGCTTGCGCCCGCAGCCTAAGCGCCGGGGGAAAAATTCTCTTTTTCGGCAACGGGGGCAGCGCGGCGGATGCCCAGCATCTCGCAACCGAACTCACGGTCCGTTTTGTGAAAAACCGCGCCCCTTTGCCCGCTCTCGCATTGACGACGGATACATCTTCCCTGACGGCCATCGGAAACGATTACGGCTTCGACCACCTTTTTTCCCGGCAGGTGGACGCACTCGGCCAGGCGGGGGATATCGCCATCGGCATCAGCACGTCCGGCAACAGCCCGAACGTCCTGAACGGTCTGCGCGCCGCCCGCAGCAAAAACATCATTACCGTCGGCCTTGCGGGACGCAACGGCGGAAAAATGCCGGAATTCTGTGACATCCTGCTCACCGTCCCGGCAGAGGAAACCGCCCGCATTCAGGAAATGCACATCACCCTCGGCCACATGCTCTGCGGGGCTCTCGAAAACAAGCTGGGTCTGGTCTAGGACCAGACCTGAAGAAACCGCACATGGGTCCCTTCAAGCACGGCCGCGGTAAGGGGTCCCCCCCTGTAAAGCCCCGTATCCACCCCGATCCGGTGCGGCCGGACGACAGGCTCTTTAGAGATCGAATGACCGTGAACCACCTTTTTCGCCAGCGGCTTGTAATCCTTTTCCTCATGCCATGACAAAAAGGGCTGCCGGATGGTAATAAGCTCCCAAAGGTCCTGCTCTTTCAGGCTCTTGCGCGGATTGATGCCTGCATGAGCAAAAAAATAATCCCCGATTTCAAGAGCCATCGGCATACTGGTCAGAAAATGAAGATGCTCTTCGGGAACATGCGTATTCATAAAATCCCTCGCCTCCTCAAGATCGTCCCGCACGGGAGGATAGGTCCGGAATGAATAACCGTAACTTCGTATAGTTTCGATTCCGCCCCACTGCATCCAGTCTTCTGTTTCCGAAAATTCACCTTCGATCAAAAACCGAATCATGTAGTGCTCGTGGTTGCCCAGCAGAAAAGACCTGAAAATCCCGTCATCCCGCTCTTTCAGCTTAACCAACTTGTCAATCGTATGCGCGCTGTGCGGCCCCCGGTCGATATAATCCCCCAGATAGACGATATGCGCAGTCAGATCGGGACGATCCTGCAAATCATGCGAGATTTCGCGGTGCATCAGTTCCAGCGCGTCAAGGTGTCCGTGAACGTCGCCGATGGCATAGACCCGGTAACCTTCCGGTATCGTGTACCGATTGTTCATAATCTTATAATAAAAGACATTTTACATCCCGCAAAGCTTTAAACTCTTGAGCGAACAGCCGCCTTGGCATACACTGCGCTTTCACTTGTTTTGGTTATGGATAAATACGGTATGTCGCGGCAACGCCCTGTAGAAACACTGTCCTTCGAAGAAGCGCTTGTGGAACTGGAGTCAATTGTCAAAAACCTCGAAACGGGCCAGGCTCCTCTGGAAGAATCCATTACCTCCTACGAGCGCGGCACGCTCCTGAAAAAGCATTGCGAAACCAAGCTTCGGGACGCACAGGCCAAAATTGAAAAAATCACCGTCAGGGATGACGGCACGATTGCCACCCAACCCCTAGATTCCGAAGATTAAAAAACGATGGCACCTTCACCACGGGAAGCGGACCCGGAACTCCAGTCAGAAATGAACATTGTCGCCGAGGCAGTGGAAAAAACCATCGGCCACCTTCTCCCCGAAACCGACCTTGCGGAAAACCGGCTCTTTCAGGCTATGCGCCACGGTACACTCAGCGGCGGCAAGCGTCTGCGCCCCTTTCTGACGATGCACACGGCCAATCTGTTTAACGTTGACCCTCTGCGCGCGCGGCGCGCGGCAGCGGCGGTGGAATTTGTTCACTGCTACTCCCTGATTCATGACGATCTTCCCGCCATGGACGATGCGAAGCTCCGGCGCGGAAAACCCACCGTGCATATCCAGTTCGACGAAGCGACCGCTATTCTGGCAGGGGACGCTCTTCTCACGCTGGCTTTTGAGATCCTGAGCGAACCCGAAACCCATGAAGATCCCCGCGTCCGCTGCGAACTCATCCGCTCTCTTGCAAAGGCTGCGGGATGCCACGGTATGGCCGGGGGGCAAATGCTCGACCTGATCGGCGAAACGGAGGAATTTGATTTCGGCACCATTTCCCGCCTCCAGCGGATGAAAACCGGAAAACTGATGGCCTTCGCCTGTGAAGCCGGAGCCATTCTGGGCAAGGGGAACGAGCCGCACCGCAAAGCCCTGTGCAACTACGCATTTGATCTCGGTCTGGCCTTTCAGGTAACCGACGATATTCTGGACGTCGAAGCCGACCCGCAAGACACGGGAAAAGATACCGGAAAAGACTCGCAGGCTGGAAAATCGACCTTCGTATCGACCATGGGAAAAGAACAGGCCCGCAACCGTGCCGAAATGCTGGTTCATCAGGCCATAGGCCATCTCAAGATTTTCAGCGGCCGCGCCGAAATGCTCGAACGCCTGGCATACTATGTGCTCGAACGCCGGGCCTGAGAAAGAAAATCATGAAAATCAAATGCATAAAAGCCAGCCTCATCCTGAATAAACAGGGTGAAGTCGGGTTTTTTTACGGCGAGGATCTGGGATTGAAACCCGAATGGGTCCAGATCGATGCCGAACGGGGCGAAGTCTATGTCTATGATTCACAATCGAATTCCGTCATGCTGCAGATGGAGCCCATGACCGATGCGGTATACGCCCGGATCATGGACCGGCAGGAAATTCTTCTCGTTCAGGTCGCCGACGACGATATTCGCAAACCCGTAAGCGCCCTTTGGGTCTCGCTCTCTGTCTCCCAACAGATTTGACAGCAACAAATAAGGACTGATAGGATAGTCGTGCATAGAAAAAACGGTGGTGCACAATGTCATATATTATGGATACTATTTTTGGTGATGGCTCTCCCGGCTCCGGCACGCCTGAGCCCATGCAAACGGTCGGAAGATTCTTCGACGCAGGAATCGCCGTAGGAGCAATGAATGCGGTTCTGGATACGGTCGGAAATATGGCCGAAGTCATCAGCAACTCCCCGGCAGGAGGAATAAACCTCGGTGGAGGTGCTGACGTGGGTCCGGTCGCACAGGCAAACTTCAACTTCTCTGCTCCGGTCGTCTAAACAGACCTGAAACGTTAAGAAACTGTTTTAATTAACTTTTTAACGATTTAAGCCCATGAAAATGGGCTTAAAAACATTTTGCTCTGGGCAAGGCTTTCCTATAAAACTGTTGAACCATGAAAAAAGCCCAGCAAAATCCTCTCGAAATCCCTCTGGAGACGGGTAAAAACCTTCGGACCGTTGCCGACGCCTTCCCGGTGCTGGACCGCGTAAACACCCCTGCGGACCTGAAAACGCTTTACGATGAGCAATTGAAACTGCTGGCGGATGATGTCCGCCGCTTCATGATCGACTCGGTCTCCCGCACGGGCGGACATCTGGGGGCCGGCCTTGGAGTGGTCGAATTGACGGTCGCCCTGCATGCGGTCTTTGACACGCCCGAAGACCGCCTGATCTGGGATGTCGGCCATCAATCCTATCCTCACAAAATTCTCACCGGGCGAAAACACCGGATGCATACCCTCCGTCAAGGCGGGGGACTGTCGGGGTTTACAAAGCGCGAAGAAAGCGAATACGACCCGTTCGGAGCCGCGCACAGCTCGACATCGATGTCCGCAGGTCTGGGCATGGCTGCAGCGCGCGATCTTGCAAAACAATCGGGCGAAGACAGAAACAACCACGTCATCTGTGTGATCGGCGACGGCGCAATGTCGGCGGGCATGGCTTACGAAGCGATAAACAATGCGGACAGCCTGACCATAGGCGGGAAAAAAACCCGCCTGATCGTTATCCTCAACGACAATGAAATGTCAATTGCGCCGCCTGTCGGTGCCATGAGCCGCTATCTGACACGGATTGTCTCGTCGCGCTCCTACCACAGCGCACGCGAAATCGGAAAAAAACTGACAAATATTCTGCCCTCCCCCCTGCGTAACGCGGCAAAAAGAGCAGAGGAAAGCGCCCGCGTTGCCTTCGGCTCCTCCGGGACGCTCTTTGAGGAAATGGGCTTTTACTATATCGGTCCGGTCGACGGGCATAATCTCGACCATCTTCTGCCGGTGCTCCGCAACATCAAGGATGCCGACCACGAAGGCCCTGTGCTGATCCACGCAATCACCCAGAAAGGCAAGGGCTATCTCCCGGCGGAAAATTCGCATGACAAGATGCATGGCGTTCGCAAATTTGATGTGATCACCGGGGCACAGACAAAATCGGCCCTCGGCGCCCCCAGCTACACGAATGTTTTTGCAAAAACCCTCATCGCCGAAGCCCGGAAAGACCCGAAAATCGTTGGCATCACCGCCGCGATGCCCTCGGGCACAGGCATGGACATGTTCAGCTATGAATTTCCCGAACGCATGTTTGATGTCGGCATCGCCGAACAACACGCCGTCACTTTTGCTGCAGGCATGGCCGCGGAAGGATTGAAGCCGTTTGTGGCCATCTATTCAACCTTCCTGCAACGGGCCTACGATCAGGTCGTGCACGATGTCGCCATTCAAAATCTTCCCGTGCGTTTTGCGCTTGATCGCGCCGGTCTGGTCGGCGCGGATGGCCAGACCCATGCCGGTTCTTTTGATACGGCCTATCTCGGCTGCCTTCCGAATTTCGTTCTGATGGCCCCCTCGGACGAATCTGAACTGGTCCACATGGTTACGACTGCCGCGTCATATTCCGATGGCCCGCTTGCAATCCGCTTCCCCCGCGGATCGGGCACAGGCGTAGCTCTTCCCGAGCAGGGAAAAATCCTGACCATCGGTAAAGGCCGGATCATCCGGGAAGGCGAACAAATCGCGATTCTGAGTTACGGCACGCGGCTGCAGGAATGCCTGAAGGCATCCGATTCACTTCAATCTAAAGGCATAACGCCCACAATCGCGGACGCCCGTTTTGCAAAGCCTCTGGACACCGAACTCATCCGGACCCTTGCAAAAAATCACGGCGCTCTCATTGTCATTGAAGAAGGAGCCGGCGGAGGATTCGGATCGAAGGTTTTGGAATATCTGGCCGCGCACGATTGGCTCTCCGATGGCCTGAAGATCAGGACGATGGCCCTGCCCGACCGTTTTCAGGATCAGGACGATCCTGACCGCCAGTACGACGAAGCCGGACTGACCGCCCGCCATATAGAGAAAAAAGTTATCAGCCTGTTATCATAGGAAAATGAGCGTTTTTTCGGCTTTCCCCGCCACAAATCGTGTATATTTTCTGAGGCATGAAAGTTTGTTATGGCAATAAAAATACCTACCATCGTCATTTTTGATATGGACGGGACGGCCGTCCGTCATATTAATCCGCGCCTGTTGCAAGTCTTGGAAACCCTTGACAATGTGGGTTACAAAGCCTCGAAACTCTTTTCCTGGCTGTTCCGCCGGGGCGCCCGGGGACCGATCATCCCGCTCTGGCACAAAAAAAGAAAACAGCCCCGCCTTCTGGTTCATCGCGCCATCCATAAAATTCGGCGCAAACCGGTGGAACAGATCGTCGAGCCGTGCCCCGGCCTCTTTACGTTGCTCGAACTGTTCGAACAGCACCAGATCCCGATGGCGCTGGTCAGCAACGGTCTGGGAAAAGGTTACGGCCACGAGATTTTGGAAAAGTTCGACCTGAAAAGACATTTTCCGGTCACCGTCTTCCGGGAAGACATCACCAAATCCAAACCCAATCCCGAACCGATCCTGACAGCCCTCGGATTGATGAATATCGATCTAAAGGAAAAGGATATCGTCTGGTATATCGGCGACCGGCGCAAAGACGTGCTGGCGGCCCTTGCCGCGCATGATGTCCTTCCCTGTACGGTCATCCCGGTAGGATTTGGCTTTCATGCCGCCCTCGCTATGGTCGAAAAGAACATGAGTACCGAGTATATCTACATGTCCTTCTATGAAATGTACGATGATCTCAAACCTTTGTTCGACGACGCCCCGCCTCCCCCGCAAGCGACCACCAAAAAGACATCGCATCACGATAAAAGCGAAGACGATACGCCCAACCAGGCGAGTACGGCCGCGCACGCGTAACCGCTTTCGATTTCACTTCTCACTCAGGGCTTGATCTCAACCGGGCTGTAAACCGAAAAGGACTGCGGATCGCTCAGGATCCCCATCTCGGCCATATACGGCTTGACGGTTTTGAGAATCTGCGCTTCGGTCTTCAGGTCATTCCGGAAAAAGACCTGCTGCTGGAACATCTCCACGAATTTTTCGATGGCGGTCTTCGGCTTGGGCATGACAACGACATCGATATCCTTGCGCGTTTTTCCGCCGACCTGCGTAGCCGCATAATCAAGCGCATCTTCTAAGCCTCCGATCCGGTCAGCCAGCCCGATCTTGATCGCGCTCTTTCCGGTCCACACGCGCCCGCCGGCGATCCTGTCGACCTCCTGAACGCTCATCTTGCGGCCGGAAGCAACGCGCTGCAGAAAATTGCTGTAAACATTATCCAGCATGGCATTGATCCGCTCAGCTTCTGAATCGCTGAACGGCGTGTTCATCGACCACATCCCGGCATTCTTGCCCCACTGGATCCGCTCCCAGTTCACGCCCAGCATCGACCAGAGTTCCTTCGTGGAAAATTTCCCGCCCACAACGCCGATCGACCCCGTAATCGTGGTCGGAAGAACGAAAATCTGGTTGGCATACGCCGAAATCCAGTACCCTCCGGACGCTGCCGTCGGTCCCATGGACACAATCACCTGCTTCCCGTGCTCCTGCACAATCTGCACACCGCGCAAAATCGTTTCAGACGCCACGGGCGATCCTCCCGGGCTGTCGACCCGAAGCACGACGGCCTTAACGGAATCATCCCGCGCAGCATCAATCAGCGCACCGGCAATCTGGTCCGCCGCCGCCACGCCGTCATCAAAAAGTCCGGATGAATCACCATCCTTGGACGGAAGGATCATGCCCACAGCATAGATAAGGGCAACGGACGGCTTGGCGTCCTGCTCTTTTTTGTTTCCCTTCTTGCCCTTGGGCATCAGCTCGTCCGCCAGAGAAGGCTGCGCACTCTGCGCTTCGCGGATATAAGTGTCGAAATCGATATAATCCGCATCGACTTCCGGATCGCCGGTCACTTTTTGATTGATCTGTCTGACCAGAACATCGGCGTAATCCGCATGATCGATCAACCCGGAATCAAGCGCTTCCTGAGCGGTAAAAAGCCCCTTGTCGACCAACGCCTTAAAGCTCTCCGGACGCACGCCCATATCCTCGGAAATCTCGGTCTGAAGCGTATCCGTCAGATCCTTGATCAGATATTCCATCATCCGGCGGTTCGGCTCGGTAATCTGCGAATGGGTAAGATTTTCATAAGCAGACTTGAACTCCTTGCGCTGGTAAAACTCAGGCTCGACCCCGACCATGTCCAGAATATTGCGCACAAAAGGCAACTCCGCGCTCACGCCCGGAATGGCGATCACGCCCATCGGCTGCATCCACATTTCCTGAAACGCCCGCGCCAGATAATAGTTGCCCAGCCCGCCCAGATCGCCATAGGACGGAGAATAGATATAGGCAAACTTTCCGCTTTCCCGGAAACTCTTGATCTCTTTGCGCATTTCCTGAATATGAGCCAGACCGTAGGAGCCGGTCCCGTTCATCCGCGCATAAATACCCTGAACACGCTTATCCGTCTTGGCGCGGTCAAGCGCATCCAGAAAATCGCGCATAGTCACTCCCGGCCCGGCAAAAGGATCGGCCAAACTGACTTCCCGCGCCAGATCGCCGAGATTCCCGTCCAGATCCATCAACAGAACGAACTTGTCCGGCAGGTTTTTCTGATACTCCACTTGCGAAAAGACGGAAGAAAAACTCCACGCGATAAGAAGAGTGGTAATCAGGACTAAAGCGCCGATCGCCGTACAGGTTCTTCGCAAGGCCAGCCAAAGAATGGACAAGACCTTCCAACGCGACTTCGGTTTCTCAACGGCCTTGGGAACAGGCGTACTGTAGAGGTTTTTACGGGCCGACCAGGGATCTTTTGCGGTCATAATAATATCCTAATATAAAAACACAAAATGAGGCTGATATCCTAAAAATAGTCTTATCAGATATCGCGCGGCTTCAAAACAACTGATTGCTTGTTAGCCGTAATCGAATAATCCTTGTATCCCAGCCGCCCGACGGAGGTAAAATCAACAATACCGCCGGAAATAATTTCATCGGCAATATCGATACCCACCACCTCCCCGATCACGACGATATAATCGGACTCCGGATCGGTTGAGGGGATATCGATAGACTTATAAAGCCTGCATTCCAGATGAATCGGTGATTCCGCCACCCCCGGCGGCTTGACGATCCGGCTCGCCTTCTTGCTAAGACCCGCCAGTTCGAACTCATCCACCCCGTGCGGCACATCGCGTGACGTCTCGACCATCGGATGAAGCAGCTTATCCGTGACCACATTCACAACAAACTCTCTGGTCTCAAGAATGTTCCGGCTGGTATCCTTGCTGCGCGAACTGCTGGAAAACATGATCATCGGCGGGTCTTCGCACACCGCGTTGTAATAGCTGTAGGGGGCCAGATTGACTTTCCCCTCAGCACTTATGCTGGAAATCCAGCCGATCGGCCGCGGCTGCACCAGCGCTTTCCATGGATTATGCCTTAAACCCAGATCGGCCTTCGGGTCCTGCTTGCGCGGTTCATAGAACATTCGCAACCTCTTAAATACAGTCACAAAATTCGCTATGGCGCGGCGAGAAAGCTGGTTTTCGAGAACCGTATCGCAGCGTACGTTGAGGTACGTGAGAAACGGAAGCACAGAAAAGCGGCTTTCGCAGCCCGCCAGAGTAGAATTTTACAGACACTGAGCCTTATATCGAAGCCAATGGTCCGCGAGAACGCACGCCATCATCGCCTCGGCCACCGGAACGCCCCGGATACCCACGCAAGGATCGTGCCGCCCTTTGGTCACGATATCCGTTTCCTCCC
Source organism: Alphaproteobacteria bacterium (assembly GCA_020443295.1). Taxonomy (GTDB): domain Bacteria; phylum Pseudomonadota; class Alphaproteobacteria; order Micavibrionales; family Micavibrionaceae; genus JAGNKE01. Next base: position 64,305 of record JAGRIJ010000006.1, on the reverse strand, counting down.
CGTGCGTATCAATCGTCTTGCGCGGTGTCAGAATCGAGCTGGTAGGCTTGAACGCCACCCGCGCCACGATATCCTGCCCCGACGAGATACCGCCAAGTATTCCCCCGGCATGATTGGACAAAAACACCGGATTGCCAGCCTGATCCAGCCGGATTTCATCCGCGTTGTCTTCCCCGCCGAGCGCCACCGCCTCAAACCCCGCGCCGATCTCCACGGCCTTGACCGCGTTAATGCTCATCATCGCCTTCGCAAGGTCCGCGTCCAGCTTGTCATAAACAGGTGCGCCCAGCCCCGCTGGAATCCCCGACGCATGAACCTCCACCAGCGCCCCGGCGCTCGAACCCTTCTTGCGGATGGAATCAAGATACCCTTCCCAGGCCTTGCCAGCCTTAGCATCCGGCGACCAGAACGGGTTGCGCTCCACCTCCTCCCAGTTCCACGCATCGCGGCTGATCTTCTCAGTGCCGATCTGCACCACGCAACCGCGCACTTTCGCCTGCGCCCCAATCTGCGCTTCCAGAACCTTGCGCGCGATGGCACCCGCCGCCACGCGCATCGCCGTCTCGCGGGCCGAAGACCTGCCTCCGCCGCGGTAATCGCGAATGCCGTATTTTTTAAAATAGGTATAATCCGCATGGCCGGGCCGGAACTTGTCCTTGATATCCCCGTAATCCTTGGATTTCTGATCGACGTTATGAATCAGCAGCCCGATGGGCGTCCCCGTTGTCTGCCCCTCGAATACGCCCGACAAAATCTCGACTCTGTCCGGTTCCTGCCGCTGCGTGGTATGCCGCGACTGCCCCGGCTTCCTGCGGTCCAGCCAGAACTGTATGTCCGCCTCGCTTAAGTTTATGCGCGGCGGCACGCCATCGACGACGCAACCGATAGCGGGTCCGTGGCTCTCGCCAAAGCTCTGATACTGAAACAATGTGCCAAAACGGTTACCCGACATAAATACCTCTTAATCCAAACTACTTTACAATAACTTTCTCTTTTTGCGCGGACAAAGTGCCCTGCTCGATGATCGCCACCGTCAGCCGCGAGATCGCTACCCGCTTGCCCGTGCCCTCCTCCGTGATATCCGTCTGCCAGACATGCGTGCGCCGCCCGATATGCAGGGGCGAACATTTGCCGACAACAAAGCCCTCCGTCACCGCGCGGATATGGTTGGCGTTAATCTCCAGCCCAACCGCGCGCTCCTTGTCCGGGTCAATGCACATCCACGCCGCCACGCTGCCCAGCGTCTCGGAAAGAACGCAACTCGCCCCGCCGTGCAGAATTCCGAACGGCTGCGTCGTCCTTTTATCCACGGGCATCCGCGCACAAAGATAATCGTCTCCAAGATCGGTAAATGCGATCCCCAGATACTCGCCCATATTGGCGTTCCGCAAACCTTCCAGATAATCGAGACTATAGGATTTAAACCAGATCATTGTGGCAGGAACTTCGTAAAACTCGGCCCGGTCTTGCAGGGAACGACCTCAATCTCCCCCCACACCTTGTTCATCACATAAGGCTCGTTCTTGAGATAGGCATCAAGCGCGGCGCGGGATTCCATGTCGAACACCATGACCGAACCGCACATTTTGCCATCGTCGGAAAGAAGCGCCGCGCCGTAAATCTGCTGCCCCGTTTCAACGGCAAGATCGCACGCCTTGATATGCGCCTCGCGCGCTGCCAGCCGGCGCTCCAGCGCCCCCTCATCCTTCGCGTCGCGCGCGATAACGACGAACTGGGGCACTTACGCGGCCTCCTCCGAGGTTTTTGGAGCAATCCCTTGCAGCAATTCTGCCGTCTGCGCGGCGGAATCGACCGCCACCATGCCTACCGTGTGATACCCGGCATCGACATGCAACACTTCGCCCGTCACGCCGCTGCCCAGATCGGAAAGCAGGAACAGCCCGGCACGGCCAACTTCATTGATGGTAACATTCCGGCGCAGCGGGGAATTAAGTTCGTTCCATTTCAGGATATAACGGAAATCACCGATCCCGCTGGCGGCCAGCGTCTTAATCGGCCCGGCGGAAATCGCATTGACGCGGATATTATCCTTGCCGACATCGGCAGCCAGATAACGCACACTGGCCTCCAAGGCGGCCTTCGCCACACCCATCACGTTATAATGCGGCATCACGCGCTCGGCCCCGTAATAAGTCAGGGTCAGAAGGCTCCCACCCTTCTCCTTCATCAGCGGATACGCACGCTGCGCCACCGCGGTGAAAGAATAAACCGAAATATCCATCGTTCGCAGGAAATTGGCCCGGCTGGTGTTCAGGTAAAGCCCGTCCAGTTCGTTCTTGTCTGAAAAAGCGATGGCATGGACAAGGAAATCCAGTTGTCCCCATTCTTTCTCAAGCGCCTTGAACACGGCATCAACGCTCGCTTCGTCCGTAACATCGCACGGCAGGACGATCTTCGATCCGGCCTTATCCGCCAGCGGCCTGACGCGCTTTTCCAGCGCCTCACCCTGATAGGTAAAGGCAAGCTCTGCACCCTGATGAACGGCTTCTTCCGCGATTCCCCAGGCGATCGAACGTTCATTCGCCACGCCCATGATCAGACCGCGTTTTCCTTTTAACACTTCACTCATTGTCATACGTCATGAAAACTGTTGTTTGATCCTTCGTATCCTACACATTTCAGCCTGTGCGTCTAGAGGCCAAACGTCATGACCTTTTATACCCAGAAATTTTTCTGATAAGATGCTTCTTTATTTCATACCGCCCGGAAAAAGCGCTTTGATAATAACGTCATGTCTGTCGACCTTAAAACCGCTACCCATATTTGCAAAGTGATAGGCAGGCAGATCCAGTCCGGCTTCCCAGAGCTGAGCCTGACATTCATTGTGCACGAAGAGGAAAAACGGAAAAAAGCCCTGATGCGGGAAACGGAAGGCATTCTGGAGCACCCGGCGGGACAGATGATCATCGACTATATCCAGAACAGCAAAGACCGGGAAATAACGGGCAACCGCTCGTCCTTTGTCGGCCTCGTGGAGCACAGTAACCCCGGAATTCTGGGGTTCTTCCGCACAACCCAGGCCCTTGCAGTCTTCTTCGTCAATGCCGATCGGTTCAAAACTCAGGAAGATCTTAAAAACCACTCTCTTCATATGGTTTGGCATGCGCTCGCGCTTTACGACGACTACCGCCAGGCCCAGACCGAAAGTCTCAAAGATGCGGGAACCCTGCCGACAATCAAACTATCGTCCTCTGAAGCGGCCGATAATCCTTCCGGGAAGACAAAACCCGAACACGGCCCCGAATCCCGCCTGAAAATAGAGGACGGCGTCATCCGCACAAATCTTGAAACGCAGGAATTCTACCACCGCAACCTTCTGGCAGATATTTTTTCCGCCAGCTTTCAGGCCCTCCACGGCAGCGAGGACACAATCAAGGCGCTGGGGATCCAGAGAATGCACGATACGCTAACGCCCCAGCTAGGTTTTATCTCCGAAAAATACCCCTTCCCGATTTGTCTGGAAACCTTGGAACTGCTGCTCCACGAAAGCCTGAAAATGTCGAATAAAAAGGAAAAAACGCTGCCGCAGGCTATCCGCATGACCAAGGAAATCGGCATGACCTACAAACTATCGGCCATCAAGCAATGGCGGGCCTTCTGCACCCCGGCACAGGAAATGGCATGGTGCGGCTACGATCCTGAAACCATTCTGGGCGCAGCGATCTACACCAACGAAAATACATATGTGCGCTCGATTGCCGACATGGTTGCCGAACACATGCAGATCAAACCGAAAATTTTCTCCAGCCTGAACGATTTTAATCCCTTCGCGGATCAGGAAATGAACATACGCGTTCATGATAAGCTGGGCGTCGAAAGTGTAAAAAAATGCCTCGAACGGGTGCGCGTTCCCGAAGATTACAAGCTTTTCCTGAACGAAGCCGCCGCCCAAGGAGCCAAACTGATGACTGGAAACCCTGTAGGCTGGACGGCTCATGCCCTGATCGCCGTAAGCGACGAATTGATGCTGGCCGATCCGAAAACGATCAACCAGCAGAAAACCCGGCTCCTGAGCATCTACGAGCAGCAGAAACCGCGGGTCGGCTGGGAAAGTATCAGAAATTTTGCGCGGTATATTTTCAGGCAGAGACGCGAAGGCCGCCTCATCTCCCAGGATTTTATCGCAGCGATACCGGACAAAACCGAAGATATCGCGATAATCAAGGAAACCTTCAGAAAATTGCAGGAAACATTCGCGGCCCTTGAGCAAAAATCCAATACGGACAACCAGGACACGAGCGGAAATTTCTCCCGCTTTGTCAGCCCGAACTCAATCAAATAGAAAAAAAAGAAAAAGAGCCGCAACAAAAGCGCGGCTCTTTCTTGTATTCTTGGACGGATTAATTATTGACGATCTGCCATGTACCGTCAGGCTGCTGACAAGCCACGCCGTAAGCCGATTCCTCGCGGCCGCCGACATAGATCGTCTGCTGGAATTCGCGGCAGTAACGACCGCTTGCGCTGGTGCCTTCACGGGTGGGAATGACCTGCCCATGGTTCCCGCTTTCGGGATTGCTCCAGTTCACAGGCTCGCCGATAGGCGCGCTCGTCGCCTGATAATTGGCTTGCGAAGCATATTGCTGGTCAGCCTTGTCCAGCGATTGTCCAATTTCGCTACCGATCAGCGCACCGAGCAAGGCCCCCGCACCGGTCGCCCAGAGCTGTCCGGAACCGTCGCCGATCTTGGACCCGAGAATACCGCCGATCAGAGCGCCGCTTCCCGTTCCCACCAACTGCTTATTGTGCGTACCATCAATCGTTTCGCATCCCATCAGGGCCAAAGAACCCACGAGCATGCTCACAAGTGCTAACTTTTTCATCCACTTATACCTTTGCTTCTGCATTAAACACCGAATGTTAGTAATATAGCCGTTTGTATCGCGGCATGACAATGCTACGTGTATAGAGCAAAAACTATTCGCACAGAAAGTATTTTTATGGTCCCTGAAAAAGACGCCCTCCCGCAAGACCCGCTCGATTTTTTCCATAAATGGTACAATGAGGCACAAAAAAGCGAGCCGAACGATCCCGATGCCATGGCACTGGCAACAGCCTCCAAAGCCGGAATGCCGCGGGTTCGCATGGTTCTGCTGAAGCAGGCGGATGAAAGAGGATTTAAGTTTCACAGCAACGAACAGAGCTTTAAAGGGCTGCACTTGGCCGAAAACCCGCAGGCCGCCTTGTGTTTCCACTGGAAATCTCTGCGACGGCAAATTTGCGTCGAGGGAATTGTGGAAAAAGCCCCGGATGAAGAGACGGACGAATATTTTGCCACCCGTCCCTACGACCGCAGGATCGGTGCCTGGGCCTCGCAGCAATCGCGCCCGTTGGAAAATAGGTCCATTTTGGACCAAAAACTGGACGAATATGTAAAAAAATATCCGGAAAGCGGTTCTGTCCCCCGCCCGCCCTACTGGACAGGGTACATATTAAAGCCCCGGACCATCGAATTCTGGTGGAGCCATCCCGATCGCCTCCATGATCGTTTTCAATACCGAAAAACCGGAACGGGACTATGGGTCATTCAGCGTCTTTACCCTTGATTCTTGCGGAAAACAAGGCCATATAGACACATATGAATGCAAACGCGACACAGAAGAATCAAGGGGAAACGCCCCCTCCCGGTTCAGGGGAAAACACGAAATCCTTCAGCGCTGATGTTGCGCGCCTGCTCGATATTGTTGCGAACGCGCTGTACACGAATCACGAGGTCTTTCTGCGCGAATTGATCTCGAACGCCGCCGACGCCTGCGACCGCCTGCGCTATGATTCGATTGGCAACCCGGACCTTGCTAAAGACAATCCCGATTTCAGGATCCACGTGTTCAAGGATACGAGCGACCGCACCTTGACCGTTGTCGATAACGGCATCGGGATGAACGGTGAAGAACTCGCTGACAATCTGGGAACCATCGCCAAATCCGGCACGGCAGCGCTGATGAAACAGATGAAGGAACAGGGCGGAGGTGAAGGGAATCTTAAACTGATCGGTCAGTTCGGGGTCGGCTTTTATGCTGGCTTCATGGTATCCCACCGTATCCGCGTGGTCAGCCGCAAGGCCGGGGAAAAACAGGCATGGCTGTGGGAGTCCGACGGGCGCTCAGGATACACCGTAACAAAGGCCGGTAAAGAACAGGCCCAATGGCTTGACGGCGAACGCGGAACAGCCATAAAGCTCGATCTGAAAGACGAAGCCTGCGATTTTCTGATCGACGATAAAATCAAGCTGACGGTCCAGATGTATTCGGACCATATCAGCGTTCCGATCTTTCTGGGCACTCCTCATGACACAAAACACGACCAGTCGGAAAAGCTCAACACCGCCTCCGCGCTGTGGATGCGCCCGAAGTCGGAAATCGGCGCGGAACAATATACTGAATTCTACCGGCATCTGACGGGCGGCTTCGATGAACCGCTGATGACCGCGCATTGGAAAGCGGAAGGAAAAATCGAATTCACCGCCCTGCTCTATATTCCAACTCTGCGCCCGTGGGACCTCTTCGATCCCTCGCGCCGGCACTTTGTAAAGCTGTACGTACGCCGCGTTTTTATTTCCGAGGATGTAAATACGCTCATGTATCCGTGGCTGCGTTTTGTGCGCGGAATTATCGACAGCGAAGACCTGCCCCTGAATATCAGCCGCGAAAGCCTGCAGTTCAACCCGGTCGTAAGCAAGATCCGCTCGGCAGTAGCCAAACGCATTCTCTCCGATCTTGATAAACTCTCCCGCGAAGATCCGCCGACATTCTCAAGCCTCTGGGGTCAGTTCGGTTCCGTAGTGAAAGAAGGGCTCTACGATGCGCCCGAGCTGCGCGCTGAATTGCTGAAAGTCTGCCGCTTCTTCTCGACTCACGATAGCGGTGAAAAACTCACAAACCTTGAAGACTACGTCTCCCGCATGAAAGAAGGACAGGAGAATATTTACTATATTACGGGCGAATCCCTTGCCGGCCTGCGCAACAGCCCGCAACTCGAAGGGTTCCGCGCCCGGGGGCTCGAAGTTCTTTTTCTCACGGACACGATTGATGATTTCTGGCTTCAGAAAGTACTGGATTATGACGGGAAACCCTTCAAATCCATAACGAAAGGGAATGTGAATCTCGACACGTTCGACACGCCGGGGGACAAACAGGACCCGGCCGAAACCGAAAAAAGCAGCGATAAAGAGCCGGAAACCGCGAATATCGGTGCGCTCATCGTACGCCTCGCCTCCCTTCTTCAGGGAAAAATTCAGAATGTCAGGAAGTCCCAGCGTCTGACCAATTCACCGGTCTGCCTTGTTGCGGCGGATAACAGCGTTGACATGCACATGGAACGCGTATTGAAAATCCACCAGAAATACGAAAGCAACACAAAGCCGGTTCTGGAGATCAACGCGAAACACCCTCTGATCATCAGGATCGCCCAAATGGCGGAAAAAGGAGAGAATATCGAGGAAGCGGCAAACCTGCTTCTTGATCAGGCATTCATCCTGCAAGGAGAGCCGCTGGAAGACCCCGGTGCCTTCGCCCGGCGGATGTCGGCGATCATGCTGCAAGGCTTAAAAGAATAAAGAAAAAAATCAGGGATTACAGGACCCTGCGGCGGCAACACTGCCCCCGGGCTGATACCAACACCCGGGCGCCGTACACACGGCGTCCGTATAGGACGTCCCAGAATTCGGCCGTGCCACGATCACCCCGGTCTTGACAGGAGTCAACCCCCCGCAGGCCGTGGGATCGAGCAAATTGAAATAGGAAAGCGTGCTATCAGCCCCGCCCGCTGCGCCGGGATTGGGGTTAGCGGCAGGATAAGCGGTAGTCCACACGGTCGGAGCACCCCCCGACCAGGGCCAGCCGGCACTTCCCAGAATATTGGGCGGTGTTCCATGAATAATATAATTACAGAGGACGTGCGCCAGATCGGTATCCAGATCGGTACATTCCGTCGGCAATTCCCTGTAATCCCTGTCAGCGGCTTCGTGGGCGCGGTACTGATCGAAAGTAAAGAACGCATCATGCGAGCGGGTCTGGAAATTGTAACACTTGGCGACGTCCCAGACTTGGCGCATCCGGTTGCAGGTATAATTCGAATCGCTGATGCTGCTGCTCAGCGCCTGGCTGATTCCACTCCGGCCACCCAGAAAAGTATGATCGAAATTGGCATCGATATAATAATCGCGTCCGCAGGCCGCTGCCGTAAGACCTCCGGCATCAAGGATCGATAAAGCCGAAACACCGTCGGTAAGAGAATCGAGAATGAGAATCTCAAGCACGCTGTTCATATCCAGCCCGTCAGTCAGATCCGGATCAAGAGCGCCGGGAATCTGCCGGATCAGCACGTAAAGATCGTAAAAGATCCCCCCGACCCCGTCAGGATCCTCCGGACCGCCATTCTCCGAATACCGGGCCAGATGGTCCATGTAATTATCCCAGCAGATATAGGAAAGAACGCTGTCCGGCTTGGCGATCAGGTTCTGATTCTGCGTAATCTCCCGGTTGGCCTCTTCCCATGCCCGGGCCCGGAGGACGTCCCAGAAATCGGCATCGCATGTTGGGGGAACGGCAGCCGCAGCAAAAGCTGCCGGGGCATAAAGAGTAAACAAACAAACAAGCGCGTATGTTCTTAAAAAGGAGAACAAAACCTTAAGCCCCGAAAAAGTTTACCTATACAACAAGTTACTTTAGCACACAAAAAAAGCCTCTGCCTAGTTTCCTGTAAATTTTTATCGCCCCGAAAGCCGATCAGCAAGGGCTTAGAAAAGGCCCTGATAATGGCGTTTCGCCATTTCATTGATCTCCGTATCAGAAAACCCGAACCGCCGCCCCAGCTCCTCAATCATGATCTGCCGCAAAAGCTTTGAAAAATCCTCGCACGTTTCACACCAGACATCCAGCACAGCCCGGCGGTAAAGCACCAGAACATCAGTATTTTCCGCGGTTTTCTTCTCGACGCCGGGGGAAATTTCCTTGCCGTTTCTGTAAAGAGCCAGCAACTCGTAAGGGTCCTCAAGCTCCAGCTCAATCTCCGTCGCCTCATCCACCAGATCCTCGACGGTAATCTGCAATTCCTCGCAAAATTCCAGTAATTCCTCTGGCAAATCCTCGAAAATACTGGCGGACAGCGCCTGAAGATCATCGACGCTCGGCGGAACAGTATAGCTCATGATAATTTGCCGTGTATCCATGCTCGCTGCCCCCTGCGGATTGCCCACGGAGTATGATTCCCTATGTAAGTAACAAATAAATGTTACGATTTATGCTCGCCTCAAACAACGCCGTATGGAAAATAATGCCCAACTTTTGAACCGGATCGCCGTGGAAAAAACCCGATTTTGAGCACTTATTAACGATTTTTAATAAAAACCATGGTAGTATAAAGAAAGGTAAAAAGGAGTTTTACTGTGGATGTTCCATACGCAATCGCTGCTGAGACCGCTCTGGCCAGACAGAATGTGGCGTTATCTGTAATCAAACAGAATGCACAGCAGGCCCAGCAGGTGGCAAAAATCCTTGAAGAATCGATAACCGTAACCCCGGCCTCAGGCAGGGGAGGACGTCTCGATATAAAAGCCTGATAAAAAAACAGCGATCTGATGACAAAAGGCGCGTTTACCGCGCCTTTTTAAATTTCAGGGTAGTCAGAAAAATCAGGCCACAGCCCTCAGCGCATGATGGCTGTTCCAAAGCTGCTCGAGCGTATTGGCCATAAACCTGACATCATCCATGGAATGAGCCGCCGTCGCAGTCAGGCGCAGGCGCTCTGTACCCTTGGGAACGGTCGGATAATTAATCGGCTGGACATAAATATTGTAATCACGCATCAGGATCTCGCTGACTTCGCGGCAGCAATTAGGCTCCCCGACGATCAGGGGCACGATATGGCTCTCTCCGCGCAGGAAAGGCAAATCCGCACGCGTCAGAAGATCCTTAAACATCTCGACATTTCTTCGCATCCGCATACGCTCGACATCTGAAACTTTGAGATGCTCGACCGCAGCCAGCGCAGCAGCAAGTACTGTCGGGGGAAGACTGGTCGTAAAGATAAAGCTCGACGCGTAACACCGCACGGCGTCCACGACCGGCGCGCTGCCGGTAATAAAACCGCCCATACATCCATACGCTTTGCCGAATGTCCCCTCGATCATATCGATTCGCTCCATCAGGCCCCGCTCCTCGGCAACACCGCCACCCCGCGGACCGTAAAGCCCCACACCGTGAACTTCATCCAGATAGGTCATGGCATTATATTGATCCGCCAGATCACAGATTTCCTTGATCGGGGCAATATCGCCTTCCATCGAGTAGACGGACTCAAACGCGATCATCTTCGGACGCTTCGGATCAACCGATCGGAGAAGCTCTTCAAGATGCTCGACATCGTTATGACGGAAAATTTTCTTCTCCGCCTTGCTCTCCTTCATCCCATGGATCATGGAGGCATGGTTCAACTCGTCGGAAAAAATCACGCAATCGGGCAACAGGCGCGCCAAAGTCCCCAGCGCGCCCTGATTCGCAACATAGCCGGAGGAAAAGACCAGAGCCGCGTCCTTTTTATGCAGGTCAGCCAGAGAATCCTCCAGTTCGACATGGTAACGGGTCGTCCCGGAAATATTACGGGTCCCCCCTGCCCCGGAGCCGCATGCATCCAAGGCCTCATGCGCGGCCTTCAGCACGACCGGATGCTGCCCCATACCAAGGTAGTCATTGCTGCACCAGATAGTAACTTCACGGACGGAACCGTCCGGCGCATGGTATTTTGCCCGGGGAAACCGTCCCGCAATCCGTTCCATGGTGGCAAACGTGCGGTAACGCCCCTCTTTTTTAACGGCGTCAACACAATTCTGAAATTCGTGATTGTAGTTTATAGTCATAAACGGCCTTGCCTTTTCTGGGACTCTTATTATTCCTGATATTGAGCAAGATCAAGGAATTCCTGTTTCAAGCTCGACATTCTTTTTAGAGTAACATGAAAAACCTGCACTCATTATAACCGATAGGGGCTTATCCTCATATGATCCTTGACTTTGGTCATATCTCAACGGAAATCCGCGTAAAACCGGTTGGAAACGCAAAAAACGGCCCGGAAAGCCAACATACTGAAGTATGTGAGATCGTTCCCGGCGGAAAGGCCCTGAACCAGGCCGTAGCCGCAGCGCGGACCGGAGCCGAGATCAGCCTCATCGGCGCCATAGGAAACGACCCCTACGGTCAGGTAATTCTGGAAACCCTGGAACGGGAAAACATCCGGACAAGCAGCCTGTCGAAAACAGAAACGCCGACCGGCCTCATCGTTCAGACGATTGAAAAAGCGGGAAAACGAAAAACAATAACCTTTACCGGAGCAAACGCAAACATTTCGGCGGATAGAATACCGGAAAGCAGCTTGAGCGGAAAAAACCTCCTCCTCCTTCAAACAGACGTTAACGCCGAGCAAAACGGTGTCCTTTTGGAACGCGCCAAAAGCAAGGGGGCTGTGACCATTCTAAACCTTGCGCCATCCGTAGATCTGAAACTCAGCACGCTGAAAAATCTGGATTACCTCATTGTCAACCGTGTCGAGGCCGGACGTCTGTGCGAATCCCTTGGCCTGAAAGCCCAGGACGACGCCCTGAAACTCGCGAAGGTTTTGGCCGAATCCGCACACCTCAATTGCATCGTGACAATCGGCGACCGCGGCTGCGTAGCCGTCAGTGAAAAGGGCGTCGGCTGGTCGGTCGCCGCGCTGGAAGGAATGGAAATTGTCGATACATCCGGGGCGGAGGATTCCTTCACCGGCACCTTTGCCGCCTGCATTCAGGCCGGGCATACCCTGCCCCGCGCGATGAAACGCGCCGGAATCGCTGCAACGCTGACCTGCACGAAATTCGGCACGCTTTCTGCTTTCCCGACGCTCGAAGAAATCGACGCTGTAATCAACAAGCTCAAGGACCCCAAAAAAGAAGAGCTGGCATGAAAGCCAGCCCTTCTCGCAGCAAGAGGGGGCTTACTGTTTATTCCACATATCATCCCACCATGGCTTCGGCTCGGGACCAGGACCGGGACCCGGCTCGGGCGATTGACCGTTGGATTTCATTTTCCGGCGGATATCATTGATATCCCACCCGGTCAGCATCGCCATGGTCTTGGCTTCCTGCTCGAACCGCGCGGGCAGGCTCCGCAGATACTCCTGTCCCTGCGTGCAATTGACGGCCCCCGTCCAGGGATGCTGCAGAACATAACGGCCTTGGAAATTCTCCGTGTCTCCGGTTTCTTTCAAAACAAGATCCTCGGGGAAATGGTCGGCGTCATAGCGCACATGCATCCGCGTGACGAAAACCTGCGGGGCCTGCTGCGGAGGCATGATGCCCCGGTTCTGCCAGTTGGATGTAACGGGCGGCTGGCTGATCCACCACGCCCCGAGAGTCAGCAGATCCTCGTTGGGAATCGGATCGGCCGCGCAAGGATCGCACCATCCCATATTCCAGGCGTATTCAAGGAACACGGCCTTCATATTCTCTTTTTTCACGGCGGTATCGAACATGGCCTTGTAGAATTCTCCGAATTCACTTCCGTTCTTCACATAGGTCGGAATATTCATGTTGGAGGGGATTTTCACCGTCCGGTAATTCGCCGTTTCCACGCGCCCGTTGCGGGTCAGCGTATAAAGCAGCAAATCCTGCGGTCCTTTGGCGTTCAGCGTTCCAAGACGGATCGGCAGAACGAACTTGGGCGACTCGAACGCGATCTGCAGCGGACGGAGATAAGTGTAACCTGTGCTCTTCTGCTCCTCCAGATTCACCTTGGCAAGAAAGAATTTGAGATCCTGCTTGATATAGCTGCCCAGAATTTTCTCCGCCCCGCGCGGCAGCTTGTAGCCTTCCTGATTCAGATAGGTCAGAAGCCCTTGGCTTTCCTTCGCGGAAAGAAGCACGATATCGTACTCTCCGACTGTGTATTCCGCCTCAATGGTAACGCCTAAAGACCCGGCGGATTTTTTCATTTCCGCAGGAGCCGAAGCGCCGACGCTGTCCATCGCGCTCATCGCCATCATTTCCCGCATGGGGGGCTGGCACGGATCGGGATCGAAATACTCCACCAGCCGCGGCGCCGTGTAAGCGTCCATATGGTCGACAAGCCGCGTCTCCGCCACATGGATCTGGTTTTTCTTCAAGACCTCAGGCACGGGAATGACGATGGCGAACTCGTCCAGATCCCCCTGAAAATCATTTGCCATCGTAATCACCGTGCGCTCATCCGCATGAGCGACAATCACCTTGGAGGCGCTGTTAAAGAGGCTCGAATCCGCCTTGGAAACATAAAAGCCGCAAAACGCCTGCGCCGGTAATGTGCCGAGCGCCAGCCCCGCACCAAGAAGCGAAAGGCACAAGCTTGCCTTTCCGAAAAACTTTAAGGGGTGGGAAGTGCGCATATCGGTGTCTCCTTTGCTGCTGTGTGTCTTTGAATACGGTCGCCCCAATTATACCCGCTGCCCGGAAGCAAAAGGTCGATCAGGGGGGTGAAAACACTGACAAGCGCCAGTGAAATCAAAAGCCCGTCGGTTCTGTATAGTCCGAACTGAATGTAATAGGCGATCAAGGCGACCATCATCCCGAAAATCAGGCGCCCGGTAAAACGGTCGGGAATGGTCTTTGGATCGGAAATCATGAAAAAACAGAAAATAAGAAGCGCACCGCTCTGGATTTGATGAACCGGGATCGCTATCGGATCGCCAAGCCACAAAGCGCGTCCGAACAACAAAACGGCCCAGATCGCAAGAAACATCGGGCCCATATCCCAGCGCGGGATCTGGTAAAGAACCAGAAGGGCGGCGCACCCCAGGAAAAAGATCAGCCAGACCGCCTGCCCCCATTGCCCCGGCGAGATCCAGGCATAAGCCGGCATCGCCAGCGTCAGTGCGACGATCGCAAGATTCGTCGGATTGAACACATGCTTGCCCCGGTACCGGATCAGGAATTTGCTTCCCACCGCAATCAGCGCGGCCAGCGGATACGTCAACAACAGGGAAGACTTCAGTAGAATGCTAAGAGAAAGCCCGCTGATCAGCGGACTGCGCAAATCCAGACGAACGGAAAAAATCCTGGAAAAAAGGATCTGGAAAAACAAACACCCGCCGATGGCCAGAACAATCACGCCAAGGCTGGGTCCGAAATCCGCCAGATGCATCTGCAGCCCCACAAGAGATAAAAGGGTCAAAATCTGAAAATGCCGCGGATCGCGCATAAGCTTTGAAATGATCCCTTGTCCGGCCATAAACGCCCCCTCCGATAAACACCTGTAACACCCGTAAGACGACGCGGAATCAAAGACCCTTGGAAAAAAATCAAAAAATCTTTAGTCCTTCTCGGCGCTTCTTCCTCGGCCCTTGATCGTATTGACCGCCGCCTCGGCCCGTCCCAGTGCCTGATCCAGCGCGGCCATCGTCTTGGAGAGGTCCGGGCTTTCATCCTCGCACCACACCCGCAAAACTTTTACATAGATCCCGGTCAGCCCGGCCACCTTTACCGCGCCAGTCAGCCCGTTCGCATCCGACCCTGCCGCCTCCAGCATCCAGCTCATCGAACGGCACAGGTGCGGCATTTGAAGAACCGCAAGCTTGGGCTCCGCGCGAAAGGATTTCAGGATAGCCTTGATGCCCTCTCGATAATTGTTCAACACTTCGAACCGGTCCATGAGCAGATCGAACAACCGCTCGCGCATGGGTGTTTCATCATGGGTCCCCGAAGACATCCCCTCCAGCACCTTCCGGTCGATCATCCGCCCCAGCGCGCACAGAATATCGTAACGGTCCTCGAAATGCTCATACAACTCGGGGAGCGAAACCCCGCTCCGCTCCGCGACATCACGGAGCGTTACATCCGCCCACCCCTTCTCCACCGCCAGTTCCAGCGCGCTTTCAACGACTTTTATCCTGAAATCCGTGCCTTCCGTCTTTTTTTTGCGCTTTTTTGCGGCCATTGGAATTGCCCTTTGCTGCGGTTTTCCTGTAAGAGATAAAACAATATTTTTCACAAACGTACAAGAAACGGAAAATAAAGTATGTCAGAAGCTGCACTGGGCGTGGTTGCCGTTGGAAATGCTCTCGTGGACGTCCTCGCACAGGTCGATGACGCCTTTCTGGATGAACAATGCGCAAAATACGGAATGGAACGCGGCGCAATGACGCTGATCGACCAGAACCGCGCGATCGAACTCTATACGCAAATGCCAGGCCGGCTGGAAACCTCCGGCGGGTCGGCCGCCAACACGATGGCGGGCTTCGCCTCTTTCGGCGGGATCGGCGCCTTTATCGGCAAAGTCGCTGACGACGAACTGGGGAAAACCTTTCGCGAAGATATGCGTAAAATCGGCATGGAGCACATGACCCAGCCCCTTATCGCCGGGGCTCCGACCGGACGGTGTATGATTCTGGTCTCCCCGGACGGGCACCGCACCATGAACACATATCTGGGAGCCAGCGTCGAACTCGGCCCGCAGGACATCGAACCCGATATTATTGCCTCCGCGAGTATCACGTACCTGGAAGGATATCTCTTTGACAAGGATTTGGCCAAGCAGGCCTTCATCCGTGCCGCCGAATGCGCGCACATATCCGGTCACCGTGTCGCGCTGACCCTCTCCGACCCGTTCTGCGTAGACCGGCACAGACACGACTTCCTGAACCTTGTGCAAAACCACGTGGATATCCTGTTCGCAAACGAGGAAGAAATAAAATCCCTCTACATGCAAAACGATTTCGAGGATGCCAAAAACGCCGTCAATTCGCATTGCGAAGTCTCGGTCCTGACCCGCAGTGAAAAAGGGGCGGTGATTATTTCCGAAGGACGGGAGATCGTGATCCCGGCAGTTCCCGTTCCCAAAGTCGTCGATACGACAGGCGCGGGCGATCAGTTCGCAGCCGGGTTCCTTCATGGATTTACCCATGCCAGAACGCTTGAGGAATGCGGACGCCTCGGCGCAATAGCTGCGGCGGAAGTCATCAGCCATATCGGCCCGCGTCCGCAGAAAAGCCTCAAGGAACTCGTGGCTGCATGACGCTGATGATCGAAAAGCCGGCGGCGAAAAACGCCTACCAGTCGGATATCCCGCCGGAAGCGGAAGAAAAGGTCGTCTCATTTTATACCGAAGATGAACACGCGCGCGAAAAGGGCGGAACGATCCACTACGAGCGCCGCGAATATATTCTTGATGGCGAGCTTGTCGGCTACCGCCAATTCGATCACGAAGGCCGTCTCATCATCGAAACCCCGATGAAGAACATGCGCAAACACGGCATGGAATACACGTGGTACTGGTACAAGCCGGAACAGCTCAGCCTGTGCGAGCCATACGAAAACGGACGCGTCCACGGCACGGCAAAACAGTGGACGATTGATGGAACCCTGATGGGAGCCTACACCCTCGACGAAGGAACCGGTTATGATATCTGGCGAAATCAGGACGAGGAGGGAAATGTATTCATCGCTGAAATTCACACCCTGCTCAACAGCAAGCTTCATGGCTTCCAATGGTGGCTGAACCCGGACCAGAAAACCGTTCTGGGCGAACGGTCGTGGAACAACGGTTTTTTACACGGTATTGAAAGACACTGGCAGGAAGACGGGAAACTGGCGGAAGGATATCCGAAATTCTATATCCACGACCGCGAAGTTCCGAAAACCATCTATATTCAGGAACAAAGAAGAGACCAGGCCCTGCCCCCTTACGACCCGCGCGAAGATTCAAACCGCAGAACCTTCCCTCCGGAAATCTTTGGCGACTCGAAAGAGTCAGCCGCGTAACTGCTCGTCCCATCCCACAGTTGTCAGCTTGTGCTGAAAATCGATCAGGCTCTTGCTGTCCGGACAGACGATCCTTACCTCCTCGATCGCGGAATCAAGCCGGTCGACAATACCGTGAACAATCAGCCGCGCGGCCTTTGCCCGCGGATAGCCGTTCTTGCCCGAAGCGATAGGCGGAAAGGCGATCTTCTGCAAAAACATGCACCGCGCAAGCTCCATAATTTTACGGGTCACATTGGTCAGGTAGTGCTCGCTCTTATCGAAATCCGTCCGGAAATACGGCATCACCCCGATCAGCACATGCCGGGCTTTCAGATTAAAGCCCGGCACAGCATAAACATCTCCGACTTTGGGCTTGTAGATATTTTCAAGGATAAAATCGTCAAGCTTATGTCCCGCCGCATCGAAAATCGCTCGGTTCAGGCTGCCGACATGCTCAAGATTTTTGGGAACCACCGTGATGATCGCATCGACCTCCTGATCGACGATATTTCCCTGCACCAGCTTGATTTTATGCAGAAAGGGTTTCCGGGCATGCCCGGAGTTTGATATCACTATGTCCATGATCCAGCTTATCCCAAAAAACTCTGCTATTCTCTGTATTATAACCTATTTCGTATTATCCCTGTCAGCGGTTTCTTCCTATGCGGACGGAATTTCCGCGCCTGACGCCCCCTCCCGGTACACCGGGCTTGCCATGCACGGAACTCCGAAATACGACCCCTCGGCCACCCATCTGGATTACGCCAACCCGGACGCCCCGAAAGGCGGAACCCTGAAAATCGGCGCCACGGGATCGTTTGATACCTTAAATCCTTTTGCGATTAAGGGTGTTCCAGCTCAGGACCTGAGCTACATTTACGACCGCCTGATGGCCCGCGTCTGGGACGAGCCCTTCACGCTTTACCCCCTCATTGCCGAACATGCGGAAATCCCTGACGACCGTTCCTCCGTAACATTCACACTAAACCCCGCCGCCCGCTTTCACGACGGCACCCCCATCACTGCCGATGACGTGCTCTTTTCTTACGAAACGCTTAAGGAACACGGGCGCCCCAACATGCAGCGCATCTACAAACAGGCCGATAAGGCAGAAAAAAAGAACGAAAGGACCGTCTATTTCCACTTCGCCCCCGGCTATGAGCGGGAAACCGTGATGATTTTCGCCATGATGCCCGTCCTCTCGAAAAAATGGTGGGAAAACCGCGATTTCGAGGAAACTGTCCTCGACCCGCCTCTCACCAACGGCCCGTATAAAATCGCAATCGTCGATAACCCGCGCCGGATCGTATATGAACGGGTTAAAAATTACTGGGCCAAAGACCTTCTTCCCAATGCGGGGCATTATAATTTCGACAGGATCGTTTACGACTATTATCGAGACGACGGTGTCTCCCTCGAAGCGTTCAAAAAAGGGGACCTGAATGTTCGCCGCGAATTCGATATAGCCAAATGGTTCACCTCATATAAGGACATCGATAAAAGCAGGATTGTCACAAAGGAAATTCCCCACCGCAGACCCGAACGCGTTCAGGGCTTCATCCTGAACATGCGCCGGGCTCCGTTGAACGATATCAGGGTGCGAAAAGCGCTCTTTCTGGCTCTCGACTCCGAATGGATCGGAAAAAACCTGTTCTTCGGCTCCGGCAAAAGAATTAGGAGTTTTTTCCCAAACTCATCTCTCGATGGATCCGGCCCCCTCTCGGAAGCGGCAAAAAACCTGCTTGAGCCATGGAAAAGCAAGCTTTCCCCGATGGTTTTTCAGGAAAAACTGGAAGACCCCGACACCCGCCCGCTCCGTTCCCGCCTTCGCGAAGCCGACCGCCTGCTGCGCGAAGCCGGATGGATTGTGGAAAACGGGCAGCGCGTGAACAGGGAAACAAAAAAACCCCTGTCCTTCGAAGTGATCCTCATCACCGCGCAAGACGAAAAAATGACCCTGAATTACGCAAAAAGCTTGGAAAAACTTGGAATCAGCCTGACGACACGCCTTCTGGATGCCGCGAATTTTGAGAACCGGAAAAACCGCTATGACTACGATATCCTGTTTTATTATTGGCAAAACAGCCTTTCGCCGGGAACTGAACAGGCGATTTACTGGAGCTGCAAGGCCGCCGGGGAAGACGGACGCTTTAATTTTGCAGGCATCTGCAACCCGGCTCTGGATAATTTAATCAAGGGAATTGCCAACGCAAAAACCTACGAAGATCTCACGGCCCACGCCCACGCCATCGACCGCATCCTTCTCTCCGAATACTTCGTAATCCCGCTGTTTTACACGGGTTTAGACGATGTGGCCTACGACAAATCCATCCGCACTCCGGACAAAATTCCGCTCTACGGAATGGTTATGGAAACGTGGTGGATGGAGCCGAAACCTGCACCATCCGCAACGAAAGATGAGATAACTAAATAAATATATTGAGCCAAGCCTCTAGAATTGTTATTGTTTTATAGGTTTTTAAAAACTAAGTGAAGATTTTGCGATGATTATGCGTTCTCCCCTGATTTTTGCCGCTGTTCTGTTCCTGTCTTTCCCTGCCTACGCCGAGTCCATTAATGACCGGATCGATGCGTTGGGACAATACTGGCAGAGAGTGAGCACCTCCTCGGCGATTTTCCTTCGTGGCCCCAAAGCTCAGCAGATGCTGAACCGCGACATTGCCCGCTGCGTTGTTGAACTTCGCGAACTTGAGCGTCTTGGCGCGGTCAAGAATGCAATTCCCGAATATGCGGATGGCCTGGTCCTGAGCGAAGATGAAATGCGTCTGGCCGGGTGGGACACCCCGGAACGTGACGAACAGCTTTTCGCCGAACACTCCGATTATCAGGATTTTGAAGGCTGTATGCTTTCCAAAGGCTGGGAGCGTATCAAATACGTCCCTTATGATGTGGCGTATCAGTCGCGCGAAAATTATCTCGACGCGCACGTCAAATATGCCGACCGCTTGAAGAAAGGCATGACGAAAACCACCGATTATGATGGTTTGAACCAGTAGAATTTTCATCACTCTGAGTTTTGAAAACAGCCTGTCTTAACAGGCTGTTTTCTTTTGAGATCATTTGAACATATCAAGAATGGCGCTCTGAACGGCATCGACGCTTAAGCTCCCCATAAGCGTTCCTGTCGTCTTTGGATCGTAGCCTTCAAAGGCGATCAGTTCATCGAATGTCTCAGGCGTGGACACGAAGCGGCAATGATCGCCCCATGGCCGGTAAAGCCGCGGATAACTCGGCCCGAAAAGCCCCAGCGTCCGCACACCCGCCGCCGCAGCGCAATGCATCAGCCCGGAATCGTTACCAAGATAAAAATCGCACAAACTCAGTGCCGCTGCCGCCGTCCCCGGATCGGCCTTGGCGATCAGATCGATTTGCCGGTCCTGCGGAAGACTCCTGAGCACCTTCTGTGCATCCGCCTCTTCCCCCGGCGCAGCAAATACCGCCACCCGCGCGCCGGGCATTACGCCGTCCGGCCCCGTCATCCATGTCACAACCTCGGTAAAGCGTTCCGCCGGCCACGTCTTACCCGCCCAGTTTGCCGTAGGTCCGACCCCCAGAACAGGCGCTCCGGGAGGAATAAACGCCCTCGCCTTGACCTTTTGTTGTTCACTGAACCACAGCATCGGCGAAGGAACGGAAGAAAGCCCCATCAGTTGCGAGGCCTGCTCGACCTTGTGCCGCGACTTATCGATCTGTCCCCCGAACAAACGGCGCTGCCGCGCAAAGATCAGTCTCGAGACGACAGAATTGCGCAGATCGATCACAAGATCCCAGCGCTTGGAAAAAACAATACGCCACAACCCGAACCAGTGTCCGTTATATTTCTGCTTCTGAAGAGAAATCACTCTTTCAAGAAGCGGATATCCTTCAAACAGCGAAACGGCGAGCTTCCCGCACACAACCGTCACTCTCGCCTGCGGATCGGTTTCCGCAACATGCCGCAAAATCCCGGTCGAAAGCACGGCATCTCCGATGCGGCTGGAAGTAATGAACAAAATATGCTTACAATCCGGGATCGTATTCATGACAAGGCAGATCATGGCACAGCAGGGCTTTTTCACAAAACTGGAAAACCGGGGCCTGATCAGAATATCGGGGACGGATCGCCGGAAATTTCTGCAGGGTCTGATCACCAACGACATTGATTTTCTCGATCGGCAACCTCTGATCTATTCCTGCCTGCTTACACCGAACGGAAAATTCCTGCACGACTTTTTTATCAGCGAGGAAAATGGCGCAATCCTGCTCGACAGTGAAGGCGGCGAACGCGCACAAGACCTCGCCAAACGGCTGAATATCTACAGGCTGCGCGCAGACATCCAGATAGAAACTCAAACGCCCGTAACCGTTTTTGCAGGGATCGGAATTCCGCAAACAGGTAGCCCCGACCCCCGCCATCCGGAAATGGGTGCGCGCGCGTTCACCCGGCCCGCAGGCCTTACCGAAAAGCCTTTTACCGATTGGGACCGGCACCGCATCAGGCTCTGCATACCCGACGGCAGCCGCGATATGATCCCCGAAAACTCCACCCTGATGGAATGCGGCATCGACCGGCTGAACGGCATCTCTTTTGACAAAGGCTGTTACATGGGTCAGGAACTCACAGCCCGTATGCACTACCGGGGTCTGGCCAAAAAACATCTCTACACGGTCAGCGGCCCGCACCTCCCGGAACCGGGAACCCCCGTAACGATAAACGGAAAAAATGCCGGGGAAATGAGATCGTCCTGTTCCGGCTGGGGTCTGGCGCTGCTGAAAGACGCTTACGTTTCAGACAGGATAACAGGAAAGCAGGAAAACGAACCGTTTCCCGGTTTCATTCCCCTCCCCTGACCGAAAGCGATCAATGTGTCGGGGTATGACAGGCCTTGTGAAATCGAAGGGTTTGGTAAACGTCGCTGTCAGGCCTGTCCTGAAAAGGATCTTCCCTTAAAAGCCTCTGGTAAACGGCCACCTCCGCATTGGCTCTGCAATACTGATCGCTGAGCCCCTTAGACTTCATTTTCAGCTCTCTGTTGCTTTGCATATAAGCGATCTTTTCTTCCTCCGTTTTGAATTTCGGTTTCAGGACAGCCTCATCTCGGGTCATCCCGTTCCCGGCTTCAATTTTATCCAGATCGCCAAACCACCGGCTGCAAAATTGGTCGACAGTGCCAAAAAGATTGGGATCCTCCGCCGTCTGAAGTTTTTTGGTCACATCATCAAGTTTTTTGACCCATTGCTTGTAAATGCCCACACGGCCTTTATTCCGCTGGTACATGCTGCTTTCGTAAGCGTCCTTGAGGCACGCGCACGTTTTTTCCGGCTGGCTTTTCTTCGGCAGCTTTTTACAATACGCAATAAGCTCGGGGGGCCTCGTTTTGATAGGATCGGGCTCATCATCCTTTGTTTGAGCGTTTTGACCGCCCTGGGGCGAAGGATTGTAATCCCACACGGCCAGCGCCGGAGTAGCCAGACATAAAAACATGAAACTGAAAACCAGAACGTTGAATCGGGACATAAAAAAACCCTCCTTGCTAAGCAGAAACTATAACCGAAGGACCGTGAAAATGATACGAAGGACCAAACCCTAGCCCTTCGCTACGGCTTTGCTCTCAAGTTTCACGGTTTTCTGCTTTCCCTGCCGGATCGCCGCCTGCGAAGCTGCCAGCCGGGCAATCGGGACACGGTAAGGCGAACAGGAAACGTAATCCAGCCCAACCGTTTCGCAGAATTCGATGGATGACGGATCGCCGCCATGCTCCCCGCAAATCCCCAGTTTCAACGACGGGTTAGTCTTGCGTCCGCGCTCCTTGGCGATTTCCACCAGTGCGCCAACCCCTTCACGGTCGATCGAAACGAACGGGTCGCGCTCGAAAATCCCCTTGTCCGTGTAGGAAGGCAGGAAGTTCGCTGCATCGTCCCGGCTCATCCCCAGCGTCGTCTGGGTCAAATCGTTGGTCCCGAAGCTGAAGAAATCGGCACACTCGGCAATCTGATCGGCGGTCAGCGCCGCACGCGGCAACTCGATCATCGTCCCAACCGTGTATTGGACTTTCGCTTTCTTTTCGCTGAAAACGCTCTCGGCGGCTTTTTCAACCACATCCCGCATCAGCTCCAGCTCCTTGCGCGTGGAAACAAGCGGAATCATGATTTCCGGGATCACCTTCTCACCCGAACCCTTGGCGACATTCAGGGCGGCCTCGAAAATCGCCCGCGCCTGCATCTCATAGATTTCCGGATAGGTAATCCCCAGACGGCACCCGCGATGCCCCAGCATGGGGTTGGTTTCCTTGAGTTCTGAAAGGCGCTGTCTGACATCGTCCAGATCCAGCTTCGCGGTCTTGGCAAATGTCGTGACATCAGCCTCGTCATGCGGCAGGAACTCGTGCAACGGCGGATCAAGCAACCGGACCGTAATCGGCAACCCTTTCATGATCGTAAACAGCTTTTCGAAATCTCCCCGCTGTTCGGGCAAAAGCTTGGCCAAAGCCTTGCGGCGGTCATCTTCGCTGGAAGCGAAAATCATCTCGCGCACATTCTGGATGCGGTCGGCATCGAAGAACATATGCTCCGTCCGGCACAACCCGATCCCTTCAGCGCCAAAATCATGCGCCGTCTGCGCGTCAAGAGGCGTTTCGGCATTCGCCCGCACCGCCATCCGGCGGCGGGCATCCGCCCACTTCATCAGCGTTTTGAAATCGCCGGACAGTTCCGGCTGGATCGTCTTCACCGCGCCGAGAATAACCTCGCCCGATGATCCGTCGATCGTCACCATATCGCCTTCGCGGATTTCAACATCGCCCTTGCGGATAATCTTGTGCTGGACATCGATGAAAAGCTCGCCCGCCCCGGCAACACAGGGCTTGCCCATCCCGCGCGCCACGACGGCGGCGTGGGAGGTCATCCCCCCACGGGAGGTCACGATCCCTTGTGCGGCATGCATCCCGTGAATATCTTCGGGGCTGGTTTCCTGACGGCAGAGAATGACCTTCTCCCCTTCATGCGCCTTGCTGACAGCCTCATCAGCCAGAAAAACGACACGCCCGGATGCTGCTCCCGGAGAAGCGGGAAGCCCGCGCGTAACGACTTTCTTTTCCGCCTTCGGATCAATAGTGGGGTGCAAAAGCTGGTCAAGCGCCTCCGGATCGATGCGCAGCAGCGCCTCTTCCTCGGTGATCAATCCTTCCTTCACCATATCCACCGCAATCTTCAGCGCCGCAGCCGCAGTCCGCTTTCCGGTCCGGGTCTGCAGCATGTAAAGCATACCGCTCTGAACCGTGAACTCGATATCCTGGATATCGCGGAAATGTTGTTCCAGCTTGTCCCTTAAAACGCAAAGCTGCGCGAATACCTCAGGCATCGTCTCTTCCATGGAGGGCAGACTGCTGCCTTCCTTCTCGCGTCCCTTCTTGGTCAGGGATTGCGGGGTACGGATACCTGCGACCACGTCCTCGCCCTGCGCATTGACGAGATACTCGCCATAGAAATAATTCTCCCCCGTCGAAGGATCGCGCGTAAACGCAACCCCGGTCGCGCAATCATCGCCCATATTCCCGAACACCATGGCTTGCACGTTAACCGCGGTGCCCCAGTCTTCCGGAATATCGTGAATTTTGCGGTAGGTTACGGCACGCGGAACCATCCAGGATTGGAACACCGCGCCGATCGCACCCCAGAGCTGCTCATAGGGATCAGAGGGAAACGGCTTGCCCAGCTCTTCTTCAACCAGCGCTTTATACTGCCCGACGATCTCCTTCCAGCCCTGTGAAGGGATCTCCGTATCCTGATAAACATTGTTATCGCGTTTATAAGTATCGAGAATATCCTCGAAGTCGTGATGGTCCAGCCCCAGCACGACATCGGAATACATCTGAATGAACCGGCGGTACGAATCCCACGCAAAACGCTCGTTACCGGACTTTTTCGCCAGCCCTTCCACCGTTGTATCGTTAAGCCCGAGATTGAGAACCGTATCCATCATCCCCGGCATCGAAACCCGCGCGCCGGACCGCACCGAAACAAGCAAAGGATTTTGGGCATCGCCAAATGCCACGCCCACCGACTGTTCAACAGCCTTCAGCGCGTCCTCGACTTGCGTCTTCAAGGCGTCTGGATAAGTCTTCTTATTGGCATAATAATAGGTGCAGACCTCTGTGGTAATCGTAAAGCCGGGTGGGACAGGTAATCCAAGGGAAGCCATTTCGGCCAAGTTGCATCCCTTCCCCCCCAGAAGATTCCGCATCGTGCGGTCGCCTTCGTTCTTGTCTTTTCCGAAGCTGTAAACCCACTTGGTCATCGATTACTCTCCTTACATACAGTCAGGAATTTCGCTCACGGTTTAGCATATTTGCTTTCCAAAACGAAAGCTCTTAATTCAATAAATGTGCCAGAAAACCCCCTAAAAAAGGGCTTTGGTCATCATCAGGCATAAATTCTCGTCAATTGGCCGGAAATCCCCGCATGCAAGCTGCTTGCGGTCATAGCTGATACCCGAGCCGTCGGGAATGTATCCCATACGGGCATAAAGCCGTTGCGCGGCCCCGAACCGGCTGTCCAGCCCGACCCCGATTCCCATTTCCCTGCACCCCTTCTTCCGGGCCGTTTCCTCACAATATTCGATAACGGCGCGCCCGACTCCCTGCCTGCGGTAATCGCGAAGGACGTTCAGATCCTGAATTTCCGGAATGCCGCTTCTTTGAAAATAGGCATATTTGGGTCGCCAGTTCAGAAGACAGAACCCCGTAACCGTGCCTTGATCTTTCAGGCAGGCGAGCAGCACCTCCATCTCGCCTCTCTCCTGCCGCTCCAGGCAGCGTTCATAATACTCCCGGTCATGGATCAGCCCGGCCTGTTCCAGAACATTCCAGAACTCGCCCACAGCCTTATCCCCCTTGGCCGGAGAGATATAAACGGGAGATTCTTGCGGTTTTTGGTCGTTCATTCTATGCTACAAGCGGCGATTGAGGATATCTGGCTTAACCTGCAAGAGTTTATACCCATGATCAAGAAATTTATTCCGGTTCTTCTGTGTGCAACAGCCCTGTGCGGGTTTTCCGCGCAAAAAGCCCGTGCGGAAGAAATGACAGGCAACGACAAGGCCATGCAGACCCGCTCTTACGAACTCCCCGAAGATGTGAAGAGACAACTGATCGAAAACATTAAAAAGAATCAGGGAGAAAAAGAGGACGGCTCAAGCCAGACCGCAGAACAGGCTTCCCCCTCTCCTGCCCCCAGAGAAGAAATAGGTGGCCCGGCAAAAAGAAGCAAGGATCAGCCTGAAAACAAGATATGGCAAAAATACAAGGCGCTGGCTGCCGGGGTCTATGAGGAAGGACAGGAACAGCAAGCCTCAGAGCAGGAAGAAGACGATTATGAAGACGAGGAAACCACTACGGCGGACTCGCAGCAACGGCCCGGAGGCATGGCGGGGATTCTCCAGAGCTATCAATCCCGGAACAACACACAGCAAATGCAGACCCGCAGTTTTTCAACACCTGAAGATATAGCGGATAAAAAGCACAAATCTGAAGAAAGTGAAGATCAGTCGGAATCGGATGAGGAAAAACCCAAACAGGAAACGAAACATTTCAAGAAAGTTTACAAAACTCATCCGAAAAAAACCAAGAAGAAAAAAACTCCCTTTCAGGTCAATGGCTGACCATGCGTAAAGATGCTGAAACAAGTATGGCCGCTGCTTGTTGTGCCATAATACTTTATTCCTCTTGCCCATGGTTTGAAAAACTGTTTTAAGACTTTATGCAAAGACCCAGTGCACAAAGGGACAAACTCCCGGCACCCTCCAGCCCTCTGGACCACCTGTCCGCGGTTCTGGAACGGGATATGCGCCAGGTAAATGAGAGGATTCTCAAATGTATGGAATCCGATGTTCCGCTTATCCCGCAACTGGCCCGCTACCTGATCGCCGCAGGCGGGAAAAGAATTCGCCCCCTGCTGACCCTTGCCGGCGCAGCCATCTATGGCGCACCGATGCCCAAGACCTACCCTTTGGCCGCCGCCGTGGAATTCATTCACACGGCAACCCTGCTGCATGACGACGTTGTTGACGAAAGCGCGGAACGCAGGGGCCAGAAAGCCGCCAACCTGATCTTCGGCAACAAGGCCAGCGTTCTGGTTGGCGACTACCTGTTCTCAAAATCCTTTCAGCTGATGGTGGAATGCGACTCGCTGGAGGTCCTCGCCATCCTCTCCGACGCCGCGGCTGTTATCGCCCAGGGCGAAGTGAAGCAATTGACGACATCGAACAATATAGAAACCTCCCTGCCCGCCTACCTTGATGTGGTGCGGTCAAAAACCGCGGCCCTGTTTGCCGCCTCCTGTCAGATCGGCCCGGTCCTGACGGAAGCGGACGAAAAACAGGTTCAGGCCATGCGCGACTACGGCATGAAAATCGGCATCGCCTTCCAGATTGTGGATGACATGCTCGATTATACGGCCGACTCGAAAATTCTGGGCAAGGAGATCGGTGACGACTTCAAGGAAGGAAAAATGACCGCCCCCGTCATCTTCGCCGTCGAAAACGCAGATGTGCGCGAACGGTCGTTCTGGCAAAGAACGATCGAGGAAAAAATCATCGCGGAGGGAGACTTCGAAGCGGCCCTCGAACTTATGGAACGCCACGACGCCCTGAAAAAAAGCAGGATACTGGCCGAAACTTATATTGCGGAAGCCCGGCAGGCCGCATCTGTCATTCCCGAACACCCGTTAAGGGAAACTCTCTCCGATCTGGCGGATTTTATCCTTACGCGAACCCACTAAGCCACGCTCACGTCCCGAAAAGAATATGGATCAGCGAACCGTAAAACAGGGCGGCAAGCCCCAGCACGTTCATGCCGTACGCGATCCGCTTGGGCATAGCCCCCTTCACCATGAAAAAATACATCAGCAGAAAAATCGGGACCGTTTCGATAAAATAGACCTTCATCCCGTAAATATCCGCTTCCGGGAACAGCACGGCCATAACTGTAATCAACAAGGCCTGTAGAAACGAAAGCGCCTTGTACCAGAATTCCGCGAGATGCGGAAACATAATGCTCCCCCTCAGGAAAATCCATAACAGCGCAGGCAGGGAAACCCAGACAAGAACGAACAGCGACGTGATATAGGTGCTTTTATCCATAAAGGCATAGCGCAGAAAATGTCCCTTATCCAGCGCCACCCCGATAATCGAAGCGACATAGGTCAGGCTCAGAAGCGGGATAAACCGCTGGATCAGCATGTCGTAAAAATCAAGAGGCAGGATATGATCCGGCGTATCTCTGTGAATGCGGATAATGCGCTTGTGATGCTCGTCCATAAATGATGACTCTAATGACCTTTTTTACGGTTGCAAGGATAAGCATCGATAAGAGCCATCTCCACTCCCGGCGCCGCAATGAAATTTTTATGCAGTTTCTTGTTTTTCAGGAAATAAAGAAGAACCACAAGCTGAATCTCGTTCAGGGAAACATCGTCAGGGATGCAAAAACTGTCAGGCCCGGCTGCATCAAGGGTGCGCAGGAAATTGTGGTAATCGATAACTGCGGAAATATAGGACTGACAGGCGATCTTCCCTCCGGGCACCATTTCCTCTCCCTGTTTATCCAAGGCGCAGACTTTAAGAAGGTACTCGCCGGAAAAACGCGCGGCATAGGCTTTTTCAGGACACAAAACAACGGCCACACAAAGCAGGCCGGCAAAAACGCAGATCAAACGTTTGAACGCTGATCCGTGTCTATTCATCGGCTTTGGCTTTAAGTTTCTGGAGGATGGCAAACGGTGAATCCTCCTCTTTCCTTTTGGCTTCAAAAGAAATAACACGGGCCGGACGCTCCTTGTCCTCGTGCGAATGATCTTTGCGGGGGTCTCTTTCCTTGAATTTCTTTTTCTTGGAACGTTTGTCCTTTGTAAAGCGGTTCTGACCGGGCTCGTCATTCCATTGATCTTTCTTTCCGCCGGAAAAACGCTTTCCGCTCTTGCGCGATCCTTCGCCCCCTGAGGTCTGCTCGTCCGCGGAAGTCTTCTCGCTCCGGTCGGTAAAATTCTTGCGTCCCTGAAATTTTCTTGGCCCCGTATCCAGAACGAAAGCCTTGCCTTTCTTAAGCCGGAAGACCGCAAGCTCAGGCTTGGTCTCGGCTTGTTTTTCCGGCTGTGGCTGCTCGGTTTCAACCTGTTTCTCGGCCTCTTCAGCAGCCGGAGAGGAAACTTCATCCGCCTTCTGCTGCGGAGTTTCACCGACGGCATCGCCGTTCTTCTCGGCCTGTTTGTCCGGATCGTCAGCGGGATCGTATATTTTTTTATGCCCCATCGCCTCCAGGATTTTATAAAGCCCGTCGATCGAACAGCCCAGCCACTCGGCCATCTCGTGACGGGCGCTGAATTTTCCCTTCTCCGCATGATCGTAGATCGAGTTGATCACGCGGTCGAGCATATCGATCCGCACAATCCGGCCCCCATAAACCGGGTAACCGATCGACCGGAAAAAATCACGGTCGGCACTCGCCTCCTCGATCTCTCGCGATACAATACCGTCGGCAGGAACAGGCGCAGGCAACGGACGCTCCCGGTAAAGCGACCAGAGCAACCCGCGCAGGCGAACGGCAGCCGGCTTGGTCAGCAAAGGAATAAACACCAGCAAAGGCCCCAGCTTGATCTTCTTGGACCGCAAAACGCTGCGCTGTTCTGTGGTAAGCGTCTCGATACACTCCTCAAGGTCTTCGCGAGGCACAACGCCCAGCCCGTCATAAAGCGCCTTGCTGATGCGCTGGACGGGATCGGACTCATCCGCACTGTCCTGCACGCCAAGAAAAACCAGCGGCTCAAGGACGCTGGCCAGATAGGTGTTCAGCCAGTGTTGCAGGACGGTCTTGAGTTCACCCGCATCGACACCTTCCGTTCTCTCATTCTGCAAAATCTCCGGCAAGGGCTTGAGCGCATGATCGCCCTTCACCAGCTTGGCAACGGGTTCGCCCGGAAGAGGATTCTCCGGTTTGGGTTGCCAAAGGATCAGACCCTCGGCGGAAAGCGAAAACTGGTTAGGCTTGGAAGTCAGCATACATAAATCCTTAATACGGCCAGTATTAATGCAGTTTATCCTTGGACACGGCAAGGGTTTTTGTATAAATTCGTGCCGGAATGGTTTATTTAGGCTTACTCTATCAGGGATTTTCTCTATGAAAAGATATCTTCTTGCTTCCGCTATTTTAATTACTTTTGTGCCCTTTAAGGCTCAGGCAGCTGAAATTGATGCCACGGGAGCCGAGCATTTAAAACAGGTTTTCACTAATTTATTGAATGACCAGAAAGAAATCAGCAAATCTTTCGGAACGTTTGACGTGGTCTACACCGGCGAGGTCGCCGTGGAGCCAAAAGGCGAGTATTATGCCATTACTCTTCCCAAAGTAGAGATCAAGCTTGATGAAAGCCTTATGGCACAGGCTCCTCCTGCGCCTCAGGACCCCGCGCAGGCCCAGACGCCCCCGGCAACGCCGCCCGCATCCGAATTTGTTTTTGATCTTGGCCAAACCGCAATCAACGCCGTTCCCGATGAAAAGCCCGGATACTGGAAGATGACCGTGGCCCTTCCGGCAACCCTGTCTATGAAAATTGCCGACGAAATGGCGATGAACATTAACATCGGAAAACAGAATACGGCGGGTCTGTTCCATGAAGAATACGGCTACTTCACCAAAATGGATGCGCTCTATCAGGATGTGAAGTTCAACATTGTCTCCATGGGCCAGACGACCGACTTCACGATCCCCGAACTCTCGATGAAATCAAATCTTGAGGAAGAAGAAGGCGGATTGCTGACCGGTCCGACAACGGTCCGTGCGTCTGATTTTTCCTTTAATATCCCGGACGAACACGCCATGATCAAGATCGGCGCGTTGCAACTTGACGCGGGTCTGAAACGCTACAAGGCTATGCCCTCCGGTGAATACAAAACCAAAATGATTGAATACGGTCAAAAGCTCAAAAGCATGACCGAGAATCCCTCACAGCCGCCCAGCGGTGCCCAGATCGAGGAAATCGTGAACAGCATCCTCGGATTCAGCGACTTCGAAGGCATGAATGTTCGTTACAGCCTTGAAAATCTGGATATCTCCGCCGACCCGCCAAAAGACGACTTCAGACCCGACGAACCCTTGAAAGCTCTGAAAATCGGATCCGCTTTCGTCGGTTTTGGTTTGGACCAGCTAAAATCCGAAACGGGCAGCTTTAATTTCGGATTCGGCTACAACGATGTCATGGTTGACCCTGTGCCTCCCGGATATGAAGGCATTATTCCGAACGCGGTCAACATCGATGTGAAGGCGAATAAAATTCCGATCCAGTCGATCTGGACCAGCAGCATGAACACGGTAAAAGCCGTAGCCCAGAATCCTGAAATGGGGACGATGGCTGGAATGGGACTTCTGATGCAGTTGCCCGTAATGCTCACGCAGGCCGGAACGGAAATAGAAGTAAAAGACAACTATGTCGGCAGCCCGGAATATAAGGCAAGCCTGAATGGAAACGTTAAGGCGGACGCCACCGCGGCAATGCAGTTCGTGGCAAACTTCAAGGGCCAGTTCGACGGTCTGGATGAACTCCTGACGAAAGTTCAGGCAAACGCAAACAACCCGAAACTGCCGAACGCCTATGAATTCAACGATATAGCCAACCAGCTTCAGTCGATGAAATCCATGGGCCAGCAGGGCACGGGAGCCAATGGAAAATCAAGCTATGCCTTTGATATCCAGGTATCCCCCGACGGAAAAGCGACCATCAACGGCAAGGACATCCCCGGCATGGGCCCGATGGGAGCGGGACAGGCCCCGGGCAGTGAGACACCGGCTGCCGGTGACGAAGGTCAGGCAATGCCCTACTGATAACAACCGTTTATAAATTTCAGACAGCGGGAGAAGTCGATTGTCCCGCTGTCTTTTTTTGCGCACTGGCAACGCCGAGCAATAAAAACGCGGTCAGGCTGTTCAAGCGCAACAACCCTTCCCTCGTAAGGCTCAGCCGCGTATCTGAAAGATTGACCCACCCTTCCTCAACGGCAAGGGCAAGATTTCCCCGGTGGATCAGTTCAAGCGGGTGCGTCCCGAACCGCTCCTGAAAATCCTTGAACCCCACCCCGCTGTTCAGCCGGAACCCGACCATAAGCGCTTCTTCCATCTGCGCGGCATGGGAAATCTCTTCATGTGGATGCGCCCCGCATCCCCGCTCGCCTATGCGCTCCAACCAGATTTCAGGAGCGGAATGATCCCGCGTGGCGACCTTGCGCCCATCGAGCAGGAAACGCCCGTGCGCCCCCGGTCCGATCCCGATATAATCGGAATACTTCCAGTAAATCAGGTTATGCAGGCACTCCTGCCCCGGCGCGGCATGGTTGGACACTTCATAGGCAGGCAGTCCCGCCCTTTCGGTAATATCCTGAGTAAGTAAATAAAGTTCGGCCCCCTCGACTTCATCGGGGATCGCGAACTCCCCCCGGCTATGTCTCATATAAAAAGGTGTATTGCGCTCGATCGTCAGCTGGTAGAGCGAGAGGTGCCCCCTGGCCAACGCCAGCGCCTGCTCCAGTTCCCGCCCCCACAGATCAGAGGTCTGGCCGGGCCGCGCATAAATCAGATCGAAACTCATCCGCTCGAAACACGACTGCGCGACCTCAATCGCACGCAACGCCTCTGCAGAATTGTGCTCCCGCCCGAGAAACTTTAACGACTCATCGTCCAGCGCCTGAATCCCCAGCGAAACCCGGTTCACCCCTGCCGACCGGAAATCCCTGAACTTTCCCATATCCACAGAAGTCGGGTTCGCTTCCAGCGTCACTTCGGGATCCTGACCGCTGGGCCAGCTGCTGCGGATTTTCTGAAGGATACGCTCAACGGTCTGCGGTTTCATAAGTGAAGGCGTTCCGCCTCCGAAAAAAACTGATACAACCTCCCGGTCGGGTATCAATGCGCGGTAATGGTCAATCGCCTGTTCGTAAGCCGCCCCCCACGCATCCTCATCCACCCGCTCGCGGACATGCGAATTGAAATCGCAATAGGGACACTTCGACGCGCAAAACGGCCAGTGGATATAAACACCCATGAAACGCTGGCTGTCCATCGATCGCGCCGCTTATGAAACGTTAAAGGAGGCGGAATAAAGAGGCGCAGCACGAACGGCAACCCCGGCTACGCCCATAGTGTTGTGCATCGCCTCAAAAATGATGGACAGCGAAAACAGGGCCCCGCCGACCAGCAGGCGGATAGCCCCGTGATGAAGGGGGGTCTTCAGGGGATTTTCAACGTGATCTTTAATTTTCAAAACTCCGAGTACGCCAAGAACCAGCCCCAGAAGATAACTGATCGCCGTCAGCAATCCGGGAAGCAGGGAAATGGATGTCGTAATATTTCTGGCGATCGTGCTGAAATTGGCATTCGCGGCAAGACAAGAAGAAGGATATCCGCACACCAGACAAAGCGCGCAGAGCAGAAAATACTCATCCACCTTTTTTTTAAAACCCGCAACCACTGGAACCTTCCTATCTTGCTCAGACAAGAATGAAACAGACCCGAATGAATTAGATCATCCTCATACAGCTTTTCTATACGCCCAAACCCGCACAACAGTCAAATTTTTCGCGCTTACGGAAAAGAAAAAATCACTCAAGCCTGATCGCAGGACTAAATCTTCAAGACGCAGGCGCAGACAAGACCGCAAGAAGTTTTTCAAAAGCCTTGGCACGGTGACTGATTCGGTGCTTGTCCGCAGGTTCCATTTCGGCAAAAGTCCGGGAATACCCGTCAGGGACAAAAACAGGATCATACCCGAACCCCTTTTCTCCACAGGGCGGCCATACGATTGTCCCGTTAACCCGTCCCTCAAATGTCCGAACCGGCCCATCGGGCCACGCCAATGCAAGTACACAGATAAAAGAGGCCGAACGATCCTCGCAATCACCCAGAAGCCGGTGAATCTTTTCCATGGCGCGCGTAAAATCTTTTTCCGGCCCCGCCCAGCGGGCGGAATAAATCCCCGGATCCCCGTTCAGGGCGCTCACGGATAAACCGCTGTCATCCGCCAGTGCGACCATCCCGCTTTCTGCCGATGCGCTTCGGGCCTTCAAAACCGCGTTTTCCTCGAACGTGCGTCCCGTTTCTTCCGGCTCCGCCAATCCCAGCTCGCCCGACGTTATAACGCTCCCGACATACGGCCCGAGAAGATCGCGGATCTCTCGTGCCTTGCCTGGATTATGCGTGGCAACCAGCAACCTCTCGTCAGGATGCAGAATCGGCATAATTTTTCAGAGTCCCAGGGTCTTGCGCTGAAGCGCGGCCAGCTCGTTGCACCCCGCCTTGGCCAGCGTCAGCAATTTCAGGAACTGCTCCTCGGTAAAAGGGTCCTTCTCCGCCGTGCACTGGATTTCCACCAGATCGCCTTTTCCGGTAATGACGAAATTGGCGTCCGTATCGGCGTTTGAATCCTCAGCGTAATCCAGATCCAGAACGGACTGTCCTCCGAAGATCCCGCAGGAAATAGCCGAAACGGTGTCCGTAATCGGAATTTCTTGAATCATTCCAACGGTTTTCATATGGCTAAAGGCCTGATGCAAGGCGATAAACCCGCCCGTAATCGCCGCCGTGCGGGTTCCGCCATCCGCCTGTATGACATCGCAATCCACCCGAACCTGACACTCCCCCATGGCCTCCAGAGTCACCACCGAGCGCAGGGATCGTCCGATCAGCCGCTGGATTTCCTGCGTTCGCCCGCTCTGCTTTCCGCGCGCGGCCTCCCGGTCCATCCGCTCATTGGTGGATCGCGGCAACATGCCGTATTCTGCCGTAACCCACCCTTTGCCGCTATTTTTCATCCAGGGGGGTGTCCTGGTTTCCACCGTAGCAAGACACAGAACGTGCGTGTCCCCAAACTGGATCAGGCATGACCCTTCCGCGTGCTTGGAAACGCCCGTTTCCATCTCAACCGCCCTGAGCTGCTCGGGCATCCGCCCCGAAGGTCTGTCCATATTCTTTCTCCGTGGTGTAAAAAACGTTGCGAAAGGCACTCTAACCCTCTGCGGGGAATTGTCAATTTAACTATCGGGAATTATGATAAGCAGATGATTACGGAATTGAATGAACGCTCGCGGGAAATCTTTCGCTTTATCGTCGATACCTACCTCGAAACCGGTCAGCCTGTGGGATCGCGAACCATTTCCCGCACGGCGGGCATAGCCCTGTCGCCTGCCAGCATCCGTAACACGATGGCTGATCTGGAGGAACTGGGTCTTCTTTATGCCCCGCACACTTCTGCCGGACGCATCCCTACACAGCATGGCCTGCGCTTTTACATAGACGGGCTGATGGAAATCGGCGGGTTGACCGCGAACGAACGGAAAAAAATAGAAACCTCATGCGCGGCAGCCGGAAACACTCTCAGCGAAGTCCTCGAAAGGGCCACCGACCTCCTCTCCGGCCTCTGCTCCTGCGCCAGTCTCGTTGTAGCCCCGAAAACCAGTTCCACGATCAAGCAAATCCAGTTCATGCCCCTCGAACCGCGCAAAATTTTGCTGATTATTGTTATGGAAAGCGGATTGGTTGAAAACAGGATCATGGACGTGCCGGAAAATATCCCGGCCGCCAGTTTGATTGCCGCCTCGAACTACCTGAACAACCGCCTTGCCGGAAAAACCCTTTCCCAGACGCAAAAAGAAGTTGCCGAGGAAATCCGGCAAAACAGGACCCAGCTCGACGCGATCACCAGCGATCTTGTCAAGCGCGGCATTGCCCTGCCGATGACCAACATCAAGACAAAAAGCTCGGGATACATGATCGTGCGCGGCCAGTCTCATCTGCTGGAGGATGTAAAAGCCCTTGAAGACCTCCATCGCGCAAGGAATCTTCTGGGGTATCTGGAAGAACAGGAAATGATGCTGAGTCTCCTCGAAAGCATGGGCAACGCCGAAGGGGTCAAAATCTATATCGGCACGGAGAACAAGATTTTCGACCAGTCCGGCTGGTCCTTGATTATTTCCCCTTACAAAACCACGGATCAGAAAATTGTTGGCGCAATCGGGGTCATAGGTCCGACCCGCCTCGACTATGACCGCATCATCCCCATGGTCGATTACACCTCGCAGATTATCGGTCGTTTGCTCAGCGAAGCGTGAACACTAAATTGTAAATTAGAAAAAAATGATATAAAGGGCTGGAAAACGAAAAAAAGGTAATAATTTCATATAAGTTTTGCCTGTTTGCTTATTCCACGATAAAGTAAGTCTGGTTTTGTATTGTTTGGGTTCATGCTATGTCACTAAAACGCTTACCTCTTTTCATTTTCTCTGGAATGATTGCCCTTGCCGCCTTTGTTCCTCAAATTAGACCTGTCTACGCCCAGATGCAGGACGAAGGAACTGCCGACGGCCTAAATCTCGTGCCCCGCGGCGTCTACATGGTCAATGTGCAAAGAGCATCTGACGGCGCACCGGGTGATTTCATCATGCATGGGTCAAATATCGGCACAGTTTCGGGGTGCATCGACGTCACCGAACCAGAGGTCAAGGTAGTCTTTACCATGAACAAGGTCGAAATCTCGCTGGAGAAAGACTCGGAATTCGAACTTAAGAACGATGAAGTCCGCTACGGAACATACAGCTGCGATATCAAAACCCGTACGGCAACCTTTGACGTACGCTTGAACAGGGACGAACTCATCGACCGCAACATCAAGTCCATCGGCGTGAAAAGCAAAACGTACGGAATGTACACCGATACGAAAATCAATCCGTCTAAGGACAAGATCGAATTCTCTTCGCAGAGCACGGCAGGATCATATTTCGAAACATTCTGGTTCTACCCGTCTAATACGGTCATCCTGCATACTCCCGGAGCCAAGAGGGATCAGGATGTCGGTCCGTTGATTGACAAATTTGCGGAAAGCAAGGGCCTCGTCCCGCTTTCAAAAACGCTTAAGGGGTTCACGCTTCCCGATACGGCCATGAACATCAAATATTACACGGACCCCAGAGGATCTGTCATTCACCAGCTTTCGGCTCCCGATGACAACGTAAAAGTTGGAATGCTGACGGCACAACGGACATTTTACGGCTCTGATGGAGCGTTAACCCAGTCTTATACTCTGGATGTTTACGCCCTGAAGCCAGGAATGAACGACTGACGCGTTACATTGACTTTTCAGGCATATCGGGATAAGCCCTCCTGAACCATAGGATAGGTATTCGGAGATGAACGAGTCATTGAAAAACCAGCCCGAAAATTTCCCCGGCGAACACGAAACGTCTGGTGTGGACCAGCCCTCCGCAGGCCCTGAGCAAACGCAGGATCCGCCTGCGGAAACGCCCGCGCAAAACTACAGCGGGCGCAAGACGGAAGATCAAATGCGCATCGAACTGCTGGAAAAGGATCTGGAAAAAGCCAAAGACCAGATGCTCCGCGCTATGGCTGACACGGAAAATATGAGAAAACGGGCCGCAAGAGAACGCGAGGACGCAACGAAATTTGCGATCTCTGGTTTCGCCCGTGACCTCCTGAGCGTTGCCGACAATTTGCGGCGCGCGATCGAGGCCATCGCAGGCCAGGGCGAACAGGAAGACGAGCGCCTGAAAAGCCTGATTAGCGGCATCGAAGCGACAGAACGCGAGATGCTCAGCGTGTTTGAACGCAACGGGATCAGGAAAATCGAACCCCTTAACCAGCCCTTTGATCCCAACATGCATGAAGTCATGTTCGAAGCGGTAATGGAAGGGCAAACTCCGGGCACCATCTGCCAGCTGGTCCAGCCGGGCTACGTGCTGCACGATCGCCTGCTCCGCCCCGCCCGCGTCGGTGTAGTGAAAGACGGCGGCGGCTCGGGCACGGGAGGAACGAACGGCGACCTGCCGCCTGAACCGGGTCATAACATTGACACGCAGGTATAAAAGTTACACCCAGGAAACAAAATTTTTGACTTCGGTTATGGCATCTTCCTGCGATATGATATATTGGTTACGCCGCGAAGAACGGAACGTAAAACCTTTGGAAATCCTGCGGTGCCAAAACGGGCCGCTGTGTTTTCGCTAACGAAAGAGGTATCTGAAAATGAGCAAAATCATTGGAATTGACTTGGGAACCACGAACTCCTGCGTTGCTGTTATGGACGGTAAGGAGCCAAGGGTCATCGAAAACTCGGAAGGCATGCGGACGACACCGTCCATGGTGGCCTTCACAAAAGACGGGGAACGCCTCGTCGGACAGCCTGCAAAACGGCAGGCCGTAACGAACCCGGAAAACACTCTTTATGCCATCAAGCGCCTGATCGGTCGCCGCTTCAATGACGCGCAGGTCAAGGACATGCGCGATAAGGCCCCCTTCAAGATTATTGAGGGCGACAATGGCGACGCTTGGGTCGAAATTGCCGGGGAGAAATACGCCCCCGCCCAGATCTCGGCGATGGTCCTTCAAAAGATGAAGGAAACGGCGGAAGCTTTCCTGGGAGAAACCGTGACCCGCGCGGTCATCACCGTCCCCGCGTACTTTAACGACTCGCAGCGTCAGGCCACCAAGGACGCCGGAAAAATTGCGGGCCTTGAAGTCGAACGCATCATCAACGAACCGACCGCAGCCGCGCTGGCCTACGGTCTGGATAAAAAGACTGCAGGCACCATCGTAGTCTACGATCTCGGGGGCGGAACCTTTGACGTATCTGTTCTCGAAATCGGCGATGGCGTGTTCGAGGTAAAAGCCACGAACGGCGATACCTTCCTCGGCGGGGAAGATTTTGACCTGCGGATTATCGACTATCTGGCCGATGAATTCAAAAAGGAACAGGGCATTGACCTGCGTCAGGACAAGCTCGCCCTCCAGCGTCTGAAGGAAGCGGCTGAGAAGGCAAAGATCGAGCTGTCCAGCACGACCCAGACCGAAATCAACCTGCCCTTCATCACCGCTGATGCCGCAGGGCCGAAACATCTTCAGATCGCGCTCTCCCGCGCCAAGCTGGAAAGCATAGTCTCCGATCTGGTTAAACGGACCGTCGAACCGGTTAAGGCCGCTTTAAAAGATGCAGGCCTGAAAGCCTCCGAAATCGACGATATTGTTCTGGTCGGCGGGATGACCCGCATGCCCAAGATCATCGAAACGGTGAAAGACTTTTTCGGCAAGGAGCCTCACAAAGGCGTCAACCCCGATGAAGTGGTCGCCGACGGCGCAGCGATTCAGGGCGGCGTCCTCAAAGGCGACGTAAAAGATGTTCTGCTGCTCGACGTGACTCCGCTCTCGCTGGGGATCGAAACGCTGGGCGGCGTGTTCACCCGCCTGATTGAGCGCAACACGACCATCCCGACCAAGAAGTCGCAGACTTTCTCGACCGCCGAAGACAACCAGAATGCGGTAACGATCCGCGTCTTCCAGGGTGAACGTGAAATGGCGGCGGATAACAAGCTGCTCGGCCAGTTCGACCTGATCGGCATTCCTCCCGCGCCGCGCGGCATCCCCCAGATCGAGGTCACCTTCGACATCGACGCGAACGGGATCGTCCACGTCACGGCAAAGGACAAGGCCACCAACAAGGAGCAGCAAATCCGCATTCAGGCATCCGGAGGACTCTCCGATGCCGATATCGAAAAAATGGTCAAGGATGCGGAAGTAAATGCCGAAAGCGACAAGAAGAAGCGCGCGGTCGTTGAGGCCAAAAACCACGCAGAAAGCGCCATTCATTCGGCGGAATCCAGTCTGGAGGAATTCGGTGACGACGTCCCGGAAGGAGATAAATCCGCCATCGAAAGCGCCATCAGCGCCCTCAAATCCGTAATCGAGGAAGAAGACGCGGATGAAATTAAAGCCAAGACGGACGCTCTCGTTCAGGCCAGCATGAAACTTGGTGAAATTGCCTACCGCAAGGCACAGGAAAAAGAGGCCGGCATGTCCGAACCCTCGTCCCCTGACGAACCGGAAGTCGTGAATATGGATGAAGACGACAAGACGATCGACGCCGATTTCACCGACCTCGAAATCGAGGAAGAGGATTCCGACGACGACAAGAAAAAGTCGGCCTGATCCTCAAACAAGATTAAAAGTGCCGGAAATGAAAACTTTGCGTTTCTCAGATCCGGCACTTTTATCGTATTGTCATCCGGAACAGCTTTAAAGGACCGCTCATCCTATGTCGGATAAGGACTTTTATAAAATTCTGGGAGTTGAGAAAGACGCCAGCGCGGAGGATATCAAGAAAGCCTACCGCAAATTGGCCATGCAGCATCACCCCGACCGCAACAAGGACAATCCGAAGGCCGAAGAAAAGTTTAAGGAAGTCAATCAGGCATACGATGTCCTGAAAGATGAACAAAAACGCGCCGCTTACGACCGTTACGGCATCAGCGCGTTCGATGGCAGCATGGGCGCGGCCTCCCCCGGGGCCGGAGGCGACTTCAGCGGCTTCGGCGGCGCCTTTTCGGATATCTTCGAGGATATGTTCGGCGACTTCATGGGCGGACGCCGCCGCACCGGTCCGGTTCGCGGCTCTGATGTTCAGTACACGCTTGAGATCACGCTGGAGGAAGCCTACAACGGCAAGGAAGCAAAAATAAAAATCCCCCTGCAGGATACCTGCGAAACCTGCAACGGTTCGGGATCGGAATCCGGAACCTCCAGTCAGGGCTGCCCCACCTGCAGCGGACAGGGACGGATCCGCCAGCAACAGGGATTCTTTACCATCGAACGCACCTGCCCCACCTGTCACGGAGCAGGCAACGTGATCACCAACCCCTGTAAGAAATGCGGCGGCCAGGGCACGGTCCGCAAGGATAAAACGCTGAACGTAAAAATCCCAGCAGGGGTGGAGACAGGACGGCGGATTCGCCTCACCGGCGAAGGCGAAGCCGGACAGCGCGGCGGTCCGCGCGGCGATCTCTATGTCCTTCTGAACGTAAAACCGCACAAGCTGTTCAAGCGCGATGGTGCAAACCTCTACTGCCGCGTGCCGATCACAGTAACCCGCGCCGCGCTGGGCGGAGAAGTTGATGTCCCGACCATCGAGGGCAAGCGCGCCAACGTCAAAGTTCCTCCCGGCACCCAGACCGGACAGCAATTCCGCATCAAGGGCAAGGGAATGACGATCTTGCGCTCCGATTCACGCGGCGATATGTATATCGAGATTTTTGTTGAAACGCCTGTAAACCTGAGCAAAAAGCAGCAGGATCTGCTCAAGCAGTTGGATGAATCGATGGACGATGGCGGAGCAAAAAGCAAGAACTCGCCGGAATCCAGCGGCTTCTTCAAAAAAATGCGTGAATTCTGGGGCGACCTCAGCGACTAAAACATAAAATCTGCGGAATACGATGAAAAAAACCAAAGAGAAAAAAACAATCAGGGTCGGCGTTGCGGGATGCAGCGGCCGTATGGGAAAGTCGATCATAACCGAACTTCTGACTGACCGCTGGATCGCACACGGTCTTGAACTGGCGGGCGGAAGCATCCAGAATGACAAGAAAGAAAAATTTGACTACTTCGTGACCAAAGACCCTGAAGAACTCTTCAAAAAATCGGATGTGATCATCGACTTTACCAGCCCCGGAGCGGGCCTCGCTCATGCAGCGCTCGCAGCCTCGCTCGCCACTCCTCTTGTGATCGGCACGACAGGTTTGGATGCCGAAGATGAAAAAGCCCTCCAGTCCGCCGCCAAAACAGCGCCCATCCTCTACAGCGCGAACATGAGCGTCGGTCTCAACATCCTTCTCGCGCAGGTCGAACAAACCGCCGCGCGCCTGGGCGTCGAATGGGATATTGAAATTTTCGAGGCACACCATAAATACAAGGTCGATGCCCCGTCCGGAACGGCACTGATGCTCGGAAAAGCTGCCGCCAAAGGACGCGGGGAAGATCTCGACGCCGTTGCCGCTTTCGCGCGTCACGGCAAAACCGGTATCCGCGCGCCGGGCGCGATAGGATTTGCCGTTTCGCGGGGCGGCGATGTTGTCGGTGAACATAAAGTAACGTTTTACGGCGAAGGCGAGCGCATCGAATTTGGCCACATCGCCACAGACCGCTCTCTCTTCGCGCGCGGCGCGATCCGCGCAGCCCTTTGGCTTTCAGGCCAGAAGCCGGGACTTTATACCATGCGGGACGTCCTCGATCTCTGATCTCTCTTCTTCCCCTGCGCAAACATCCGCTTCCAGGGCCAGAATCAGCTTCTTGCGCGGACTTCCCCACGCGTAATTATCGATAATTCCAGAGGCGCGGAT
Organism: Alphaproteobacteria bacterium; assembly: GCA_020443295.1. GTDB lineage: Bacteria > Pseudomonadota > Alphaproteobacteria > Micavibrionales > Micavibrionaceae > JAGNKE01. The sequence continues at coordinate 22,333 of JAGRIJ010000006.1, read as the reverse complement.
CACCCGGTGACAGGGGATGAGCAGGGAAACGGGATTCGCCCCGACCGCATTCCCGACCGCGCGCGAAGCCTTTTCCGTGCAGACTTCGGCTGCGATATCCCGGTAAGTCACCGTTTCGCCGCACGGGATCCGTAAGAGCGCCTGCCAGACCTGTAACTGGAAATTCGTCCCGTAAAGATCGAGTTTCAGCTTCTTAGACCGGTTTCCCTGCCCGCGCCAGATCGCCAGAACCTGCTCCGCTTCGCCTTGAACGGCGTCATCGTCATGGATAAAACCCGCCGCCGGCCAAAAAGCCGTCATACGCGCCAGCGGAACATCACGGCTCTCCTCAACCAGAAACCCCAGCCAGCAAACGCCAAGCTTTGTCTTGGCAATCAGGATTTCCCCCAGAACCGTAGGATGAAAGCCATAGACGATCTCAAGCCCCGCTCCACGGTTCTTGACTTGTCCCGGCGTCATTCCTTCACAGGAAACGAACAAATCATGCAATCGGGCTGTGCCCGAAAGACCGCTCGATAAAGCGGAATCCAGCAGCGAATGCCCCCCGCGCAGCAAACTCCGGGCATGACGCGCATTCATATACTGGATCAGCCTCTTGGGGCTGATCCCCACGGACTCTTTGAATATCTTCTGAAAATGGGTGGATTCATAGCCGGCGCGCCGCGCCAGAAACTCCAGATCGGGCTGCTCGCGGTAATGAGCCACAAGGTAATCGATGGTCTCGGCCATAATATCCAGTCGGAAAGCATTCATAACCCATCCTTAGGCCAAACCGTGAACAAAACCAACCCGTTTCTTGGCGGAGCGACTCTGCTATCATGCTGCCATGAAAAAACATCAGACTTATGAATTTTTCCGCCGCCTGCGTGAACGGGACCCGGAGCCGAAGAGTGAACTGGAATACAAAAATCCCTATACACTTCTGGTCGCCGTTGTCCTGTCTGCCCAATCCACGGATGCAGGGGTCAACAAGGCAACCGGTCCGTTATTCAGGATCGCCGATTCGCCGCAGAAAATGGTTGAACTGGGAGAAGACAAGCTCAGAGACTACGTCAAGACGATCGGCCTGTATAACAACAAGGCAAAAAACATCATCGCGCTTTCTGAAATCCTGATCCGCGATCATGGCGGCAAAGTTCCCGATTCGCGTGAAGCCCTGACAAAGCTTCCCGGCGTGGGACGCAAAACGGCAAATGTAGTGCTCAATGTTTCCTTCAGGCAGCCGACGATGGCGGTCGACACCCATATTTTCAGGGTCTCGAACCGCACGGGCCTCGCGCCGGGAAAAACGCCGGAAGCCGTCGAAGAAGCGCTGATGAAAACCGTACCCGCCGAATTCGCGCTGCATGCCCATCACTGGCTGATCTTGCTGGGTCGTTATATCTGCAAGGCCCGCAAGCCGGACTGCTCAGCCTGCCCGGTTCCGGACCTCTGCGCGTATAAAGACAAAAATCTCTAGATTATCCGGCATCCAGCGCCGCGAATGTGATCGGCCGCTCCAGCAACTCCGGAATGCAGGAAGACCACTTCGGCGCCGATGCATCCGGGTCGCGTGAACGGACTTCCGAATAAAGAACGTTCCCGGCGCTCTGCCCTGCATCCGCAGTATTCGTGCTCATATAAAGATCAAAAACACAGGCGGATGTGCGGTATTGCCAGACGGAAACGGGCCCGTCGACACGAATCAGTTCAGGCGTTTCCATCAAGCTCTCAACCAGACCTGCCGGTGCCCCGATCAGCACATCCCCGTCACCCCTGACCTTTTCACGCAGCTGTGAAAGCGTATACGGAAAGGAATCCTCTGCCGTAAGCGGATGAAGTCGAGAGGAAGGCCCGCGCGGACTGACCGCCCAGAAAAAAGTAAGAAGAAACACCAACACGGAAAAAACAAAGAGGTCTTGGCCTGCGCGCTGTATCTCCCCGGCTTTAACAAGAACATCCGGGGCTTTTAGAAAATCTGAAAAACGGTTCCTAAAAAGAAAGCCAAGGCTTTCGCCCCGGCTCCCTTTATTCCATACGTGAAGTCCCACAACGAATTTCCTTTTCGAACCTTCTGCCTTCCATTCTGGAAGACCTGGCAATGGACAACAATCACTCGGCAGGCATTACTTCGCGTTGGCTTTGCCGAAAATCCCGCCTTCGACGTTGGCCGGCTCCTTCCGCTCGCGCTTGGAGATAATCTCCTTCGCTTTCGCCATCGCTGACGCGTCCGTGCCGGCCCGGTACTTTTCCAGGCGTACATTGTCCGTCATAGCTTTAAGAGGTGTGACTTTACCATCCAGAACCGCTCCGGCCTCGATCTCCAGTTCGCGGTAAGCGATAGACCCGGTAATCGCGCCGCTTGAACGGATCGTCAGGCGGCCATTGACCGTGATATCGCCTTCAAAGCGTCCTGCGATGGTCGCTTCTTCGATCTCCACGGTGCCGTAGAACGTCCCGCTTTCTGCGATCTCAAGAACTTTTGCACCTTTCAGGGCGGCTTCAACCGTGCCTTCCACAACCAAATGGTCACAAGCATCGATTTCGCCGGACATGTTGATGCCCCGCCCGATCGTCAGCGTACGGTCCGCAGCCGTCTGTGTCGACGGCGCTTCGTAAGCTTGCGGAGGGGCATACGCTCCGGGGTAAACGCCGGGAACGCGGCCTCCGGGCTGGAACGGGCGCTGAAAGCTTCCTGTTCCGATATCGCTCGGACGGGCTTGAATCTCGACATCGTTCACAAAACTGCTCGGACCGTAAGCGGGCGAACCGGCGCTCTCGCGCTTGCTTTCGCTCTCTGCCTCGTCCTGCTCATCCTCATATTGATCTTCAGCCTCGTCGAGCTCAAGCTCCTCTTGCTCAATTTCCTTTTCCACGAGCTTGCTCTTGGGAACCTCCCGGCTGATTTTCTTGCTCACCACAGAGCCGCGGGCTTCCCGCTCTCTGTACTCTTGCGAAGAAGCTTGGCCCTGAGACTTCTGCTCTCCATCCTGTATCTCTGACCTCACGCGATGAAACATATTGACGCACCTTTCCACGATTAACAGTTGACTATGACAGGCACGCACCTGCGCCCACCACGAAAAACGCTCCGAACAAAAATGTTAGAATAGAAAAAAACTAACATGGGTTTTTCGCACCCGCAAGAGACGATTCCAACTTTTCCCCAGACAAAATGATATCGATTTGATTTTTCTATTTTTTATTTTTTTACGATGATTCTTCTGCACCAAAAATACATAAATACGACAAATCAGAGAAACCATAACTGCCTATAAACGCCTCACTTTTCAGGTTTTTTACCTCCATCTGGAAAAATTCTTCATATACCGTCTCAATACCTCGAGGAAAAAAGCTCTCCAATGCAGGAAGGACCAGTTCATGCCGGACCAGACAGCAGACTCCCATCTTAATAAAGAAGGCTGGCACCCGACAAACTTTATTTACCCGGTTGCGTAGCTGCTAGCCTTTTTAGACTAGGAACCAAGGGCCTAGCCATGAAAATGATCGTAAATTTTCTGCGCCACCGCCCGGGAAATCCCCTCGACTTTCTCCAGTTCCTCGATCCCGGCATCCGCCACCGCCTTGGCGGACCCGAAATGCATCAGCAGCGCCTTCTTCCTTCGTGCGCCGATCCCCGGAACATCGTCCAGCGGCGAGGCGACCATCTGCTTCTTGCGCTTGCCCCTGTGCCCGGCGATCGCAAACCGGTGCGCCTCGTCGCGCAGGCGTTGCAGGTAATGCAGAACCGGATCGTTCACCGGAAGCTGGAACGGCGCACGCCCCTCCATAAAAAACTTCTCGCGCCCGGCATCGCGGTCCGGCCCCTTGGCGATCGCAACCAACATGACCTCGCCCAGAACCCCGCATTCCTCCAGCACCTCGCGGCACACATTGAACTGCCCCTGCCCGCCGTCGATCAGCAGCAGGTCCGGCCAGACCATTCGAACGCCCTCCTCCTGCTCCTTGAGCGCCCGTTTGAAACGGCGGGTCAGCACCTCGCGCATCATGCCATAATCATCCGCCTCCGCCGCCTGCTTGATGTTAAACCGGCGATAGGCGTTTTTTTGAAACCCTTCCGGGCCGGCCACGATCATCGCGCCCACCATGTTGGTCCCGGAAATATGGCTGTTATCGTAAACCTCGACCCGCTCCGGCGGTTCCTCAAGCTTAAACAGCTCGGCCACCCCGGACAGCAGCTTTTCCTGTCCCGCCTGCGAGAGCACATGCCGCATCAGCGCCTCCCGCGCATTCCCCAGCGCGAAATCGATAAACTTTCGCCTCTTGCCGCGCATGGGCTGGCTGATCGAAACCTTGTGCCCGCTCTGCGCGGCCAAAGCCTCCTCGATTACCGCCTTGCGTGGAATCTCATGACTGACCAGCACGGCCCTAGGAACGGGCTTGCCCTGATAGAACTGCGCCAGAAACGCGGCCAGAATAGCCTCCGGCGGTTCCTCAGAATCATGGCGCGGAAAATACGGACGGTTCCCGAAACTCTGCCCGCCGCGAAAGAAAAACACCTGCACGCAGCTCTTCCCGCCCTCATGGTGTAACGCCAGTACGTCCATCTCATCTGCGCCGGCCTCGCCGAGATCCGGGCCGGCCTGAACGCTGGTCAGCGCCCTGATCCTGTCGCGGTACGATGCCGCAAGCTCGTAATCCATCCCCGCGCTGGCCGCCTGCATTGCCTCCTGCATTTTTTCCTGGATCATCCGGCTCTTCCCGCTCAGAAAATCCCTCGCACCCTGGACCTGCGCCTCATATTCCTCCCCGCTGACCAGGCCGACGCACGGAGCCGTGCATCGCTTGATATGGTACTGAAGGCACGGCCTCTGCCTCTGGGCAAATGTGCTGTCTGTGCAGTTGCGCAGCAGGAACGCGCGCTGCAAAATGGCCAGCGTCCGGTTTACGTCCATCGCCCCCGCGAACGGGCCGAAATAACTGCCCTTGATGCTTTTTGCCCCGCGGTGTTTTTGCACCTGCGGGAAATCGTGGTCCTCGCGGATGAGGATAAACGGAAAGGATTTATCGTCCCGCAGCAGGATATTATAGCGCGGCTGCAAACTCTTGATCAGGCTGGATTCCAGCAACAGCGCCTCGGCTTCCGTATGGGTCGTGATGAACTCCATCTTCTGCGTCTGCGCGATCATCCGCTGCAGCCGGATCGGCAGTTTGGAAAAATTGAGATAGGACGCCACACGCTTCTTCAGCGCCTTGGCCTTCCCGACATAGAGAACCTCGCCGTCCCCGGCGATCATCCGGTAAACACCGGGTGTCAGGGACAGGGTTTTGACCGCCTCGGCAATCGTATCCAGCCCGGCCTGAATGGGTCGTTCTCGTTTCTGCTCGCTCATCGTGAGGCGATTCGCTCCAAATTAGGGACAAACAGCGCGTATAATCACAAACCAATAACCTACCATCCCGCAAAGTAAACAGCCAGAGACCGGGCCTCCCTGCGATTGAATTTGATTTTATTGAAAGTTTAGTTGCATGATATCAAATATCAGAAAAATTGATAAATCATAAGGAGAAAACGATGTCTTTCATGGAAATAAAAAACAACCTTGAAAAGCGAACGCTTTACGCCGGAGAATTTCATTCCATGGTTGAATGCGTTCAGCAAGCCGTAAGCGATAACACAAATCTGGCCGGAGCGGATCTATCCTTCTGTGATCTCTCGAATGCCAACCTTGATGGAGCCCTGATGCCGGGCGCAATCCTCAGGGGCGCCAACCTCACAGGAGCAAATCTGTCCGAAGCGGTTTTAACCGGCTGCGATCTGACAAATGCCCTTCTTTGCAACGCATGCCTGTGCGAATCGGACCTGTCCTTAAGCCGCTTTGAAGGCGCGTTATTCGGCGCGACACAGATTGCAGAGGCAACCCTCTCCGGCTCGGTTTTCTCAACCCTTTCCGCATGGGATCTCGACTTCGTAAACGCCAGGGAAATACACGATTGCCGCTTTCTGCAAACGGATGGATCAATAATTCCCTTCAGCTCTCCGCCGGTCGTTATCAGGGGCCTTCTGCACACACCTGTAATCATTCTCGGAAATACGGTTAAAATCGGCCCTTTCATTACGCCCTCCTCGCAAATACTCCAGATTGTACTCCAAACGGTCCGGCAATGTCTGGAAGCCGAAAAGCACAAGAACAATTCAGAGTTTTTTTGCCTTTCTTGACAATCATGAGTATATAACATAATACTTATGCAACCATTTTTTTATCCGTGTGTATTGACTCTCAGCGCACTTTATCGCATGGAGTCGGGAGTACAATTGATGAATGTGTATTTTGCGCCCGGTAAATTCTTTGCCGTTTATCTGGAGGTTGAATGGGAATTGGGTATAAAACCCCTTTTTTCATACAACACTTGCAAGGGCGAGATTATTATAGACATTCCATATACTCAAATAATTGTTACATCAGGAAGATTATTAAGGGCTGGTACGGATAAAAAAGATGAAACAGGAACTGGAGGATCTGATCCGCCTGTTGGGCGAATTGCAGAAAATTGATCCGGAATTTCCCTTGCAATATGCGGTCTGCCTGTGCGAAATCACCCGCGCCGAAGGCTTGTCCCTCACCCAGCTCTCCGCAACTACGGGCATGCCCATCTCGACGGTTTCGCGGATCGTCGGCGCCCTCTCGAAATACCGTCAGAAAGGAAAGCCTTACGGCCTGGTCAAAGTAACCGTCTCAAGTCAGGAACGAAGACGCAAGGAAATCACCCTCACGGCGAAGGGCCGCATGGTCATGGATAATCTGACCCGGATGGTTGGATCCTTTAATGTAAAGAGAGAAAACACCGCCGACAACGCCACCTGACAACGATGAAGGTCAGGCTTTGCCAGCCCGCTTTTTCTCCCGGTATTCCATCAGCCCTTCAAGATCGGCGACCTGGTGGCGCAGCTTGAAGTATTTCTCTCCGCTGTACACGTTGGCCTTCTCCATCTGGCCCAGCCTTTGGCTCAAGATTTCATGGCGGCGCTTGATCTCCTCATCGTCTTCCATAATATGCGATGTGGGAAATTTGGGCAGCGGCAGAAAACGCGAGATCTTGGGCATCAGCGGCGTATCCTTGCCCTCGAAAGACCTGTCCAGCCGGCGTGAAATTTTCCGCATGATAAACGCCCCGGCCGCGATCCCCGCCGCCTGACTGAACAGGAAAGACATCTGCCATGATAAATTCTCGGGAATGACCGGCCCGGGATCGGTCATAAACAGTGCGACAGCCGACCCTACAAACCCGCCGGCGATCATCCGCCAGACCGTGCGGAAAAAACGGTATCGCCTGTTTTCCGCCATCGCCCGCTCGACCTGCATGGAAGCCGCAAAAATGAAAATCCCCGGCACAAGAAACACGAAGGCGTACATGAGCCAGTTGACCATGCGGTCATACATAATATTGTAATACGTAAAATACGCCAGAAGCGTCAGCCCGGCCCCGACAGGGAAAACACAGGTCGCTAAGGCAAGAACTAAAATGCCAAGATAGATCGCAAAGCCGATAACGATAATGCCCGGGCCGAACCCCGCTGCGCCGCCCATGGACTGCGCAAGCACGGAGGGCGAAAGCGCCCGCCCCTCCCGTTTGGCCAGCCCGCGCTGGTAATCCTGCGATAACTGCCCGTGATAATGCGTCTCGCCCCGAAGGCCGGCCTGATAGTCTTCTTCCGACATCGCTTCTCACCTCATCAATATCACCGGGGCAAACCTGATTTTAAACCAGCCCGCCATGAATGGCAACGCGCCGATTCCCGTGCGCGCTGATTGCATAAGGCCCCCTTCTGTGCTTATGATGGGCGACATTCAAAGGGGGCCTGTGGCGGAATGGTAGACGCTGCGGACTTAAAATCCGTTGTCCTTCGGACGTGAGGGTTCAAGTCCCTCCAGGCCCACCATTTCCCGTTATAAATAACGGGACTCATGTAATTATATAAACTCCCTGCACGAATACATGCTAAGACGATCCGCCCCGCTCATAGGATAATAAATGAAAAGAACCGCCCTCTTTTTGATGATGTTTTATCTGTTCCTTGCCCCTGTTTCGGCCAAAGCCGGCGAATATAACCTGACCATTGCCCGTGAAACCGTGAATGTGACAGGCCATCCGGTCAAGAAGCTGACGGTCAACGGCACGACCCCCGGTCCTGTCTTGCATTTTACCGAAGGCGAAGACGTCGCCGTTCATGTCACCAACACGATGAAAGAGCCGACCTCCATTCACTGGCATGGCTTCCTTATTGACGGCGCGATGGATGGCGTTCCGGGTTTTAACGGATTCCCGGGGATCATGCCCGGCGAGACTTTTACCTATCGCTTTAAGGTGCGCCAGAACGGCACCTACTGGTATCACTCCCACAGCCAGATGCAGGAACAGGACGGAATTCACGGCGGCATCGTCATCACGCCAAAAGGCAAAGACCCGGTGCAGGCCGACCGCGATTACGTCGTCCTGCTCTCGGATTTCAGCGACGAAGACGGCCGCGATATTTTAAGCCACCTGAAAATGATGTCGGATTATTATAACTATGCCCGCCGCACGGTGGGCGACTTCATCACCGATGCGAACAAAAAAGGCTTCGGCGCAGCATGGGAAGACACCAAGATGTGGAACCAGATGCGCATGTCGCCCAGCGATTTGTCGGACGTCAGCGGTTACACGTTTCTGATGAACGGCAAAACGCCCGAGCAAAACTGGACGGGCCTTTTCAAACCCGGAGAGCGCGTGCGGTTGCGTTTTATCAACGCCTCGGCCATGAGCTTTTATGATGTCCGCATCCCCGGCCTGAAGATGCAGGTGGTCGCCGCAGACGGACAAAACGTCGAGCCCGTGCCCGTGGACGAGTTTCGTTTCGGCGTGGCGGAAACCTATGATGCCATCGTAACGCCCAAAGAAGACAAAGCCTTTACGATTGTGGCCGAGCCGATTGACCGCACCGGCTTTGCGCTGGGCACACTGGCGCCGCGCGAAGGCATGAAAGGCGAAATACCGCAACCAAGACCCCGCGCGCAACTCACCATGTTTGACATGAACATGGAGAACATGATGAAGGACATGCCCGACATGGACATGTCCAGCGAAGGAGCAAACGTCAGCGGTTGGGCCAGGGCAGGAACGCCCGAAGGGGACAAGGCGCTCTCCTACCACGATCTGCGCTACCGCGGCACGCAAAAAGACACGCGCCAGCCGGACCGCGAAATTCTTGTGCGTCTGGGCGGAAATATGGAACGCTATATCTGGACCATGAATGGTAAGAAATACGAAGATTCCGGCCCCATGAAACTGCGTTACGGGGAAAGGGTGCGCCTGAAATTCGTCAACGACACCATGATGGCTCACCCCATGCATCTGCACGGCATGTTCGTCCAGCTTGAAAACGGCCAGCCCATGGAAAAACTCCCAAACAAGCACACGGTGATTATCCCTCCGGGCCAGTCATACTCTGTCTTGCTGACCGCCGATGAGGCCGGGGAATGGGCGTTTCACTGCCATCTGCTTTATCACATGATGTCGGGCATGATGACCAAGGTCGTCGTGGCAAAGCTTGATCCTTCAGACATTCCCGCCTCTGCGAAAGCGAAGCCTTATAAGGGCGAAGATTCCGCGAATGCGGGCGGAATGGGAATGGACCATGACATGATGATGGACATGCCCGGAATGGATCACTCGCATATGGATCATTCAACCATGAACCACTCAATGCATGGGGGACACTGACAATGGTTAAAAAAACCGCACGGCTGGCCGGATTGGCGCTTCTCATATCGGCCTCCCCCGCCTTCGCCGAAGACGGCATGCATGATAAGGGACCGATGATCTTCCATGCCCTGACTCTCGAAACGGACTACGGAGTCTCGCAACACGATCCGATCGCCAGCTGGGATCTGGATGGCTGGGTGGGCGGCGACATCAACAAGCTCTGGCTTAAATCCGAAGGAGAGATCGTAAGGGGTAAAACCGAACAGGCCGAGCTTTGGGCGCTTTACAGCCGCAATATCGCGACCTTCTGGGATGTGCAGGCGGGCTTCCGCTATGATTTCAGCCCCCGAGGCACACCTTATCTGGCCTTGGGCGTTCAGGGGCTGGCCCCCTACTATTTCGAAACCGAAGCGCATCTCTTTATCAGCGACGAAGGGGATGTCAGCGCGCGGTTGCGCGAGGAAAACGATTTTCTGCTGACCCAGCGCCTGATTTTACAACCCTACGCGGAAGTGAACCTGTACGCGCAAGATGTCCCTGAACAGGATATCGGGGCGGGCATCGCCGATGGAGAAATCGGCCTGCAGACCCGCTATGAAATAACCCGCCAGTTCGCGCCCTACATTGATGTAAAGTACGAACGCAAATTCGGCGAAACGTCGTCCATCGCAAAGCATAACGGCGAAGATAACGATGATGTGGTCGGCTCGCTGGGCATACGCCTCATGTTTTAGAACCGTGCTCGTTCGGGATTTGGATTTCGGCAGAATATAATCTCACGCCCAGAGCAAAAAATCTCCAAATTCAATTTTCTTCAAACAACTGAACAATATCCTCTAGCGCCCTTTCCTTGGCGATATCGTAAGCGGATTTTCCTTCGTTGTTTATAATAAATGGATCAGCGTGAAAGTTAAGAAGAACCCGGACAGTTTCCTTTTTCGGCAGTAGTCTATGTAAATAAAAGACAAAAGCAGTATCACCGTTGATATCCTGAATATTCGGATCAGCCCCATTCTCCAGAAACATTTTAAGCTCCGAAATTCCATCTGAACGAAAACCATCGATTCTATTTAATAACCAAAATAGAGGCGTTTGCCCGCCATTATCTGTAGCATTTATTTCTGCGCCGCTCTCAATCAACAGCCTGAACAACTCTGGAAACATTTGATCCGGGGGCACAGATACTGTTAATTCATATAACGCCGTTCTCCCCTCTTTATCATGGAAATTAACATCGGCTCCATTTTCAATCAGAATTTCGGCTATATCATAATTTCGTTGATACACAGCGTACATAAGTATCGAAACCTGACCCGCGCCCCAGATTAAACTATTTGGATCTTGCCCTTGAGCAATAAGTCTGTTGACTGAGCTGACCTCATTATAGCGAACAGCGCACTGCAAACCCGGACAATTTTCAGAGCAATGCAAGTCTTTCGGAGTTGAGCACGTCAACGGCGTTTCATATTTACTTTTACTGAATATATTTCGGCCTAGTAAAAACACATCCCATTTGAAAGTTGCAGTGCATATCTGTTCAGTACCGAATTCAGAATATAAAACTCCATCGCTGACTCTATAATACTTGGTGTATTGCAATGTACTAGCTGGAATACCCCCATGCAGAAAAACATAGTTATCACAGTATTTGATACTGCCTGCATTAAGGGCCTCCTGATGCCTTTGAACATCCCCCTTAAATTCTTTTTCGATGATATATTTTTCAATATCGAAAAAGAGGCCTGTAAAATAAAGACTGACTCCAAAGCGCAAGAGGCTGACCAAGGCAAAAAATACTAAAATTACGGTCAATAGTTTGCTTCTGAACATCTACTCCCCCACCACCTTCACGCACCCTTTAATCTGCGGAATTTCCGGCCAGCAGATTTCATCCCCCCTCCGCACCGCGCCCTTGGGGTGCTGCTTGGGCGGGTGCACAGAATACATCTCCGCCGGGCATTTCGAACTGTGTAAACACGCTTTGCGTTCCTGAACGCTCACATTCTCCAGAACGATCTCCGGCACATAATCGCTCTTCGCGTTCGTGTTTTTCAGATAAAGCGTATACCCGCTGGAGCGCTTCCCATACTCAAACCGCACATTCCTGAGCGTGATGGTCTCGACCGGATGCTGCGGGTCAGCCATAAACCCGGAATTATTCGCCACGATGACGGAATCGAGAATCTCGAAACTCTTGACCCCCATATAATCCTGCAGCGCGTCCCCGTGATATTCGCCGTCCCTGTACGGCCAGTTGTTCCACCCGCCGATCAGCGTCACGCGCTCCAGATGAACCTCTGGAAGCCGCCCGTCATCGTTCCCGACGATCAGCGCATCCAGCCCGTGCCCGTCTCCTGCGTCGATCACGGCGTCATGCCCGGTGATTTCTTCCGCGTTTTTAATCCTCAGGATCGCGCGTTGCGCGCCGCTCTCCAGCGCGGGCTTGTCCGATTGCGCCGTCCCGGTGAACACGACAAGCCCCCCGTTGAGGATCAGCGCATAACCGCCGAAATGTTTCAGGGTGATAACCGCCGACCGGCCGTGGAGGTCGATACGCTCCGTCCCCTCACCGCTCAGGACGATCTGGCGGCCATCGGCATACTCTTTCTCACCTTGCGCGGAAACTGCAGATTTGCGCGTCTTTTGCTGAACGGGAGCAGCGGGGCCATCCCCGGCGGCAACGGCGACCAAAGGCGCTTGAAAAAAGAGAGCAAGAAATAAGAGTTTTAACATCCGTGAAGACCGTTGCCGGTAATGTTATTTTGGAGCCAGGCCGCCCGGACTTACAGGGGCTATTCCTCTTTCCGCGATATCCTGATCAGGCTGCTCGACAAGCTGGCCGTTGATGATTGTGACATCCGAAGGATCCCTGACGCTGACATGATCCTTGCGAAGGGAATCCACTTCACCGCTGAGAACATCCGTCGACTCATAATTTCCAATCACCACGACATGGCGCCCGTGCGCCTCCAGATAATCATCCATGCCTTTGCCTGCATTGCTGACCGAGGGATCCCGTTCGCTCGTAAGATCCCAGAGGTGAAAAGCGCCCCGGTGCACAAGAATGGATTGCGGCGAATTTAAATCAACCCTGCCCGCAAGCAGATTGCCGTCGGAAGTATCGTCCATCCGGTCAATCAGGTCGGCCACGGTCATCGTATCGAGAACATTGAGCGGCAAAGCTTCACGCCCCAGATCGCTGGCGATCACGGGAACGCCTTTTTCCGCCGCCGTCCGGACCAGAGAATACAGCGCCCCGTAGGTGCTGACATCGATCGCCTGCCTTTGCGGCGGATAATCGGCATTGTTGGTGCCGCCCAGAACAGCTTGTATAGTATTCTCGGAAAATCGGACAAGCCTGTCATACTGGTCGTCGCTCAAACGTCCCTGCGCGTGCAGAGCGCCCCCGATTTCCATGTATTCCTGCTCGTTTGAAATCCTGCAGAGCCGGGTAAAATCCTCAACGCTCAGCGTACCGCTGGCCACCTGATCGATATAAGGTTGAAGGCGGGGCGAAAACTCAACACTGACAGCCTGAATACGGCCGGGGTTCTGCCGTACTGTCTCTTCCAGCATCCCCATCGTCGACTCGAAGGAATCATGATGCTCCCCAAAGACGATGTCTTTGCCGGCGGCAACTTCCCGGTTGATGTAAGCCTGTGGTTCCACCGCGGACCCCTCTTGAATTTTTTATAATTATAGTCCCTTTATCGTTCCGTGACAAAAACTAGGCTGCTCCCCTCTAAAAATCCATACAAATGAAAGACTTAGAAAGAGTTATGCCAGTTCTTCAACGGCGCGCCATTCCTTCTTCACATAATTGATAATCAGCGATTTCCGGATTCCGTTGATCTTCCGCTTGGCAAATCCGTGCCAGGTATTATGCGCAGGAATGAAGGTCATGCCGACATTGCGCTCATACGGCACGCGCGCGACCAGCTTGTGCTCGGGCGTATCGTCGTAAACATCCGTCCCCGCATCGTAAAGCGCCGGATCGTCGGACAAATAAACCAGCATGGAATAAAGCTTGACGCTGATATCGACATGCGGCTCCAGCCAGAACCCGTCCGTATCCTGACAATATTCGATACGAAGCTGCCCCTCGCTCACATCCCGCCCCGTTACCTCTTTGATGACGGAAAGAATGCGCGGATCCTTGAACGCATCCACCATCGCCTTGCACACCGGCCAGGTCTTTTGGTTATCTGGCGAGAAATAGGTCCGCAGCTTGTTATTGACTTCCCGCGTCCCCTTGGAAAAATCCATATCCTTCGGCGCTTCGACCGGCAGCGCGAGAATATCATCGACCACCGCTTCGGGCAGTGCGTCACGGAAAACATAATAATGATAAGGCGACGTTACGCGCTCGCTGGATGAAAAAGACTTCGAAAACTGTTGAACAATCTCCTCCGCACCCTTGCCCTGACCGGCGCTGGGGCTGCTCTGAACTTTAGCCGTATTGTTTTTCATGGTCTGTCTCTTTCATCCTGTTTCTGGCCATAATCACACCCCCTGTATACACCATAAAACCGGGCTTGTCTGTATCTGTAAGCTTGACTCGGGCGGCACTTAAGGCGAATTCTGTACCACACCCGATCAGCCTCGCAACAAGGAGAACATATGAAAATCGCACTCATCACCGGCGGCAGCCGCGGTCTGGGAAAAAACATGGCCCGTCATCTGGCAGCCAAAGGAACGGACCTCATCTTCACCTATAACTCCCGGAAAGACGAGGCGGACAAGCTTGTCGGCGAAATCACCGCAACAGGACGCAAAGCCGCCGCCCTTCAACTCGACGTTACGAAACACGGAACCTTCGGGGCTTTCGCGGAAACGGTCAAACAAACGCTGCAGGAGAACTGGAACCGCGCCGATTTCGACTTTCTGGTCAACAACGCGGGCATGGGCATGCATGCGTCCATCATGGAAACCACGCCCGAACAATTCGACCTCATGGTAAACGCGCACCTCAAGGCGCCTTTTTTCCTCACGCAGAAACTCCTGCCCGTGATGAAGGACGGCGGACGTATCGTGAATATCTCCTCCGGTCTGGCGCGGTTCAGCTACCCCAACTTCGCTGCCTACGCGATGATGAAAGGTGGATTGGAAGTGTTCACCCGGTATCTGGCGCGTGAACTGGGCGCTCGCGGGATCTCGGCAAACACGATCGCCCCCGGCGCAATCGAAACCGATTTCGGCGGCGGAATGGTGCGCGACAACGCCGAACTCAACAAGATGATCGCCTCGCAAACCCCGCTGGGTCGCGTCGGTCTGCCCGATGATATCGGCGGCGCAGTCGCCGCCCTTCTCTCCGGGGACTGCAACTGGATCAACGGCCAGCGCATCGAAGTTTCCGGCGGGATTCACACATAATAAAAGAAAGAAAAAATCACTGTTCGAGATGAGAGCCTGTAAAATCAATATCGCGGCCCTGCTGACGATCGACAAGAGTCATAGCGATAACGGAAAAACGCATATTCTCAACACCGAAAGCTTCGGTCATTTTATCAAGTGACTGCAAAACTTCATCGGGAGTTTTTACACACTGAAGGCCGAGGGCTTCCAGCGCACTCCCGACATACCGATCGACATTCACGACTTTGGGAAATACGCCGTGCGCCCGGCATAATTCCGCCGCCGTCTTATAGACATGTAAGTCTTGCTTCTGCGTATCCGGCAAAGCCGTAATCCGGGCCTTGATGTCATCATGGGTTGGACCGGAACGAAATAATCGGGAGGCCCTGCCAGCTAAATCCGATAAGAAACGCATACCTGTGTCACCATAAAAAATTACAATTCTCAATCCAATCCTAGTGCCATAACAAAAAATATGTCAAATAATGCTTTCCCAACCCTTGAAAATCCTAAATAAAGAGACGGGAATACTCCGATTTCCGTGCTCGTAACTAAAACCCGCAACGTTTGGCTGAAAAAAGTATTCACCCTTGCCTTCAGCTTCGCTTCAGGTTCTAAATGCAAATAAGGATCATTAACAACGGAGAACCCCCAGCATGACCCGCGAAAACAAAGTGGCCGAAATCTCGATATATTTCTGGATCCTGAAAATTCTGGCGACCACGCTGGGGGAAACAACGGGCGACATGCTCTCCATGACGCTCGATCTGGGCTATGTCATGAGCCTGGGCCTGACCGGGGCGATCCTGCTTACGCTGCTGGTCTTCCAGATCCGGGCGCATAAATTCCACTCGCTGCTGTTCTGGGCCTGCATCATCGGCACAACGACCGTCGGAACCGAAATTTCCGATATGATGGACCGGACTCTCGATTTGGGATACATGTGGGGCTCGCTCCTTCTGGTCACGGCCCTTCTGGCCGCGCTGGCCTTCTGGCATTCAAAGGAAAAAAGCCTCAAAGTCTACCCGATTAACCGCGTCGGGCCGGAATCCATGTTCTGGCTGGCCGTCCTGATCTCGAACAGTCTGGGAACGGCCTTCGGCGATTACATCACCGACGACCTCGAACTCTCCTACCTGCAGGGCGCGCTGGTCACCTCCGGTGTGATAGGCGTTGTCCTTCTTCTGCATTACGCGACAAAAATCAATCACGTCTTCCTCTTCTGGATTGCCTTTATATTCACCCGCCCCTTCGGCGCGACCTTCGGCGACCTTCTGACCAAGCCGCTGGACCACGGCGGTCTGGATCTCGGCACGATGAGCGCCTCCGCGGTCACGGTCCTGGTCTTTGCGGGCGTGCTCTTTATTTCCCGAAAAACGCACCACAACGAATAGCACCCACAGGAGCCTCCCGGACTTAAAAAGAATTGACGCCGATAAGGAACGGACTCTTAATGGAAAATCCGCACGACCGGACCAACAGAGAAACACATCACCATGCTCCGCGCCTTCCTCTATACGCTCGCCCTGATAATTCTCGCCGTCCTCGCGCTGGTGCCGCATCTCTTTCCCCTGCCCACCTATTATACGGACAAGCTCATCCACATTATGGCCTGTACGCTGATCCTCATCTGGGCGTTTTTCACATTCCGTTCGGGCAAAGCCATCGCGCTCATCTGCGCCGGTCTCGCCGCCGCAGGTATCGGGCTTGAATTCGTGCAAAGCTTCATCCCCGGACGCGAAGTCTCGGTGGACGATATGGCGGCAAACCTCGTAGGCATCGCGGGCGGACTGCTGATCGGCTACCTGCTCAAAAGCGGGGTCGAGGCAGGAAAACAAGACGCCTCTCAATAATCGTACCGCACGTTCACCATCACCCGGTTGTTATCGTAATCGCGCGAGGCGGATTCAAATTTCCGATTGATATAATCGTACTTCACGCCCGTGCTGACATGCTCGTTCGGCTTGTAAACCACGCTCATCCCGGCGCGGTAAACGTGGTTATCGTTGCTCCCGCTCCCCTCATAGCTATTGTCGATAAATCCGGCTGTCCCCTCCACCAGAATATTATCCCGCAGCGAATGCGCAACCGAAAGATCGACATTCGTCTGCACGATCGATGAAGCCCCCGCCTGCACCGTCTCGATCAGCGACCGGTCCACCCCCGCCTCGATCGAGGTCAGGTCGGTAACGTTCCAGAGCAGCGATCCGCCGTATTTCACAGCGCCGACATCTTCAAACCCGCTGTCGAAATTCTGCCAGATATACCCGGCATAAATATCCCCGCGCAGCTTGCCCGTGAAATTCACCGCGACCCCCGCCCGCAGGTTATAGGAATCCGAATCCCTGAAATCGGCGCTGGCCACGTCGTAACGGCGGCGGTCATATCCCCCGGCGATGAACGCTTCGTAATTATCGCTGATCCCATAAGCGATCCGCAGGTCAAGCTCCTGCTGCGAACGGTCGCGCGTACTGTTATCGATAATCGTGTTCCCGACCGATGAATCCTCATAAGTAATATCCCGGTGCGTCGCCGAAGCATTGACCCGCAGAACGCTCAATTCGCGCGTAAACCCGATGAACACGGTCTTGACCCCGTATTCCACCGGCTCGTCCCCTCCGGGATCTTCCAGCTGGTCGCGCTCCTGGTGGCGCTTCTCATATTTGGCCAGCGCCTTGAAATAAGTCTCGTAATCCACGTCGTACTGGCCGGAAACATAAAAGGAAAAATCGTTATAGTTCTCGGAAGTAAATTCCGCGTACCGCCCGAAACTCCCCTGCGCCCCTGCCTCGATCCCGTGCAGTCCCCAGTCGGACATGATCCGCACTTCGGGCCGCAGAACGGTAATATTGTCGCTGTCCGCCTGATGCTCGCGGAAAATATTATCGTCATAGGTCTGCAAAAGCATGACAGCAGGCTTGACGATAAACGTCCCCAGCCGCCCTCCTTCGGATTGGTAATACGGGTTGTAGCGGTACTTCACATTGCTGACCAGATTCTTGTCGAACGCGCGCGCGGAAAAAGGCACGGAAGTTGCACCAAGAGCGGCGGAACAGAATATCAGGGCGGCAAGAGTGGTTTTTTTCATACCGTTTATCTTGTAAGTAACTGAAAACACAGAAAAAAGAGAAGAAAAATGACGCAGCGGTGTGGAAAACCCAACCTATACGAAACAATGACTCTTGTCCACAATGTAAGATACTCGACTCATTAAATGAAAAAGTGATATCCCCATGATTGAAAACACTGCAGATTTTGGAAATTCCGCTTGCCCGGACCGGGACAGATTGTATAGTACCCGTCGAAGTGTCTTGCGGGATATTTATTTGCTTCTGGCCGCACCTTTCTGAACACAAAAAAGTCTCGGAACATTAAGATATGGAACGAAGAAGATCAGACCGCCGTAAGAGCGCTTCAGACATTGAGGTGCCCAGCATCCTCGATATCATAAAGATCGTCTACAAGCGGCGCTGGATTCTTCTGATCCTCATGGCGCTGCCGATCCTCGCGACGCTCTTTTACCTCAAGGGCAAACCGGACATCTATCAGGCCACGGCCTCTGTAAGTCTGGAAACACAGGAAATCAACCTCGCGGACTTTAACGATATCCTCTCGGGCATGAAATTTGACAACCTGACGGTCCCCACGCAGGTACAGGTGCTTTCATCTCCCGGTCTGGCACGTCAGACGATCCTGAGCCTCGGTCTGAAGGAAGACTGGAAGGGCAACCTTTATATTCCCGACCCCTCAACCGAAACCGGAACGGAAAGCGCCGCACCTGCCGATGAAGCCGCCGATAATGCGGAACGCTACAAGGTCCTGAAAAATTTTCTCAGTCACCTTGACGTCAAGCAACAGGGAACCTCCCGCGTCATAGAAATTTCCTTCCGCTCGCCGGACCCCAATCTCGCCGCCAAGATCGCCAACACCCACACCCGCCAATATGTCTTCTCGCGCGAACAGGAAAGAAAGCGCCTCGCGGAAAAGCTGGATAAGTGGCTGACGAATGAAATCTTGGATTTGAAGGAACAAAGCCTGAAAAAATCCCGCATGGTCCAGCAATTCCGGGCCGAAAACGGCATGATTCAGGGCCGGAACTCTCAGGAACTCATATACCAGCAGATTTCCGACCTTGCCGCCCAGCTCGCGCAAATCAACACTCATGTTCTGGATCTTCAGGCCCGCAGCGAAATGCTCCAGAACGGCAATCCGCACGGAATCGCCGATATCGTTGAATCTCACCTCGTTCAGGAACTGAAATCCCGCGCCAGCGTAGCGGCTCAAAAACTTCAATCACTCCGCGCGGAACTTGGGAATAACCACCCCGACGTCATCGCCGCCCGTCAGGAACTCATGCAGGTAAACAACGACATCGCCCGCGAAGTAGCCAATATTAAAAAATCCATCGAAAATGAACTGACAACCGCCACCAAGCAAAAAACCCTTCTTGAAGATAACCTGACGAAACTGCAAAAACAGGCTGACGACCTTCAGGAAAAAATGATCAGCCTGCAGGCCCTGCAGAAGGAAGAGCAATCCAGCAGCAACCTTCTGGATAACTTCTTGGCGCGATCGGAGGAAATCAAATCCCAGATCGACTTTACCCGTCCCGATATCGCAATCGTCTCTCCGGCCTTTGAACCCAATGAACCCATCGGATCGAAAAAACTTCTGATTATGCTGGCGGTCACGGCCTTTTCCGGGTTCTTTGCCCTCGCCTTCATTTTCTTTCTCGAAATCGGCGATCAGGGAATTAAGGACCGGGAGGATATATATAAGCTCTCAGGCTTTGGTCTCTTGGGAATGCTGCCCCGCGCCCGCCTGCCGATCTCTGACGTGGTCAAAAAGGACCGCTCCCATTATGTAGAGGAAATCAAGCGTATATTCATCCATCTGAATATGCAGGAAAAGGGCAAGACGGTTCTCTTCACATCCACCCGGCGCGGCGAAGGCAAGACGACCGTGGCCGCGTCGCTGGCGTATTATATGAACAACATCGGCATGAAGACGCTGCTGATCGACTCGGATACGATCGACCCCGTCCTTGCGGGCGTGGCAATGGTGCGCGAACATCCCGGCTTCTATGAAATGATGGCAGGCAAAAAACCCCTGCAGGAAATCATCGTAAAGGATAAGCACGGCCTCTCGATCATCCCCAGCGGTGAATCAAGCCCCTATATCTCCGACCTTCTCCTCGCAGGAAGGCTCCAGAAACCTCTGGAAATGCTCAAGGAAGAATATGATTGTATCATTTTCGACTGCGCCCCGGTCCTCAGCGTCTCCGATGCCGAAATCCTTGCCGGCCTGGTCGATCAGGTCGTTCTGGTTCTCGAATGGGCGAAAACCCCCCGCGAAGAATTTGTCAAAGCCGCCGAAACTCTCCGCAGTTTGGCACGGAACATGCCTAACGTAGTTCTGAATAAAGTCAAATTATCCGAAATGCAGTCTCATTAATCGCTGCAGAATGGGGTAAAATAAGACCCTGCAAGGTTCCTTGCGATTCTTTGACTCTCCTCCTGTTTCTTTGAGGCACGATCATGCTGAAAACTCTTGTTCGAATTTCTGTTCTGCTGTGCGCTGCACTCCTAATAGCCACGACAGGCGCCCCCTCTGCAAAGGCCGAAGATAACGGCGGTTACATGGACCAGATGCTCCGTGCGATGTCCGGGCAAGCGCCAACGGCGCAGGATTCAGACGACGCCGCAGGCAACGAATGGGTTGACGAAGCCTCGCGGCGCGAAATTGAATCCGCCCGGCAAAAACAAAATGAAACGGCGCCCTCCGGCCCGCTCCTCCCGGATTTCCTTCCCGAACCGCCCGATGACGGAAACACCAGCATGCAAAGTCCGGCAACCCCCGCCCCCTCTCCCTCGGCGTCCCTGTCCCCGGATGAAGAAACCTTTGTTCTCGCGGCTCTGGACGACAGCCCTTTTAACCGCGCGCCGCAGGATATCGAACCCTCCGGCTACCGCACCCCCTATTCCCCGGATGAACAATCGGACGGAACGGAAAAAATCATGCCGGCCCCAGCCGCCGGTTCCGTCGACCGCCTGAATGTGGGCGACCTGCTTCGCATTACCGTTTTCGGTGTTGAAGAACTCTCGAATACATACCGCATTGATTCGAAAGGAATCCTGACCGTCCCTCTCGTCGGCGAAATTCAGGCTCAGGGAAAAACGAAGGACGAGTTGCAAAATGAAATTGCGCAAAGCCTGATTAAAGGCGGGTACTACAATAACCCGAGCGTGACGGTTGAGATTATGGAATTATCGCCCTTTTATATTCTGGGCGAAGTGAAAAACCCCGGACGCTACCCCTATGAACCCGAACTTGATATCTTCAAGGCCATAGCAATTGCAGGCGGCTACACACCGCGCGCAGCCAAGGATAAAATCATTATTATCCGGAATATAAACGGCCAAAAAACCGAAATCGAAGCAACCGAAGCAACGGAAATCTTGCCAGGAGATTCAATAAAGGTTAAACAAAGGTTCTTCTGACCCTGTTTAACTTTGTGTCTCAGAGTAAGAGTACGCTTCTATGGTATTGGCACCGACGATGGCGACAAATCGCCGCAGGTCCCGTCTGTATATGATCTGGGTTCGTCGTAATTTTGTTCTCGGCAGCGCTCTTCTCGTTTTTTTAATCGGATGCCTGATTCTTGCCTTCCAGTCGGTGCGCTACAGTGCCGCAGCGGTAATGGGTTATGAACCGGCCGAACTGGAAACGCACTCACCGGAACAAATCAAAGATAAAATTCTTACAATTATCCGGTCCGATGAATTTCTGCTCCCCTTGATCGATAAGAACCAATGGAACCGCCGCGCCGCCTTTAACCCGGCCCTGCACCCGGATATCACCGTCTATTCTCGGATCCTTGAAAAAATCGAGCACGATCGCTCGCCCGGCATTCCCCTGAATGAACAGATAGCGGAAAAAATCCGAAAGGATCTGAAGATAACCATCCTGAAGGATAATTCGGTCGCTTTTTCCTTCACTTCGACAAGCCCCGATCTGGCGCCGAAGGTTGCAAACGCAGTCATGAATAAAATCATTGCGGAAAACGCTCTGCAGGGCAGGAAAAAAATGCTTCTAAAAGCGTCCGACCCGGAATCTTTTTCTGAGCCGGACATTCCTCATGCGCTAAGCATTTCCGGACTCTCCGGACTCATCCTTGGCATTTGTTTTGCATATCTTCTCGCCTGTATCCAAATAAGAAAGCAGGAAGCGGCACATGTACGGTGATCTGGTCTACTCCGACTACACGGTTGAATTGGAGGCCAAAAGACGCCCT